>NZ_JBICZL010000006.1:456112-518553 GCF_043201875.1 Streptomyces sp. NPDC048248
ACCCCCCCCCCCCCCCCCCCCCCCCCCCCCCCCCCCCCCCCCCCCCCCCCCCCCGCGGGGGCCCCCCCCCCCCCCCCCCCCCCCCCCCCCCCGCCACCGTCCGTCGCCGTCCGTCAGGGCGTGACGGACCAGGGGGCGCTCTCCAACTCCTGCGTCAGACCCCGCGGGCCGGGCGGGCCGCCCTAGGACTCACCACCGGAGGCCGAGCCCTGGGAGGCGGAGTCGGGTGCCTCGCTCGGCGGGGCCGGGGAGTCGGGGCCCGGCGTGTCACTGTCCGGCGGCGCGGACGAGGTGCCGGGCGCCGAGGGCGGTGAAGCGGGCGTCGACCCGGGCGGTTCGGAAGGGGGCTGCGAGGTCGGTGTCGGCGACGAGGGGGAGGCGGAGGGCGTCCGCGTCGGCGGTGTCGTCGGGACGTCCGAGCCACCGGTGTCGCCCTGGGGGCGCTGGAACCACTGTCCGGTGTCCGGGTCGACGAGGACGAAGACGTTCACCACCGTCGTGGCCTCCTGTACGACCACCACGTTCGAGGAGCGGTAGGCCGGCCAGGACTTGCCGACGGTCTTCGGTGTTCCCTTGACGGCCACCGGAGGCGTGAGGGGGTTCCCGCAGGCGCAGCGCACCCGCGGCACCCCACGGGAGTCGACCATGACGGCCGTGCCGGTCTGCAGCACCGCCTGGTAGGCGGTGGCCTTCCCGTCCTTGAAGCCGTGGTTGGTGACCCGGGTGTCCATACGCAGCTGTACGGGTGTCAGCGACCGCAGGTACGACGGGATCGAGCCGGTGTCGATGCCCGCGACGCCGGCGAACGCCGCGGCCTTGGTCCGGTCCTTCTGGAGGAAGGCGATCTGCTGATCGACGTCGCAGCTCGCGGCGTTCCGGCTGCCGCCGTACAGGCCGGGCGCCGAGCCGCGGACGCCGGTCGTGCCGTCGTCCCCGCCGGAGGGCGCGGCGGGTGTCGCCGTCGGGGAAGCGGGTGCGGAGGAGTCCTTCGCCGTCGACTCGGTGTAGGGGTCCGGGCCCTCGGCGGCGGCGGGCTGCAGGAACACCTCGCCCGAGCCCGAGGTGCCGTCCGGGCGGGTGAGCACCACGGTCAGGACCACGGCGGCCACCACGGCGGCCGAGATGATCGCGACGCGCGGCGCGGAGCGCCACCAGGGCTTGCCGCCGCCCCGCCCACCGGACGCGCCACCCGCGCCGCCGTCGCCCCCGGAGTCACCGCCGCCGCTGCCGCCACCGTCGCCGGGGCCACCCGGTGTGGTGGGAGGCCCCGGCGGTGCCGGCTGCTCGGGCGGTCCCTCCTGCGGGCCGGAGTCGACCTGGGTCGGCTCGGGCGAAGGGCCGGCGGGTGAGCCCGAGGAGGGGTCGGACAGTGGCCCCGACGGCGGGCCGGTCGGGTGGCTGTCAGGCGGCGGTGGCGTTGTCACGGGCCCCTCTTCCGATCTTCCGACGCGCGTGGGCCATCCGGCGATGCGAATTTTGCCCGTATTTGCCTATATCAAAGCCATTGTGTGCCCCGGCACGGCGGTGTCCGCAAGCGGGGCGGCCCGCTCGTGCTTACGGTGGTTCAAGGCGTCCCCACGGCACGGCACATGTCGTTCGGGCGAGTTGTCACCCCTCGGTCCCGCCCGCCCGGCAGGAGACTTGCGTGAGCCAGATGCGAGGCCATTCGCCGGCCGGCCCCGACAAGCCGTCACGTCCCGTCGGCGCGCCGCCGTTGGTGCGGGCCTGGGCGGAGGCTCTGGGGGCGGCCGCGGCGGGCATCGTCGCGATGTTCGTGGTCGCCGCGCTCGGCCTGTGGGCCGCGGGGGCGGGCGACCTGCCGGGCGGGGCATTTCCCCGGGTGGTCGCCGCCGTTGTCGTCATCGCGGCAGGCGGTTCGGTGGACCTGTGGGGCGACGCCGGCGTCATCGTGCAGGCGGACGCGGCCCTGGAGGTCGTGCCGCTGTCGGTGACATTGGCCGGCGTCCTGGCCACCGCCACCGTCTTTCTGCTGCCGCTCCGCCATCGGGCGGTGGCCGGCACCGGAGAACTGCTCGGCCGGGTCGCCCGTACCGCCCTGTTCTGGCTGCTCTTCCTGCTGTTCCTCGCCCTGGCCGCGCGCCACAGTTTCCGCATCTCGCTCGGCGACGACACCGCCGACGACCTCGGCGCGGAATTCGGCGCGACGCCCACCGTCAGTTTCCGCGCCGATGTCCCCGCCACGCTCGGTCTGGGGCTGCTGTGGCTGGTCGCGGTGCTCGCGCTCACCTTCCTCATCTCGCGCCGGGCGCCGCTCTCCTCCGGACTGCTGCACTTCCAGAACTCCGTACGGCCGCCCGGGTTCGCGATGCTGCTGGTGCTGCTCGGCTATGTCGTGATCGGACTGATCGCCGGCGTGGTGGTGCTCCTCACCAAGGGCCATCAGGCGGAGACCTTCGCGGTCATCTGCCTCGGCCTGCCGAACCTGGTGTGGATGGCGCTGGGCGTCGGGATGGGCGGCGCCTGGACGGGACACGTCGACAAGGGCATCGGTCTGCCCATGCCGCATGTGCTCGACCAGGCGCTGCGCAGCCGTGGCGGTGACCGCACCCTCGACGTGGGCGCCCTTGCCGCATACGACGGCCGCGCCTGGCTGTTGGTGGCCCTGGCGGCGGTGGTGCTGCTGGCCGCCGCGTTCGTCGCGGCGGTCCGTGCGCCGGCCGGGGTACCTGCCTGGCGGCACGCGCTGGAGATGGCCGTCGCCCTGGCGCTCACCCTGCTCGTCGTCGGACTGCTCACCGAGGTCTTCGCCCACTACGGCCTCTCCCTGATGGGCATCGGGGACCTCGGCGGCCTGGGAGGCGAGATCGTCCTGCAACCGGAACTTCTGCGGCTGGTGGGTCTCGGCGCGGCCTGGGGGCTGGTGACGGGCTGGCTCGGCAGCCTTCTGGCGCGCCGGGTCCTGCACCGTGGCCAGGTGCCGTTCGCCGAGGCGCGCCGCCCCGGGCCCTCTTCCGGCGCCTGACCTCTCCCCTTTCCCGGACCGGCGCCCAGGCCCCCGGGCGCGGCTCGCGTTCGGAAGGACCGCTAGGGCCGGCCCGGGAACACCGGTGTCGCCCAGCGCGGTGGGGGAGGGGGAGCCGTGCTGCGCGGACCGGTCTGTTCCACGTCGACGTCCACCCTGGTCGGCGCATGCTCCTCGGGCCGGACCGCCGTCGCCCCGCGCGGCACGGTTCTGCCCGCTGTCCGCAGCGCGGTGACGAACCCGCGGCAGGTCTCGTAGCGGTCCTCCGGTGCCTTGGCAAGCGCCGCGGCCAGCACGGTGTCGACGGCGGGCCCGAGGTCGGGCCGCAGCGTCGTCAGGGCCGGGGGCGGATCGTACTGATGCGCCCAGAGAAGCGCCATGTCGTCGTCGCGGCGGAACGGCGGCGCTCCGGTCAGCATTTCGAACACGACGCAGGCCAGGCTGTAGACGTCGCACCGGCCGTCCACCGGGCGCCCCGAGATCTGCTCCGGCGCCACATAGTCCAGCGTGCCCACGAACTGCCCGACGCTGGTGAAGCCGGTCAGCGACAGGGACTTCTTCGTCAGCCCGAAGTCGGTCAGGTAGACGTGCTCGGGGCGGTCGCTGTCGGTGCCCTCGGCGACCAGGATGTTGCCCGGCTTGACGTCCCGGTGCACGAGGTCGTGCGCATGGGCGGCGTCCAGCGCTGAGGCCACCTGGAGGGCGATCCGGCAGGCGGTCTCCAGGGGCAGCCTGCCGTCGCGGTCGAGCAGCGCACGCAGGTCCCGGCCCTCGACATAGCGCATGGCGATATAGAGGACGCCGTCGGTCTCCCCGGCCTCGAAGACCGGCACGATGTGCGGATGGTCGATGGCCGCGGCCACCCGGGACTCGTGGGCGAAGCGCCGGCGGAAGGTGTCGTTGCGGGCCAGTTCGGGGGCCAGCAGCTTCACCGCGACCGTGCGGCCGAGTCGCAGGTCCTCGGCGCGGTAGACGACGGCCATGCCGCCCCGGCCGATCTCGTCCTCCAGTAGATAGGCCGCGATCCGACGCCCCCGCAGCCCGGAGGCATCGGCTGCGGTCGAGCGTTCCCTCGGCCGGTCGGGCGGCGTCCCCTCGCCCCTCACCCGAAGTCACCCGGGCGGGTGGGCGGATGGTCTGGTGGCGGCGGGTGCGGTGTGCCAGGGCGGTCGGCGCCCTGCTGGATCGCCCGGGTCTCGTCGGGGTCCTGCTCCTCCGGTGTGCGGGCCCGGGCAGGGGCGCGCTCCGTCTCCTCTCGCGGCGCAATGGGCGAGGCCTCGTGCGAAAGGTCCTCCGGGCGGACGGTCCGTGTGGCGTCGGGGAGGAGCTCATCGGGGCGTACGGCGCGGGTGGCTTCCGGCGGTGTGGTGTCGGGGCGTAGGGCGGGAGTGGCCTCCGGGGGGAAGTCGTCCGGCCGGACGACGCGGGTCGCTTCGTAGGCGGCTTCGGCCGGTTGCGGCGCGCTGCGGCCGTCCGCGCCCGTCTCGCCGGGCGCCAGGACCGTGGTCTCCTGCGCCTCAGGAGCCGAAGGCGGTCCCGCGGTCGACGCCCCCGCCCCCGACGCCCCATGGGCCCCAGCCTCTCCGCGAGACCGCGGCGCCTCGTACGACCGTGATGTCTCGTACGGCCCCGATGCGCCGTACGACGGCGACGCGCCGCCCGTATCGTCCGGCGCCGGTGACGTCGAAGGCCGCGCGCTCACCGCGTAGGTCTCCATCGACGGCCCGTCGCAGTAGCACCACCGCTCGTGCCGCGCGTCGTACAGCCAGACCGCTTCGCCGTCCACGACGACCCCCACCCGCATGCCCCGGGTGCGCTGTCCGAACGACTCGCCGTCCAGCCGCCCCGCGGCCAGCTCCTCGATCAGCCGCCGGTAGCGGCTCAGTTCGCCCTCGACCGCGCCCAGCAGCGGCCGGGGGTCCGCGGTCCTGGCCGCGGGCTGACCCGCCGCCGGCGGGCCGTGCGGTACGGACAGCAGCAACCGCCCGTCGACCCACGCCGACCAGCCGTTGGAGCACAGCGCGAGCGCCCAGTCGCCCCGGCGCTCGACGACCTGGACCGGCAGCAGCGGGTCGAGCGGCACCAGCGGCCGGGTGGCGTCCGGGGCCGACCAGGTGGCCATGCCTTCCGGCGGGACGACATGGCTGGGGAGGAAGGCGGGCGCGGTCACAGGCGGCTCCTCGGCGCTACTTGCGCATGATCTCGGGCTCGCGCCGCCGCAGCAGCTTGGTGACCAGGAACCCCAGCACGAGGCAGAGCACGACCAGCATCCCCAGGTTGAGCAGCCAGACCCCCGCCGAATGCTGGAACAACGGGTCCGAGGTGATGTCCGTCGGCACGATCCGGTGCAGATCGATCGTGCCCGCCATGGCCCCCAGCGCCCACCGGGAGGGCACAAGCCACGCCAGCTGCTCCAGCCCCGGGACGCCCTGGAGCTTGAGCAGCGCGCCGCAGAAGACGACCTGCACGATCGCGAGGAGGACCAGCAGCGGCATGGTGACCTCCTCCTTCCGCACCAGGGCGGACACGAAAAGGCCGAGCATCATGGCGGTGAAGGCCAACAGCGCCACGGCGAGGGTGATTTCGATCAAGGGTGGCAGCAACACTCCTTTGCCGTCGGGCGTGTTGAGCTTCACCCCGAACAGCGCCACCATCGTCAGGACGACGGCCTGTACGACCGTGATCACTCCCAGCACCAGCACCTTGGACATCAGGTACGCCGAGCGGGACAGGCCGACGGCCCTCTCCCGCTGGTAGATCACCCGCTCCTTGACCAGTTCGCGCACCGCGTTGGCGGCGCCCGTCAGCACCGCGCCGACGCACAGGATCAGCAGCGCGTTCAGCGCCGAGTCCTTGGTGAGCCGGCTGCCGGCCAGGGCGTGCGCCATCGCCCCCATCACGAACGGCAGCGCCACCATGATGATCAGGAACGTCCGGTCCGCGGTCAGCGCCGCGGCGTACCGGCGGACCAGGGTGCGCAGCTGTGCGCCCCAGCTCTGCGCCTTGGGCGCGGCCACCGGGCCCCGCGGGGACTCGGGGGTGCGCCGCGGCTGCCGGGAGTCGGCGGCGATGTAGTGCCGGTGGAGGTGGGACCCCCGGAACTGCCCCGCCCAGTCCCGGTCCTGGTCGTTCTCGAAGGCCTCGAACGCCTCCGGCCACTGCGCGAACCCGAAGAACGGCAGGGCGTCCTCCGGCGGGCCGTAGAACGCGATCCTGCCGCCCGGTGCGAGGACCAGCAGCCGGTCGCAGACGTCGAGGCTCAGCACGCTGTGGGTGACGACGATGACGGTCCGGCCGTCGTCGGCCAGGCCGCGGAGCATATGCATGACCGACCGGTCCATGCCGGGGTCGAGACCGGAAGTCGGCTCGTCGAGGAAGAGCAGCGACGGCTTCGTCAGCAGTTCCAGCGCCACGCTCACCCGCTTGCGCTGGCCGCCGGAGAGGCTGTGGATCGGCTGCTTGACGCGCTGGTCCAGCCCCAGCTCATGGATCACCTCGTCGACCCGCGCCTGCCGTTCCGCTTTCGCGGTGTCCTCGGGGAAGCGCAGTTGCGCGGCGTAGCCGAGGGCCCGGCGCACGGTCAGCTGGGAGTGCAGGATGTCGTCCTGCGGTACGAGCCCGATGCGCTGGCGCAGCTCGGCGTAGTCGCGGTACAGGTCGCGGCCGTCGTAGAGCACGGTGCCGCCGTCCGCGGGGCGCAGCCCGGTCAGTGCGTTGAGCAGCGTCGACTTCCCGGCGCCGCTCGGTCCGACCACGGCGAGCAGCGACTTTTCGCCGACGGGGAAGGAGACCGTGTCGAGCAGCGTCCTGCGCCCCTTGTCGACCCGTACGGCGAGGTCCTGGACGTCCAGCGACACCTCGCCGGTGTCGATGAATTCCTGGAGTTCATCGCCGACGAGGGCGAAGGCGGAGTGGCCGATGCCGACGATGTCACCGGGGATGACGGCGGCGCCGGTCACCGGCTGGCCGTTGAGATAGGTGCCGTTGTGGCTGCCGAGGTCGACGATCTCGTAGCCCTCGGGGCCGGACCGCAGTTCCGCGTGCCGGCGCGAGACCACGAGGTCGTCGATGACCAGGTCGTTGTCCGGTGCGCGGCCGATCCGTATGGTCCGGGCCGCGGGGAGCGGCCGTACCGAACTCGGCTGCCGGAACGTGTGGGTGCCGGCCGGGTGGGAGACGGCGGACGGCCGTCGCGCCGACTTCTCGGGCCGGGGCACGCCGGTGAGCACCGCGCACGGGCCGTCGGCGGGGTTGCCGAACCGGATCACGCTGCCGGGGCCCACGCCGGACTGCTCCACCCGCCGCCCGTCGGCGTACGTCCCGTTGGTGCTGCCCTCGTCCTCCACCAGCCAGTGCCCGGACGTGGCCCGCAGCACGGCGTGATGCCAGGAGACGCGGGCGTCGCTCAGCACGACATCGCTCGTCGGATCGCGCCCCACGTGGTAGATGCGGTGCGGATCGATCACCTGCGAGTCGCCGTTGGACTCCACGAGGAGTTCAGGTGCGGGAGGGGATCCCGGCCGCTCTGCCATACAGGAATTTTACGGCGGGGGGCCGGGCCGCGCCTGTTTGCCCGGGGCGCCCCGCCCCGCACGGGGCCGCCGTCGCCGAGCCGTGCGGCGCGTCGGGCGGCGGCGGCGAACGGTGGTGCCGGACGGACCACTTAAGAGGGCATGCGGGGTGCGAATCCGCGCGATGACCCGGAAAGCGAAGGGTGTCCTTTTCCCTGCCGTGTGCCGTTCTCTTCCGGCTGTGTACGGGTGTGGTGTCCGGTTACTCGCGGGAAAGTGCGGGGGTCAACTATGGTGAGCGCTTCGATTGATCCCACCTGCAAATTCCATGGAAATGCCGGAATTTGCTGCGTTGATCGAAGGATGTCCTGTCGAACCAGGACGCAATGTGCAGCGCAGGGCTACGTGGTGTCGGCAACACCGCCGAGCGTCGGCTTTGTATGACCCAGCCGGCCCGTCCTGTCATCCGGGACACGACGGCGCCGGGTTCCCTCTTATTCACCTACCTCGTGAAGGCAAGGCAGAGATGGCACGAGTCTCCCGACAATCCTCCCAGCAGTTCCCCCGGCAGAGGGCGCACCCGGTCGACGAGGTGCTCCCCGTCGGCAAGCTCGCCCTCTACGGGTTCCAGCACGTCCTTGCCTTCTACGCGGCAGCGGTCATTGTCCCGATCCTTCTGGGCAACTCCCTGGGGCTCTCCCACGACGAGCTCGTCTACCTGATCAACGCCGACCTGCTGACCTGCGGTGTCGCCTCGATCATCCAGGCACTCGGCGTCTGGAAGATCGGCGCCAAGCTGCCCCTGGTCCAGGGCGTCACCTTCACCGCCGTCTCGCCGATGATCGCCATCGGCCTGGGGGCGGGCGGCGGCACCGCCGGCCTCCTCGTGGTCTACGGTGCGGTGATCACTGCGGGCATCGCGACGTTCCTCTTCGCACCCTTCTTCAGCAAGCTGGTGAAGTACTTCCCGCCGCTCGTCATCGGCACGATCCTCACCATCATCGGGCTCACGCTGATACCCCAGGGCCTGCAGGACGCGGCCGGCGGTGCGCAGTTGATCGGGAAGCCCGAATACGGCGACCCCAAGAACCTCCTCTACGCCCTGGGCACGCTGCTCTTCATCCTCGTCGTGGTGCGGGTCGGCAAGCCGTATCTGAGCAGCCTGGCCGTCCTGCTGGGCCTGGTCGTCGGTACGGCGGTCGCCTGGCTCCTGGGCGACGTGCAGTTCGGCGCGGTCGGCGAGGCCGACTGGTTCGGCGTCAGCACCCCGTTCCACTACGGCCTGCCGAAGTTCGAGCTCTTCCCCATCATCGCCATGGTGGTGGTCATGCTGATCACGATGGTGGAGACGACCGGCGACGTGTACGCCATCGGCGAGATCACCGGCAAGAGGGTCGACAACGACACCGTCGCCCGGGCGCTGCGCGCGGACGGCGCCGCCACCGTCCTCGGCGGAGTGTTCAACTCCTTCCCCTACGTCGCCTTCGCCGAGAACATCGGTCTGGTGCGGATGTCCAGGGTGATGAGCCGGTTCGTGGTGGTCGGGGCAGGCGTCTTCATGATCATCCTGGGCCTGCTGCCGAAGGCGGGCAGTCTGGTCGCCGTGATCCCGCACCCGGTGCTCGGCGGGGCGGCCATCTCGATGTTCGGCATGGTCGCCGCGGTCGGCATCCAGATCCTGGGCAAGGTGGACCTGCGCGAGGAGCGCAACGCCCTGATCCTGGCGGTCAGCCTGGGCGCTTCGATGCTGCCCACGGTGGTCGGGCCGTTCTTCGACCGGATGCCGGACGACGTCCGCGCGGTCCTCGACAGCGGCATCACGCTGGGCGGCCTCACCGCCATCGTGCTCAATCTCTTCTTCAACGTCTTCACGCGTCGCAAGTCGATGGAGATCGACTGGGACGACATCGAGGACGACGAGTCGGCCGAGCCGGCCGATCCGTACTTCGGCGCGGCCACCCGCTGAGCCGGACCACGGCCGCGGGCGGGGAGGGCACGGCGGTCCGCCGGCGCGTTCCCCGCCCGCCGCGGTGTGCCGCGGGGCTCGGCGAGCCGTGGCGGTCAGCGACCGACGGTGTTGAACGGCGGCGCCTCGCCCGCCTCGCCGATCAGCTCCCAGAACCGGTCCACCAGGCGGCGCAGATACGCCGAGCGCTCGGCCGCGACCTCCTTGAGGCGGGCATCGTCGTTCCGGGCCACCACATGTCCCATGTAGCGCTCGGAGAACTCCTGGAACTCCCCGTTCATGGTGCGCAGCGCGTCACCGACCCTGGTCTTGTTCAGGGTGGTGATCTCCGTGACCGGCCCGACGTGTGCCTTCCAGCGCCCGTCGATGGCCGACCGCAGGTGCCGGCCCAGGTCCTCGACCTGGCCCATGACGTCGATCAGCTTGCGCAGCGACAGACCCAGCGCCTCCACCAGGGCCTTGGTCTGCCGGTAGTCGCCGGTCCACTGCTGGGCCGCCTCCGCGGCCCGGTACATGTCCGGGTCCATGCCGATGATCTGCGCCAGCCGGTCCGTGCTCAGCTGCCGGGCCAGCCGGTGCTCGGCCAGGGTGCGCGGTTCGACACCCATCAGGACGGTCGGCGGGCACCACAGGACATCGGCCAGCACGAAGAGCTGCTGCTCGGTGGGCAGCTGGGAGCCGTACTCCCAGGCTTCGACCAGCTCGGGGCGGACCGGGGCGCCGCACGCCGTCATGGTCTGGGCGACCTGAGCCGTGGTCAGGCCCACCCGGGCGCGCGCGGATCTGGACTCTGCGGGGGAAAACGGAGTGCTGTACACGTGCGGGACACCTCGCTGCACCCGGGGAGCGGGGGGCGCTTGGGGGAGGGGGGACATGGAGGAACATCCAGGAGCGGGCAGATTAACAGATGGTCGAGAGGTACGAACCGACAGTTCCCCTTCGACTCGAAGGTGGCAGCACCCACGCGCGATCCCGGGGGACGAGATGTGCCTTTTCTGCTGATACACCTCATCAACTCGCTTACCGGGTATAGCAGATCGACCGGTGCGTACCGGTCGGTAAGGGCGTGGGGAGCCGTCTCGACGGGGTGACGTAATCAGAGCGTTACGCGGATGAAGGGGCGGCGTCGCAGTGATCGCGGAGGCCGGCGTTGCCGACGGCCCGCATACGGGCCGACCGGTGACAGCTCACCAGAATCCGCTCCTCCCCCCACAATCCGACCAGGAGGGGACCCTTCATATGCGAGACCAGCCGGAGTGCCCTCGCGCGCTTCGCTCCTCGACCGACCCACGTCCTCACGCGACGGGCCGATTCCCCCGGAGACGGCTCTTTCAGGAGGCCACTCTTGTCATGGATGTGGCAAATGTGCGAGAGGTCGTACGACGCCTTCCCCCCGGCCGTCGCGATCGTGCTGCTGGTGGCCGTGCCCACGGCGGTGGCGAGCTACTGGCTCGTCGAATAGCCGGCGAGCCTCCTCGGCCGCCTCAAGGACGCCGCCGACCGCCCCCGCGAGTTCTATCCGGAGCCGGTCCGCCTGACCGCGGCGGCGCCCGGCACCGAGCGCGGCTGATGTGCACCGCCGCGGCCCGGCGTTCTCCCGCGCCGGACCGCGGCGGTCACAGCGCCGGCTCGTCCCACTGGTCGAGGATGTCCTCGGCGAGCCCGGGGCCGGGCTCCTGGTGTCCGGCGTCGAGACTCTGCTCGGTCCAGATGATCTTGCCGTTCGGGGTGTAGCGGGTACCCCAGCGGTCGGCGAGCTGGGCCACCAGGAACAGGCCCCGGCCGCCCTCGTCGGTGAGCGCGGCCCGGCGCAGATGGGGTGCGGTGGCGGCACCGTCCGCGACCTCGCAGATCAGCGCCCGGTCGTACAGCAGGCGGACCCGGATCGGCTGGGTGCCGTAGCGGATGGCATTGGTGATCAGCTCGCTGAGGATCAGCTCGGTGGTGAACCCGATGTCCTCCAGCCCCCACGACTCCAGCCGCCGGCTGCACGCCGCGCGCACCCGCGCGACCGCGGCCGGGTCGGACGGTACGTCCCACTCGGCGACCCGCGCCGGATCCAGCAGGCGGGTCCTGGCCACCAGCAGCGCGATGTCATCGCTCGGTCGGGTGGGGAGCATGGTGCTGAGGACGGCCGCGCACACTTCCTCCGGAGTGCGGTCCGCCCCACCCCTCAGGGCGGAGCGCAGCAGCGCGAGGCCGGTGTCGAAGTCGTGCTGACGGCCCTCGACGAGGCCGTCGGTGTACAGCACCAGCCGTGACCCCTCCGGCAGCGGGATCTCCGCGGTTTCCACCGGCAGACTGCCGCCGAGCCCGAGCGGCGGCGCCACCGGCACGTCGGGGAACGTGACCGTGCCGTCGGGCAGCACCAGGGCCGGCCCCGGATGGCCCGCCCGCCCGAACGTCGCCCGCCCGTCCACCGGGTCGTAGATGGCGTACAGGCAGCTGGCGCCCGTGATGCCCGCCCGCTCGCCCGACTGCCCCGCACCGTTGTCCTCGCCCGCCCGGTCGGTGTCGATCCGGCTGACGAGTTCGTCGAGGTAGCCCAGCAGCTCCTCGGGCGGCAGATCCAGGGCCGAGAAGTTGTGCACGGCGGTGCGCAGCCGGCCCATGGTGGCCGCGGCATACAGTCCGTGCCCGACGACGTCACCGACGACGAGGGCGACCCGGGCGCCGGGCAGCGGGATGAGGTCGAACCAGTCACCGCCGACCCCGGCCTGCGCGGGCAGATAGCGGTGGGCCACCTCCAGGGCGGACTGCTCCGGCAGGACCCGGGGCAGCAGACTGCGCTGGAGGGTGACGGCGGTGGTGTGCTCGCGGGTGTAGCGGCGGGCGTTGTCGATCGAGACCGCCGCCCGGGTGGCCAGCTCCTCGGCGAAGACCAGGTCCTCCTCGTCGAAACGGTCGGACGCGCCCGAACGCCAGAACGTGGCCAGCCCCAGCACCACCCCACCGGCCTGGAGGGGAACGCTGATCAGCGAGTGGATGCCGTGTGCCAGCGCTGCGCGGGCCCGCTCGGGATCCTGGGCCCGCCAGCGGTCGGCCGTCCGCAGGTCGCTCTCCGGCACCGGCCGCCCGCGCGCCACCTCCGACGCCATCGCGGTGCCCGGAAGGAAGCCGAGCAGCTCGCCCGGCGGGTACAGCGGTGAGTCCTCCGCGAGGCCGCGGACGACCACCCGGTGGGCCTCCTGGTCCGCCCCGGTCGGTCCCTGTCCCCGCAGCACCGCTTCCTTCAACTCCACGGTGACGATGTCGGCGAACCGGGGCACGGTGACCTCGGCAAGCTCCTCCGCCGTGCGCACCACCTCCAGCGTGGTGCCGATCCGCATCCCGGCGTCGTACAGCAGCCGCAGCCGTTCCTGCGCCTCCTCCGCCCGGCCGGCCAGCACCCGCAGCTCGGTGGAGTCCCGCAGCGTCACCGCCGTCCCCGCAGGCCCGCCGTACGGGGCGGTGGGCCGGACGTTCACCGCGAGCAGGCGGTCGCCGGACGGCAGGACCTCGTCGGTCGCCTCCGTCCCCGAGGTCAACAGGGCCAGCAACCGCGGTTGCAGTCCCAGCTCCTGCACATGGCGGCGTTCGGCGTCCTCGGGGAGGTGCAGCAGGCGTCTGGCCTCGTCGTTGGCCAGCAGCAGCCGGCCGTCGCCGCCCACGATCAGCACGCCTTCGCGTACCGCGTGCAGCACCGCGTCGTGGTGGTCGAACATCCGCGTGATCTCGGCGGGATCCAGGCCGTGCGTCTGCCGACGCAGCCGGCGGCTCACCAGCGCCGCGCCGCCGGTCGCCAGCGCGAGCGCGCCCGCGGCGGATCCCAGCAGCAGCGGCAACTGGTGCCCCACCCGCTCCTGGGTGTTCCGTACGGTGATCCCGACGGACACCAGCCCGGCGACCTTTCCGTCGCGGTCCTTGACGGGGACGGTGGTGTTGACGGCCGGCCCGACGGACGTGGCGAAGGTGCTGGTGGTGGTCTTCCCGGCGAGCCCTTGCCGGTACGAGCCGATGACGTGCTCGCCGATCAGGCTCGGATCGGGGTGCGTCCATCGCAGACCGGTCTTCGGGTCGAACACGACGATGTAGTCGA
Organism: Streptomyces sp. NPDC048248; assembly: GCF_043201875.1. Lineage (NCBI taxonomy): Bacteria > Bacillati > Actinomycetota > Actinomycetes > Kitasatosporales > Streptomycetaceae > Streptomyces > Streptomyces sp. NPDC048248. The sequence goes on from NZ_JBICZL010000006.1 coordinate 469,651, forward strand.
GATCGGCCTCCTTGCGCGCCTCCTCCGCCCTGGGCTGGAGCCGTGCGGTGGGGTCGGAGGACTGGATGGCCTCCAGCGTGCCCGGCGCGTGCGCGAAGGCCTGGGCGCCGACGACGGAACGCTGGCGGGCCTCTTCCATGCCTGCGCCGCGGGCCTGCAGGACGAGGACCACCACCGCGGCGACGACGAGCACCAGGGCGAGGGCGAGCTGGAGCAGGAAAACCTGACCTGCGACGCTGTGCTCGCTCAGCAGGGAGCGAAGGCGTCGCCTCGGGGAGAGGCGTGCCGACGGGGGGCCGTCACCCTCTCGCCCGAAATTTTCCTGCATACACCATATCTAGCATTGTGTTCAGCTATTGGGCGTTCGGCGGCCGTACGCCACGAGGGCGGGCCCCTCCGGCGGCGGCCGGAGAAATGGGTGTGCACAACGGTGCTTCGGCCGGAGCGGGGGGCCGGGAATTAATTGTGTGGCGCGGCTGCCCGTGCTCTGTCTATCGTGAAGGCGTTCCGCACGGCGCCAGTTCGGCTGCCGTGCCCGGCTGTTGACGGACCAGGAGGTGTGACCGATGGCTGTTGTTGCGATGGGCGCTGCCCGCACTCACAGGATCATCAATCCCGCTTCCGTGGTCTCCGGCTGAACACACTCTCTTTCTTTCTCCGCGCGTTCCGCGCGGCGCCGGGGCCACCCTTGTGAAGGGTTTCCCTTGAATTCCTCTTCTGCTTCCTCCGTCCCCTCCGCCGCGTCCCCGACGCGCACGCTGGCTTCGTACGGCTGGGACGACGGGTTCGTGGACAGCTTCGCCCCCTTCGCCGGCAAGGGGTTCCTGCCCGGCCGGATCGTGCGAGTCGACCGCGGCCGGGTCGACGCGGTGGTGCCGGCCGGCCCCGCGGATGCCGACGGCGTACGGACCGTCCTCGCGGACACCGCGCTGGTGGCGACCGGCGACCCGATGCGGGTGCCCTGCACGGGTGACTGGGCGGTCATCGACCTCGACAACGGCCGCAGCGGCGATCACCTGGACGGCGTGGTGCGGGCCCTGCTGCCCCGGCGTACCGCTTTCGCTCGCTCCGCGTCGTCGAAACGCTCCGAAGGGCAGATCCTCGCGGCCAACGTCGATCACGCGGTGATCGCCGTCTCCCTGGCCGACGCTCTCGACCTCGGGCGGATCGAGCGGTTCGTGTCGCTCGCCTGGGAGAGCGGGGCTCAGCCGCTGGTGGTGCTGACCAAGGCGGACCTGGTCGCGGATCCGGCCGGGCTCGAATACCTCGTGGCGGACGCCGGGACCGCGGTGCCCGGGGTGCAGGTCCTCGCGGTGAGCGCGGCGACCGGTGAAGGGGTCGAGGTGCTGTCCGCCGTGCTGGCAGGGGGCACATCGGCGCTGCTCGGCCGGTCCGGCGCTGGGAAGTCGACCCTGGCCAACGCCCTGCTCGGGGAGGAGGTGCAGGAAGTCCGGGCCATTCGGGACCGGGACGGCAAGGGGCGGCACACCACGACGACACGGGATCTGCTGCCGCTGCCGTGGGGCGGGGTCCTGATCGACACCCCCGGTCTGCGGGGCGTCGGGATGTGGGACGCGGAGGGCGGCCTGGCCCGGACGTTCTCCGATGTCGAGGCGCTGGCCGAGGAGTGCCGTTTCCACGACTGCGCACACGAGTCCGAACCCGGCTGCGCGGTGCAGGAAGCCGTCGCGAGCGGGACTCTCCCGGAGCGCCGGCTGCACAGCTATCGCAAGCTGCTGCGGGAGAACCAGCGCATCGTCGCCAAGACGGACGTCCGGCTCCGGGCCGAGATCCGGCGCGACTGGAAGCAGAAGCAGGCGCTGGGCCGCCACATGATGGAGCGCAAGCGGGGGCCGCGGGGCTGACGCGCCGGCGTCCGGGTCCCGGTGCGGGCCGCCCGCCCGCACCGGCCCGGATCGCACGTATGCCGGCTCGGCCCTCGACGCCCTCCCGAAGGCCGTGTCCGAATCCCGCCAGCTCTCCTCCTTCGGGCCGCGCACACTGGTGGTGTGAGGGATGACGAGGCGAGATACGAAGCGGTGTCCAGCAGGGACGCACGATTCGACGGGGAGTTCTTCTTCGCGGTGGTGACGACCGGCATCTACTGCCGGCCCAGCTGCCCCGCGGTCACCCCGAAGCGGGTCAATGTGCGCTTCTTCCCGTCGGCCGCCGCGGCGCAGGGCGCCGGCTTCCGGGCGTGCAGGCGCTGCCGTCCGGACGCCGTCCCGGGCTCCGCGGAGTGGAACGTCCGCGCCGACCTGGTGGGCCGGGCCATGCGCTTCATCGGGGACGGCGTGGTCGACCGGGAGGGAGTCGGTGGGCTCGCCCGGCGGCTGGGATACAGCGCCCGCCAGGTGCAGCGGCAGCTGACCGCGGAGCTCGGCGCCGGCCCGGTGGCCCTGGCACGCGCCCGGCGTGCGCACACCGCGCGGCTGTTGCTGCAGACCACGGCGCTGCCCGTCACCGAGCTCGCGTTCGCCGCCGGGTTCGCCAGCATCCGGCAGTTCAACGACACCATGCGGGAGATCTACGCGGGCACGCCCAGCGAACTGCGGGCGGCGGCGGCCGGCCGTGCCGGCGTCGGGCGGCGGCACGCCCGGCGGACCGAGAGTGGCGAAGCGGGGCAGCCCGCGGGGGGCGGGATCGCCCTGCGGCTCGCCTACCGGGGCCCGTACGCCGCGGCCGAAGTATTCGACTTCCTGCAGGTCCGTGCCGTGCCCGGCGTCGAGGAAACCGACGGGGCACGCGGTAGCCGCACCTACCGCCGTACGCTGCGGCTCGCCTACGGCAGCGGGATCGCCGAGGTCGACGAGCACGCGGGGGCGCCGCAGCGGCGCAGGCCGCCGGCCGGGCTGGTCTGCCCGGCCGAGCGGGGCGCGGACGGCGGCTGGCTGGAGTGCCGGCTGCGGCTGACCGACCTGCGGGACCTGTCCACCGCGGTGCAGCGCCTGCGCAGGCTGTTCGACCTGGACGCCGACCCTTACGCGGTCGCCGAGCGGCTGGGGGCGGATCCGCTCCTCGGGCCGCTGGTCGCCGGGCGTCCGGGGCTGCGGTCGCCCGGTGCCGCGGATCCCGAAGAACTGGCCGTGCGGACCGTGCTCGGGTGGCCGCCGGAGCGTACCGCCGAGCTGGTGCGGGCCTACGGCAAGCCGCTGGACGCGCCGGACGGCGGACTCACCCACCTCTTCCCTGCACCCGGCGACCTCACCGGTGCGGAGGTGGCGGAGCCGGTGCGCGCACTGTGCGCCGCGCTCGCCGACGGGACGATCGTGCTGGACGCGGGGGCGGACCGCGACGCCGCCGAGCGGGCACTCGCCGAGCTGCCCGGCGTCGGGCACCGGTCGGCGGCCGCCATCCGGATGCGCGCGCTCGGAGACCCGGACGTGCCTGCCGCAGAGGCGGCGAGGCCGGAAGAGGCGACGTCGGGCGCAGGATGGCGGCCGTGGGGCGCGTACGCCCTGCACCACCTGTGGCGCGCCGGGCTCCTGCCGGACGGGGAATTTCCCCAAGCGGATCTGTCGGCGTTCGCGCCCGTGGGGGCACCGGCAGGCTGACCGGGCTGCACGGTAGTCGTGGGTGAGGTGCGTGGTCCCGCTGAGGCATCGGTGGTCGCGCGCCGGCTCGCTCAGCCCGCGAACACGACACCCATCCAGGCGCCGAAGATCAGCAGGCAGGCGAACAGTTCCAGCAGCACACTCAGGCCGATGGTGCGCATGACCGTTCGGGTGGAGGACCACGCGTCGCCGTGGCTGCCCAGCCGGATGCGCTCCAGGGCGTAGAGCCCGCCCACACCGCCCAGCACGCACCCCAGCACCGGGAGGACGAAGAAGCCCACGATGCCGGCGACCCCGGCGAGGAAGAGGGTGCGGTAGGGCGCTCCGGCGGTGCGCAGGTCACGCGCGGGCAGCAGCCACTTGAGGGCCTGGTTGAGGAGCAGGACGACGGTCGCGGCGATCAGGACCGTCCAGGCGGCGGAGGCCTGCTCGGTCAGCGCCCACCACAGGACACCCGCCCATACGATCAGCGGCCCGGGGATGCCCGGTATCAGCACCCCGAACAGACCGAGCAGCATGACCAGGCCGACCGCGACCAACTGCCACACGCTCATGCGCCGGCCTCACTCCGTTCGGCGGACGCGCGCTCGCAGCCGTGGGCCGTGGAACGCGCCCGGTGCAGCGTGCCGCCGCTCCCGGCTCGCACGCTGCGTTCCCTCATGGCCCAAGCCTGCCGGACGGAAAGCCGTCGCGCCCCTCGGGACCTGCTACCGCGTCGGCCCCGGCGGTGCCCGAACGCCCCGGGTCGCGTGACCTGGCTTCCTGACCTGCGATTCCCGCTTACCATGTCCCGGTCAATTCAACTTGGCGGGGGAACGGGGGAGAGCGGCCGGCGAGCAGCCGGGCCCGCTCCACCCCGCGGCCGAGGCGCCGCCGCATCCGGTCGGCGCGCTCGGCTCAAAGCCACATCTGCGAAGGAACGTCATGCGTTTCCACCGATCACTTGCCACCGTCGGAACCCTTCTCGCCCTGGCATCGGTTTCCGCCTGCGGCGGTCTGCCCTCCGCGGGTTCGTCCCAGGAGGCCGGGGAACTCCTGCAATCAGCGCTCGGCTGCGAGGGCATCGACATCGCCTCGCCCCGGGAGGTGCAGCAGGTGCGGGCGATGGGTCTCACGGGCGTCAACGGCGGCGGTGAGTGCGAGGATCCGGCGGGTGGCGACGGTGACGTCGACTTCCTCAGCGTCGAGGACATGGAGGCGTTCCAGACCGCCGTCAAGGCGGACGAGGACGAACAGGACGACCTCATGGTCGGCGACGACTTCGCCGTGGACCCGAGCAGCGACGACCAGCGGCGCTCCCTCCTCGACGCCGGTCTGCTGTTCCTCAATTGCACCCCGAACTTCACGGCGCCGGAGGGCAGTACGGCCGAGGACGGCGCCGTCGAGGGATGCACGACGACCGACTACGCGGAGGACCTCGACTGAGGTCCCGTCGACGGACCCGCGCGGACGACGTCCGCGCGGATCCGCTCCGCGCTCGTGAGTGGCCTCGGCGGGCGCGATCGGGGATTCTCGATAACTCACATCCACTGCACGGGACTTAGAGACGCCGTTCCCGTTCTCCGTCGGCATGGGGAGCCCGACTGAGCAGTCGTGCGGGTCGGTCCGCCGGTCGGTGCTGCTCTTTCGCGCCCTGTTGACGCAGCGCCCATCCATGGACAATACGGTCCATGAACCAGCAGGGGGCACCACGCGGCCACGAGGACGACTGGTGGCGGCGGTTGTACGGCGACGAAGACGACGACGGCGGGGGGAGAGGGGGCCGGGCGCGGGACACCGGGCCGTCCGCGGCTCCCGACTCCCTCGAAGACCGGGTCAACTCCGCGCTGCGGACGGTGGGTTCCTCACCGACGGATTCCAAGGGGCCGGTGGAACAGGAGGAGCGCGCGGACCAACTGGCCCCGGCCACCCTGGAGGAGCTGGCGGTCCCCGAGGAACTGGAGGACCGGACAGACCTCGGAGGCCCGGCGGACCTGGCGGACCCGGGTGGTCTCGTGGCGCCCCCGGACCCCGCAGGTCAGGCCGATGCGGGAAGCCCGGCGGGTCCGAGACCGGCGCGGCAGCAATCCGCAGAGCGGAACCCGGCGCCCCGGGCCACCGCGGCGCCCGGGTCCGGGGAGCGCAAGCCCTGGGAGCCGACCGCATGGGAGCCCAGACCCTGGGAGCCGCCCCGGCGGGGCTCGACGCCGCGCCCCCCTCGCCCCTCGGCCCCGATTCCGCTGCAATCCACCGGTCCGGGCTCGCGCGGGAACGCGCCACCGCCCACGGCGCCGCCGACGCCCTCGGCCCCCGCAGCTGCCGACTCGTACGACGCCCCGAAGGACACTCCACCCGACACACCGACACCGGGACCCGCAGCCCGCAATCCGGCCCCGCCTGAGCCGGCCCCGTCTGAGCCGGGGCCGTCGGCAGGTCCGTTGTCGGGGCCTGGAGTCGGGAAGCCGCCCTCGCATGAACCGGGGCCGTCGACACGGCCGTCATCGGCGCCCGCAGACCGCCCCACCCGCGACCGGGCGCCCGCATACGACCCCGACCCCCTCACCCTGCCCGCCGCCGACCCCGCCGCGCTCGACGAGCTGGTGCCCGACACCGCGCTCGACGGCGCCCGCTACGGCGCGCTGACCCTCCGGGCCGTCTCGCAGCGCGGGGAGGAGGGCCGTTATCGAGGCGCCCCCCGGCGCGATGCCCTGCTCACCGCCCGCTTCGGCACCGGACGGCACGCCCTGATCCTCGTCGCCATGGCCTCGGGCCGCCCGGACATCGACGGCTCGCACCGCGCCGCCCGCGACGCCTGCGCCTGGATCGGCGGCGCCGTCGGCCGCAGCCACACCCGTCTGTCCGACGACATCCGTACCGACCACCGCGATGCCCTGAAGTCCGGTCTCCAGCGGCTCACCGACCGCAGCTACGGCAAGCTGCGAGGCCGGGCGACCGAGCTGGGCGCGGAGCCGGAGGAGTACACCGCCGCGCTGCGCTGCCTGCTGCTGCCGGCCGACCCCGAGTGCGGCACCCGGGTGTTCTTCGGCGTCGGCGGGGGCGGGCTGTTCCGGCTGCGCGACGGCGCCTGGCAAGATCTGGAGCCTGTCGCGACGGACGCCGACGCGTTCGACGCGCCGCCGGGCCAAGGCCCCCGGCAGTACGGGAACGGGCAGGGCGGCTCCTACGCGTCCGAGGCCGCGGCGCGACCGGCTCCCTTCCTCTTCCGGGCGTGCACGGCCCTGCCGGGGGACACCCTGCTGCTCTGCAGTGCCGGAATGGCGGAGCCGCTGGCAGCGGAACCTTCGTGGGCCGCCCGGCTGGCCACGGAGTGGCGGGACGGCCGGCCCCCCGGTCCGGCCGCCTTCCTCGGCGATATGCAGTTCCCGGTCGAGGGGCACACGAAGGATCGGACCGCGGTGGGGGTCTGGGAGATCCCCTAGGTGTCCGCAAAGGCCGTCGTCCGCCAGGAAGATCCGCCGCACGGGGGACACCGGAGGCGGAGCCGGGCCGCGCGTGGGTTCATGGGAGGCAGGTGAGCCCGTGCCCCGGTACGCCACCCGCCGGTACGCCCGCCGGCGCGCGCCCGTGCGTCTTCCCCCGTCCGCCACTTGAGGAGCGACAGCGACATGGCGAAGCAGACCGTTGCCGAGCAGTTCGTGGACATCCTGGTGCGCGCGGGGGTGCAGCGGCTCTACGGTGTCGTCGGCGACAGCCTGAACCCCGTGGTGGATGCCATCCGCCGCAACCGCGCGATCGACTGGATCCAGGTCAGGCACGAAGAGGTCGCGGCCTTCGCGGCCGGGGCGGAAGCACAGCTCACCGGCAAGCTCGCGGCCTGCGCCGGCTCCTGCGGCCCCGGGAACCTCCACCTCATCAACGGCCTCTACGACGCGCACCGCTCGATGGCGCCGGTCCTCGCCCTCGCCTCGCACATCCCCTCCAGCGAGATCGGCACCACCTTCTTCCAGGAGACGCACCCCGACCGGCTGTTCACCGAGTGCAGTCACTACAGCGAGCTGATCTCCAGCACCAAACAGATGCCGCGGGTGCTGCAGACGGCGATCCAGCACGCCGTCGGGCAGAGCGGAGTCGCCGTCGTCTCTCTCCCCGGAGACATCGCCGGGGAGCAGGCCCCCGAACGGCCCGTCGAGCACGCGATGGTCACCTCGCGCCCGTCGGTGCGCCCGGGGGACGCCGAGATCGACGAGCTGGCCCGCATGATCGACGCGGCGGACAAGGTCACGCTGTTCTGCGGCAGCGGCACGGCGGGCGCGCACGCCGAGGTGATGGAGTTCGCGGAGCGGGTGAAGTCCCCGGTCGGGCACGCGCTGCGCGGCAAGGAGTGGATCCAGTACGACAACCCGTACGACGTCGGGATGAGCGGGCTGCTCGGCTACGGCGCGGCCTACGAGGCCACCCACGAGTGCGATCTGCTTCTCCTGCTCGGCACGGACTTCCCGTACAACGCGTTCCTGCCCGACGACGTGACCATCGTCCAGGTCGACGTCCGGCCCGAGCACCTGGGCCGCCGCACCAAGCTCGACCTCGCCGTCTGGGGCGACGTCCGCGAGACGCTGCGCTCCCTGACGCCGAAGGTGCGGCCCAAACCCGACCGCAAGTTCCTCGACCGGATGCTGAAGAAGCACGCCGACGCGCTGGAGGGTGTGGTCAGCGCCTACACCCGCAAGGTCGACAAGCACGTCCCCATCCACCCCGAATACGTCGCCTCGCTCCTGGATGAGGAGGCCGCGGACGACGCGATCTTCACGGTCGACACAGGCATGTGCAATGTCTGGGCCGCCCGCTATCTCACCCCCAACGGCCGGCGGCGGGTGATCGGCTCCTTCAGCCACGGCTCGATGGCCAACGCACTGCCCCAGGCGATCGGCGCACAGTTCCTCGACCGGGGGCGGCAGGTCGTCTCCCTGTCGGGCGACGGTGGATTCTCCATGCTGATGGGCGACTTCCTCACCCTGGTGCAGTACGACCTGCCGGTGAAGGTGGTGCTGTTCAACAACTCCTCGCTGGGCATGGTGGAGCTGGAGATGCTGGTGTCCGGACTGCCCTCGTACGGCACCACCAACCACAACCCGGACTTCGCGGCCATCGCCCGCGCGGCCGGGGCGCACGGTGTGCGGGTGGAGAAGCCCAAGCAGGTGCGCGGGGCGCTGCGCGATGCGTTCAAGCACAAGGGCCCGGCGCTGGTCGACATCGTCACCGACCCCAACGCCCTGTCCATCCCGCCGAAGATCAGCGCGGAGATGGTGTCCGGCTTCGCGCTCTCGGCGGGCAAGATGGTGCTGGACGGCGGGGTCGGCCGCATGCTTCAAATGGCCCGTTCCAACCTACGTAATATTCCGCGGATGTGACGCTCAGTCATGCACAGATGTACTACCGATGCTGTGGACGCAGCCGCAGCGTCAGGATCTGGAACGGCCGCAGCTCCACCGTCACGTCGGAGGTCGGCCCTTCTGCCTCCTCGTGCAGTGGCCGCTCCAGCAGATCGGTGACGGTGACCTGCTCGACCGCGAAACCGGGGGAGAGGGTGCCGGTGGCGCGGCCCCCACGGGATTCGTAGACGCGTACCACCACGTCGCCGCTGCGGTCCTCGGCCAACTTGACCGACTCGACGGTGATCGCCGGATGGTCGAAGCGGATCAGCGGATCCGGCGCCGGGAGCGGAGCTGTCGGGGAGGTGGGCCCCATGGCGGCGGCCCGGAGGGGAAGGTTGAGGGCCAGGCCCTCGGCGACCGCGTCGCCGACCTCGGCGCCGGGCAGCAGCGCGTAGGTGAACCGGTGCGTGCCCTGGTCGGTCTCCGGGTCGGGGCTGTGCGGGGCGCGCAGCAGCGTCAGCCGGACCGTTGTGCCCAGGCCCTGGTCGTGGGGCGCCCGGGTGACGTCGTGGCCGTACGTCGAGTCGTTGAGCAGCGCGACGCCGTAGCCCGGCTCGGCGACCCGCAGCCAGCGGTGCGCGCAGATCTCGAACCGGGCAGCGTCCCAGCTGGTGTTGGCGTGCGTGGGACGGTGCACATGCCCGAACTGCACCTCCGCCGTGGACCGTTCGGCGTGTACATCCAGCGGGAAGGCGGCCTTGAGCACCTTCTCCGACTCGTGCCAGTCGATGTCGGTGGTGATGTCGACGCGCCGCGAGCCGGCCCGCAGCGTCAACTCCTGGGTGACCCGGGAGGCGCCGAACGCCCTGGTCACCCGCACCGTGGCGGACAGCGGTCCTGGCGTCACCAGCTCGACGGACTCGGCGCCGGTCAGATCAGTGTGCCGGTTGCGGTAGTGCCGGTCGAGGTCCCAGGCGTCGTACTTGTTGGGGTGGTCGGGGTGGAGCTGGAGGAGATTGCCCCGTGCGCCCGGCGCCAGCACCTCGCGCCCCACGGTGAGGTCGCGGACGGACGTCAGCAGTCCGTCGGAGTCGACGTGCAGCCGCAGCAGGCCGTTGTCGAGGGTGAAGGCGCCGCCGTCGCTCTTCGCGCGCACGGGCGGCGGCGCGTGGCCGTTCGCCACGGCGCCGACGACAGCCGCACCGAGGGCGGGCACGTGAACCGCGACGGCGGTGTGCCCGCCCGGCGCCGGCACCTCGACGACCTCGTCCCGCGCGTACGGCGAGGCGTTGAAGAGCGTCAGGCCCTCCGCGGCGTCCGCCGGCTCACCGGCCGCCCCCAGCGCCGCGAGGGCGGCGTCGGTCAGCGCGGTCAGCTCCGCCTCGACGGCGGCGTACGTGGCGCGGGCCTCCCGATGGACCCAGGCGATGGACGAGCCGGGGAGGATGTCGTGGAACTGATGCAGCAGGACGGTCTTCCACAAGCGGTCCAGCGCGTCGTACGGGTAGGCGTACGTCCCCGTGTCGCCGGCCCGCACTGCGGCCGTCGCCGCCCACAACTCCGCCTCGCGCAGCAGGTGTTCACAGCGCCTGTTGCCCTGCTTGGTCTTCGCCTGCGAGGTGTACGTGCCGCGGTGGAACTGCAGGTAGAGCTCCCCCGACCAGACCGGCGCGGCCGCCCCGTACTCCTCGTGGGCCGCCGCGAAGAACCGGGACGGCGGCTCGATCGTGACCGTGGGCGAGCCCTCCAGGGAGCGCAGCCGCCGGGCACGCTCCAGCATCTCGCGGGTCGGACCGCCCCCGCCGTCGCCCCAGCCGAACGGCACCAGCGAGCTGGTCGCGCGCCCCTTGTCGGCGAAGTTCCGCTCCGCGTGGGCGAGTTCGCGGGCGTGGAACTGGGAGTTGTAGGTGTCGACCGGCGGGAAGTGCGTGAAGACACGGGTGCCGTCGATGCCCTCCCACCAGAAGGTGTGGTGCGGCATCTTGTCGGTCTGGTTCCACGACAGCTTCTGGGTCAGGAACCACTTCACCCCGGCCAGCCGCGCCAGCTGCGGGAACGCCGCCGTGTAGCCGAACGAGTCCGGCAGCCAGATCTCCTCGGTCTCCACCCCCAGCTCCTCCAGGAAGAAGCGCTTGCCGTGCACGATCTGTCGCGCCAGCGCCTCACCTCCGGGCATGTTGGCGTCCGACTCCACCCACATCGAGCCGACCGGCGCCCAGTTCCCCGCGCGCACTGCTTCCTTGATGCGCTCCCAGATGTGCGGCTGGTTGTCCCTGACCCACGCGTACTGCTGTGCCTGCGAGCACGCGAACACCAACTCCGGGTATTCCTTGGCGAGTTGCGTGACATTGGCGAATGTCCGGGACGCCTTGCGCACGGTCTCCCGCAGCGGCCACAGCCAGGCCGAGTCGATATGGGCGTGTCCGGCGGCCGACACCCGGTGCGCGCTCGCGCAGGCCGGACGGCTCAGCACCTCGGTGAGCTCGGCCCGTCCCGCGGCCGCCGTCCCGGAGACGTCGTGCAGGTCCAGCGCGTCGAGCATGTTCTCCAGCGCCCGCAGGATCTCGTGCCGCCGCGGCCGGTCGGCGGGCAGTTCGTGCATCAGCTCGGAGAGCACCTCGACGTCGAGGACCAGCTGCCAGACGGTCTCGTCGAGCACGGCCAGATCCGCCGAGGCGAAGCGGTACAGCGGCCGGCCCGGGGCGGTGGTGACGTCGCCGAGCGAGGTGGGCCGGAAGTCCCGCAGCACCGCGGGGTTCGCGGCAGCCTCCAGGAGCAGGCGCACTTCCTCACCGCCGCGCGCCGGGGCGCCGACGGGGACGTGCCGGTTGCGCGGATGGATGCCCTTGAGGGGGACGCCGTCGGCGTCGTGGACCAGCCCCTCCGCCTGGAAGCCCGGCCCGTCGCCGCTGAACCCGGGGTCGAGGACGGCCTCCACCCGCAGCCCCGCCCACTCCTGCGGCACCTCACCCGCCAGCCGGAACCAGCTCGTCGACCAGGGCGGGCCCCATGCGTCGCCGGGGGCGAACGGCTCGTACGCGGCCTGCAACGCCTCCCGCACCGGCACCGGCTCGCCCGGCACATGCCATGCGGTGAGGCGCAGCGGGACCCGCGCCGCGTACTGCGCGGGCCTGATGAACTGCCCCAGCGCCCGCTCCAGGCGCCCCTCCACCAGCAGTCGGTCGTCGTGCACAGCTGCTCCTCACGCTCGTACGGAACACGTCCCAGGCGTGTCACCGCCAGGCATACCCACTGGCGGCCGGGTCGGCCCACCCGGCGCGCGGAAGCCGTGCCCCCGCCCGGGCGGACGCCGAAGCATGGCGCCCGGCCCGTTGGGCATGCATGACCGTGAGGCTGTTCGAGGAAGAGCGCCGATGGTTCGTTCGGGGCGGGGGAGAGAATGCGTCAGCCTGTGCGGCGCGAGGAACGGGACAGACGACACGAAACGGCAGACCGGAGCCGGCGAGGGGCGTTATCCGCGCCCCCTCCGCGGACCCTGGAACGCAAGGTGCGGCCCGCGGACCTGCGCGCGGTCGGCGAGGTGCGCCAGGAGCTGCGGCAGCTGCTCAGCCGCTGGGCGCCACCGGGCAGCGGCGAACTGGAGGAGGTCGCGACGCTCCTCACCAGCGAACTCGTCACCAACGCGCTGGTGCACGCCAAGGGCGGCGCCGTCGTCACCGCCACACTCACCGACCGGCTGCGGGTGGAGGTGCGAGACTTCGTCTCCCGCCGCCCCGAACCCCGGGCGCCGACCACTGACGGCACCTCCGGCAGGGGCCTGATGCTGGTGCGCTCCTTGGCCGACGCGTGGGGCATACGGTCCCACGGCGTCGGCAAGAGCGTGTGGTTCGAGCTGGGCGGCGGACCGGCCTGACGGGCGTCGGGGTGTGCCGGCCGGCACGGTCCGCCACCAGGGATGGCGCGGGCGGGACGGAATGTGGTCACCGCCTAGCCGAATTGCCGTTCGATCTGGGCGAGTTTCTCCTCCAGGGAGTCCAGCCGGGGCAGGGTCTGGGTGTCGTCCTCGGCGGTGAGGTCCACGGTCAACCGGGACTCGGCCGCTGCCGCGTTCGCGGCGGCCTCAGCGGCGGACACGGCCTTGAGGGCCGGGCGGGAGCGCACCGGCAGTTCCCCTGCGGAAAGCGGCTGGTGCCCGGCTATGGCCGAGTCCTGACCGGCCATCTCCCCAGCCGTGGTGCCCTGCGTCACCGCCAGCCTGCCGCCGCCCCGGCCGATGCCCCAGGAGCGGTGCTGCCGGTTGATGGCCTTGATCCGGGCCCGGTCGAGCTTGCCCTGCTCGCGCCTGCGGTGACGGTTCTGCTCCTTCTCCCGGCGGTCCTCCCGCACCTCCTCGACGGCCTCGTCCAGTGTCCGCACGCCCTCGAGCAGCATCAGCGACCACGCCGCGAAGGTCTCGCGGGGAGCGCGCAGCCAGCGCACGATCCGGATCTGCGGCAACGGGCGGGGCACCAGGCCCTGTTCACGCAGCGCCGCCCGGCGGGTCTGCTTCAGCGCCCGGTCGAAGAGGACAGCGGCCGACAGCGACATCCCGGCGAAGAACTGCGGCGCGCCCGCGTGGTCCAGGCCCCGGGGTGCGTGCACCCAGTTGAACCACGCCGCGGCACCGGCGAACGTCCACACCAGCATGCGGGAGCCGAGTGCCGCGTCGCCGTGGCTGGCCTCGCGCACCGCGAGCACGGAGCAGAACATCGCGGCACCGTCGAGGCCGAAGGGCACCAGGTACTCCCAGCCTCCGGAGAGGTTGAGGTTCTGGACCCCGAAGCCCACCAGGCCGTGGAAGGACAGTGCGGCGGCAACCGCCGCACAGCAGAACAGCAGCAGATACGAGGCCGAAGCGAAGACGGCCTCCTTGCGCCGCCGGCGCTCCTCGCTGCGCTCCCAGGAGTCCTCGCCACCGGACCGGGCCGCCGCGCGTTTGCCGCGCACGACCAGCGCCACGGCCCCCAGGACCCCGGCGAGCATCAGGACTGCCGGAATCAGCCAGTCCAGCGATATGTCGGTCATCATCATTCTGGGATCCCTTGCCTCGCGTACGCGGTTTCGCGCGACATCCTGACGGAAGCCGCTGTCCCAACCGAGGTATTCGGAACAAGAGGATGCCAAGGGGTGCGGTGAGGGCGCGTTCATGTCGAACTACCGTTCCTGCTCAGGAGGTTGAGTTCGAAAGAGATCACCCTGACGGGTGACGACGGGGCTCGGGTGCGGCACCGAGCGCGGGTCCGCGTCCGAATCCCGTGCCGCCTGATGCCGGCTTTCCTTACCGCCCGTCAGGTGCGGAGAATCCGTGCCGACTCGCCGCGTCCGGTGGATTGTCGGCCGGTGTCGGGCGGCGCCTCGGGGGTGGTACGCGCGGTTTATGAACTCAGCTCAAGGGACGATGACTTGGGGGAGAGGGCGTCGGATTCGCATTGCGCGAAGAACCGATGTGACGTGGCCGGCGTCTTGACCACAGTGTTGCCGGTGTCGCTTCCGGTGGTCGCTGGTACGGCGCGCAGGCGGCGCCGTGGGGGCGAAGACGACCGCGGAGGACCTCGATTCCTCGGGGGTTGGCCCCGGCTCGAAAATGCTGCAACTGGGCAGGCGTGCGCGGGCCATGGGGTACCGCCGCAGTCGCCTCCCCCGGAGTGGATCCACGAATGAGGTCGCAATGAAGTGCCGGGTTCTCCGCGAGGCCGCCATCTGCGCATGGGCCGGCTTCATGCTGCTCGGTTCCGCGGGGTGCGGTACCGGTCATGAGAAATTGAGAACGCGAGAAGTTATCGGCTCGTGGGTCGGCGACGGGGAGGGGCGTGTGCGGTTCCATGCCAATGGGCGGTTCGAGATGTCCAGGATTCCCCGGAGCGCGATCGTCTTCAGCTTCATCAAGCCTCCCCCGGGGAATGGGCCACTTTCCGGGAAGGGAGACTGGGAAATGGATCACGGAAGCCCCAGCTCTGCCGTGATGCTCAACTTCGCGGCCGGGGGATCCTTTTCGGATTCAGCGGTTGGTCAGCTGAGCGTTAGCGAGGGGGGAGATCGTCCGGTGATGTATTTCGACGTGAACGTGGACAAGGGGTATGGATACGAGATCCGGCGCGTGGGCGGGTAACCCAGCCGCCGATCGTCACCGGGCCGCCGCACTGCACGGGTAACGTCGGCTTCGGCCCGGGCTGCTGTGCCGCCCGGTGGGCGGCGCCGTCCCGCCGGTCCGTACGAGAGTTGGTTCAGTCCTGGCGGGCGCCGATGCGCCGTAGCCAGGAACGGACATCGGCGTCGGCCTCCCGGACCTTCTCGCCGCGTACCGCGAGTCCTTCCCCCACGGTCGCGCCCGGGCAGGACGCGGCGTAGTCCCGCTCGGTCGTGCCCAGTCCGCTCATGGCATACGTCGTGAACGGAAACACCGTCTTGCCGCGGCAGTCGAACTTCTCCGCGAAGGTCGACATGATCATGGGTGCCCGGACGTTCCAGATGGGGCCGCCCAGCAGCACTGTGTCGTAACGGTCGATCGACGACGGCAGGTTGGCGATGGCGGGCCGCGCATCGGCTTCCTGTTCCCGGGCATTGCGCGCGACCGCGTCGTCGTAGGAGTCCGGGTAGGGGACGGCGGCATCGAAGCGGTGCACGTCGCACTCCATGCGCTCGCTGATCATCCTGGCGAGGACCTCGGTGTTTCCCACCTGGAGATCCGTGCGCACGCCGTAGTGGTAGTTCTCACCCGGCCGGGAGAAGTAGGCCAGCAGGACCCGCTTTCCGCGCTCGGCGGCCGAGGCGGGCCGGTCGGTACGCGCCGACGGGTTCGTGCCCCGCGGCGACGAGGGGGAACAGCCGGTGGTCCGGAAACCTGTCAGGACGGTAGTTCCTCCGAGAAGCACGCCACGAAGGAGCGCGCGCCGCCCCGGTACGGCGGGAGCACCCCTCCTGGAGCCGGAGCCGGAGCCGGAGCCGGAGCCGGGCCCGTCCGCGGTCATGAGCCGGTTCCCCGGCGCGATCGAACGGCATCGCGATGCGCACCGCCCCCGGATATCTCGGTGCTGGTCTGATTCTGCGACATGGTGAAGCCCCTGATCCATGAGGCGGGTGCCGTCGTAGGGCGGCGAGGAGGAAGCCCCCCACGCGGGTGCCCGGCCCGTGAGGACGAAGGCACCCGCGCGCGGGAGCAGGGGCGTGGTGTGTCGGCGCGGGCGCCCGCACCAGGTCAGTCGTTCACGCCACGCGTCGCTTGCTGAGCCAGCCGACCATCTCCGGGTCGCGGTGGTCGAAGAACAGCGAGCCACCCGTGTTCAGGGTGGCGATGGACGCCATCTGGTCGTCGGTGAGCTCGAAGTCGAAGACGTCGATGTTCGCCGCCATCCGTTCGGGGCGGACGGACTTCGGGATCGCGACGACGCCGCGCTGGACGAGCCATCGCAGCACGACCTGCGCCACGGACTTGCCGTGCTTCTCGCCGATCTCCCTCAGGACCGGGTTCGTGAACAGGTTGTTCCTGCCCTCGGCGAAGCCGCCCCACGACTGGATCTGGACCCCGTGCTCGCGCATGAGCTCCTGATCGGCCGTGCGTGGGAAGAAGGGGTGGGTCTCCACCTGGTTGACCGCGGGTGTGATGTCGTTGTTGAGGACGAGGTCGAGGAGCCGGTCGGGGTAGAAGTTGGACACGCCGATCGCCTTGGCGCGGCCTTCGCGATACAGGTGCTGCATGGCACGCCACTGCCCGTACACGTCGCCGTACGGCTGATGCATCAGGTACAGGTCGAGGTAGTCCAGGCCGAGCCTGCGCAGCGAGGCCGCGAAGGCGCGCTCGGTGTTCTCCTCGCCGGGCGCGTCCTGGACCCACAGCTTGGTGGTGACGAACAGCTCCTCGCGCGGGATGCCGCTGCTCTTGATGGCGCGGCCGACGGCCTCCTCGTTCTCGTAGGCGGCGGCCGTGTCGAGCAGCCGGTAGCCGGCGGCGAGCGCGTCGGTGACGGCCCGTTCGGTCTGCTCGGGCGGGATCTGGTACACGCCGAATCCGAGGATCGGCATCTCGACACCGTTGTTCAGGGTGACGTTCTGCATGGGCTTTCCTTACGTGCGCAGGGTGCGGGTGTGGTGGCCGGTCAGCGTTCGAGCATCCGCCGCCCCGCTTCCGTGTGGGTCTCGCCGGCGGCCGGGGGCAGGCTGCCGAGCCTGTCGATCTGCTCGGGGGTCAGCCGGATGCCGTCGGCGGCGGTGTTCTCCTCGACGCGGTGGACGCGTTTGGTGCCGGGGATGGGCGCGATGTCGTCGCCCTGGGCCAGCAGCCAGGCGAGGGCGACCTGGGCGGGGGTGGCGCCGGCTTCGGCCGCGAGGGCCTGGACCTCGTCGGCGAGGCGCAGGTTGCGCCGGAAGTTCTCGCCGGTGAAGCGCGGGTTGCCGTGCCGGAAGTCGCCTTCCTTGAAGTCGTCGGTGGAGCGGATCGTGCCGGTGAGGAAGCCGTGCCCGAGCGGCGCGAACGGCACCAGGCCGATGTTCAGCTCGCGCAGCACCGGCAGCACCCGCTCCTCCAGACCCCGGGTCCACAGGGAGTACTCGGACTGGACGGCCGTGACCGGGTGGACGGCGTGTGCGCGGCGAATGGTGTCCGGTCCGGCCTCGGACAGGCCGAACGCACGGACCTTCCCCTCGGTGACCAGCTCGCCCACGGCGCCGGCCGTCTCCTCGATGGGAGTGCTGGGGTCGACGCGGTGTTGGTAGTAGAGGTCGATGTGGTCGGTACCCAGCCGCTTGAGCGAGCCTTCGACCGCCGTGCGGATGTTGGCCGGAGCGCTGTCGAGATTCCAGGGGCCTGCGCCGGCGTGCGAGACCATGCCGAACTTGGTCGCCAGCACCACCTGGTCGCGGCGGCCCTTCAACGCCCGGCCGAGGAGCTCCTCGTTGGTGTAGGGACCGTAGATCTCGGCGGTATCGATGAGTGTGACGCCCAGCTCCAGCGCCCGGTGCAGGGTGCGGATGGACTCCGCCTCATCGGTCCCGGAGTCGGTGTAGCCGTGGGACATACCCATCGCGCCCAGCCCGATCCGGGAAACTTCCAGTTCGCGCAGCTTGATGTACTTCATTGCACTTGACTCCCTTCTTCGACCATTTCCTGGTTCGTTGTCTCCCGCCGCAACCGCAGTGCCGCGCGGGCGTCGTACGTGTCCGGGGGCTGCCGGTTCACGTGCGGATGGTGGGCCGCAGCAGAAAGCTCGCCGTCGTCGCGAGGAGGACCACCGAGGCGGCGATCAGCAGGCCGGTCTCCAGCCCGGTCGCCAGGTGGTGGCGGTCGGCGATGAGCGCGCCGAAGACCGCGACCGCGAGCGCGCCGCCGACCTGGCGGGAGGTGTTCAGCACGCCGCCGGCCGTACCGGCCCGCTCGGCCGCCACGTGGTCGAGCAGCAGGGAGGTCAGGGCGGGGACGGCCAGCGAACCGCCCGCGCCGACCGGAACCATCGCGGCGATCAGCAGCCACACGGGCGCGGAGGCGGGTACGAGCGCCAGCAGGACGAGCCCGGTCGTCATGGCCACCTGGCCGGTGATCACCGGCATGCGGGGGCCGAACCGTGCGGCGAACCAGGCTGCTGTCGGGCTGACGAACGCGGTCAGGAGGGTCATCGGTACGAAGGCGAGCCCGGTGGCCGGCGCGGACATTCCCCTGGCCTGCTGCAGAGAGAGGCTGAGCAGGAAGACCATGCCGTAGAAGCCGACATTGAGCGCGAAGCCGATCACGGCCGAGACCACCATGGTGCGCTCCCGCAGCAGCGCCAGCCCGACCATGGGATGTCGGCCTCGGGCCTGCGACACGATGAACACCACGGCCGCGGCCACGGCCAGCGCGAACGAGACGATCACCTGCCGCGCGGTGAGGCCGTCGGCACCGGCCTCGATCGCCGCGAAGGTCAGCGCGCCCATCGCCACGACCGCCGAGACCTGGCCCGTCCAGTCGAACGAGGCCACCCGCTTCGAGCGCGGCGAGCGGTCGGTGCGCAGGAGCAGGAGCAGAGCGACCAAGCCGGCCGGCAGGTTGACGAAGAAGATCAGTCGCCAGTCGACCTGACTGAGCACACCGCCCGCGACCGGCCCTGCCGCCGAGCCGACGGAGCCGCCCAGCGCCCAGACGGAGACCGCCCTGGCCCGCGTGCCCGCGTCCGGGAAGGTCGTGCGGATCAGCGCCAGGGACGACGGCACGATCACCGCCGCACCGGCGCCCTGCACCAGCCGTGCCGCGACCAGCACCCCGAGGCCCGGGGCCATGCCACAGGCGGCTGAGGCGGCCACGAACAGGGCCAGGCCCACACCGAAGGTGCGGCGGGCCCCGAGCCGGTCCGTCAGTGAGCCCGCGGCGAGCAGGAGAGCCGCGAACATCAGGGTGTAGCCATCGACCACCCACTGCAGCCCCGTGATGCCGGCACCCAGACCGTCCTGGATCGACGGCAGCGCGACGTTCACCACGAGGGCGTCCAGCGTGATGACGAAGAACCCCAGCAGTGCGGCCCCGAGAGCCGCACCGGCGCCGGGACGGCGCGGTGCGGTGGTCTGTTCCGCTTCGGCGACAGCTGTGGTGAGGGCGGTGGACACGAGAGGGCGTGCTCCTGCTCGACGGAGGGAAAGGGCGACGTCGTCCACCGTGCCGCCGTCCGCGCCATATAGGCAGGCCGGGTCGTTCCGGGGCGTGGCCAGCGGGGGTGTGACAGGGCCCCTCTCGCTGACGGCGCCCCGGTGCCGGCGGAGCGACACTGGCCCTATGGCACCCGAGCAGCACACGAGCGGAGACGCACTGGGACGCTTCCTGCGCGCCCGCCGCACGCAGACCAGTCCCGAGAGCGCCGGACTCACCCCCGGGCCCGGCGTACGCCGCACCCCCGGTCTGCGCCGCGAGGAGCTGGCCACCCTCGCCGGGGTCAGCATCGACTACTACACCCGCCTCGAACGCGGCAAGGAAACCCGGCCCAGCCCCGGCGTCGTCGACGCGCTCGCCCGCGCCCTGCACCTCGACGACGACGAACACCACCACCTGCGCGAGCTCGCAGCGCGTGCCGCCCGCTACGCCCCCGAGCCGCCGCCCCCTCCCAGCCGGACGGTCCGCCCGCACCTGAAGCTGCTGTTGGAAGCGATGCGGCCGAACCCGGCCTACATCGTCAGCCGCAGCATGGATCTGCTCGCCTGGAACCCCGCCGGCCTGGCCCTGTACGCGGGGCTCGCCGACTGGCCCGCCACCCAGCGCAACCTCGCCCGCTATCTCTTCCTCCACCCCACCGCACGCGAGCTGTTCCCCGACTGGGACACCCAGGTCCGCGGTTGCGTCGCCCGTCTGCGCGCCGAGGCCGGCACCAACCCGGATGCCCCCGACCTCACCCACCTCGTCGGCGAACTGCTCCTCAAGAGCCCCGACTTCGCGAAGCTGTGGGAGCGCTACGACGTCGTCGGGCGCAAGAAGACACAGAAGACCTTCCACCATCCCCAGGTCGGCATCCTGACCCTGAGCGCCCAGAGCATGCACCTCGAAGGCACACCTGGCCAACGCCTCGGCGCCTACACCGCCGAGCCCGGCACCCCCGACCACGACGCCATGCTCCTGCTCGACATGACAGCACCCCGGAAGGCCGAGCAGCGAAACGCCGAGCGCCGGCTCTGAACCACCGCACGTCGGTCAGGCGAGCGACCAACTCTGCTTTCCCGAGGGTGAGTTGAGGCGTTCCGTACCATCGGTCCGGCTACTGGACGCTCAAGGCCAGGACGAGGGTGATGACGCCGGTGAGTCCGACGACGCCGAAGGCGGTTCCGGCGATGGCGGTCCACAGGCGGCCGGCGCCGCGGCGGGCGCAGTGGATGCCCGCCGCGCCGAGGGTGACGGCGAGGCCCCCTGCGATGATCGCCAGAGGGAAGGCGCCGAGGGTGAGCGCGGGCGCCCACGCGCCTACGGCGGAGAGCACGCCGAGGACAAGCGCGGTGGGGCCCAGGGCGACGGCGGGCGATTCGGCCCGGCGGGGCGCGGTCGTGGTCGACTCAGGCATGATCTGGTCCCCCCTTTTTTGAACGAGTTCAAAATATCTGCCGATCGTAGCGGCAGGGGGTACGCCGGGGCGGGTCGGGGTACGGCGAACCCCCCGAGGCTCGGGCCAGGTTGGGGGCAAGCCGTCGCCGGCGGAAGCTGTCGCCGGGCCGCCTTGCCGGTCGCGTGGCGTGCGTCAGGCGGATTCCGTGAGCCGCTTGACCCGGTCCCCATCGCAGGTGCGGGGGCAGGTGACGCAGGTGTCCTCGGGGCGCAGGGTGTAGAACATGCAGCAGCTGGCACGGTTCCGGGTCGGCAGTGCCTCGCCGCGCGGACCGGTCAGCTCGCGGAACGCGGCACCCCCGACGTACGGCGCGGTCGCCCCCGGCAGCAGGAGCCGGGCCTCGGTCACCGCGCGCGCCTCCTCGCCCAGCAGATGCCCGAGGTACCACAGGCCCTCGACAATCTCGTCGGTCGCCATCCCCCACAGGGCGCGGGGGCCGCGTCGCAGGCGCGGACGGAAGCCGTCCAGCACCGGCGAAAGATGCTCGGCCACCGCTTCCCGGACCTCGGCGCGCAGCGCTTCCTCGTCCGGGACCACCCGGGCGCCGGGCAGCGCCGCCGCCGGGTCGTCCGGAAGGCACGCGAAGGAGCGAACGCGCACCGCCATGCGGCCCAGCTCGCGCTGGAAGGACACGTCCTGCACGGGCAGCCGTGGGACCCGGCGGTGCAGGAACCACGGCATGGTGATCAGCAGGCAGGCGGGCCAGGCGTAGCGGTGCAGTGCGAAGCTCGCGACGACATCCGGCCGGGCGGTCTGTCCGTAGTCCTTCAGGACCTGTGCGTCGTCCCAGGCCAGGAACGCGTCCAGGGCCTCGCCGCCCGCCGCGAGGCCGGCCGCGCACACCCAGCCGTCGCCGCTGGGCGGGGCCGCGTCCCACTCCGTGATGCGCAGGCCGGGGAACACCTCGGTCAGCCGTGCGTAGGCCCCGGCGACGGGCTGGACGACGGGCTGCGCGAGGGGCGGGGCGGCGAGGGCAGGAGTCATGCGGGAGACCACCGAATCGCGATCGTTGGCAGGTAAGCCTTACCTTACCGGAAGTCTTACCCACGTCCACCGAGGTGTGAACCGCCGCCGTCGGCGCCTATGGTGCTGGGGACGTCAGGAGGAACCGCCATGGAGCAGGGCACAGCGGAACAGCAGCCGCGAACAGGGGCGTGGCTGTCCGCACCGGCCGGCACCGCCGCGCCGTACGCCGATCACGTCGTGCACGAGCGCGCCGTCCATGAACGCGACGTCCCGGCCCCCGTCGTCCCCGGCCCGTCGTCGACGGCCGCAGCCACCGGGCCGCTGGTGCCCACGCAGGCCCCCCGGCCGCAGCGGCATTCCGTCCGCGGCCAGGTGCTGACCGCGCTGCGCCAGGCCCTGCTCAGCGGCGAGCTGGCTCCCGGCGAGCTCTACTCCGCCCCCGCCCTGGGCGAGCGCTACGGCGTCTCCGCGACCCCCGTCCGCGAAGCCATGCAGCAGCTCGCGGGCGAGGGCGCCGTCGAGGTCGTGCCCAACCGCGGCTTCCGGGTCTGCGAACGCAGCCCCCGCGACCTCGCCGAGCTGGCGGAGGTCCGCTCCATGCTGGAGGTCCCGGCGATCGCCCGGCTGGCAAGGGCGCTGCCGCCCGAGCGCTGGGAGGAGCTGCGCCCGCTCGCCGCGGCGGGCGTCACGGCCGCCGCCCACGGCGACCGCGCCGGCTACGCCGAGGCCGACCAGGTGTTCCACCACGCGCTGGTCTCGCTCACCGGCAACCGTCACCTGGTGCAGGTCACCGACGACCTGCTGCGCCGCACCCAGTGGCCGGCCGGCGGGGCCCGGCTGCGCACGGCGGATCTGCTCGCCGACGCCTCCGAGCACACGGCGCTCCTGGACGCCCTGATCACCCAGGAGTACGCGGTCGCCGAACGCATCGCCCGCGCCCACCTCTCGGTGGCGCGCCACCCGCACTGACCGGCCCCGCCGGCCGTCGCGGGGCCCGGCTCAGCCGGGCAGCAGCTCCGTCAGCGGGACCGCCACGGCATCGGCCGCGGGCCGGGAGAGATACAGCTCCGCGTGGTAGAAACCGTCGTCCTCCTTGCCGGCGGTGGACAGCCCGTGTCCGGCCAGCGCGGTGAAGGCCGCCTGCCGCTCGCCGTCGTCGGCGAACCGCCGCTGGCGGAACGTCCGCGTGGTGCACTTCTCCGTCACCAGCCCCGCGCGGGCGAGCAGATCCGAGACCGGCCGGTAGGACACGGTGCGCAGGACGAACGCCGCTACCCAGGGCGGTGACGACACGCAGTCGAAGAGCCGGGCGAAGGTGCGTGCGGTGATGTAGCCGACGCCGCCGGTGACGGTGATCAGGTCGGTGCCGGCCAGCGCCCGCCGCAGCGCCGCGCTCGGCTCGTCGTGTTCGAGGTTCTCCGCGAAGCCGTGGTCGAGCAGACCGACCTTCTGTGCGTACTCGACCGCCTGCTCCGCCGCGTCGATGCCGATCACCCGGGCGGCTCCCGGCCGTCGCCTGGTGGCGAAGAACGTACCGTCCTCACGCGCGAGTTGACGGGTCTGCGGCACGCCGGGACCGTGCGCCGCGTACCGGTCGTAGAGATCGCCGAGCGAGAGTCGGTGGTTGAGCAGCGCCGCGTTGACCCCGTATGAGCAGCAGAGGTCGACGACATCGAGCGGTGCGCGGTCGGCCCTGCACCGCTGCAGCGTCTCGGCGACGGTGCGGAACACCGCCTGGCCGTGGTGCGGAATCTGGTAGTCCAGGGGTTGCAGAGTGGTGAAGTACCGCCGGGGATCAGGGCAGTTGTAGATCGCCTCGAAATCCGCCTTGCCCCAGTCGGATCCAGCGGTCTTGTTGATCGCTCCTGCTGCCACGAATGGGCCTCCTGAAAGGCTCTGTCAACGGGGGGAACCGGCTGGTCCCGGACCAGCATCCAGGCCCCGCCACCGCCTCACAGTGCGACTTGCGGCCATTCTCGGGGCGCGTGGGACGGGTGCCCGCCGCGTCGCCCCGCGTCAATCAGGGGCCGTCCCACCTCCCTGTTCGTCGGCCGGGTGATCTCGCCGAGGGGGGCGCCGGCCGTCGTGCCGCGGCTGTCCCGGCGACGGGATACCGGCTGATGGGGTCGCTGCCCGCCCTGTTCCCCGCCGCGGGGCGGGGAAGGGCCCCGACGGCAGCCGCCCGCGGTGCCGCCTTCCGGCCGAAACCTCGTGGGCGGCGTCCGGTTCCGGCCAATCCGTGTCGGAACCGGCATGGCCGACGACGGGGGGTTGACAGGCCCGGCAGGGGCGCGCGCCCGTCAGTCGTGCGCCCCTGCCGGGCTCTCCGTCACGGAACCGGCGGGAGCTGCCCGGCGAGCCAGGTGGGGACGCCGCCCATGAGGCGGAACAGCCGGGCCGCCTCGGCACGCAGACCGGCCGCCTCGTCCTCCTCGACGGCATCGGCCAGCGCCGCGAGCGCCGGCGCGGTACCGATGAGGAAGCCGAGCTCCTCGCGGATCCGCAGCGACTCGGCGAAGCCGTGCCGAGCCTCCGTCAACTCCCCGTCACGCAGGGCGAGTCCGGCGAGATGACGCCAGGTGAAGGACAGCAGCAGCGAGTCCTTGTGGGCGGTGGCGCCCGCGTGCGCACGGCGGTAGGCGGCGCGCGCCGAATCCGGGCTGTCGGCGATGTGCTCGGCCATCAGTCCGCGGCGGAAGTCCAGCAACGGGCGTCCGGGCGCGGTCGGATCGAGCAGCGCGGCGGCCCTGCCGAGCGCCGAGCGCGCCTCGTCTGCCCGGTCGCGGGCGCCCAGGACCGTGGCGGCGTACGCGAGATGGCCGCGCTCACAGGCCGCGCCGCCCCGCTCGTCGTCGTCACCGGCGAGCGCCTCGGCGGTGCGCAGCGCGTCCTCCGCCGCCGCCCAGCCGGTCGCCGTGAACATGCAGCGCTCGACGAGAAGGGCCGCGCGGCGCAGGGCGGACGGGGCGTGATGGACGGAGTGGGGTTCCAGGAGCGCGGCCGCGTCGTCCCAACAGCCGCGGGACCGCAGCCGCCAAACGGCGCGGTCGAGGGGATCGTCCCCCTCGACCGTTCTCGCTGCCGGTACCGCCGGTGGAAATGCCGCCCGCATCGAAAGCGGTTCCGCGGACCTGATGGGGTCCGCGGAATCCGCGGAACCTGACATGGCGGTATCCGCCACATTGCCCTCCCCGAGCGCGCCATTGAGCTGGAACTGGAAGCAGTGGGCGAATCTCAGCACGATTTCCGTCGCCGGGCCAAGGGGGTGGGTGAATGAATTCACAATCTTCGGCGGGGCGGTGGAGGCCGGTACGGGGGCCCTGATCGGCCGTGCCACGGCCGGGCGAGGTCGCCGTGGGAGGCAACGGCGTTGAGCGGATGCCGCCCGATCGAGTTACTCCGCATGGCGGCAACGGACCGGTGGGCTCCGGCGGACATTCATGGAAGGGAGCGCATGTCGGGCACCCGGCGCACGCGCCCCCGGCGACGGGATCAGCACCCACGCCGCACGAACCCTCCCGTCCCCACGGGATCCGCAGGGGCGCGCAGCCGGGTGACGGGGCGAGCCACGGGCAGCACGTCACGTCACGGACACCGTGCAGCGGGCGTGGCGCGAACCGCCCCGCCCGCCTTAGACCATGGGAGGGATCTTTCCGGCGACGGGGCAGCGCGAGACCAACGTCCCGGGCACGGGCCGGGGAGGAGTGTTCCCCGGCCCGGCGGTCGTCAGCTCATCCGCAGGGCGAGGAAGAAGTCGAGCTTGTCCTCCAGGCGGGCCAGATCGCGGCCGGTGAGCTGCTCGATACGCCCGACGCGATAGCGGAGGGTGTTCACATGCAGGTGCAGACGGGTGGCGCAGCGGGTCCAGGAGCCGTCGCTGTCCAAGAACGCCTCCAGCGTGGGGATCAGTTCGGCGCGATGCTTGCGGTCGTAGTCGCGCAGCGGGTCCAGCAGCCGCGCGGTGAACGCCCGGCGGACGTCGTCGGGCACGAACGGCAGCAGCAGGACGTGCGAGGCCAGCTCCTCGTGGCCGGCGGCGCAGACCCGCCCCGGGCGGGCGGCGGCCACCCGGCGGGCGTGCCGTGCCTCTTCCAGCGCTCCGCGCAGCCCCTCCGCGGAGTGCACCGAGGCGCTGACGCCGATGGTCAGCCGCCCGTCCTCCGCGAGACCGCGACCGAGCGGTTCCTGGACGACGCGGAGCAGGTCGTCGGCGTGCAGCCCGGACACCTCGGGGGCTCCGGAGTCGTCCGGTACGGCGGGCAGCGGGACCAGCGCCACCGCCTCGTCGCCGGTGTGCGCGACCGCTATGCGGTCCGAGGGCTCGGGGCCGAAGGTCCCCGGGTCGACCAGCACCTCTTCGAGCAGGGTCTGTGCCACCGCCCCGCCGGGGACGTCGCCGTTCTCCCACTCCACCCGCGCCACCACCATCTGCCAGTGCGGCGCGCTGCCCAGGCCGGGCAGCAGCACCGGGGCCGCCACCCGCAGGCGGGCCGCGATCTCGGCGGGCGGTGCACCCGTCTGGACGAGTTCGAGCACCTCCTGCGCGAGCCGGCGGCGGACCGTGCGCGCCGCGTCGCGCCGGTCGCGCTCCACGGCGATCAGCTGGGTGACGCCGTGCAGCAGGTCCAGGCGCTCCTCCGGCCAGTCGCCGGCGTCCGCCTCGACGGCGAGCAGCCAGTCCGACAGCAGGGTCTCGCGCAGATCCCGGCCGTCGTAGCGGATCGGGAAGAGCGAGTACGTCGCGCCGCCCAGGGTGACGCGGTGCGGGCCCCGGCGGCCGGTGCGGGAGGCGGCCAGATGCTCGCCCGCGAGCCGGGCGGCCAGCTCGCCGGGCAGCTCGGGTCCGGAGTCGGCCAGCGTCGAGCCGGCGATCTGCCGGCCGGTGGGCGAGAGCACCCAGGCCCGCAGATCCAGGTCGGAGCCGAGGAGGTCCAGGACCACCTCGGGACCGCCGCCCGCGGGGCCCGACGTCATCAGGCGGCGGTGGCGGTCCACCACGGCGGCCAGGTCGCCGGCGCGCTCGCTGGAGACCTGCCGCACCACGTACTCCGTGATGGACGCGAACGACACGTCCTCGACGACGGAGAACAGCGGCAGCCGGTGCCGTTGGCACGCCTGCACCAGGTCGTCGGGGACCGACCCGAGTTCCGCCTCGCCCGCCGCGAGACCGGCGACGCCCGCGGTGGCCAGGATGCGCACGAACCGCTCGGAGTCCTCCGGCTCGCGCCGCCAGGCCAGGCCGGTGAGGACCAGCTCGCCACCGGAGAGATACCGGCTGGGATCGCGCAGGTCGGTGGTCATCACGCCACGTACGGTGCGGTCCAGCTCTTCCTCGCCGCCGAGCAGCCGCAGGCCCAGGGTGTTGGTTTCCAGGAGTGCGCGGAGCCGCATGACCTCGCCCGCCGTTCTTTGCGTGTCTTGTGTTGCCGGTGGAATGCCGCGAGGTTTTGGTGCCTCGTCTTTCGTTCGAATCTACAAGACGGGCACCTTGGCCAGCCAACCGCTTCATGGTTTCGGTGACTGCACCGGGCGGGTTGTGGCGTCGTTCACTTGGCTCATCCGCGTTAACAAGACATGAACAGCTGCATGGCGACGAGGGCCCGCAGTCCTCACCATGAGCAGCGAACGACTCGAAATCGTAGAAGCAGAAGAGGCCACCCATGGACTTCCTTCGCCCCGCCAGCTGGGAGGAGGCGCTCGCCGCCAAGGCAGAGCACCCCACCGCTGTGCCCATCGCGGGCGGCACGGACGTGATGGTCGAGATCAATTTCGACCACCGCCGCCCCGAGTACCTGCTCGACCTGAACCGCATCGGTGATCTGAGCGAGTGGGAGGTCGGAGAGAAGACCGTACGACTGGGTGCCTCGGTTCCCTACACCCAGATCATGGAGAACCTGCGGACCGAGCTGCCGGGCCTGGCTCTCGCGTCGCACACCGTGGCCTCGCCGCAGATCCGCAACCGCGGCGGCGTGGGCGGCAACCTCGGTACCGCCTCGCCGGCCGGTGACGCACACCCCGCGCTGCTCGCCTCCGGAGGCGAGGTGGAGGTCGAGTCGGTACGCGGCGTCCGCATGATCCCGATCGACGACTTCTACCTGGGCGTCAAGCGCAACGCGATGGAGGCCGACGAGCTGATCCGCGCGGTGCACTTGCCCAAGGCGGACGGCCCCCAGCAGTTCTCCAAGGTCGGCACCCGCAACGCCATGGTGATCGCGGTCTGCGCCTTCGGTATCGCGCTGCACCCCGAGACCCGCACGGTGCGGACCGGCATCGGCTCCGCCGCCCCCACCCCCGTACGGGCCCGCGAGGCCGAGGACTTCCTCGCCGCGGCGCTGGACGAGGGCGGCTTCTGGGAGTCGGGCAACACGATCCCGCCGGCCGTCGCCAAGCAGTTCGCGCAGCTCGCGAGCGGCGCCTGCAACCCGATCGACGACGTGCGCGGCAGCGCCAAGTACCGCCGCCACGCGGTCGGCATCATGGCGCGCCGCACCCTCGGCTGGACCTGGGAGTCCTACCGCGGTAACGACCATGGCACCAAGGGAGGCGCACAGTGCGCGTGAACTTCACCGTCAACGGCCGCAAGCAGGAGGCCGACGACGTCTGGGAAGGCGAGAGCCTGCTGTACGTCCTCCGTGAGCGGATGGGCCTGCCGGGCTCCAAGAACGCCTGTGAGCAGGGCGAGTGCGGATCCTGCACGGTCCGTCTCGACGGCGTGCCGGTCTGCTCCTGTCTGGTGGCCGCCGGCCAGGTCGAGGGCCGCGAGGTCGTGACCGTCGAGGGCCTCGCGGACTTCGCCAAGCAGCGTGCCGAGCAAGGCGGTTGTGCCTCCGGCGCGTGTGGCGGCACCAGCGTCGACGCGGCCAAGCAGTGGCAGGCGCGCCCGGCCACCGCCGACAGCCAGACCGGCGAGCAGGTCGAACTGTCCCCGATCCAGCAGGCGTTCATCGACGCCGGCGCGGTCCAGTGCGGTTTTTGCACCCCGGGCCTGCTGGTCGCCGCGGACGAACTGCTGGAGCGCAACGACTCCCCGTCCGACTCCGACATCCGTGAGGCGCTGTCGGGCAACCTGTGCCGCTGCACGGGTTACGAAAAGATCCTCGACGCGGTCCGGCTGGCAGCCGCCCGCGGTGAGGGTGCAGCCTCTGCGACCACCGGACAGGGGGCCTGATCGCCATGGGAGTGACCCGCACACCCACCAACCTCACGCAGGGCGGCAAGACCAAGGCCGGCATCGGCGAGTCGACGCTGCGGCCCGACGGCACCCTCAAGGTGACCGGCGAGTTCGCGTACTCCTCGGACATGTGGCACGAGGACATGCTGTGGGGCTTCACGCTCCGCTCCACCGTCGCGCACGCCGAGATCGTCTCGATCGACACCTCCGAGGCGCTCGCGACCTCCGGTGTCTACGCCGTTCTCACCTACGACGACCTGCCCACCGATGTGAAGAACTACGGCCTGGAGATCCAGGACACGCCGGTTCTCGCCCACGGCAAGGTCCGTCACCACGGTGAGCCGGTGGCTCTGGTCGCCGCCGACCACCCGGAGACCGCCCGTCGCGCGGCCGCCAAGATCAAGATCGAGTACCGCGAGCTGCCGCTCGTCATCGACGAGGCGTCCGCCATCGCCGAGGGCGCGCCGCTGCTCCACGAGGGCCGCGACGACCACCACGCGGGCCACGTACCGCACCCCAACATCGTGCACCGCCAGCCCATCGTCCGCGGCAACGCCGACGAGGCCGCCAAGCGCGCCGATGTCATCGTCACCGGCGAGTACGTCTTCGGCATGCAGGACCAGGCGTTCCTCGGCCCGGAGTCCGGCCTCGCGGTGCCCGGCGAGGACGGCGGCGTCGACCTCTACGTCGCCACCCAGTGGCTGCACTCCGACCTGCGGCAGATCGCCCCCGTCCTCGGCCTGCCCGAGGAGAAGGTGCGCATGACGCTCTCCGGCGTCGGCGGCGCGTTCGGTGGCCGCGAGGACCTGTCGATGCAGATCCACGCCTGCCTGCTGGCGCTGCGCACCGGCAAGCCCGTCAAGATCGTCTACAACCGGTTCGAGTCCTTCTTCGGACACGTCCACCGGCACCCGGCGAAGCTCTGGTACGAGCACGGCGCCACCAAGGACGGCAAGCTCACGCACCTCAAGTGCCGCATCGTGCTGGACGGCGGCGCCTACGCGTCCGCCTCCCCGGCCGTCGTCGGCAACGCCTCCTCGCTGAGCGTCGGCCCCTACATCGTCGAAGACGTCGACATCGAGGCCATCGCGCTCTACTCCAACAACCCGCCCTGCGGCGCGATGCGCGGCTTCGGCGCGGTCCAGGCGTGCTTCGCCTACGAGGCGCAGATGGACAAGCTCGCCGCGAAGCTGGAGATGGATCCGGTCGCGTTCCGCCAGCTCAACGCCATGGAACAGGGCACCCTGCTGCCGACAGGGCAGCCCGTCGAGTCGCCGGCTCCGGTCGCCGAACTCCTGCGCCGCGTCAAGGCGATGCCGCTTCCCCCCGAGCAGCAGTGGCTGTCGGCCGGTGAGAGCGCGGACGTCCGCGCCCTGCCGGGCGGCCTGTCCAACACCACGCACGGCGAGGACGTCGTCCGCGGGATCGGCTACGCCGTCGGCATCAAGAACGTCGGCTTCTCCGAGGGCTTCGACGACTACTCCACCGCCCGGGTGCGGATGGAGGTCGTCGCCGGCGTACCGGTCGCCACCGTGCACACCGCGATGGCGGAGGTCGGCCAGGGCGGTATCACCGTGCACGCCCAGATCGCCCGTACGGAGCTGGGCGTCGAGCAGGTCACCATCCACCCCGCCGACACCCAGGTCGGCTCCGCCGGCTCCACCTCCGCCTCCCGGCAGACGTACATGACCGGCGGCGCGGTGAAGAACACCTGCGAGGCGGTGCGCGAGAAGGTCCTGGAGATCGGCCGCACCAAGTTCGGCACGTACCACCCCGCGTGGGCCACCGCCGAACTGCTGCTGGAGGGCGGCAAGGTCGTCACCGACGGCGGCGAGGTCCTCGCCGATGTGGTGGACGTCCTCGAAGGCGAGGCCGTCGACCTGGAGCTGGAGTTCCGCCACCGCCCCACCGAGGCGTTCGACCTGGAGACGGGTCAGGGCCACGGCCACGTCCAGTACTCCTTCGCCGCGCACCGCGCGGTCGTCGAGGTGGACACCGGCCTCGGCCTGGTCAAGGTCATCGAGCTGGCCTGCGCCCAGGACGTCGGCAAGGCGCTCAACCCGCTGTCGGTCGTCGGCCAGATCCAGGGTGGCACCACCCAGGGCCTGGGCGTGGCGGTCATGGAAGAGATCATCGTCGACCCCAAGACCGCGAAGGTGCGCAACCCCTCCTTCACGGACTACCTCATCCCCACCATCCTCGACACCCCGACCATCCCGGTCGATGTGCTCGAACTCGCCGACGACGCCGCCCCGTACGGGCTCCGCGGTATCGGCGAGGCCCCGACCCTGTCGTCGACCCCGGCCGTCCTCGCGGCGATCCGGAACGCGACGGGGCTGGAGCTGAACAAGACGCCGGTACGCCCCGAGCACCTCACCGGCACCTGAGACCTCCGGGCGGTGGGTGTCAGGGGTGTCCCTGTCCGTCCTCCTCCGCGCACCGCCCGGAGTCAGTATTCGCACCACGCAGTCGCTGCTCTTCGCACCACCTGAGCAGTACCCAGTTCGTCTCGGGCCGTCCCCCGGGTCGTGCAGCCGAAGTTTCGTCCCAAATCTCGCACCCGATGCGAGGGCCCCTATGAACCTTGGGAGTCAGGCACCATGACCCAGCAGTCCACTGAGCCGAAGACGGTGGCGGAAGACGCGGGTGAGGGCTCGCGTCAGCCCGCCGGCCGCTCTTGGCTCGACCGGTACTTCCACATATCCGACAGAGGATCGTCGATCTCGCGCGAGGTCCGCGGCGGCATCACCACCTTCATGGCGATGTGCTACATCCTCCTGCTCAATCCGCTGATCCTCTCGACGCCCGACGTGGAGAAAAACACGCTCGCCCACGCGGGGGTGGTGACCGCGACAGCGCTCGCCGCGGCGGTCAGTACGTTGCTGATGGGCTTCATCGGCAAGGTTCCGCTCGCCCTGGCGGCCGGACTGAACGTTTCGGCGGCCCTGACGACCCAGGTCGTCCCCAACATGACGTGGCCGCAGGCCATGGGCATGTGTGTGATGTACGGCGTCGTCATCATGCTCCTGGTGGTCACCGGCCTCCGCGAGATGATCATGAATGCCATCCCGCTGGCGCTCAAGCACGCCATCACCATGGGCATCGGCATGTTCGTCGCCCTGCTCGGACTGGTGAAGGCCGGCTTCGTCGGCAAGGGCGAAGGCGGCCCCGTCCAGCTCGGCGCCACCGGCCAACTCGTGGGCTGGCCCGTCCTGTTCTTCTGCGTCACCCTGTTGCTCATCTTCATGATGCAGGCCCGCAAGGTCCCCGGCGCCATCCTCATCGGCATCGTCGCCGGCACCGTCCTGTCCATCGTCGTCAGCAAGATCGGCGGGCTCACGGACAAGGACTGGGGCGGCACCGCCCCCGCGCTGCACGGCAGCGCCGTCTCGGCACCCGACTTCGGGCTCCTGGGACACGTCGAGTTCGGCGGCTGGGGCTCCATCGGTGCCCTCGGCGTCGGCATGATCGTCTTCACCCTGGTGCTGGCCGGTTTCTTCGACGCCATGGCCACCATCATCGGCGTCGGCACGGAGGCCAAGCTGGCCGACGACAAGGGCCGCATGCCGGGCCTGTCCAAGGCGCTGTTCGTGGACGGCGCGGGCGGTGCGATCGGCGGTGTCACCGGCTCGTCCGGTCAGACCGTGTTCATCGAGTCGGCGAGCGGTGTCGGCGAAGGCGCCCGTACGGGCCTGTCGTCGGTCATCACCGGCCTGTTCTTCGCGGCCTGCCTCTTCTTCACCCCACTCACCCAGCTCGTGCCGGCGCAGGTTGCCGCGGCCGCCCTCGTCGTCATCGGCTCGATGATGATGAGCGCCGCCAAGCACGTCGACTGGAGCGACCGATCGGTGTCCATCCCGGTCTTCCTGACCGTGGCCCTGATGCCGTTCACGTACAACATCACCGCCGGTGTCGGCGCGGGCGTCATCGCCTACACCGCCATCAAGACGGCCCAGGGCAAGTGGCGAGAGGTCGGCGGCTTCATGTGGGCGCTGAGCCTCATCTTCCTCGTCTACTTCTCGCTCAACCCGATCGAGCAGTGGCTGGGCGTCAAGTAACGGCCTGCCCGCCCCACCACCCATAAGGAGACCGACATGCTGGACATCGCCGAAGAGCTGCACCGGTGGGTCGAGCAGGGACGCGACTTCGCGGTGGCCACCGTGGTGGCCACCAACGGAAGCGCGCCCCGCCAGCCCGGAGCCGCCCTCGCCGTCGACACCGACGGCACGGCGATCGGGTCGGTCTCCGGCGGCTGTGTGGAAGGGGCGGTCTACGAACTGTGCCAGGACGCGCTCCAGACCGGGCAGCCGGTGCTGGAGCGGTTCGGCTACAGCGACGAGGATGCCTTCGCAGTGGGCCTGACCTGCGGTGGAATCATCGACATCCTCGTCACCCCGGTACGGACGAGTGCCCCCGCAGCCGCCGGCGACGGCGGAGCGGGGGAACCGGTGGACAGCACTGCCGAAACACTCGCCGCCGCGCTGGCCGCTGCCGCCAAGGGGGAGGCGGCGGCGGTCGCGCGAGTCGTCGAGGGGCCCGCCGAACTCCTCGGTCGTGCTCTCCTCGTCCGCCCCGACGGCAGCCACACCGGCACCCTGGGCGGCCACCCCGCCCTCGACCGCACCGCCATCGGGCACACCCGCGCGCTGCTGGACGCCGGACGCACCGCGACCGTCGAGATCGGCAGCGTCGATTTCGAGGACGCGGCGGAGAACGCCGACGGAGCGCAGTGGGGTACGCAGTGCGGGCCGCGGGTGCTCCTCCTCGTCGAAAGCTCCGTCCCCGCCCCGCGGATGATCGTGTTCGGCGCCATCGACTTCGCCTCGGCGCTCGTCAAAGTCGGCAAGTTCCTCAATTACCACGTCACGGTCTGCGACGCCCGCCCGGTCTTCGCCACCGGACAACGCTTCCCGGACGCCGACGAGATCGTCGTGGACTGGCCGCACCGCTATCTGGACTCCCAGGACCTGGACGCCCGTACGGTGCTGTGCGTGCTGACCCACGACGCGAAGTTCGACGTGCCGCTGCTGGAGCGGGCACTCAAGCTCCCGGTCGCCTACGTCGGTGCGATGGGCTCGCGCCGCACCCACCTCGACCGCCTGGAGCGGCTGCGCGACATCGGCCTCAGCGAGATCGAGCTGAACCGGCTGCGCTCACCCATCGGTCTCGACCTCGGCGCGCGCACCCCTGAGGAGACCGCGCTGTCCATCGCCGCCGAGATCGTCGCCAACCGGCGCGGCGGCACCGGCGTGCCGCTCACCGGCGCGCACACCCCCATCCACCATGACACGGCCCGTCCGGTGGGGCGGATCGGGTCGGTGGCCTGACCGTCCGGGACTCCTCCGGGCCCCGGACGGAACGGCCACCTGGTGCACCGGCACGGACTCCTCAACGGGAGCCTGTGCCGGTGCACTTGGGTGTTCGGGCCCGCGGCGTGGCCGCGCCGGGCCCCTCCGGCCCTCCGTGCGCGAACCGGCCGGGGCCGGCATGGGCGAAACGCGCGGGACACCCGGGCCGTTGCGGACCGATTCTGTCCGCGAGGGCCCGTACTGTCGTCCGCATGACGCAGCGCACCGCTCCCACACTCACCGCCCGCGCCCTCGGCCGTGCCACTCTGGAACGTCAACTCCTGTTGCGCCGCAGTGACATGACCGCGCTCGACGCGGTGGAGCGGCTGCTCGGACTGCAGGCCCAGTCGCCCAGGCCGCCGTACTACGCACTCGCCGCGCGGCTGGCCGGCTTCCGCCCACAGGAGCTGTCCGACCTCCTGGAGACCCGGCAGGCCGTCCGCATCTCGGTGATGCGCTCCACCATCCATCTGGTGAGTGCCAGCGACGCCCGGCTGCTGCGGCCGCTCACCCGGCCCGTGCACGACCGCACGCTGCGCGGCAGCTTCGGCAAGCAGCTGACCGGCGTCGACCTGGACCGGCTCGCCGCGGCGGCCCGCGCCCTGGTCGAGGAGCGGCCGCTGACCTTCAAGGAACTGGGGGAGCGGCTCCAGGAGGAGTGGCCGGGCCACGACCGCTGGCCGCTGGCGATGGCCGCACGCCAGCTGCTGCCGCTGGTCCAGGTCACCCCGCGCGCCCTGTGGGGACGCAGCGGGCAGGCCGCGCACACCACCCTCGACGCCTGGCTGGCCGGAGCTCCGGACGCGGCCGCCACCGGCGGGAAGGACACCCCGGCCGAGGAGCCCGGGGCCGGTCCGCAGGAGGCCCTGGCCGCGGTTCTGCTGCGCTATCTGGCCGCGTTCGGGCCCGCCTCGGTCAAGGACATGCAGGTGTGGTGCGGGCTGACCCGGCTGCGGGAGGTGATCGACCCGCTCCGGCCCCGGTTGCGTACCTTCCGGGACGAACACGGGGTGGAACTCTTCGACGTGCCCGACGGGCCACTGCCCGACCCGGACACCGAGGCACCGGTGCGCTTCCTCCCGGAGTTCGACAACGTCGCCCTCTCGCACGCCGACCGCACCCGGATCCTCGCGCCCGAACACCAGGGCCGCACCTGGGATCGCAACGTCGCCTACCGGGTGCTGCTCGTCGACGGCGGCATCCGCGGCCTGTGGCGGATCGAGACCGCCGGCGACAGCGCCCGGCTGACCGTCGAGCCGTTCGATCCGCTCACCCGCGCCGAACAGGCCGCGGTGGCGGACGAGGCCGCCGGCGTCCTGCGGATGACCGCCCCGGACGCCCGGCACGACCTCCGCTACGGCCAGGTCGCCAGGAAGCCCGCAGGGGCGACCTCGTAGGCCGCCGGGCGGGCCACCGACGGCCTACCGGGCGCCCGTGGTCGGGCGCGCACTGCTCAGCGCCGCCATCATCAGCACGTCGTGCCACTCGCCGTCCCACGCGAGCGCCTCGCGCATCCGGCCCTCCACCTCGAAGCCGCACCTCTCGTACGCGCGCCGGGCCCGGTCGTTGAAGGCGAAGACCTCCAACTGGACGCGGTGCAGCCGCACACGGTCGAAGGCGTGGTCGAGGAGCAGCCGGATCGCCTCCGTCCCGATGCCGCGGTCGGTGGCGCCCGGCACGAGGGCGATGCGCAGCACGCCATGGGCGTTGTCGGCGTCGACGCCGAGCAGCGCGAGGTCGCCTAGGTAGTCGCCGGTCTCCAGGTCCTCGATGGCGAGGTCCAGCCGGTCCTTCTGGTCCGCGCGTCCCGAGCACCAGGCCCGGATGTCCTCCAGCGTGAACCGGCGGTGGGTGCCGGTCAGCCTGCGGGTCTCCGGATCCAGGGTCGTGGCGTGAAAGGCGGCGGCGTGCCGTATGGAGAGCGGCGCGAGCCGGATGCGGGAACCGGACAGAACCGGCTTCTCGGAGAGTGCGCTGGCATCGATCATGGGTGGATGATGGCGGGGCCGCGGATGCCGCGGCAATCGAATTGACCTCCGGATCGGCAGGGCACGGCGCCGGCACGGCGCCGCCCGGCTGATGCGGCGGCCGGGTCGGGAAGGGGGCGGCGTGGAGCTGCGACAGGTGCGGTGTTTCGTGACGGTCGCCCAGGAGATGCACCTCGGCCGGGCGGCGGACCTGCTGGGCACCGAACAGCCGGCGGTACGACGGGAGATCGGCCTGCTGGAGCGGGAGCTGCGGGCCGAGCTGCTCGACCGGTCGGCGCACCAGGTGCGGCTCACGGCCGCGGGGGAGCGCTTCCTGCCGGAGGCGCGGGCGCTACTCGCCGCCGAGGCGCGGGCCAGGGCGGTCGTCGCAGGCCCGCCCGCCGCGCGGACGTGCACCCTGCGGGTGGGCGCCAGCACGGGCCTGGGTGCCCACCTGGACCGGGTGATCGAAGCCCTCGCCGACCTCGCCCCGCACCTCACCCTGGAGCTGATCGCGGCCCCCGCCGGGGAGCGGCTGGACCGGGTGGCCGACCGCGACCTGGACGCGGCGTTCGTGCGGGGGGAGCCGGACGGCGCGGGCCGGGAGGGTCTGCGCTTCGTGCCGCTGTGGCAGGATCCGCTGGTCGCGGCCCTGCCGGCCCGCCACCCGGTCGCCGCCTCACCGGGTACGGTCGCGCTCGCCGACCTCGCCGGCCTGCCGCTGGTACTGACCGAACGCCGTGCCCACCACGCCCTGTTCGACCTGGTCGTCAGCGCGTGCCACGACGCCGGGTTCGCCCCCGTACCGGGCCCGAGGACCGGGTCGCTCGACGACACCCTCGCCGCGATCCGCGCGGTGGGTCCCGGCGAGGGGCTGTGGACCGTCGTCTACGCCTCGCACGCCCGCCGGCTGAACACACCCGAGGTGCGGTTCCTGCCGTTCCGCAACCCCGGCATGGAACTCACCGCCTACCTCGCCGTACCCCGCGCCGACCCGCCCTCCGGGCTGGATCTGCTGCTGAGGGCCTGCGCTCCGACGGGCGGCGCGGAGGTCTTCTGATCGTGGTCGGCGCTCGCGGCTCGCTCCGGATCCCGGCCGCCGCGCCTACGGAAGCAGCCCACACCGCCGGGCCGCGATCACGGCCTGCAGTCGGGTGTGGGCGCCCAACTTCCGCATGGCGGAGCGCAGATAGCCCTTCACCGTCTCCGGGCGCAGTCCCAGCCGCTCCGCCACTTCGGCATTGGTCGCCCCCAACGCGACACACGCCAGCACGTCCACCTCGCGCGGCGACAGCACCGGACCCCGCCCGCCCGCTCGGTCCGCCCGGCCTTCGCCGTCCTCACCACCCACCGCGCCGGGCCGCCCGGAGGAGGCCGCAGCGAGCCGGCCGCAGGCCGCGAGCATCTCCTGCCGCAGTGAGGGATCGGCGACCCGCTGGGCCAGCGCCCGCAGAGCGCCGTGCGCCTCACGGACCTCCTCCCACCTCGCCGGATCCACGGCGGCCTGCGGCGAGGACGCATCACCTGCTGCCGGGACAGAAGGATGGGCCACTGACAGCAACCGAGCTGCCTCGTCCTCGAGCAGCAGCGCCTGCTCCAGCTCCCGCGCCACCTCCATGGCGGCCGTCAGCGGCCGGTCGCCCAGCCGCACCGGTCGGCGCAGCGCCCCGTACAGCACCCCGCGCACGCGCCTGCGGACGACCACCGGCACGGCGAGCACCGACCGGAGCCCCTCCGCCGCCACCGCCGCGTCGTACTCGTGGCTGATCACCGACGAGGCGCTGTACTCGGTCACCGCGAACGGGCGGGCCAGCGAAGCGGCCTTCCCGCCCAGGCCGTTGCCCTGGAGAATGTCCAGCCCGCTCAGCACCGCGGTCGCCGTCCCGGACAGCTCGTTGATGCGAAAGCGCCCGGGGGAGGTCAGCAACCCGCCGAACGCCACCGGCAGCCCACTTGCCCGTCGCAGCCGGGACAATGCCGTCCGTACGTCCACGGAATCGTTCGCCCCCGATGCGAGCTGCACGCGAAACCTCCGGTTCCCCCCTTTCGGGGGTGGTGAGACCTGCGCCACTGATTACACGATGGCGGGTAGCGGTGCGGCAATGAGGAGGACACATGACGGACACGGAAACCGCGGCGGCGGGCCGCTCGCCCTCCGCCACCGAGGAGTTCCGGGCGGCGCGGGACCTCCTGCTCCGGCACCGGGAGGACTACGACGCGGCCCGCGAGGCCTTCCGCTGGCCCCGGCCCGAGCACTTCAACTGGGCGCTCGACTGGTTCGACGTCATCGCGGAGGGCAACGACCGCACCGCCCTGCACATCGTCGAGGAGGACGGCGCCGAGACCCGGCTGAGCTTCGCCCAGCTGCGCCACCGCTCCGACCAGGCCGCCAACTGGCTGTCCGCCAAAGGGGTGCGGGCGGGCGACCGCATCGTGGTGATGCTCGGCAACCAGGCCGAGCTGTGGGAGACCGCGCTGGCCGCGATGAAGCTGCGTGCCGTCGTCATCCCCGCGACGCCTCTGCTGGGACCTGCCGACCTCGCCGACCGCATCGACCGCGGCCGGGCCCGGCACGTCCTCGTGCGCGCCGCGGACACCGAGAAGTTCGCTGCGGTCCCCGGGGACTACACCCGGATCGCCGTCGGCGGGGCGAGGGACGGCTGGCTCGCGTACGAGGAGGTGTACGACAGCCCCGGCGCGTTCGAGCCGCAGGCGCCCACCCGGGCCGATGACACGCTGATGCTGTACTTCACCTCCGGCACCACCGCCCGCCCCAAGCTCGTTGAGCAGACCCACGCCTCGTACCCCATCGGCCACCTCGCGACGATGTACTGGACGGGACTGCGGCCGGGCGATGTGCACCTGAACATCTCCTCGCCCGGCTGGGCCAAGCACGCCTGGTCCAACCTCTTCGCGCCCTGGAACGCCGAGGCCACGGTCTTCATCCACAACTACACCCGCTTCGACGCGGCGCGGCTGATGGCCGAGATGGACCGTGCGCAGGTCACCAGCTTCTGCGCCCCGCCGACCGTGTGGCGGATGCTGATCCAGGCCGATCTCTCGGCGCTCGCGCGCCCCCCGCGGGAGATCGTCGCGGCCGGCGAACCGCTCAACCCGGAGATCATCGAGCAGGTGCAGCGCGCCTGGGGCGTGACGATCCGGGACGGCTTCGGGCAGACGGAGACCGCCGTCCAGGTCGCCAACACCCCTGGCCAGCAGGTCAAGCCCGGTTCCATGGGCCGACCCACCCCCGGATTCGACGTGGTCCTGCTCGACCCGGTGAGCGGCGCCCCGGCCGACGAGGGCGAGATCGCCCTCGACCTCGGCGCGCGCCCGGTCGGCCTGATGGCCGGCTATCAGGGCGACGCGGCCCGCACCGCGGAGGCGATG
This sequence comes from Streptomyces sp. NPDC048248, assembly GCF_043201875.1. NCBI lineage: Bacteria > Bacillati > Actinomycetota > Actinomycetes > Kitasatosporales > Streptomycetaceae > Streptomyces > Streptomyces sp. NPDC048248. The sequence continues at coordinate 509,406 of NZ_JBICZL010000006.1, forward strand.
GCAGGCGGCTACTACCGCACCGGCGACATCGGCTCCCGCGACGGGGACGGCTGGATCACCTACGTCGGGCGCGCCGACGACGTCTTCAAGGCATCCGACTACAAGATCTCCCCGTTCGAGCTGGAGAGCGCCTTGTTGGAGCACGAGGCGGTCGCCGAGGCCGCCGTGGTCCCGGCGCCCGACCCGCTGCGGCTGGCGGTTCCCAAGGCCTATGTGGTGCTGGCCGCGGGCTGGGAGCCGGGTCCGGAGACCGCGAAGCTGCTCTTCGCGCACTCCCGCGCCGTCCTCGCCCCGTACAAGCGGGTCAGAAGGCTGGAGTTCGCCGAACTGCCGAAGACCGTCTCCGGCAAGATCCGCAGGATCGAACTGCGCGAGCGCACCGCGCAGGGCGACGGCGGTGCCGAATACCGGGAGGAGGACTACCGATGACCTCGTCGCAGACGGAGCTGTCCTACACGAGCGGTGCGGCCGAGCTGCCGCTGCTCGGCCGCACCATCGGTGCGGACCTCAGCCGTACCATCGCCCGCTTCGGTGACCGCGAGGCGCTGGTCGACGTGCCGAGCGGGCGGCGCTGGACGTACGCGGAACTGGGCCGCGCCGTGGACGAGGTGGCCCTCGGGCTGCTCGCCAAGGGCGTCGGCAAGGGCGACCGGGTCGGCATCTGGTCCCCCAACTGCGCCGAGTGGGTGCTGATCCAGTACGCCACCGCCCGCATCGGCGCGATCCTGGTCAACGTCAACCCGGCCTACCGGGTGCACGAGTTGAGTTACGTCCTGCGGCAGTCCGGGATACAGGTCCTGGTCTCCGCGACCCACCACAGGACCAGCGACTACCGCCGGATGATCGAGCAGGTGCGCGGCCGGAGCACGGCGCTGCGCGACGTGGTCTACATCGACGACCCGACCTGGGGCGGGCTGCTGGCCGCCGGTGCCGCCGTCCCGTCCGCACGGCTCGCGGAGTGCGAAGAGGGTCTGTCGGCCGACGACCCGGTCAACATCCAGTACACCTCCGGCACCACCGGTTTCCCCAAGGGCGCCACCCTCTCCCACCACAACATCCTCAACAACGGCTTCTGGGTGGGTGAGACGGTCGGCTACACCGCGGACGACCGGGTCTGTCTGCCGGTGCCCTTCTACCACTGTTTCGGCATGGTCATGGGAAACCTCGGCGCCACTTCGCACGGCGCCTGCATCGTCATCCCGGGGCCCGCCTTCGACGCCGCGGACACCCTCCGCGCGGTCCAGGACGAGCGCTGCACCTCGCTGTACGGCGTGCCGACGATGTTCATCGCCGAGCTCGACCACCCCGACTTCGCCACCTACGACCTGACGTCGCTGCGCACCGGCATCATGGCCGGCTCGCCGTGCCCGGAGGAGGTGATGAAGCGGGTGGTCGCCGAGATGCACATGGCGGAGGTGTCCATCTGCTACGGCATGACCGAGACCTCGCCGGTGTCCACCCAGACCCGCAGGGACGACGATCTGGAGCACCGCACGGCCACGGTCGGCCGGGTCCTGCCGCACATCGAGGTGAAGGTCGTCGACCCGTCGACGGGCGGGACCGTGCCCCGCGGCACGCCGGGGGAGCTGTGCACCCGCGGCTACAGCGTGATGCTCGGCTACTGGGAGGAGCCCGAGCGCACCGCCGAGGTCATCGACGCCGCCCGGTGGATGCACACCGGGGATCTGGCGGTGATGAACGACGACGGCTATGTCCGCATCGTCGGCCGCATCAAGGACATGATCATCCGAGGCGGCGAGAACGTCTATCCGCGCGAGATCGAGGAGTTCCTCCACACCCACCCGAAGATCGCCGACGTCCAGGTCATCGGCGTCCCGGACGAGAAGTACGGCGAGGAGATCGCCGCCTGCGTGATCCTCCGCGACCCCGCTGACCCGCTGACCCGGGACGAACTGGTCCGTTACTGCCGCTCCCGGCTCGCCCACTTCAAGGTGCCGCGCTATCTCGACATCGTCGACGCCTTCCCGATGACGGTCAGCGGCAAGGTCCGCAAGATCGAACTGCGCGAACGGCTGGCGAAGGAGCTGGGCCGGGTGTCATAGCACCGCCGAGCGGTACCCCGGCCGTGTGTCCGCGGCCGCGGGGGGCCATCTCGGCGCCACGGGTCGCCAGTTCGCCCCTGCGTCTCAGCAGACGTCCCGCAGCTGAGGCGCAGGAGGTCCCACGCCTCACCCCCCTGCGGCTCCTTCCCTCCTGGACTGCATATAAGTACAGTGAATCGCATGAATATCCAGAGAGTCTCCTTCGGTCACCCCGACGCGGTCGAGCTCAACGACCGCGTCCAGCTCGAATACGCGGCGCGGTTCGGTAAGGAGGAGGGCGACATCACGCCCCTGGACCCGGCCATGTTCGAGCCGCCGCAGGGCCTGTTTCTGATCGTCTACGACGAGCGGGGTGTCCCCGTCGCCACCGGGGGCTGGCGTGGTCAGGAGGAGGACGGCCACGGCTACGCCGACGGCGACGCGGAGATCAAGCGCATGTACGTCGTCCCGGAGGCCCGGGGCCGCGGCCTGTCCCGGCTGGTGCTGGCCGCCCTGGAAGACGACGCCCGCGGTGCCGGCCGGAGCCGCATGGTCCTGGAGACAGGCATCAAGCTGCCGGAGGCGATCTCCCTCTACACCTCCAGCGGCTACCGCCCCTGTGCCAAGTTCGGCCCGTACCGCTTCGATGAGCTGAGCCGCTGCTACGCCAAGCCCCTGGCGGCCGCCGCCGGCGAGTCCGCCCCCGGCGTGACCACCGGACGACAGGCCGCCTCTGTCTGACCGGCTACCTGAGCGTCCACCGTTCTGTTCCGCCCGACCGTCCCGTCCCGCCGATACGGTCAGCTGCCGCCCGGCCAGTCCAGAAGCAGGCGCTGGGCGCGGGGGAGGGAGGCGACCACGAGGTCGTACGAGTCCTCGATCATGTCGACGACGAGCTGGTCCGGGAGGCCGCCCGACAGGGAGACGGTGTTCCAGTGACGCTTGTTGAGGTGATACCCCGGCACCACCTCCGGGTGGGCCGCCCGCAGTCGTTGCGCCTCCTCCGGATCGCACTTGAGGCTCACGCCGAGCGGCTCCGCGTCGAGGCTCGTCAGCGCGAAGATCTTGCCGCCGACCTTGAACGTCGCCACGTCCGGATGGCCCGGGAAGGGGAATTCCTCGGTCGCGCCGTTGAAGCCGAGGCAGACGGACCGTAGGGCGTTCGCGTCGATCATCTCCCCAGTATGGACCGCGCACCCCTTGACCTGACTATCCGTCATATAGCTGACTGAAGCCTCCGGACGATCCGCTGGAGGGCTTGTGCTCACTCGAGAGGGAAAGACCGCCGTCATCACCGGTGCGGCACGGGGCCAGGGCGCCGAGGCGGCCCGGCTTCTCGCCCGCCTCGGCGCGCGGGTTCTGCTCGGCGACGTGCGGGACGACCTGGGCCGGGAGGTGGCTGCGGGGATCGGCGCCGGGGCGCACTACGTCCACCTCGATGTCACCGAGGCCTCCCACTGGGCCGCCGCCGTGGACACCGCCTGCGAGGTCTTCGGACGGCTCGACATTCTCGTCAACAACGCCGGGGTGTTCCGCTCCGTGCCGCTGCACGAGGAGACCCCCGAAGCATTCGAGGCGACCCTCCGCGTCAACCTCGTCGGGCCGTTCCTCGGGATGCGAGCCGTGCGTACGGCGATGATCCGTGCGGGAGGAGGCGCGATCGTCAACGTCTCCTCCATCGCCGGCCTCACCGGTATCGCCCGCACCAGCGGCTACGGCGCGTCCAAGTGGGGCCTGCGGGGACTCACCAAGGTCGCAGCCCTCGAACTCGGCGAGCACGGCATCCGGGTCAACTCCGTCCACCCCGGCATCATCGACACCCCGATGGTCGAAGGCATCGCCCCACCGGCCGGGGCCGGGAACCACCCCGCCGTCGCCCTGCGCCGCATCGGTCTGCCGCAGGACGTCGCCGGCCTGGTCGCCTTCCTCGCCTCCGACGCCGCCGGCTTTCTGACGGGCGCCGAGATCGCGGTCGACGGGGGTTCGACGGCGGGGGAGGCGCCGTCAGCCGCGCGGGCGGGGTGAGAGTGGCGGGGCCTGCACCCGGACCACGAGGTGCGGTCGACCGGACGGACGAGGGACCGGCGTACGATCGCCGGCCGACGCCCCGTCAACGGCGCCCGTGCCGACGGCTCACCGTGGCCCGTCCACGTGCGCGACCTGTCGCCGCATGCAGACCCGAGGCCAGGCGTCCAGGCCGAGCGCCGCCTCGTGTGCGCGGATGGCCCGCAGCCCGGGGGTGAGCGCGGCGTCGTCGAGCACCTGGAAGCCGAGGCGGCGGTAGTAGGGCGCGTTCCACGGCACCTCGGCGAAGGTGGTCAGGGTGACGGCGCCCAGTCCGCTGTCCCGCTCCGCCCGCTCGATGAGGGCCCGGCCGATGCCGCGACGGGCGTACTCCGGGTGGACCGACACCTGCTCGACATGGGCGCAGCCGTCGACCGGGTCCCACAGCAGATAGCCGGCAGGCCGTCCTCCGGTGTCGCCGCATGGCTTTTCGTAGGCGACCAGCAGCCGCCCCGCCTGCAGGTAGTCGGTCAACTGGCGCACGGAGGGCGGGTCGTCGTCCGCGACGCGGGCCATGCCCAGCGCCCGGAACGGCTCCCCGGCCGCCCGCTCGATCTCGCGCAACGCCGGCAGGTCGGCGGGGGACGGTTCACGGATGGTCACCCGGCCAGTCTCGCCGGTCGGATCCGGGCGGGCGACCGGGTTTTCCCGCATCGCCGTCGGGCCGCTCTTCCGTTGCGGCGTGCCCCGGCCGTCGTGAACCGCCGCTACGCCCGACGGGTCACTGCCCCGGCGCGCCGTACTTGATCAGTTCGTCGGCCGGGTCGTTGACCGGTTGCGGGGTGCCGGTGAGGTCCATGACGAACAGCGGTATGTGCAGCTCGTCGGCCCGGGAGCGGGCGTCGCTGGTGTACCCGGCGAGGGAGAAGAAGACCGCGATGGCCGAGTCGTTGAGACCGTTGAGCCAGACGCATTCGATCTCGCGGAGCTTGGTGGCGTGGGTGGTCGGGTCGACCTGCGCCACCACGCCGGTGCCCCGCAGGTCCACACCCGAGGCGGTGCGCTCCTGGGTGCGGGTGACGTCCGGGTAGCCGAGCCACTTCAGATACTGTCCGGCGGCCGTCACGCAGTCGCGGGCCGTGCGGATCGTGACCGGATGGAAGGCGGGGCGGAGCACGGCGTGCCGCGCGCTCGGCGCGGCGGTCGGCAGGAGGCCGGTGAGGTCGAGGGGGCCGGTGGCCGGGAGGACGGGCGGCGCCGGTGTGGGCGGGGGGACGACGGGGACGCGGACAACCGTGCCGCACGCACAGCCGGACTCCGGTGCCGGCCACTCGTCCTGGCGCCCGCAGACCTCGCAGCGCACCTCGACCCAGGATCCCTGCCAGGTGCGGTGCAGAATCTCGACGGGGACACCTCCGCGCAGCACGGGCATGGTCAGCGGGGCACCGCACGCGCACGGGAAGGTGGGCGGGGTGAAGGCGTTCTCACGGCGGCAGGTGGGGCACCGCACCGGCACGCTGTCGGCCATGGTCGGCTCCTGGCGGTAGGTCGGCAGACAGGACGGCTCTCTGCTGTCGCCCATCGTCTCTCCAAAACCGGGTGCCGTGGGCGGAATTGACGGAGAGAGCCGCTGGTCGGGCGAGAAAGTGGGGGAGCGCGGAGCGTACGCGGCCTCCCGCACGGCGCGCGTGGGATGCGCGTGCGCCGCTCACGGCCGAGGACAGGCCCGCCACGGGCATCCATCGGCACGCGGTACCGGGCCGTGACGCACACCGGGCCCGGTATCCGTGACCGTACGGATACCGGGCCCAGTGCGAGTTGTTCCCGCCCGGCAGCGCGAGAGATGGGCGCGACAGGACATCGCGCCACCGGACGGAGCAGTGGAGAGAGGTGGGCCCCCGGGTGGGGGCTGTGGAGGAGGCGGGCTCCGCGGTGGGGGAGTGACTCACCCTTCCTTATCGGGTGAGTACTGCCACCGCACTGGTTGCTCCCCGGATGCCGCGGAGCTCCGCACTACCTCTCCGCACCGGCCGGCCACCCCTCAGCGAGCCGGCCGGTACGGATGCGCAAGGATGCTGACCTCCCGTCAGTCCTCGCGCAGCTCGCGGACCTTGACCTCGACGCGCTTGCCGTACTCCGGGTCGGCGGCGTGGAAGTGGGCGAGGTTCTTCTCGATCACGTCGTCGCGGCTGACCTGGGAGAGACCGCCGGCGATGTTGTTCACCAGCCGGTTCTTCTCGTCCTCGGACATCAGGCGGTAGAGCTCACCGGCCTGGAAGAAGTCGTCGTCCTTGGTGTGTGCCGGGGCCTCGTGGGTGCCCACGTAGCCGGCGACGGCGAGCGGAGCCGAGAGCGGCTCGTTGGTCTGCACAGGGCCGCTGTAGGAGTTCGGCTCGTAGTTCTTCGCGTGCCGGTCGTAGGCGTTGGCGGCCATCAGACCGTCCCGGCCGTAGTTGTTGGCTCGGCCACCGGAAACAGCCTTGGGGGCGTTCACCGGCAGCTGGGTGTGGTTGACGCCCAGGCGGTAGCGGTGCGCGTCGGCGTAGGCGAAGAGCCGGCCCTGGAGCATCTTGTCCGGGGACGGGCCGATGCCGGGCACGAAGTTGTTCGGCGAGAAGGCCGACTGCTCGACCTCGGCGAAGACGTTGTCGGGGTTGCGGTCCAGGACGAGCCGGCCGACGCGCTGCAGCGGGTAGTCGCTGTGCGGCCACACCTTCGTCAGGTCGAACGGGTTGAAGCGGTAGTCCGCCGCCTCCGCCGCCGGCATGAGCTGCACGTACAGGGTCCAGGAGGGGTACACGCCCCGCTCGATGGACTGCAGCAGGTCGGTCTGGTGGCTGTTGGGGTCCGTGCCGGAGAGCTCGGCGCCCTGCTCGGCGTCCAGGCAGCGGATGCCCTGGTTGGTCTTGAAGTGGTACTTGACGAAGAAGGCCTCGCCCTCGGCGTTCGTCCACTGGTAGGTGTGCGAGCCGTAGCCGTTCATGTGGCGGTAGGAGGCCGGGATGCCGCGGTCGCCCATGAGCCAGGTGATCTGGTGGGTGGCCTCGGGGGCGTGCGCCCAGAAGTCCCAGACGTTGTCCGGCTCCTGCTTGCCCGTGAAGGGGTCGCGCTTTTGCGAGTGGATGAAGTCGGGGAACTTGATCGGGTCCTTGATGAAGAACACCGGAGTGTTGTTGCCGACGAGGTCGTAGTTGCCCTCTTCGGTGTAGAACTTCAGGGCGAAGCCGCGCGGGTCGCGGGCCGCGTCCGGGCCGCCGAGGTTGTCGGCGACGGTCGAGAAGCGGATGAACGTCTCGGTCCGCTTGCCGACGGTGTTCAGGAAGTCGGCACGGGTGAAGCCGGTGACGTCGTCGGTCACCTCGAAGTAGCCGTACGCACCGGAGCCGCGGGCGTGCACCACGCGCTCCGGGATGCGCTCGCGGTTGAAGCGCGCAAGCTTCTCCAGCAGGTGCTGGTCCTGGAGAATGATCGGGCCGCCGACGCCGGCGGTTGAGGAGTTCTGGTTGTCGGCGACGGGGGCGCCAGCCTCCGTTGTGAGAACGCGCGCCGTCGGCGTGGGCTTCGACATGGTGACCTTCCGTACGAGAGCGCGGAAGTTGGCTTCCGCATGTCGGAGCGTAAGAAGAGCTCCGACCAAACGTCAACAGTTTGTTGAAACAAAGCTGGATGGTGTTCCGGACGGCGACCGCGCCTGGGCGCGACAGGACAGGTGTCAGCGCAGCCGCCGCCCGGAAACTCGGGGCTCCGGGCCCTCAGGGCCCGAAGCTGTACTCCCGCACGGCACCGACGACCGGGCCGCCGCGGGCAGCCGGCACCGCGCGCTCGACCGGAACCTCTACGAGGACCGGCCGCCGCGTGGAGACGGCTTCCTTGCGGGCCCACTCGACGGCCGAGCGGAGATCTGCCGGATCGGCGACGCCACGGCCTGCGCAGCCGTACGCCTCGACGAGCTTCACGTGGTCCGTGAGCTGCTCGTCCGGAAAGCCGACCGGAACGTTGTGGGGGTGACCGCCGGCGGCCGCGGGGGCCGAACCGGGGTGACCAGGGGTGAGCACGAGCAGGACGAAGGGCACGCCGTACCGCGCCGCGCCCGACAGCTCCTCGGCCAGGAACGACAGGCCGTGGCCCTCGATGACCGCGACGACCTCCGCATCCCGCTCGCCCCGGGACTCCAGGGCCTTGCGGACGCCGATGGCGGCCGGTACCTCCCAGCCCGGCAGGCCGGTCCCCGTACGGAGGTGGTGCCGGCGCCGGGGCGCGTCCACCGCCGTCGCGGCGCCCGGCGAACTGCTGACGACGTACACCGCGGGGTCCGAGGCCGTGCCCGCCCCGAGAATCCTGTCGATCTCCGCCAGCACCGGCGACGCCGCGCCGTCGGACCCCGGCGCGTCCGGCCGAGCGGCTGCCGCTGTCCGGCAAGCCGGCTGCCGGAACCGGAAGTCGAGGACCGATCCGGCGTCGTCACCGATCTCCGCGGCGGCCACATCGGCCGGCACATCGATCAGGACCGGGCCGGGCCGTCCCTCCCTCGCGATCCGGAACGCCTCGCGAAAGGCTCCCGGAATCCGCGCGGGATCCTCGATCCGCTCCGCCCGCTTGGTGACCGGACCGGCCAGCCGGATGAGGTCCGGCGAGTCACCGGCCCCGTGGCGGAGCGAGCCGGACGACCGGCGCGGACCGTCGGCCGGCCGGCCGGTGACGCAGACCAGCGGGACCGCGTCCTGCCGTGCCGCGTACAGTCCGGTGACCAGCCGCGCGGCCCCCGGACCCGAGGCCACCGCGGCGACGCCGACCCGGCCGTCGCCGGTACGGGCCCAGCCGTCCGCCATGTGCGCGGCGGCCTCCTCGTGACGCACCGCGTAATGCTCGACGCCGCCGACCTCCTCCATCGCCGTGTACAGCGGGAGAAGAGCGGCACCGGGGCAGCCGAAGACGATGTCGACGCCCTCGTCCTTCATGATGCGGACGGCCGCCTGTACGGCGGGAACGCGCTGCGCCGCCATGGGACTCAGCTTTCGGTGGTGGTTCCGGAGAGGCGTTCGACGCCGCGCAGGAGGGCGGAGTGGTCGAGGTTGCCGTCGCCCTGGGCGCGCAGGGAGGCG
>NZ_JBICZL010000007.1:0-514352 GCF_043201875.1 Streptomyces sp. NPDC048248
GAAACAACACCCACAACTCATCCGGAACCAACCGCTCAACCAGATCCGTCATGCACCGCTCAACGAGCCAACGAGCCATAAGAAACGGCTTCTAAGGCCCATGGACTCCATGACCAACCTCTTGACGGATTACCCCTGCGTCTCTAGCTTCCCTCTGTGAAACGATTCACTGTCGAGTCATTTACGGAGACCCGAGCGTGATCAGCAGAAGACGACTGCTCAGCACGACCACAACGGCCGCACTGGCCACCGCACTTACCGCCTCTGTCGCGCGAGCCGACGCGCCGGACGCGCCCTCCGCCCCCGCGACCACCGGAGATCCGCTGCGCGTCACCGCACCCACCGTCGAGTACACAAGGAATCCCCTGGGTCTCGACGTGCAGCGCCCCCGGCTGAGTTGGCACCTGTCATCGGATGCGGAGGGCCGGGCCCAGAGCGCCTACCAGGTGCGGGTCGCCACCACCCCGGGCCGCCTCGCGAAGCCCGACGTCTGGGACAGCGGCAAGGTCGCGTCCTCGGACTCGGTCCTCGTGCCGTACGACGGCCCCGCCCTGGCATCCCGTACCCGCTACTACTGGTCGGTCCGGGTCTGGGATTCCGACGGCAGGGCCTCGGGGTGGAGCGAGCCGTCGTGGTGGGAGAACGGTCTGACCGCCGCGTCCGACTGGTCGGCCCGCTGGATCGGCGCGCCCGCCGCGCTGGTCGGGGCCCCGGCTCTGGACGACGCCTCCTGGATCTGGTTCCCCGAGGGTGATCCGGCGAGCAGCGCCCCTGCGGCGACCCGCTGGTTCCGGGGCCGTGTCGACGTCCCCGACGGTGTGGTCCGGGCACGCCTGGTGGTGGCCGCCGACGACGGCTGCACGACATATGTGAACGGCACGCGTGTCGCGCACACGGACGCGGACGGCGCCGCGGACAACTGGCGCCGTCCCGTCGTGGCGGACGTGACGGACCTGCTGCGCGGCGGCCCCGCGGTGATCGCTACCGCGGCGACCAATGAGACCGAGGGGCCCGCTGGTCTCCTCGTCGCGCTCGAACTGATGGCGTCGGACGGCACCGTGAGCACCGTCGCGACCGACGCCACGTGGAAGGCACTCGACAAGGAGCCGTCGGGCGGTTGGGAATCGGCCGACCACGACGACGCCTCCTGGCCGGCGGCCAAGGTGGCCGCCGCGTGGGGGTCCGGCCCCTGGGGCAAGGTGGCTCCCGCCTACGCCCCCGCCGCTCAGCTGCGCCACGAGTTCCGCCTCAAGCCGAAGGCCGTCGCGCGCGCCCGCCTGTACTCGACCGCACTGGGCCTCTACGAGGCGTATCTGAACGGCGAGCGGATCGGCGACGACCGGCTCGCGCCGGGCTGGACGGACTACCACAAGCGTGTCCAGTACCAGACGTACGACGTGACGAAGCTGGTCGCCTCCGGCGCCAACGCGCTCGGCGTGACCCTCGCCGCTGGCTGGTACGCGGGCAACATCGCCTGGTTCGGGCCGCATCACTACGGTGAACGCCCCGCGTTTCTCGCCCAGTTGGAAGTCACCTACACCGACGGCGCGACCGAGCGCGTGCTGTCGGGGACCGACTGGCGCGCCGCGACAGGGCCGATCACGAACGCCGACCTGATGTCGGGTGAGGACTACGACGCCCGCCTGGAGACCGCCGGCTGGACGCGCCCCGGTTTCGACGCTGCGGGGTGGGTCGCCGCCGACGCGGTCGACAAGATGGATGCCGCCGTCGTGGCCGAGGTCGGCGGCCCCACGCGCGTCGAGCGTGAGGTCTCCGCCCGCAAGATCACCGAACCCGAGCCCGGCGTCTTCGTCTTCGACCTAGGGCAGAACATGGTGGGCGCGGTACGGCTCACCGTCTCCGGCAAGGCGGGCACCACCGTCCGGCTACGTCATGCGGAGGTCCTCAACCCCAACGGCTCGATCTACACGACGAACCTCCGCACGGCCCGTGCCACCGACACGTACACCCTCAAGGGCGAGGGCAAGGAGACATACGAGCCGCGCTTCACGTTCCACGGCTTCCGCTATGTCGAGGTCACCGGCTACCCGGGCAAGCCGCCGCTCGACGCCGTCACGGGCCGGGTCATCCATACGTCGACGCCCTTCACCATGGACTTCTCGACGAACCAGCCGATGCTCAACCAGCTGCACAGCAACATCACATGGGGACAGCGCGGCAACTTCGTCTCCATTCCCACCGATACACCCGCCCGCGATGAACGCCTCGGGTGGACCGGCGACATCAACGTCTTCGCCCCGACGGCCGCCTACACCATGGAATCGGCCCGGTTCCTCACCAAGTGGCTGGGTGATCTGCGCGACGGGCAGTCGGACGACGGAGCGTTCACCGACGTGGCGCCCTTCATCGGCACGGTCGGGAAGGGTGTGGCGGGCTGGGGCGACGCAGGAGTGACCGTGCCCTGGGCGCTGTACCAGGCATACGGGGACACCCGCGTCCTCGAACAGTCCTGGTCCTCGATGCTGAAGTGGCTGGCCTACCTGGAACAGCACAGCAGCGGCTTCCTGCGTCCTGCCGAGGGGTACGGCGACTGGCTCAACATTCAGGACGAGACCCCCAAGGACGTCATCGGCACGGCCTACTTCGCGCACGCCGCCGACCTCGTCGGGCGGGCCGCCGAGGCACTGGGCAAGGACCCGGCGCCGTACGCGTCGCTGTTCCGCAGCGTGCGCGACGCCTTCCGCGCGGCGTACGTCACCGACGGCGGACGGGTGAAGGGCGATACGCAGACCGCGTACGTCCTGGCCCTGTCCATGGACCTGTTGGCGGACGCGGACCGTGGCCCGGCCGCCGACCGCCTCGTCGAACTGATCAAGTCCAGGAGCTGGCATCTGTCGACGGGCTTCCTCGGTACGCCCCGCCTGCTCCCCGTGCTCACCGCGACGGGCCACAACGACGTCGCGTACCGGCTCCTCACCCAGCGCACCTTCCCCAGCTGGGGCTATCAGATCGACCGGGGAGCGACCACGATGTGGGAGCGCTGGGACTCCATCAAGCCGGACGGCAGTTTTCAGGACGCCGGGATGAACTCGTTCAACCACTACGCGTACGGATCCGTGGGCGAGTGGATGTACGCGAACATCGCGGGCATCGCCCCGGCGGCGCCGGGCTTCGCCAAGGTCTTGATCCGGCCGCGTCCCGGCGGCGGTGTCACCGGCGCGGAGGCGAGGTTCGACTCCGTCCGCGGCCCGATCACCACGCGCTGGACCACGGGTGACGAAGGGTTCCGACTCACCGTCGAGATCCCCGCCAATGCGACCGCCGAGGTGTGGGTCCCGACGGACAAGACCTCGGAAGCAACCCACGGCGGCACGAAGTTCCTGCGGACGGAGGACGGCTGCGCCGTGTACGCGGCGACGTCGGGTACGCACCACTTCGCGGGCTGAGCCGATCCCGCCAAGGTGTTGATGGGCTGCGCGATGACCGGCGGCACAGCATGGAAGCCGTGAACCGGAACCTGTGAGGCAGCCGTGACAGGGGCGGCCACCCAGGTCGGCGATAGGCCGTTCCGGGCTCGCGGAATCTCCGGCTCACGCTTCGCGGTCTTCGCGCAGCCCGTGCAGCCCCCCGTGGCCGCCACCCGTACAGCCCTTCCGTGTCGCCCCCCGCACACCGCGGCGCTACGGTCGCTGCACACCCCGGTCAGGGCCGGCGCAGTCCGCGGCACGCGCGGGAGGGCATTCGATGAATACCTGGATCACTCCCACCCACGGCGAAGATCTTGCCGAGGTGTATGCCCGCCACAGCAGCACACTGCGTGGGGCCCTCCGCCATCACCTGGTGGACCGTGCCCTGACCGAGCACCTGGCGGACGCGCGCCCGCAGCGGGTGCTCGACATCGGCGGTGGCACCGGCGTGCAGGCCCGGATGCTGGCAGAGCGCGGACATGAGGTCACCGTGCTCGATCCGGACGAGGAGATGCTGAACAAGGCGCGCCTGGCCTGGCAGCGGTACTCCGCGAGCGTCTCGGGCTCGGTCGGCTTCCTCCACGGCGTCGGCGAGCGGGCGCCGCAGTGCGCCGGCACCGGATGGGATGCCGTGCTGTGCCACGGCGTGCTGATGTACCTGGAGGACCCCGCCCCGTTGCTACGGGCGCTCGCGAGGTGCGTGCGGCCCGGCGGCCTGGTCTCCGTCCTCGCCAAGCAGGCCGCCGCCCTGGCCATGCGGCGGGGGCTGCAACGGGACTGGGACGGTGTGGTGGAGGCGCTGCACACCACGGCGGAGCTCAGCAACCTCGGTGCGATCAGCCGCAGTGTGGACCGCGCCGTCGTCCTGCGGGTCCTGGCGGAGCACCGTATCCACCTCCTGCACTGGTACGGCGTTCGGGTGTTCACCGACCATCTAGGCGACGAGCCCGTCGGCGAGGACTTCGACCAGGTACTGGAAGCGGAGTGGGCTGCCGGGCAGGTCGACCCCTACCGACGCGTCGCTCGCCACTACCACCTCATCGCCCGCGCGGAGTCGGACAGCGCCTGATCGTCGACACCGGCGGGCGACCGTGCCCCCGGCGTCACACCGCGAACTTCTCGAGGGCGGCCGGGGCGACGGGGGTGAAGAAGTTGACGAGGTTGCCGTCGGGGTCGCGGAACAGCAGCGACCGGTTGCCCCAGGGCATCGTGGTGGGCTCGGTGACGAAGTCGGTGACGAAACCGGTCAGGTTCTGGTGAACGCGGTCCACGTCGGCGACGCGGAACTCGGTGATCACGCTGTGGTTGTCCGCCGGGCGGGCCGAGCCCGGGGCGAACAGCGGGACGGTGCGGGTGCCGGCGATCGCGAGGGTCGCGTTGGGGGTCTTGAGTTCGGCGAAGTCCTCGGTGGCCCATGTCGCCTGCACCCCGGTGGCTCGTTCGTAGAACTCGACGAGGCGCGCCACGTCGCTGGTGATGATGCGGATCGAGACGAAGTCCATGGTGATCTCCTTGGCCGGTGAAGTGGCTGCACGACGCAGGCTAGGAGAAATAGCGGACAGAATCGGTCCTGTATTCGCATTAGGCTGTGCACATGCCTCGACCCACCGGCCGCGTGCTGACACTCCTGGAGCTACTGCAATCGGGCGGCACCCGGACGGTGGCCGAACTCGCCGACCGACTCGGCGTCGAGGGGCGCACCGTGCGGCGGTATGTGGGCCAACTGATCGACCTCGACGTGCCCGTGGAGTCGGTGCGCGGCCGCTACGGCGGGTACCGGCTCGCCCCCGGCTACCGGTTGCCCCCGCTCATGCTCGGCGACGACGAGGCCCTGGCCGTGCTGCTCGGCCTGGTCGCAGGCCGCCGATCAGGGTTGATGACGGCGGGTCATACCGCGAGCGAGACGGCGTCGGCCAAGATCCGGCGGGTGCTGCCCAAGCATGTCGCTCGCCGGCTCGAAACACTCCTGGAATCCCTCGCCTTCACCGATGAGGCCGGTGAGTTCGCCACTCCGGACGCAGGGGTCCTGCTCGCCCTCGCCGATGCGGTACGCCACCGCCGACCGGTTTCCCTCAGATACGCCGACCGCGACGGCCGACGCAGCGAACGCACACTGCACGCCTACGGGATCGTCGCCCACTCGGGCCGGTGGTACGTCACCGGCACGGACCCCGAGATCGGTGAGGACCGGACCTTCCGGCTCGATCGCATCGCGGACGCGAGAACCCTCCCCGGCTCGTTCGAGGCACCCGTGGGTCCCGATCCCGCCCAGCGCGTGTTGTCAGGGTTCGCCACTGCTGAGTACCGGCACGAGGTGACCCTGCGGATCCACGGGACCGTTGAGCAGATCCGCGCCCACCTTCCCGCCGGCATCGCGAACCTGGAGGAGCACGCGCCCACGGCGGACGAGGACGGGGCGACCGAGCGCTGGCTGCGCGTGGAGCTACGGGCGGAGCGGCTCGACTGGTTGCCTCCGGTACTCGCCTCACTCGACCGGCCGTTCGTCATCGAGCGCCCCGATGAGCTGCGCGACCTCGTCATCGCGCTCGCCGAACGCCTCGCGTCCCACGCCCGCCGGTCTGACTGCGAGGAACCGATGCCATGAGACGGCGCGGTCGACGTGCAGGGCGTGGTCAACGACCGCACGCATCCGCGCTCACGAGTCTGCCTTGATCTTCTTCATGGTGAGAGGGGATTCAAGGCGCAGGATGGCAGGCAGGCCGCTCCCTGGCCGCGCACTTCCCGGCTGTAGCCGGTGTCAGAGATGGGCTGTGGTCCTGCCGTTGACGATGGCCGTTGGCTGCCCTGGCGGTCACCATCGGTGTGCACCTGTGGCGCCGCAAGGCCCTGCTGAGCAGCCTTGCAGGCACCGCCGTACATGTGGCCCTGGCCAGCACGGTATTCGCGCACTGAACGGCACCCGTACGGCGCGTACGGCACGCGTCCTTCTACCATCGCAGCGACCCCAACCCCCGGAAGGCCGAGCCCCCGTTGAGTACCCCCACCTACTTCGCACCCATGGACGAGCACCGCTACAAGCCCACCACCCATGCGAGCGGTGCGTGGGATCCGGACGAGCAGCACTTCAGCCCGCTCGCCGGCCTGATCGTGCACGCCATCGACCGCCACCTCGCCGCACACCCGGACACCGGCCTGAGGCTTTCCCGCATCAGCTTCGACATCCTCGGCCGCCTCGCTCTCGACGAGTGCGAGGTCCAGGTGGAGACCATACGGCCGGGCCGCACCATCGAACTTCTCGAAGCCGTCGCGCTCATCGCCGGACGCCCCGTCGTGCGGGCCAGGGCCTGGCTTCTCGCCGACAACGACACCACCGCCGTCGCAGGCGGCGGCGCCACCCCGCTGCGCTCTCCCGAGACGCTCGATCCCTGGCCGATGACGTCCGTATGGCCCGGCGGATACATCGCCTCCCTGGACGTGCGCCCGCTTGCGCCCCCTCAGCCGGGCCGCACGACGGCCTGGATCTCCACCCGCCTCGGCCTCGTCGCTGGGCAGCCCGTCAGCCCGCTCGCGTCGTTCGTCGCGCTCGTTGACACCGCCAACGGCATCGCCGTACGACAGCCGCCCACCGCCTGGATGTTCCCCAACGTCGACCTCACCATCCACCTCCACCGCAGGCCCGAGGGCCGCTGGACCGGTCTCGACACCACCGTCACCTTCGGCCCCACCGGCCAGGGAGTCACCAGCACCGTCCTGCACGACCTCGCCGGACCCGTAGGACACGCCCAACAGATGCTCACCGTCCGCCCCCTGCCCGCCGCTTGAGGCATACGAAGAGCCGGACCGGCACCCTTCGACTCAGTCCCCCGAGGGTGCTTCCGCTGGTACCTCTCGCCGTAGAAGCACTTCGTCACACCGCCGGTGACACCTCGGTCACAGGGGGAACGAGAGCAGCCGCACCGTTCCGGTCGGCCAGTTCGCTCCGTCGTGGAGCGCCGTGACCATGGTCCGCAGCGGCATCAGCACGGGCCCTTGAGCCTGCTCGACGTGGACCTCCTGCTCCAGCGCCCGCCATCCGAGCCGGCCGTAGAGGGGGACGAGAGCGTCCCGGCAGAAGAGGAGCCCGTGCGCAGGGCCCAGGGTTCGTGCGTGGTCCAGGGCCGCGCTGATGACCTGCCGGGCCAGGCCGTGCCCCCGCACATCGGGTGCAACGGCCACCCCGCCGACGCCGACCACTTCGGTGCCGACACCACCGATCGATAGCGGCAGTCTGCGGAGGCCGGCGTGCGCCACGAGGCGGCCACCCAGCCTGACGCCGAAGTGGTCCTCCTTGGGCAACCAGGTGAGGCCCGTGGACGCGACGCCGAACGGATCTGCGCCGTCACCGAGGATCTCGTTCTGCTCGGTCTGGGTGTATCGCGTGAGCCGTATCGCGGCCGGCGGCGAGGTTGACATGTGATCAGCCATGTCCGCATGATCCTTCACCTCCCGGCTCCTGCTCAACCGGGAGCGCTCAGCCTCACCGAAGGACGCGAAGAGTGAAGGCGACGCCGCGACGCCGCCGCTGCGGAACGCGGTCTCGTCTGTGTCCACCTCGGATGCGTGCTCGCCGACTCCGAGGTGGACTCGCACGCTGGTGTGGTCCCGACGGTATCGGCGGCCAGGTCGAGCGCCGGCATTTTGTCGGCCGTCGCATCACAGCGACCGGCCCGGCTGCCCGGCTCACTCTCAATTGCACGCTTTTCGGGATGAGTTCAACACTTCGGTATCCGATCCTGCCGGTACGTCGCCGTTCAGTCGGTGAGGTGGTGGGGTTCCTTCCGGGGGATGCAGAGGACAGCGAGGACGGCGGCCGTGACATACGCGACCGCGCCGACGGCCATGCTGGTGCGCAGTCCGGTGGCGAAGCCGGCCGTGGTGGTCAGCAGTGAGCCTCCCAGCGCGACGCCTGCGGCACTGCCGATCTGGCGGGTGGTGTTGAAGAGGGCGGAGGCGGTGCCGGAGTAGGCGTCCGGGGCGGCCGACATCACGGTGGAGGTCGCTCCGGTGAGGGCGAAGGACGTGCCGAAGCCCGCTGCCATCATCGGCCCCACGAGCAGAAGGTAGTGCGGATCGGCGCCGGCGGCGGCCCACCCGGCCAGTCCGGCCGCCCCCAGCGTCATACCGGTGATCACGAGCGGGCGGTGTCCGGTGCGGCGTGCCAGTCGTCCGGACAGGACGGAGGCGAACATCGTCATGGCCACGGCCGGGAAGAGAGCGATGCCGGTGCGCAGCGCGGTCAGGCCGCGGTAGTGCTGGAAGTACAGGCTTGCGGTGAAAATCATGCCGTAGAAGGCGAAATTGAACAGCAGGCCGATGACCGCGGCCCCGCTCATGGGGCGGGAGCGCAGCAGAGGCAAGGGCAGCACGGGGGAGCGGGCGAAGCGCTCGCGCAGGACGAACGCGACCACCGCCAGCACGCACAGACCGGCCCCGGTGAGGATCAGTGGGTCGGCCCAACCCCGTCGTCCGGCCTCGTTGAGGACTGCGGTGAGCAAGGCCACCGCGGCGACGAGCGCGCACTGGGCCGGCCAGTCCACGGGACGGTCCGTGCGCCGGGGAGAAACGGGCACGCGGCGCAGCGTCAGCAGCAGGCAGGCGCATCCCACGGGCAGATTGATGAAGAAGACCCAGCGCCAGCCCACCGTGGTGACCAGGAGACCGCCCAGCAGGGGCCCGGCCGAGGCGGCGATGCCGGCCATGGAGCCCCACAGGCCGAAAGCCCTGGAGCGTTCGGCGGGTTCGGGATAGGCCTGTTGGAGGAGAGCCAGGGAGCCGGGCACGATCAGCGCCGCGCCCAGTCCTTCCAGCAGCCTGGCGGCGATCAGGGTGCCGGTGCTCCGGGCCAGCCCGCAGCCGGCCGAGGCGAGGGTGAACACCACCACGCCGGTGCAGAAGATCCGGCGGTTGCCCAGCCGGTCTCCCAGCGCGCCGCCGGTGAGCAGCAGACCGGCGAAGACGAGGGTGTAGCCGTCCGTGATCCACTGGATGTCGGTGAGCGAGGCGGACAGGTCCCGTCCCACCACGGGAACGGCGACGTTGATGACGGTCACGTCCAGGATGACCATGAAGTAGCCCGCGCAGACCGCGAGAAGCGGGGCCCGCGACCGGCCCGGGCCCGCGGGCCCCTTCGGACGATCGGCCTGGGGGCTACCGGCGTGCACCATGGCGACACGGTATTGCCGAAACGCACCCGTCCCACGGCTTTGAGCAGTCCGGCGGCGCGCCGGTCGTGCACGCCGCGCCGCACCGCCAACGGTGCCGTTCGGGACGCCGGTTCCTGCTCGGAGAAGGAACATCCTTGGACCTCAGGAGCATGCGTGCCGGTGTCAGGGGCCGTCTCCATGCTCCGGTCGTATGAGTGAGAACAGGCTTGAGTCGCTGCTGGAGAACGGCTTCACCGACCGTCTCGGGGAGCGAGGCAGGAGGCTGCTTGCGCGCCGGGCGCTGCTCAAGTCCGTGGGGGAGACGCCGGTTCACGGGCTGCCGACAGCCTGGTGGTTCGCGGTGCCGGGCGAGAGTGACGAAGGACTGTTCGATGCTCTGGACGTGTACGACCGGATACCGGTCACCCTCCGCGAGGGGGAGGACGTCCTGGATCTGCCGTCCCGTCCGGGAGCGGACCGGGTCTTCGTCACGCCGGAACTCGGCGGATGGCGGCTGATCTACGGGGGCCTTCAATCCGTGGTCGGCTACAGCTGGGACGGCATGATGGGCGCTGTGCAACGGCTGAGCCTGCGGTGCGGAGAGGCGCAGATGTTCCTGGAGGACATCGCGGGCGGTGCCGACATCTGGGTGGTCGCCGAGAAGGGCACATCCGGCGCCGTTACGCACGCGAGAGCGATCCGGAGTGGGTGGGTGAGCCGCTCGCGTGGGAGACGCGGGCCGTCGATGACGAGGACTTCGACCCGGACTTCGACGAGGCCGAGCCGAATGAGGGCACGGAGAGTGCCATGTCGGCGTGCGAGTACCTGTCGGTGCACCCCGGCATCGACGCGGACACCCGGATATGTGGGCACGGCTGGCCGGCTCTGAGCGCACCGAACGTGGGCCACAAGGGGATGGTGGCTCTTGCCCGCTCCTGATTCAGGCGCCGCGGTCGCCGTTGGGCGGTTCGCCTCCCGTGAGTCGGGCCCGGCCGGGGTGCTCTCCTCGGCGTTCTGCGGCCGGTGGCGTTCCGGCGTCGTCCGCACACCGGGACGCCACTGCACCGGCCGAAGCCTGCTCGGCATACTGCCTCTCTTGATTATCGCGACACGCAGGAGGAGCTTTGGCCGGCAATTTCAAAACCGTCATCGACGTGGGCACGGACCATGTCGACCAGGCCCGGGCCATCGACCGGGTGTTCCAGGAGGCGATTGCCCCGGCGACCGTCAACTTCGACTTCGGCAACATCAGGGAGGCAGCCGCCGCGATACCCGGCGGTGTGATCGTCAAGACGGTCGTTGGCTGGGGGCTTCAGGAGTACGCCCCGATCATGGTGATGGTGCTCTCCTTGAAGGAGGCTGTGCGGCAGGCTCTGCCGGATTCGTTCGCCGACGCTTCCTTCTGGGGCACGATCGAGGAGGAGTTGGTGCGCGCCTTCACCGGCCTCGCCGCGCAGGAGGGTGAGCCGGGGCTCTCGTACTACGAGGAAGGCGAGGAACACACCAGCTTCTACCGGGACCTGTTCTTCGCCCTCCAGGACGAGGAGACCGGCGCGGGGGTGTACGCCATCGCCTTCTGCGTGGATGCCACCATCGGCCTGGAGAAGACGCGGGTCGGTGCCCTGGAGATCTCGGATGTCGCCGAGTTCGCGCTGAGACTCAACGCGATCGTGGTGCGCCAGGAGCTGCAGCCGGTGTCCTGACTGCCGCCTGAGGGGCAGTCACCCTTCCGGCCCGCCGTCCCGGGCCGGCTGATCCGATAGCGATCCGCAGCTTTCAGCTGTGCGGTAGCCGGACCGTTGTGCCCAGGTCTGCACGGGCGTCCGGTGGTAACCCGTTGACCAGCCCCGGTAATGAACCCGGGAAGAAGTGACCTCGACGCCGGGCAGGCTGATGGCGTGCCGCCGTTGCCGTCGTGGCCACAAGAGCGGCACCTTACGGGATGTCAGGTCCCTCCCTCACGAGTCACCGTCCCGTCCGACGGGGAGTGTGCCGGACGGCGCCCCGTCCGACTCGTCGCCACCTCCATCGCAGGCGCTGGTGCGGACATCGCCCGGCGTGCCACCTGCTTCGCGCACCGGCTCTTCGCGCGTCATCCGCTTCCCACGTGCCGGACATACGCACCGGCCCGTGCCGCTGTGAACGCTGCCTGCGCGGCGCGCTGTGCGTCGCTCTCGTCCAGGGGGAGGTGCGTGGTGAGGAGCTGGTAGTAGAGGGGCGCGGATACGGCCCGTACGACCGCTTGCGGGTCGGTGTTCTCGGGCACCTCCCCCCGCTCGGCGGCCTGCTGCACGCAGGATGCCCATTCCTGGACGCGGATCTCGTAGAAGCGGTGCAGGGCCTGGGCGGTTTTGGTGTCGCAGGTGGCGGCGGCGAGGACGGCTTTGAACAGTGCGCCCTGGCGAGGGTCGGCCAGGGTGCGGCATACGAGATCGGCGTTGGCCTTGAGGTCTTCGAGCAGTGAGCCGGTCTCGGTGCGGGGCAGCGACTGCTCGGCCATGTCTGCCAGCAGGTCGGCCACCAGGCCGGTCACGGTGCCCCAGCGGCGGTAGACGGTCGTCTTGCCCACCTCCGCACGGCGCGCGACGTCGGCGAGGTCGAGCCGCGCGAAGCCCCCTTCGGCCAGTGCGTCTCCGGCTGCCCGCAGCACCGCGGCCCGCACTCGCGCCGTGCGTCCGCCCGGGCGCAGCGTCCCCGGGTCGGCACTCTCGGAATCCATAACGGCACTCCTGTTCCATTTAGTGTCGGGGCTCTGTTACGGTCAATACATCTTAACGGAACGGGCGACCCATTAGCTCGTCGGGGAAGGGAACAGTCATGGAGTACAGGCAGCTCGGCGCTTCCGGGCTCAAGGTGCCCGCTCTCAGCTTCGGCACCGGCACCTTCGGCGGTCAGGGCCCCCTCTTCGGAGCCTGGGGCGACACGGACGCCCAGCAGGCGCGCCGGCTCGTCGACATCGCGCTGGACGCCGGCATCACCATGTTCGACACCGCGGATGTGTACTCCGCCGGCGCCTCCGAGGAAGTCCTGGGACAGGCCATCAAGGGCCGTCGGGACGAGGTGATCATCTCCACCAAGGCGGGGCTGCCGATGGGGGACGGCCCGGGCGATGCGGGCACCTCCCGTACACGGCTGATCCGGGCGACCGAGGATGCGCTGCGGCGTCTGGACACCGACCACATCGACCTCTTCCAGCTCCATGCCTTCGACGCGGCCACCCCGGTCGAGGAGGTGCTCGCCACGCTGGACCAGCTCGTACGCGCAGGAAAGATCCGCTACGCCGGCGTCTCCAACTTCTCCGGCTGGCAGCTGATGAAGTCCCTCGCCGCGGCGGACAAGCACGGTCACCCGCGCTACGTCGCCCACCAGGTCTACTACTCCCTCATCGGTCGCGACTACGAATGGGAACTGATGCCCCTCGGTCTCGACCAGGGCGTAGGAGCGGTCGTATGGAGCCCACTGGGCTGGGGCAGGCTCACCGGCAAGATCCGGCGCGGTCGTCCGCTGCCCGAGCGCAGCCGTCTGCACGAGACCGCCGACTACGGCCCGCCGGTGGAGGATGAGCTCCTCTTCCGCGTGGTCGACGTCCTCGCGGAGATCGCGGAGGAGACGGGCCGCACCATTCCGCAGATCGCCCTCAACTGGCTGCTGCGGCGCCCGACCGTTTCGTCCGTCATCATCGGCGCCCGCGACGAGACGCAGTTGCGCCAGAACATCGACGCGGTCGGGTGGGAGATGACCGGCGAACAGGCCGCCCGCCTCGACGCCGCGAGCGCCAAGCCCGCGCCGTACCCGTACTTCCCCTACGAGCGGCAGGAGGGCTTCGCCCGTCTCAACCCGCGCCCGGCTGGCATCGCCTAGATGATTCATTGCAGCTGGACCCTGCGAGACCGGAACGAAGGTGTCCAAGATCGTTCTGTGACGAACAACCTGGACACCCTCGCGACGGCACTCCAGTGGCCGGGTGCGCATCTCTTCAAGCCTCTGCGGCAGGTCATCGCGTCGATCAACGAGACCTTCAAGGGCCGGCTCGACCTCGAACGCCACCGCGGACGCACACCCAACGGCGTCATCGCCTGCGTCATGCAGCGCATCCTCGCGCTTTCAGGCTTCCTTGTCAGCGAACCTGGTCGCTCTTCGGCCCGATGCCTTTGATCCTGGTCGGAGTTCCGTCCGGGGTGAACGAGTGGTGGAAGGTGAAGGCGTGCGGCGCGGGGCCGTGGTCGTGGAGGTGTTGCAGCCTGGAGACCCCGTCCTGCCAGGTGGGTATTACGTCGTCGGAGACCCACCAGAACGCGTAATTCGGGTGTCCTATCCTCTCGAACCAGTCGTAACGCCTGTTCAGCGCCTCACGGTGCAGACCGGTGTAGATGGCGTCGAAGGCGGGGCGCAGGTCGGTCCAGAGTGAGAGGGTCGCGGCCAGGGCGGTGGTTTCCGCCGTACGGCCCTTGCCGTACCAGGCCGGTACAGCGAACTCTCCCCATGCGCCCCAGTCCGCCTCGAAGAGCGCGCCCCGGTCGCCGTCCGCCACTTCGGCATGAGCAACGTACCCGGGGTGCTGACTGATCTTCCGGTAGACGGCCTCACCGATGTCGTAGAACTCGCGCGTGAGAGGTGCGGGATCGGCGAGAGGTGACTTCAGGACGCCGAATGTGTACAGAGCAAGATGGGGCATGCGTCTCTCCCTGGTTGGGGGTGCCTGGTATGGACCCGGTTCGGTGGCTTACGCATGGGGCGGGGATTCGTGAGGCGCGACCAACTCATCCCGTCACGGGTGGCTCAGCCTGAGGGAACCCCGGTGCGGCCGTGGGCGATTGCCGAAGACCAGGTGAAGGTAGCTGCCTCTGCGGGCCGTGTCGAAGTTGCGTTTTCCCTGCCCAAGTGGCCTCCTGCACAGGTCCTTGCGGGAGCTGGGGCGGTGGCCCTGCCTGCCGTCGGGGAAGTCCGCATCGGCCCAGCAGCTGCGGAGGAGCGTATCGACGGCTCCGCTCAAGCTGGTGTGCCGGGGCATCGACCGGATTGGATGACGCAGCGACCGGGGTCGCTGTCAAAGGACAACTGACTCCTTGGAATAGATCCTCCAGGGAGTGTCCGGTGGGCCCTCCGTGTCATTCGCCGGGGCCTTCGTCGCCGAGCGGCTCAGGGGTGAATGCGGCGGCGAGGAGCGGGACATGGGCGTGGGCGGAGTGTGGCGCACCGAGGAAATGGAGGTGCGTGCGGTCGTCGGCGGTGCCAGGCTGCGCCGGTGAACAGTGAACAGATGTCGAGAATCGCTCATGCCGATCACCCGATCAAGTCGCCGCTCGACGACGATTCGGTGCGCCAACTGCTCGACCACGGGATCTCGCGTGCCGACGCGCGCGTGCTCGATCTGGGCTGCGGAGGAGGGGAGTGGCTCCTTCGAGCCCTGAGCGCCGGCCCGCGAGTGCGGGCCGAAGGCGTCGACATCTCGGAAGAGGCCCTGGCGCAGGCCCGTGAAGCCGCGAGCAGCGGCAGCCTCCAAGAGCGCCTGGTCCTCCACCACGCGTCGGCCGCCGACTTCACCTCTCCGCACCCGTTCGACCTGGTGCTCAGCGTAGGGGCCGCCCATGCCTTCGGCGGCTTGCTGCCCACTCTCGCGGCGGCACGCGAGCACCTGGCTCCTGGCGGACGCGTCCTGGTCGGTGACGGGTTCTGGGAGAAGGAGCCCTCGCCGGAAGCCGTTGAGATGCTCGGCGACTTCGCCGACCTGGCAACCACCTTGGACCGCGTGGCCGCAGACGGGTGGACGCCGGTCCATGGCCACGTCAGCACACGCCGGGAGCTGGACGACTACGAGTGGGCGTGCTGGGGGTCGCTGGCTTCGTGGGCCCTGGACCATCGCGATGATCCGGACAGTTCCGAGGCCCTCGCGACAGCCGCCACCCGCCGCTCCGAATGGCTGCGCGTCTACCGGGACACTTGGAGCTTCGTCTGCCTTGTCCTGCGCCGCACGTCCGACTGACCCGCACCGGCTCGCTGCGTCGGCCCGGCTGTGGTCGCGCCGTCCGGTAGGTCAGCGGGAGGGCTACGCGCCGCAACCGGCGTCGGTGCCGCCGCTCCGGCCGGTCCTGGACCGGCCGTTGCCCGGCGGTGCTCCTGCCTCTAGCCTGTGTTCGCGATTCCGATAGTTGGTCGAAATCTCGAACATGGGGAGCGTGGGTGAACGGTCGGAAGGCGCCTGGCCTCCGCGATGATCCGGGTGCGGGGCGGACGGCCTTGGGCGCGAATCGATCGGCGGACGTCGAGGGCGATGCCGCCGCCGTGGAGTTCCGCGCGTTCTTCGAGCGCCACTACGCCGAACTCGCCCGGCTCGCCCGCCTGCTGACCGGCGACCCCGAAGGCGCCGACGACCTGGCGGCGGACGCCCTGGTCGCCCTCTGGCGCCGCTGGGACCGGGTCCGCGCGGCCGACCACCCCGCGGCGTACGCCCGGGGAGTGGTGGCAAACCTGGCCCGCAGCCACATCCGCAGCGCGATGCGGGAGCGCCGCCGGGTCGCCCTGTTCTGGGCGCAGTGCACCGAGCACAGCGATGCCCCGGATGTGCCAACCGTCGTCGATGTGCAACAGGCCCTGCGCACACTGCCGTTTCGCAAGCGGGCCTGTGTCGTGCTGCGGCACTCCTTCGACCTGTCCGAGCGGGAGACCGCGCTCGCCCTCGGCGTCTCGGTGGGTACGGTGAAGAGCCAGACCTCCAAGGGGATGGCGCAGCTGGAACGGCTGCTGGGTGCCGGTGCCACAGGGGAACTCGTCGGCGGGAGGGCGTGATGGACGAGCTGCGTCGACAACTGCGGCAGAGCGCCGCGGCTCACCGCCCGGACCGGGAGCGGATGCTGGCCCGTGTCGAGCGCGGCATGTCGGCCGAGGGGAGACCGGGCCCGCGGCGCCCCGCCCGGCCGGCGCAGTCGCTGCGCATCGCGGGCGCTGCCGCGGCCGCCGCCGGTGTCCTCATGGCCGGCGGCCACGGCATGTCCGCCCTGCTGAACGAACACGAACACGCCCGCGCCGACCGCCCCCTGCATGCCGTGGCGCCCGCACCCACCGTGCCGCCCACCCGCAGTGCCCCGCCCGCGCCCAGCACCTCGCCGCGCGGCGCCCGCACAGAGGATGGCCCGCTCTGGAGCGACGGCTCCGTCGACCCGCACAGCAACGACTATTGGGCACAGAGCAATGTGACCCTCAAGACGACGAAGCCGCTGACCTCGCTCGCCGTGGAGCTGCGCGTCGCACGCACCGAGGGCGTACGGCCGGCCGGCGCGTGGCGCACGCTGCCCGCCCGTGACTTCGTCCTCACCACGACGGCCGAGGACGGCTTCCTCGTCTACCGCTGGACGCTGAAGGAAGGCCGCACGGTGCCGGCGGGCAGCCATGTCTTCGCGGGGCAGTACGACCATGCGCCGGGCGGCAGAGATGCGACCGCGGACGGTTACGCGGTTACCGCGCGGTCCGGCACTGAACAGGTCGCGGTACGGGGCGACTTCGCGCCGCGACGCGACTGAGGGAAAACTTTCCCGGACCCGGCAACCCCTTCCGCCTCCGGTGGCGACAGGACGACGTAGGTCTCACCCCCACCGAAGGAAACGGGACATGACATCAGCAGCACAGCGGTCCGCAGGCCGCCACCGCAGGTCCGTCGGACGCCGCCGGGCGGTGCTCGGCGGGTTCGCCGCAGCCGGGCTGACCGGCGCCGCGATCCTCACGACGACGCTGGTGGGAACGGCGAACGCCGCCGCCGACTGGCCGACGCCCGGCGGCAGCCAGGCGGTCTCCAGGACCATCGAGGTCTCCGGTACCTACGACGGCGGGTTGAAGCGCTTCTACGGCAGCGGTGACCTCGGCGACGGCGGTCAGGACGAGGGCCAGGACCCGATCTTCGAGCTCAAGGACGGCGCGGTGCTCAAGAACGTCGTCATCGGCTCGCCGGCCGCCGACGGCGTCCACTGCTCGGGCAGCTGCACACTGCAGAACGTGTGGTGGGAGGACGTCGGCGAGGACGCGGCCTCCTTCAAGGGCACCTCCGCCGGTGCGACCTACACGGTCACCGGCGGCGGCGCGAGGAAGGCGTCCGACAAGGTCTTCCAGTTCAACGGCGCGGGCAAGCTGAACATCAGCGGCTTCCAGGTCGCCGACTTCGGCAAGCTCGTCCGCAGCTGCGGGAACTGCTCGACCCAGTACAAGCGCACCATCAGTGTCAGCGACGTCGACGTGACCGCTCCGGGGAAGTCCCTGATCGGCATCAACACCAACTACGGGGACACCGCGACGCTGCGGAACATCCGCATCCACGGCGACAGCGGCAAGAAGATCAAGCCGTGCGTGCGCTACACGGGCAATGACAACGGCGACGAGCCCGTCGAGACCGGCAGTGGCCCGGACGGCACGCATTGCCGCTACTCGGCTTCCGATATCTCGTACAACTGATCATCCCGCAGGGCCTGTTGGTCGTGTGGCGGTCGTTTCTCCGGTTCTCCTGTCAGAAGCGTTGACGAACCTCCTGGGGCGTTCTAGCTTCATCGCGTCGTACTTCATGCGTCATATATGAGACGCGATGCGCGAGATATGAGAACTGAGAGCGACCGCCCATGACTTTCGCCCCCGCCCCGATCCCGTCCCGCACGCAGTACGTGCTGGAGGCGATCAAACACCGCATCCTCACCGGCCAGTTGAGCCCCGGCCAGTCACTGGTCGAGACCGAACTCGCCGCCCAGTACGGGGTGTCCAAGACGCCCGTGCGCGAGGCGCTGAAGACCCTCGCGGGCACCGGACTCGTGGTCGTGAGCCAATACAAGGGCGTCACCGTACGGATGGTCGACGCGGCCATGGCCCGCGAGGTTTATGACGTGCGGCTGCTGCTGGAGCCGGAGGCGGTCCGCCGCACCGTGCGCAGCGCCGCATCCGTCGAGGCAGCCCGCACGGCGCTGGTCCGGGCTGCGGAGGCCGCCGACCCGGCGGACCGTTCCCTCGCCAACCGTGACTTCCACCGCGCGCTGTATCTGCCGTGCGGCAACCCGCTGCTGGCCCGGATGCTCGACGAGGTCCGGGACCAGGCCGCT
Organism: Streptomyces sp. NPDC048248; assembly: GCF_043201875.1. Classification (NCBI taxonomy): domain Bacteria; kingdom Bacillati; phylum Actinomycetota; class Actinomycetes; order Kitasatosporales; family Streptomycetaceae; genus Streptomyces; species Streptomyces sp. NPDC048248. The sequence goes on from NZ_JBICZL010000007.1 coordinate 18,643, forward strand.
CTGGTGTCGACCGTCGCCTGGGCGGCCGTGCCGTCCTGGGAGCGGGAGGCCGCCGAGCACGAGGAGATCCTCCGGCTGGCCACGGTCGGCGACGCCGACGGCGCGGCCGGCGCGGTCCACGCCCACATCGCCTCCTTCGTCGAACGAGCCTTCCCCGAGCCGGACGAGGCTCCCGCAGCGGAAGGAGCGCAGGCATGACATCGGACGCATTCGCAACCCACCGGGCAGCGCTCGCCGACGTCGTGGCCATCCCGGTGACCCCGTTCACCGCGGACGGCACTCTCGACACCGAGGCCCACCGCGTGCTGCTGCGCCACATGCTCGACGGTGGCGTCCGGACTCTTACGCCGAACGGGAACACCGGCGAGTTCTATGCCCTGACCCCCGGCGAGCGCCGCGCCGTCACCGAGCTGACCATCGAGGCGGCCGGTAACCGGGCCACGGTCCTGGCGGGGATCGGCCACGACGTGCCGACCGCCATTGCCTCAGCACGGCACGCCCGTGACTGCGGCGCACACATGGTGATGGTGCATCAGCCCGTCCACCCGTACGTCTCGGAGGGCGGCTGGGTCGACTACCACCGTGCGATCGCCGAGGCCGTCCCCGAGCTTGGAGTCGTCCCCTACCTCCGCAATCCGGCGGTGAGCGGCCGCCGGCTCGCGGAACTCGCCGACGCCTGCCCGAACGTCATCGGTGTGAAGTACGCCGTCCCGGACGCGGCACGCTTCGCTGCCTTCGCCCGCGACGCCGGTCTCGAACGGTTCGTATGGATCGCCGGGCTCGCCGAGCCCTACGCCCCCTCGTACTTCTCGGCCGGCGCCACCGGCTTCACCTCCGGGCTGGTGAACGTCGCCCCGGCCGTCTCGCGCAACATGCTCGAAGCGCTCCGGTCCGGCGACCACCCGGCGGCCATGAAGGTCTGGGAGGACATCCGCCGCTTCGAGGAGCTGCGCGGCGCGAACGGTTCCGCCGACAACGTGAGCGTGGTCAAGGAGGCCCTGGCCTCGCTCGGTATGTGCCGGCGCGACGTCCGCCCGCCGAGCCGGACGCTGCCCGAGGGCGAGCGTGCCGAGGTCGCCGCCATCGCCGCCGGGTGGTCGAAATGAGGCGCCCCGAGGAGTACCGAAGCCAGCAGTGGTACGGCACCGAGGGGCTGCGTTCCTTCAGCCACCGCGCCCGCACCCGGCAGCTCGGCTACCTGCCCGAGGAACACTCCGGCAAGCCCGTCATCGCGATCCTCAACACCTGGTCCGACATCAACCCCTGCCACCAGCACCTGCGCGACCGCGCGCAGGCCGTGAAGCGCGGGGTGTGGCAGGCCGGGGGGTTCCCGCTCGAATTCCCGGTCGCGACGCTCAGCGAAACGTTCCAGAAGCCGACCCCGATGCTCTACCGCAACATGCTGGCGATGGAGACCGAGGAGCTGCTGCGTTCGTATCCGGTGGACGGCGCGGTGCTGCTCGGCGGCTGCGACAAGTCCACGCCCGCGCTGTTGATGGGTGCTGCCAGCGTCGATCTGCCCGCCGTCTTCGTGCCCGCCGGGCCGATGCTCCCCGGGCACTGGCGCGGCGAGACCCTCGGCTCGGGCACCGACATGTGGAAATACTGGGACGACAAGCGCGCGGGCCTCATCGGCGACTGCGAACTGGCCGAGCTGGAGAGCGGCCTGGCCCGCTCGCCCGGCCACTGCATGACCATGGGGACCGCCTCCACGCTGACCGCCGCCGCCGAGGCGCTCGGCGTCACCGTTCCCGGAGCCTCCTCCATCCCGGCCGTCGACTCCGGGCACGACCGGATGGCGGCGGCGTCCGGCCTGCGCATCGTCGACCTGGTACGCCGGGACGTGCGGCTGTCGCACCTCTTGACCGCGGAGGCGTTCGAGGACGCCGTCACCACCGTCCTCGGGCTCGGCGGCTCGACCAACGCCGTCATCCACCTGATCGCGATGGCCGGACGCGCCGGAGTGCGGCTCACCCTGGACGACTTCGACCGGATCGCCCGCACCGTACCGGTGCTCGCCAACGTCCGGCCCGGCGGCGGCCCGTACCTCATGGAGGACTTCCACTTCGCGGGCGGGCTGCCCGGCTTCCTCTCCCGGATCACCGACCTGCTGCACCTGGACCGCCCGACCGTCGCCCACCCGACCCTGCGGGAGCAGTTGGCCGGCGCCCTGGTCCACAACGACGACGTCATCCGCACCCGAGAGAACCCGGTGGCTGCCGAGGGCGGCGTCGCGGTGCTGCGCGGCAACCTCTGCCCGGACGGAGCGGTCATCAAGCACATAGCCGCCGAACCGCACCTGCTCCGGCACACCGGCCCCGCGGTCGTCTTCGACGACTACCGGGAGATGCAGCGCACGATCAACGACCCGGAGCTCGGCATCACCGCCGACCATGTGCTCGTCCTGCGAAACGCCGGTCCCAAGGGGGGCCCCGGTATGCCCGAGTACGGCATGCTGCCGATCCCCGAACATCTCCTCAAGCAGGGCGTCCGGGACATGGTGCGGATCTCCGACGCCCGGATGAGCGGCACGAGTTACGGCGCGTGCGTGCTCCACGTCGCGCCCGAGTCCTACGTGGGCGGACCGCTCGCCCTCGTCCGTACCGGCGATCCCATCAGCCTGGACGTCGCGGCGCGAAGGCTGTGGCTCGACGTCTCGGAAGCGGAGCTGGCACGACGCCGTGCCGGCTGGACCGCGCCACCCGAGCGGTACGAACGCGGATACGGGGCGCTCTACGCCGAGCAGATCACCCAGGCCGACACCGGCTGCGACTTCGCCTTCCTGGCGCGGCCGGGCAAGGTGCCCGATCCCTACGCGGGTTGAACGGGCCGGTGTCGCCCCGAGCTTCACAGCCGGCCCCTCGCCTTGGTCGATATTTCGAACATTGTCCCACTCCCCGGTTCCCCAGAACGGAGAAGAGTCATGGCCCAAGCCGTAGCCGTGGCCGAGTCGCCACCCGGAAGCCGCGGGACGCAGACACCGCCAGGACGCCGTCGCGGCACGTATCCGCGCCGGCTGCCGTACCTGCTGATAGCGCCCGCCGCGCTCCTGATGCTGGGCTTCATCGCCTACCCGGTGCTCAGCGTCTTCCGGACCGCCCTGCAGCACGACAACCCCACCAAGCCGTGGCGGAACGGCTTCGCGGGGCTGGACAACTTCACCGAGATCTTCACCGACGACACCCTCTTCCGGGGCACCCTGACCTTCAGCCTCAAGTGGGTCGTCGTCGAGGTCGGACTCCAACTGCTGTTCGGGCTGGCCCTCGCCCTGATCGTCAACCAGACCTTCGCGGGCCGGGCACTCGCCCGCGCGCTGGTCTTCTCGCCCTGGGCCGTCTCGGGCGTCCTCACCTCCGCGATCTGGGTGCTGCTCTACAACTCCCAGACGGGCATCAGCCGTTACCTCGCCGACGCCGGGATCGGTGAGTACGGCACCTCGTGGCTCTCCGACACCGCCACCGTCTTCCCTGCCGTGGTCGTCGCCGACCTCTGGCGTGGGGTGCCCTTCTTCGCCATCCTCATCCTCGCCGACCTCCAGTCCGTCTCGAAGGACCTCTACGAGGCGGCCGAGGTGGACGGCGCGGGCCGGCTGCGGCAGTTCTTTCACATCACGCTGCCGCACCTGAAGGACGCCATCATCCTCTCCACGCTGCTGCGTGCTGTATGGGAGTTCAACAACGTCGACCTGCTCTACACACTGACCGGCGGAGGCCCGGCGGGGGAGACCACCACCCTCCCGCTCTACATCGCCAACACCTCGGTCGACGCCCACAACTTCGGTTACGCGTCCGCGCTGACCACCGTCGCGTTCGTGATCCTGCTCTTCTGCTCTCTCGGCTACCTGCGGCTCAGCAAGTTCGGGGGTGGCGACAAGTGACCACGCCGCACACGAAGAAGCGTGCCTGGGACCAGGCTCCCCGGTGGCAGATCCACCTGCCGCTCGCGCTCTACCTCCTCTTCACCCTCGTCCCCTTCTACTGGATCCTGCTCTTCGCCCTCCGCCCGGCCGGCTCCACCTCGCTGGTGCCCTGGCCGGTCACCTTCGAGCATTTCGCGAAGGTGTGGACCGAGCGCAGCTTCGCGACGTACTTCCAGAACAGCGTGCTCATCGGTGTGGCCACCTTGATACTCACCACGGTCGTCGCGCTGGCCGGCGGCTACGCCCTCGCCCGCTTCGACTTCCGCGTCAAGAAGGGCTTCATGCTGGCCCTGCTGTGTTCACAGTTCGTGCCCGGAGCGCTGCTGCTGGTGCCGCTGTTCCAGATCTTCGCCGAGCTGAGCATGATCAACTCGCTGGGCAGCGTCATCCTCGCGGAGACGGTCTTCCAGCTGCCGCTGTCGATGATCCTGATCAGCGGCTTCATCAAGAACGTGCCCTACGCGCTGGAGGAGGCCGCCTGGGTCGACGGCTGTGACCGCTTCCGGGCCTTCCGCATCGTGGTCCTGCCGCTGCTGCGGCCCGGCCTGGTGGCCGTCGGCTCCTTCGCCTTCGTGCACGCCTGGAACCACTTCCTCTTCGCGCTGATGTTCCTCAGCAACCAGGAGAAGCAGACGATCCCCGTCGGCCTGAACACCCTGATGGGTGCCGACAGCGTCGACCTCGGCGCGCTGGCCGCCGGTGGTGTCATCGCGGCCGTACCCGTCGTGCTGGTCTTCGCGTACATCCAGAAGTGGCTGATCACCGGCTTCAGCGCAGGGGCGGTGAAGGGATGAGCAGCGCTGCGGCCGCACAGCCGTTGCCGGCCGTGCTCGTGGGTGCCCACGGTCACGGCCGCCGCCACCTCGCCAACCTCCACAGGCTGAGCGGACAGGGCCGGGTCCGCCTCGTCGGCGTCTGCGACCTGACCCCGCTGACCGCCGACGAACTCGACGGCTTCGGCCCCGTCGCCCAGTCCGATGACTTCGCGGACCTGCTCGCCGTCACCGGCGCCCGCATCGCCGTCATCTGCACGCCCATCCCCACCCACGCCGACCTCGCGCTGACCGCCGCCCGGCACGGCGTCCACCTGCTCGTGGAGAAGCCACCCGCGCCCTCCTACGCGGAGTTCCGGCGCATGGCGGACGGCATCGAGGCCGCCGGCGTCGCGTGCACCATCGGATTCCAGTCACTCGGCTCGCACGCCCTCGCGGCCATCCGCGGCCTGCTGGCCGACGGCGCGATCGGCACACCGACAGGCATCGGTGCCGCGGGTGCCTGGGTGCGCGACGAGGCGTACTTCCGTCGCGCACCCTGGGCAGGACGCCGCAGAATCAACGGCACCGACGTCCTGGACGGGGTCCTCACCAACCCGCTCGCACACGCCGTCGCCACCGCACTCGCGCTGGACGGCAGCACCACCGCAGAGGACATCGCACAGGTGGAGACCGAACTCTGCCGCGCTCACGCCATCGAGTCCGACGACACCTCCTGTGTCCGCGTCACCACCGCACGCGGAAGCCGGGTCACCGTCGCCGCGACCCTGTGCGCGGAGACCGCCGCGGAGCCGTACGTCGTGGTGCACGGCACCCGTGGCCGGATCACCTTCTGGTACAAGCAGGACCGTGTCCTGGTGCAACGTCCCGGTCGCGTCCCCGAGGAGACCGTGCACGGCCGCACCGATCTGCTGGAGAACCTTCTCGCCCACCTCACCCACGGCACACCTCTGCTCGTACCGCCCGCCGCCACCGGCGCCTTCATGCGCGTCCTCGAAGCGATCCGGCGCTCCCCGGACCCGGTGGCGCTGCCCCCGGACGCCTGGCGCAGCGCACCCGGCATCACCGAGGGCGCCGCCCGAGGCACACTGCGACGCGTCGTCCCCGGCATCGACGGCCTGGTCGCCGCCAGTGCCGAGTCCCTCTCCCTCTACTCCGAACTCGGCGCCCGCTGGGCGCTCCCGCAGGAGGTGCGCCCCGGATGACCGCGCCCCGCACGACCCCGACCCTCGCCCTGTGCTGCGCCGGACGGCCCGTCGCCCGGTACAGCTACCGCCCCGACCTCGACCCGCGGCTCGCCCCGCGCCCGTACCTGCACCCGGTGACCACCCTGCTCGGCACACCCGTCACCGAGCTGATGCCCGCCGACCACCCGCACCACCTCGGTGTGGGCATCGCGGTGCCCGACGTGGCGGGCCACAACTTCTGGGGTGGCCGGACCTATGTACGCGACCGTGGCCCGACCGAACGGGACAACCACGGCGTGCAGCGCCACACCGCCTTCAACCTCCGCGACCCGGACGGCTTCGTGGAGGAGCTGAGCTGGCGCGCCGACGAGCAGGAGCTGTTGCGCGAGCGCCGCACCGTGGCCGTCGCGGAACTGACCGACACCGCCTGGGCGTTGGACTTCACCTTCTCGCTCACCAACACCACGCCCGGGCCGCTGTCCCTCGGCAGCCCCGCGACCAATGGCCGCACCGGCGCCGCGTACGGCGGTTTCTTCTGGCGCGCCCCCAAGGCCGCCTCCGTACCCGACGTCTACACCGCCGACACCGAGGGGGAGGCCGCCGTGCACAGCAGACCCGCCGACTGGGTCGCCTTCGGCGGCGACCGCTGGACGCTGGTCTTCAGCGGCGCCACCGAACCCACCCGCCGCGACCCGTGGTTCGTGCGCACCGGCGGCTACCCCGGCGTCGGCTCCTCCCTGGCGCACGGCGAGCGGCTGCCGATCACCGCGGGCGGCACCGTCGTACGCAGGATCGTCACCGTGGTCGCCGACGGGCGCCTGAGCCGTGAGGAGGCCGCATCGCTGGTGCGGAAGGCGGTGACCGCATGACCGCCGGCGACCGGATCCCGAACACCCCCGAGCCGGCTCCCGCCGACCGGCACGCCGCCTGGCTCTCCGCCGACCGAGGCGACGGCACCTACCGCAACCCCGTCCTTGCCGCCGACTGGTCCGATCCCGATGTCACACGCGTCGGTGACGACTACTACCTCACCGCCTCAAGCTTCGGCCGGGTTCCTGGCCTGCCGCTGCTGCACTCCCGCGACCTGGTCAACTGGACGCTGATCGGGCACGCGCTCGAGCGGCCGGCGCCGGCCGAGGCGTTTACCGTGCCGCGCCACGACTGCGGTGTGTGGGCACCCTCGATCCGGTACCACGACGACCGCTTCTGGATCTTCTGGGGCGACCCGGACCACGGCATCTTCCAGGTCAGTGCCGAGGACGTGCGCGGTCCTTGGAGCCGCCCTCATCTCATCGAGCCGGGCAAGGGGCTGATCGACCCGTGCCCGCTGTGGGACGAGAGGACCGGTGAGGCGTACCTCGTGCACGCCTGGGCAAGATCCCGATCCGGCATCAAGAATCGGCTCACCGGCCACCGTATGCGCCCCGACGCCACCGGCCTGCTCGACGACGGCACCACGCTCGTCGACGCGGACCGCATCCCCGGCTGGTTCACCCTCGAAGGGCCCAAGCTCTACCAGCACGACGGCTGGTTCTGGATCCTCGCCCCTGCCGGGGGCGTGGCGACCGGCTGGCAGGGCGCGTTCCGCTCGCGCGGCTTCTTCGGCCCGTACGAGGAGCACGTCGTCCTCGCCCAGGGCGACACCGACATCAACGGGCCGCACCAAGGCGGCTGGGTGCGCACCCCGGCGGGCGAGGACTGGTTCGTGCACTTCCAGGAACAGGGCCCCTACGGGCGCCTCGTCCACCTCCAGCCGATGCGCTGGGACGAGGGGGCCACCTCGCGATCGGGCTCAGTCGAGCGCGGGGGAGGCTGGCCGGTGCTGGGCGAGTACGGCAGTCCGGTGCGCGAGCACCCCAAACCGGCCCTGCCGCCACAGCCGCCCACCGCCCCGGTCACCGACGACGACTTCCCCGGAGGGCGGTACGGCCGCCAGTGGCAGTGGGCCGCCGACCCGGGCAGCGGCTGGGCTCCTCCTCACTCCGGCGACGGGCTGCGGCTCACCTGTGTTCGTACCCCCGATGCTCACGACCTGCGCCGCCTGCCGCACGTCCTCACCCAGAGGCTGCCCGCGCGTCCGGTCACCGTCGAGGTCGGATTGCGGCTGGAGAGCGCGGAGCCGGGTGCCAAAGCGGGACTGACCGTGCTCGGTGACGCGTTCAGCTGGATCGGGCTGGAGCGCGGAACGGACGGAAGGGCGCGCCTCGTCCACCGGTTCGCTGAGTCCCTGGCGGAGGGCGAACGGGACGCGGCGCATTCCTGGCCCGCACCCGACGAGCGTGCCCGGTTGCGGATCGTCATCGGGGCAGGCGCCCGCTGCCGCTTCGCCGCCGACACGGGCGACGGCTGGACGCCCCACGGGCAGGTCTTCGCCGCCCTGCCCTGGCGCTGGGTCGGCGCCCTGCTCGGCTTGTTCGCCGCCGCGCCCGCCGAAGCGGGCGACACCGGCGGGGGACACGCCGGTACCGCACTCTTCACGCACTTCCGCATCACCCCCGTCGCCCGTCGCCGACCGGCCGCAGATGAGTGACGCCGACGCCGCCCGTCACGAGGCGGCCGACCACCCGAGCGGCACGGACGGTTGGAACCCGTACCGCCGTCGCTGATCACCACCCACGTACGAGCAGAGAAGAGCCGAACATGCCCATTCGCAGCGGCAGACGCTCCCGCGCCACCGCCGTCCTCGCCCTGTCCGCGATCCTCGCCCTCACCGCCACCGCGTGCGGTGACGACGGCAGCGGCGTCGCGGGCGAGACGGGCGCGGAGGGCTCCGGCACAGGCACGATCACCTTCTGGGACAACAACGGCGGGGTCCGCACCGACGTCTGGAAGGAGATCATCAGGGACTTCGAGAAGGAGAACCCCGATATCACGGTCGATTACGTCGGTGTCGCCGCGACCGAGGTGCAGTCCAAGTACGACACCGCCATCCAGGGCGGCGGCCTCCCCGACGTCGGCGGCATCGGTGCCGCGATGCTCGCCGGCATCAGCGCCCAGGGCGCCCTGGAGCCGCTCGACGGGCGCATCGAGGACAGCGCGCTCGACGGCAAGCTCAACGACCGCATGGTCAAGAGCGTTCGCTCCGCGGCCGACGGCAAGCAGCTCTACACCGTTCCGATGCACGCCACCAACGGTGTCCTGTACTACCGCACCGATCTGTTCAAGGCGGCGGGCCTGCCGGCGCCCACCACATGGTCGGCCTTCTACAAGGCCGCAGCGGAACTGACCGACAGGGCCGGCAACAAGTTCGGCTACACCATCCGCGGCGGCGCCGGCTCCATCGCGCAGGCGCTGGACGCGATGTACGGCCAGTCCGGCATCACCGGCTTCTGGAAGGAGGACGGCCTGCGCACCACCGTCAACGACCCGAAGAACGTGGCGGCGCTGGAGAAATACGTCGCGCTCTACAAGAAGAACACCCCGGCCGCCGACATCAACAACGACTTCACCAAGATGGTGGCCCAGTGGGACAGCGGTGAGATCGGCATGCTCAACCACAACATGGGCTCCTACCAGGACCATGTGAAGGCGCTCGGCGCGGGGAAGTTCCGCGGCATCCCGAACCCCACGCTGGACGACGGCACCCGGGTGATGGTGTCCAACCCCGTCGACGGGCTCGGCCTCTTCAAGTCCGGCAGGAACAAGGCCGCCGCCTGGAAGTTCATCGAGTTCGCGGCCTCGCACGCGTCCAGCAGCAAGTGGAGTGAGTCGGCAGGCACCATCCCGTCCCATGTCGACGCGGCGAAGGACGACTGGGTGCGGAAGTCGGAGACCACCCGGCTCGGCGCCGAAACGCTGAACAGCGACAAGACGTCAATCGTCGACCTGCCCTACTACCTTCCCGACTGGAACACCATCTCCAAGGCCGACAACGAACCCGCCTTCCAGAAAGTGCTGCTCGGCAGGACGACACCCAAGGCGTTCCTGGACGCCCTCGCCGCCCAGCTGGACGCGGCCCAGGCCGAATGGAAGCAGCGGGACAAGTGACGCTCTCCCGTGGCCGGGTGGACGCAGCTCTCAGATCGCTTCGATCAGGGTGCCGCCGCCATTGCGGCACGGGCCTTCAGGGGGCGTCCGGGTCCGGTAGGAGTGGCCGAGTTCCGGACCGAGCCCGAAGTAGTGGCGGAAGTTGTAGATGAGCGGGCTCCAGGCGACCGGGTCGACATGGTCGGTGCCCGGCACGACGATGCGGCGGTCGGCGTGCACTTTCCGCACGACCGCTTCAACGATGACGAAGGCCCCGGAGACGTCCTGCCGCACCTGTTCGGCGCGTGCCTCCAGCTGGATGGGGCATTCGGCGACTCGCGGAGGTCGGACCTCGTGGGATGTCTCGGCGCGCAGGCCGGCCGCGGTGAACTTGTCCGGTTCGAACCGGAAGCTCGCTGCTTTGGCCGAGGGCACCGGGTTTCGGCCGGTCAGCGGGGCCAGCCGCTCCACCGCCGGCCACTGGGCGGGAGTAGGAAGGCTGATCACCACGTCGGGCCGATCGCCGAGGTTGCGTGCGGTCTGCCCCTCGTGACCCAGACCGAGCACGACCGTCCGCCCGAGCGCCCACGCGGACGATATCGGGGCGAGGTTGAACGAGCCGTCGTCGTTCTCCGTCGTGAGGAGCACCACCGGAGTCCCGAAGTACAGGATGCTCGGCTCGATTGCGGTGTGGGTGCGGAGAGCCTCTGAGGGCAGGGCACCGAGGGGTGTGCTGTTCATGAACCTGAGTCTGCATCCGGGACGCTTCGGCATCTGCCGAAGCGTCCCGAAAGCAGCTTCCGCATCTTCCTTCTACTGCGTGGCTGTCTCGTCGAGCCGGTACAGCTCGGGCACGGAGACTTTGATCGGCTCTTGCGTGGTCCGGGCGATCACGACGACCGCGGGCTCGTTCGGGTCGGGGTTCTCCTCGCGGTGCGGGACGAACGGGGGGACGAGGAAGAAGTCGCCCGGCTGGGCGGCGAGGCGCACCTCCTGTGTGCCGTCGTGGTAAACGAACACGGGGTGACCGCTGACCACGTAGATCCCTGCCTCCGAATCACCGTGGTGATGGTTGTCCGTGGCGCTCGACGGCGGGTTCTCCACCAGGCCCATCCAGAGCTTCCGCGAACCGGCCATGCCGCCGCTGATGGCGGCGTAGCCGTCCAACTCGCCGGACCGGATGTGGTGGACGCGGTTGTTCGGTGGCGCGTTGTCACCGGAGCCGAGCGCGGTTTCGACGCCTTCATGGGTAGTCATCGTGCAGCCTCCTGGATTTCGTTGGCCTTGCCCGGAACCAGGCTGCGACACCTCCATCGGATGCGGCAACAATGTTTGCCGACACGGCAAAGGGTGCGCGTCGGGCCGACGGGCCAGGAGTGCCGCCGAGTCCTTAACCCGCGATAGCGGTCCCTTTAACTCCCCACGTCCTAGCGTCGTGGCCATGGACAGCACAGGAACTCTCGGACAGATGGCCGCCCACTTGGGGCTCGATCTCGTGGCCGTGACGCTGCTGACGTTCGGCGTCTTCCAACCGAGGCATCGCAGGCGCGAGTTGGTGCCCGCCTATCTCGCGCTGAACGTCGCGCTGTTCGCCGTCGTCGCCGCGCTCGGCACGGTGGGCAAGAGCGGCGGACTCGCGCTGGGATTCGGGCTGTTCGGCGTCCTGTCGATCGTCCGGCTGCGATCCGACGCGGTGCAGCATCAGGAAGTCGCCTACTACTTCACCACTCTGGTCCTGGGACTGCTCTGCGGTCTCCCCGGCCTGGGCCTGGGTGTGGCCGCAGGTCTCACGGCCGTGCTGCTGCTCGTGGTGTACGGAGCCGATCACCCCCGGCTGTACGCCCGTGAGCGGCGGGCAGTCGTCACCCTCGACGCGGTGTACGACGATGAGGAGGCCCTGTGCGCCGATCTGCGGCGGCGGTTGGGGGAGCCGTTCGGATGGACCGTGCGGCAGGTGGACTACGTGCGGGACCTGACAGTTGTCGAGGTGCGCTACCGGCAGCCCGCCGCGCGGGCATCCCGCGCCTCCCACGGGCCCCTGGCGGCCGGTGCGCCGGCGCGGCTCACCGCGACGGAGGCGAAGGAGCCGACCCCGTGGTGAGCGGCAGCGGGACGCCGTCGGAGGCCCTGCGTGCCCTGGAGCGGGCCGCGCTCGCCGCTCATCCCCTGTCGCTGGCCGAGCTGAACGCCCGCGCCGAACTACTGGCCCGCTACGACAACAGCTATCTCGTGCCCGTCCCGGTTTTCGAGGACTTCGTGGCCCGCCTGACCGATCCGCGCCGCGCCGACGCCTTCCGGGTCCTCGCCATCGACGGGCTGCGTTGTTTCCGGTACCGCTCCACCTACTACGACACCCCGGGGCTGAGCACCTTCCACGACCACCGCCAGGGGCGCCGGCGTCGCTTCCGCATCAGGGAGCGGGTGTACGAGGACAGCGGCGAGCGGCAGTTCGAGGTCAAGCTCAAGAGCGGGCGAGGGGAAACGGTCAAGTACCGGCAGCGGATGTCCGGCGACGACGGCCCGCTGGACGGGGCACGGCGGACATTTCTGGGCCGGGTGCTCAGGCAGTCGTACGGGCCCATCGAGGTCCCGCACGACCTCCTGCCCACGCTCCGCACGGACTACCGCAGAGTGACCCTCGTCGCCGACGGACAACGGGTGACCTGTGACGCCGGTCTGGCGGTGCGGGACGAGACGTTCGGACGGAGCGCCGCCGCGGACGGTTCGCTCGTACTCGTCGAGACCAAGACACGCGGGCATCTGACGGAGGCGGACCGTGTGCTGCACCGGCACGGCGTACGGCCGGCCGAGTTCACGAAGTACAGCGGGGGACTGGTCGCCGTACGGCCGGGTCTGGCGGCGAACGCCTGGGCACGGGCGGTACGGCGGGTGTTCCCGGGCGCCCTCAACGGCTGAGCCCTCAGCGCATCTCCCCGCCCACGCCGCTCCGTTCTCCAGGGGAGCGCATCATCCCGTGTTCGACGGGAACGTCAACGTCACTCTCGCCCCCGGTGCGCTCTGCACCGTGAAGGTGCCACCCGACTCCTGTGCCGTGCGGCGGACGATGTCCAGCCCGAGGCCGGTGGATCCGGCGCCGCTGATCCCGCGTTCAGTGGTATCGGAGGCGGGGAAGCCAGGGCCGTCGTCCTGGATCAGGAGCTCGGCGGCGTCCCCCCGGGAGCGGACCGCGACGCGGAACGGGGTGCCGTGCGGGGTGTGGTCCAGGACGTTGCCGATCAACGCGTCCAGTGCGGCGGCGAGTTCGTCGCGGGGTACCGGGACCGGAAGGGGGCCGGGCGGGGTGTCGACCTCGACGGCGCGGTCCTGGTCCTCGGCAAGCGGGAGCCAGAAGGCGGTTCGATCGCGGGTGATCGCGGACAGGTCCGCGGTGGGCTCGGAGTCGCTCAGGGGCCGGCGGGCCCGGCGGATGACCTCGTCGACGCCGTGCTCCAGGGACGCGACGCTCGCGGCGATCCGTTCGGCCTCGGCGGGATCCCGCAGGGTCTCCGCGTCCAGGCGGAGCGCGGCCATGGGCGTACGGAGGCGGTGAGCGAGGTCGGCGGCATTCTCGCGCTCGGCGGCGAGGAGCTGTTCGATGCGGGCGGCCAGCCTGTTCAACTCATCTCCCACCAAACGGAGTTCGGGCGGACCCGCAGGCTTTGCCCGGGCTTTCAGGTCACCGGCCGCGAGTCGGACCGCCGTCCCGGCCAGCGCGCGCGTCGCTCCCACGAGGCGCGCGCCCAGCCGGTCCGCGAGGACCAGACCGAGCAACACCAGCCCCGCCCCGATACCGGCGAGCACCAGCCATGAGGTGAGGACCCCCGCGTACAACTGCCGCTCGGCGAGGGCGACCTGGACGACCGCCGTGCCCTCGGGCGCCCCGTGTACCGGGACCAGGACCATTCGGCCGCCGTCCGGTGGCTCATATGTGAAGGCACGTCCCGTACGCGCGAGCCGGACCGCGTCGGTGACGCGGGCGGGTGCGCCGACCACCGTGCCGTCCATGAGGATGAGCGACGTCCTGGGCAGCCCGGGCCCGTTGACGCTCTGCATGGTCTGTTCGACGTCCGTGACCCCCCGTGCTCCGCCCGCCAGCACCGGCCCGGCCGTCGCCGCCACCCACTGCGCCCGCGCGGTCGCCTCGGCCGTTGCGCGGTCGGCGGCATGAGACCGCGTGAGCAGGGTGAGCGGCACCAGCAGAGCGGCCAGTACGAGGGCGGTGGTGGCCCCGGTGAGCAGGAGCAGCCGACGACGCACTATCGGTCACCGGTCTCCGCCGCCGTGCTCCCGGACTCCGGCTCCGCCGCGGGCCGGGATGTCACCGCTTGACCGGGAGCCATCAGCTTCACCCCCACCGTGCGGACCGTGTGCAGATAGCGCGGGGTCTGGGCCGTCTCGCCCAGCTTCCTTCTCAGCCAGGACAGATGGACGTCGACCGTCTTGTCCGCACCGCCCAGGGGCTGTTGCCAGACCTCGGCGAGGAGTTCACGGCGCGAGACGACCTGGCCGGCGCGGCGGGCGAGGTGGGCGAGCAGGTCGAACTCCCGGGGCGTGAGTTCGAGGGCGCAGCCGTCGAGGGTGACTTCACGGGCCGCCGGGTCCACGACGAGTCCGCCCACCCGTAGCGGCTCCTCCGCATCGGCCGGGCCGAGGCGCCGCAGCACCGCCTTGATCCGCGCGTCGAGCTGCGCCGCGCCGAACGGCTTCACGAGGTAGTCGTCCGCGCCGCCCTCCAGCAACGCGACCATCTCCGATTCCTCGTCCCGCGCGGTCGCCACGATCACCGGTACATCGCTGACCGCCCGCAGCATCCGCAGTACCTGCCCGCCATCCACGTCCGGCAGGGCCAGGTCCAGCACGATCAGATCCGGCGGGCTGGTCACCGCCGCGTCGAGCCCCGCCATCCCGCCGGCGGCCGTGGCGACGGCGTGTCCCTTGTCGCGCAGGGCGCGAACCAGAGCACTGCGCAGGGCGGCGTCGTCCTCCACGACAAGCAGGTGGGCCATGGGGACACGGTAGCCACCAAGTGGATGCAAGGGGCACTCAGGGGGAATGACGGATGCCTCCCCGGGCCGGCTTTGTGGATGTCTTAACGCGACGTTAGGAAAGGGTGGGGGAGGGTTCACGGTGGACGCCGGTGAATCCGGTACGACATTGCCGGCTGAAGCCGATGTGCGGAGGAGATCGTCGTGAAGTGGCGCAGCGCGCTCGTGACCGCAGCCTGGATCGCTGTCGGCACGGGTGCAGGCGGGCTCGGCGCGTGGCAACTCGCGAGCGCCGACGCCGGATCAAGCGCGGATGCGCACGGACGGGCCCTGGACGACGCCGCGGTCCGGCGCGCCCTGACGGCGAACACGCACCCGGCCACCGCGGCGGAATCCTCCGAGCTCCCCGCTCCCGAACCCCCGAAGTCCCCGGACCCACAGGGCACTCCCACCGTCGCCGGACCGCGAACGGCACCCGATCCCCGAACAGAGACGGTGCGCTTCACCGGCGGCACAGCCACCGCAGAGTGCCGTCCCGACGGAAGGGTCTACCTCGTCTCCTGGAGCCCGGCCAACGGCTACGCCTTCGACGAGGACGTCGTACGGGGCCCGTCCGCGGTGGCCCACCTGGAGGCCGAACCCGACGCCGAGGATGCGGACGACCTGTCGTACGACATCACATGCACGCCGGCCGGAGCCCGGGTCCGGAGAATGGGGGACACGGACGACTGAGCCGTACACAACGGGCGCAATGCGCCTCGCGGCACGAGCCACACCAGCCGGCAGATCCGCACCCTGGGTGAGCCGGCAGAGGGGACGCGAGCGGACCGTTCAGCGCAGGACCACCGTGCGCCTGCCCTGGACGAATACCCGGCCCTCGCAGTGCCAGCGGACCGCGCGGGCCAGGGCTGCCGACTCCGCGTCGCGGCCGATGGCGGCCAGATCGTCGGGGGTGTGGCTGTGGTCCACGCCGATGACCTCCTGGGCGATGATCGGGCCTTCGTCGAGATCGGGGGTGACGTAGTGGGCCGTCGCGCCGACGAGTTTGACGCCGCGGTCGTGTGCTTGGTGGTAGGGCTTGGCGCCCTTGAAGCTCGGCAGGAACGAGTGGTGGATGTTGATCGTCCGGCCCGCCAGGCGGGTGCACAGGTCGTTGGAGAGCACCTGCATGTAGCGTGCCAGCACGACCAGGTCGACGTCGAACGAGTCGATGATGTCGAGGAGTTGGGCTTCGGCCTCCGGTTTGGTCGCCGCGGTGACCGGCAGGTGGAAGAACGGGATGCCGTGCCAGGCGACGAGTGCCTCGTGGTCCCGGTGGTTGGAGACGACCGCGACCACGTCGATGGGCAGGTCACCACTGCGGGTGCGGAAGAGCAGGTCGTTGAGGCAGTGGCCGAAGCGGGACACCATGACCAGCACGCGGCGCCGGGTGCTGACCGGTTCGAGGTGCCAGCGCATGGCGAAGGGGGCGGCCACGGCGGCGAAGTTCCGCCGCAGGTTCTCCGTGGTGTTCTCGCTCCCGAGGGCGGCGAAGTGCACCCGCATGAAGAAGTGGCCGTCGCGGCGGTCGCCGAACTGCTGGTTGTCGATGATGTCGCTGCCGTGCTCGACCAGGAACCGCGAGACGGCATGGACGATGCCCGGGGCCTCGGGGCAGTCGAGGGTGAGTACGTGCTCGACCGGCGCCGTGGCGGGGTCGGCGGGCGTGTGGGCGGGGGACACGGCGGAAGCCGGGATATCAGTCATGGTGTCAGCATTCGATGACGTTGACGGCGAGACCGCCGCGGGCGGTTTCCTTGTATGTGACCTTCATGTCCCGGCCGGTGTCGCGCATGGTCTTGATGGCCTTGGCCAGGCTGACCTTGTGCGTGCCGTCACCGGCCGGCGAGCCGTGCCGCGTTGATCGCCTTGACGGCGGCGACGGCGTTGCGCTCGATGCAGGGGATCTGACGAGCATGATGTCGCTGATGGCGAGGCTTTCCCGAGCACAGTGCGCGAGCAGTTCGGCTGCCGAGCCGAAGGGGAACGGCACCTGCGTGGTGTCCGCGACGACGCGGTCGGCGCCCTGGCGGCCTCGTCCACGACGAACCCGCCACCCACGGAGTAGTAGGTCCGCTTGACGAGTACCCGGCCGTCGTCGGCGAAGGCGTGGAACACCGTTCCGTTGGGGTGCGCGGGTAGCGACTTACGGCGGTGCAGCACCAGGTCTGCATCGCCGTGGAAGCCGATTCGGTGCTTGCCGGCCAGGAGCAGGGTGCTGCTGTCGCGTACCTGCGCGACCCGGCTGTCTACCCGGTCGGTGTCCAGGGTCGCGGGATCCTCGTCCTCCAGGCCGAGCACGACCGCCTTGTCCGAGCCGTGCCCGTGGCCGGTCGCACCGAGGGAGCCGAACAGTTCGGCTCCGACCCGGCTGACGGAGGGCAGCAAGCCCTCACTGTCCAGGAGCCTGACGAAGCGCCGGGCCGCCCGCATCGGCCCCACCGTGTGAGAGGAGGAAGGGCCGATGCCGACCGAGTACAGGTCGAAGGCGCTGAGCCCCATCAGGGGACCTCCGGGCCGCGGTACTCGCTCATCGCGTCGATGAGCCAGCGCGCCAGGTAGTCGGCGAACGAGGAGCGCGGGAACAGCCGGTAGGTCGGCACGCTGTCGACCTGCCAGAGCAGTACCGCGACCGGGCCGACCGTGGTCGACACCGCCTGGCCGGGCCCGAAGGCCCGGGGATGCAGGTTGAGCGAGCAGCCCTTCTCCAGGACCTGCCGGGCGGACGGGCCGCGCAGTTCCAGCGTGGTGCGGTTCGCCGAGACGTCCACCACTGAGCCCGGGTCTCCGCCGAGTGCCTCCCGCAACTCGGCGGCCACGGGGACCGCCTCGGCCTGGGACAGCACGAGCCATTCGTCGGGACCCAGCCAGGCGACCGTATGGGGGCCGGACGCGGTGGTGCGTCCGCACTGCCGTGGGAGCGGGGCCCCCAGGGTCTTCCCGATGCGGGCGGCCGCCTCGGAAGAGGGGTCGACGCGCAGGTTCACCATGGTGAGGAACGGCCACTCGGTCAGTGTGACGCCCCGGGCGCCGGTGACCGCGGCGGCGCGTATCCGCTCTTCCAGATGGGCCAGGGGGCTTCTGCGCAGTGCCACAGGACCTGTGCCCGCGTCGATCGTCGGCTCAGCCATCTCGCTTGGTCCCTTCGGGGTCGTAGAGGACGGGTTCGGTGACCTCCACGGGTACGAGGTCGTCGCCGACGGGCGCGAAGAGCGTGTCACCGACGCGGTCCCGGCCCGCGGCGACCAGCGCGAGGGCGAACGGGCGGCCAAGCGCCTCGCTGTGGTAGCTGGAGGTCACGTGCCCGAGCATCGGCACCGGCAGGGCCCCGGGGGTGAGGGGTACGTTCGGCGCGATGAGCTGGGTGCCCTCGGGAAGCCGGGTCCTGCGGTCGCTCGGCAGCAGTCCGACCAGTTGTTTACGGTCGGTGCGCGAGGTGTCGGCGCGGGAGTAGGACCGCTTTCCGATGAAGTCCTTCAGCTTCGAGACGACCCAGGACATGCCCGCGTCCTGCGGCGTGACGGTGCCGTCGGTGTCCTGCCCGACGATGATGTAGCCCTTCTCGGCCCGTAGGACGTGCATGGTCTCGGTGCCGTACGGCGTGATGTCGTAGGGGCGGCCGATCGCGTCCACCTCCTCCCAGACCGCCAGGCCGTACCACGCGGAGACGTTGATTTCGTAGGCGAGTTCGCCGGAGAAGGAGATCCGGCAGATGCGGGCCGGGATACCGGAGGCCAGGGTGGTCTCGCGGAAGGCCATGAACGGGAACGCTTCGGCGGAGAGGTCGACGTCGGGCGCGAGCTGGGCGACGACCTCGCGGGAGCGGGGGCCGACGACCGCGATCGTCGACCACTGCTCGGTCACCGAGGTGCAGTGGACGTCGAGTTCGGGCCACTCGGTCTGCAGCCACTCCTCCAGCCAGTCCAGGACTCCGGCGGCGCCACCGGTCGTGGTGGTCATGAAGTAGCGGTCCTCGGCGAGGCGGAGGGTGACCCCGTCGTCGAAGATCATGCCGTCCGGCTTGCACATCACGCCGTAGCGGGCGAGGCCGGTCTTGAGCTTCTTGAAGCCGTTGGTGTAGATGCGGTTGAGGAATTCCCCGGCGTCCGCGCCCCAGATCTCGATCTTGCCGAGGGTGGAGGCATCCATGAACGCCACCCCCTCGCGGGCCGCGCGGCACTCGCGGCGCACGGCCGTGTCCATGTCCTCGCCGGGCTGGGGGTAGTACCAGGGGCGCTTCCATTGCCCGACGTCCTCGAACAGCGCCCCGTGCGTGACGTGCCAGCTGTGAACGGACGTGGTGCGCTCCGGGTCGAACAGTGCGCCGCGCTCACGCCCGGCCAGGGCGGCGAAGGCCACCGGCGTGTACGGCGCCCGGTAGGCCGTGGTGCCGACCTCTCCGGGTGACGCGCCCGCGCCGAGGGCCTGGGCGATCACACCGATCGCGTTGACTCCGGACGTCTTGCCCTGGTCGTTGGCGGTGCCGAGGGAGGTGTAGCGCTTGACGTGCTCGACGCCGCGCATGCCGGCGCCGGTGGACCGCCAGACGTCGGCGACGGTGACGTCGCGCTGCAGGTCGACGAAGTGGGCGTCCCAGGTGGCGGGGTCGCTGTCCCCACCGCTGTCGGATTCGCTGCCGGGGGCGGGCACCAGCCACAGTTCACGCACCGGGCCGGCTCCGGCCCCGGAACGGGCGTCGTCGGAGGGCGGCACGGGCACGGGCCCCGGGAAACCGGCGGCCGTCGCGGCGTGGGCTCCGGCCGGCGCCCCTTCGGCCAGACAGCAGTCGAGGTCGTACGTGCCGCGGGCCGCGCCGACGACCTGCTGGTCCCGTACGGGGCCGTCGGGGACGAAGGCGACCAGGTCCTCGTCCCAGCGCAGGCGGCCCTGGCGCTGGCTGTGCAGGTGCACCACCGGGCTCCACCCGCCCGAGACGGCGAGCAGGTCGCAGTCGAAGGACTCCGGGCCGCCGGTGAGTTGCCCGCTCTCGTCGAGGGCCTGGACGATGACGCCGGTGAGCCGGCCACCGCCCTCGGTGTCGACCACCGCGCTGCCCGGCAGCACCCGCACCCCGGTCGCCTCGGTGACCTCGGCGGCCCGGTGGGACAGCTCCGGGCGTGCGTCCACGACGACGGCGATGTCGATTCCGGCCGCACGGAGGTCGGCGACCGTGTCATAGGCGCTGTCGTTGGTCGTGCTGACCACGGCCCGCGAGCCCGGAGCCACGCCGTATCGGTTGACGTACGTGCGCACGGCCGCGGCGAGCATCACCCCCGGCCGGTCGTTGCCGGCGAAGACCAGCGGACGCTCGTGCGCACCGGTCGCCAGCACCACCTGGCGGGCGCGGATGTGCCACAGCCGCTGGCGCGAGATGCCCGTGGACGGTTCGGGTGCGTCGGCTCCGAGGTGGTCGGTGCGCCGCTGCAGGGCGAGTACGTAGTTGTCGTCGTAACTGCCGAACGCCGTGGTGCGCTGCAGGACGGTGACCTCGGGGGCGGCGTCGAGTGCCGCCCGGGTCCCGGTGACCCATTCGAGGGCGGTCCGCGTGCCGACCGTCTCGGTGCGTCCGGAGAGCAGCGAACCACCGGGCTCGGGCTGGTCGTCGACGAGGATCACGCGGGCACCGGAATCGGCGGCGGCAGCGGCGGCCGCGAGCCCGGCGGGTCCGGCGCCGACGACCAGGACGTCGGTGTGCACGTACTTCTTGTCGTAGACGGCGGGATCGGGGGCCGGGTCGAGTCGGCCCATCGAGGACAAGGTCGTCGCGGACAGTCCGTCGGAGAGCTCGACGGCGGTGGCCGGCAGCATGCCCTCCGAGCACGGTCCGGCGATCTGGAGCAGTGCGTTGGGCTCCTCGACACCGGCGGCGACGATGCCGCGCGGGCGACCCCGGTAGAGGGACGGCGCGACCTCGGTGATGCCGTTGGCGAGCATCGCGCTGGCGACGGTGTCACCGGGGTGGCCGGTCAGTTCGCGGCCGTCGACGGTGAAGCGCAGGGTCGTGCTGCGGTCGACGCGGCCGGAGTGCGGCAGCCGGTGGGTCTGGTGGGGCTGGTGGGTCATCGGGTCCCTCCGGCCGCTTCGGCGGTCTGTCGGCGGTCACGCGGGGCGGAGAGTTCGGGACGGGGTTCGTCGAGCCGGTAGACGGCGAGGATCTCGTAACTGGCGGTGTCACGAAGGACGTTGAACCAGCGGCGACAGCCGGTGCTGTGCATCCACCGCTCGGCGAACGGGCCCTTGGGGTTGTCGCGGTAGAAGACGTACTCGGCCCACTGCCGGTCGTCGAGGTCCGCGGGGTTCTCGGGGTAGGGGACATGGGCCTGCCCCCCGTAGTGGTACTCGGTCTCCTCACGGGGACCGCACCATGGGCACGTGATCAATAGCACGGTGGGTGTCCTTCTCTCGGCGGGGCTCTGAGCGCTCTCGGCGGGCGCTCGGCCGGGGCTGCGAGGGGCTGGGAGGGGACTTTGGTCAGTGGGCCACGGCCGCGGCGCCGTGTTCGTCCACCAGCGCGCCCGTGGTGAAGCGCTCAAGGGCGAAGGGCGCGTTCAGCGGATGCGGTTCGCCCGTGGCGATGGTGTGCGCGAAGGTCAGGCCGGCGGCGGGCATTCCCTTGAAACCGCCGGTGCCCCAGCCGCAGTTGACGTACAGGTTCTCGATCGGTGTGAGGCCGATGATCGGGGACGCGTCGGGCGTGACATCGACGATGCCGCCCCAGGTCCGCAGCACATGCGCGCGGGCGAAGATCGGGAACAGTTCGACGGCGGCTGCCATCTGATGTTCGATCACATGGAAGGAACCGCGCTGGCCGTAGCCGGTGTACTGGTCCACGCCCGCGCCCATGACCAGTTCGCCCTTGTGGGCCTGGGAGACGTAGACGTGCACGTGGTTGGACATCACCACGGTGGGGTGCACCGGCTCGTGCAGTTCGGAGACCAGTGCCTGGAGGGGGTGGGACTCCACCGGCAGCCGGAAGCCGGCCAGCTCCGCGAGGACAGTGCTGTGCCCGGCGGCCGCGAGACCGACCCGGCCGGCGAGGATACGGCCCCGGTTGGTCTCGACACCGGTGACCCGGTCGCCGTCCTTGACGAAGCCGGTGACCTCGCAGCCCTGGATCAGATCGACGCCCATCTCGTCGGCCCGGCGGGCCAGTGCCCAGGCCACATGGTCGTGCTTGGCGATGCCCGCGCGGGGCTGGAAGGTCCCCCCGAGGACCGGATAGCGGGTGTCGGGCGAGACGTTGACGATGGGGCAGACCTCGGCGACCTCGTCCGGTTCGAGCCATTCGGCGTCGACGCCGTTGAGGCGGTTGGCGTTGACCCGGCGGACGCTTTCGCGGACGTCCTGCAGGGTGTGCGCGAGGTTGAGCACGCCACGCTGGCTGAACAGGAAGTCGTAGTCCAGTTCTTCCGGCAGCTGCTCCCACAGCTTGAGCGCGTGCTCGTAGATCGCGGCGCTCTCGTCCCACAGATAGTTGGAGCGGATGATCGTGGTGTTGCGCGCCATGTTGCCGCCGGCCAGCCAGCCCTTCTCCAGGACGGCGACATTGGTGATGCCGTGCTCCTTGGCGAGGTAGTAGGCGGTGGCCAGGCCGTGGCCACCCGCGCCGACGATGACGACGTCGTAACCGGAGCGCGGCTCGGGGTTGCGCCAGAGGAAGTCCGGGTGCTCCGGCAGCGGCTGTGTGGTCATGCCGCGTCTCCGTTCAGGTGGGGATAGAGGGGGAACGCACCGGCGAGCTTCTCGACCCGGTCGCGCAGCAGGCCCGTGCGCTCGTCGCCGAGCCGCTCCTCCTTCAGGGCCTGGGCGATGATGTCGGCGACCTCCCGGAACTCGGTCTCGCCGAAGCCCCTGGTGGCCAGGGCCGGGGTGCCGATCCGCAGCCCCGATGAGACCATCGGCGGGCGCGGGTCGAACGGCACGGCGTTGCGGTTGACGGTGATGCCGATGCGGTGCAGCCGGTCCTCGGCCTGCTGCCCGTCGAGCGCGGAGTCGCGCAGGTCGACGAGGACCAGGTGGACTTCGGTGCCGCCGGTCAGCACGGTGATCCCGGCCTCGGCCACGTCGTCGGCCAGCAGCCGTCCGGCGAGGATGCGGGCGCCGTCGAGAGTGCGCTGCTGCCGCTCCTTGAACGCCTCGCTCGCCGCCACCTTGAAGGCCACCGCCTTTGCGGCGATGACGTGCTCCAGCGGCCCGCCCTGCTGGCCGGGGAAGACCGCGGAGTTGATCTTCTTGGCAAGGTCGGCGCGGCTGAGGATCACACCGCCGCGAGGGCCGCCGAGGGTCTTGTGCGTGGTGGTCGTCACGACGTCGGCGTACGGCACCGGGTTCGGGTGAAGACCCGCGGCCACCAAGCCGGCGAAGTGGGCCATGTCGACCATCAGGTAGGCGCCCACCTGGTCGGCGATCCGCCGGAACGCGGCGAAGTCCAGGCGGCGGGGATAGGCCGACCAGCCGGCGACGATCATCTTGGGCCGGTGCGCGAGGGCGAGCTGCTCGACCTCGTCCATGTCGATGCGCAGATCGGACTCGTGCACGTGGTACGGCACGACGTTGTACAGCTTGCCCGAGTAGTTCAGACGCATGCCGTGGGTCAGGTGCCCGCCGTGCGCCAGGTCGAGGCCGAGGATGGTGTCGCCGGGCTTGAGCAGGGCGAACATCGCGGCCGCGTTGGCCTGGGCGCCCGAGTGCGGCTGCACGTTCGCGGCCTCGGCGCCGAACAGCGCCTTGATCCGGTCGATTGCCAACCGCTCGATGACATCGACGTGTTCGCAGCCGCCGTAGTAGCGGCGGCCCGGATA
The DNA here is from genome assembly GCF_043201875.1 of Streptomyces sp. NPDC048248. NCBI lineage: Bacteria > Bacillati > Actinomycetota > Actinomycetes > Kitasatosporales > Streptomycetaceae > Streptomyces > Streptomyces sp. NPDC048248. The sequence continues at coordinate 42,313 of NZ_JBICZL010000007.1, forward strand.
GCCCTCGGCGTACTTGTTGGTCAGTACCGAGCCCTGGGCCTCCATGACAGCGGCCGGGGCGAAGTTCTCCGAGGCGATCATCTCCAGGGTCGACTGCTGACGGTGCAGTTCGGCGTCCACCGCGGCGGCGACATCCGGGTCGAGCTCGCCGAGCCGGAGGGAGAGGGGGGAGATGACCGTGGTGATCGACGGTTTCGTTGCCATCTGCGCACCATTCTGAGAGCCAACTAATGGGCAACTGATATATCAGCTTGTGCGGTAAGGTATGGGAGCTCGTTGAACAAGTCAAGGGGGCCTCATGCAGCACACGGCGACCGAGCCCGAGGGTGCGGAGCTCTCCCTCGCCGAGCGCGCCTACCGCGCCCTCCGTGACCGGCTCGTCATGCTGGAGATCCGCCCGGGTGCGCCGATCAACGAGGATCAGCTGGCACAGTCACTCGGCGTCGGACGCACGCCGGTGCGTGAGGCGCTCAAGCGTCTCCAGTACGAGCGGCTGATCACGACCTTCCCCCGGCGTGGCACCTTCGCCACCGAGGTCAACATCACCGACCTGGCCCACATCTCCGAGGTGCGCCAGGAGCTGGAGCCCCTGGCCGCAGCCCAGGCCGCGCGGCGCGCCACGGCGGTGGACCGGGCAGCCCTGACGGCGCTGCTGCGGGAGCTGGAGAGCGTGGATTCCGGCAGGCGGGATGCCGCGGAGCTGATGCGCCTGGACCTTCAGGTCCACCGCGCCATTTACGCCGCCACCCGCAACCCGTACCTGGAGGACACCCTCGTCCGCCACGACAACCTGGCCACCCGCATCTGGTGCCTGTTCGTCGAGCGCATGGCCGACATGGCCGGTCACATCGACGAGCACGGACCGTTGATCGAGGCGATCGTCGACGGTGACCCGGACAAGGCGGCTCATCTCTCCCGCAGTCACGTCGAGGGCTTCGAGCGGGCCATCCGCGAAGCCATCTGAGACGCCGCGCGACCGAGGACTGTAGGGCCGCCGGCTCGCGGCACCATTAGGCCGGTGCCGGCCTCGGAATTCAGGACGCGGCAGCGGCCTGAAGCGTCTGCCGGCGGGCCGAAGTGTATGGCGTCGGCCGCGGCGTCGAATGGTCGGCCGTATCGGTGCGGTCGCCGGCCGCGGAGCTCCGGTCGAACGGCCAGCGGCAAAAGCATCCACCGTCACGCCAACGATGGCTCTCTTGTGCGTCGGCAACGGTGTGGACCCAGAACGCTCGGCGCAGCCAGGTTCATCGCCGCGTGCCGAATTCGGAACGGTCTGGGGCGACTCGCTCCCGTGCCGGCCGGACGAAGCCCCTTGAGGTGGAGCCATGGGGCTTCAGCTACGGCCGTGCCCTGTCCATCTCTGCGCCGGACGGCTCCTCGCGCACGAAGCACGTCATGCGCAACCACGGGCGGAAAGCCCGCACTTGTGGCCACGTCCCATCCCGGCCGGGGCGGGGGAGGCGTGGGCGACTGGCGCACAGGGCGCGAGTAGACACTGTCTACGCACTGCTGGTAGACACTGTCCATGGAAACCGAGAGCTCTCTTCGGGAGCGGCTGATCGATGTCGGAGTGGACCTCGTGATCACCGAGGGTTCCGCGTCGCTCGGGCTACGCGAGATCGCCCGCCGGGCGGGGGTGTCCCACGGGGCGCCGCGCCGCTACTTCCCCACGCATCACGCCCTGCTCTCCGCGATCGCCCGGCGCGGCTTCGCCGACCTCGGGGCACGATTCCGGGCCGCCATCTCCGACACGGCATCTGCGCGGGCTCAGCTGCAGGCCCTGGCCCGGACGTACGTCGCCTACGCCCTGGATCACCGGGGCATGTTCGAGCTGATGTTCCGCCACGACCTGCTAGACAGCGAGAAGCACGCCTCCGACCAGTCGAGGCTGCGGGAGTCGACCCTTCCGCTCTTCGAGCTCATCGTCGGGCTCGTCGCCCGGCACCGGACCGAGAGGGGCGCCACGCATCGGCCCGGCGCCACGGCCGGTGCCGAGCCGCCACCGGCCGTGGCGGCCGCAGCACTCTGGTCGAACCTTCATGGCATCGCCCAGTTGTGGGCCTGGGACAGCCTGCAACTCGTCCTCGGTGCCCCGAAACCCGAGGGCGCACATGTCAGTGCCCAGGTCGATCAACTCGTCACCGCGGCCCTCGACGCCCATCTCGGCCCGGTGACCGCATGACCCCAACTGTGCGGCCGCACCTCGCACTCCTGGTCAGCGCGGCCGGCGCGATGATCGTCGCGCTCGACGGCACGGTACTGCTGGTGGCGCAGCCCAGCCTGCAACGCGACCTCGGCGCGACCGTGGCGCAGGTCCAGTGGACGAGTACCGGCTACCTGCTCGCCGTCGCCGCGTTTCTCGTCATCGCGGGGCGCCTCGGCGATCGCTACGGCCACCTGCGGCTGCTGGTCGTCGGTGTCCTCGGCTTCGGCGCCGCCTCGGCGGCCATCGCGATCGCGCCCCAAGTCGGCTGGGTGATCGGCCTGCGCGCCGTCCAGGGCGTGTTCGGTGCGCTCCTGCAGCCGGCGACACTCGCGTTGCTGCGGCTGGCCTATCCGGCGCACCGGCTCGGCACGCCGGTCGCCATCCGTACCAGCGCGATTGCGGTTGCGGCGGGAACAGGTCCGGTCATCGGGGGTGTCCTCGTCGAACACCTGGGCTGGCGTGCGGTGTTCTGGGTCAACCTGCCCATGGCGCTCGTGATCGTCGTGCTCGCTCTCGCCGTCCGGGTGCCCACGCCCGCACGTGCCGGCTCCCAGCGCCCCGACTTCACCGGCGCGGCCCTGCTCGCGTCCGCGCTCGCCCTCCTGGTCCACACCCTGACCGACGTACCGTCCCGTGGGTGGACCGCCCCGCTGACATTGCTCGGCCTGGCGTCCGTCGCGGGCCTCGCGGGGGTGCTCGTCGCGCACCAACGCCGGACCGTCCACCCGATCGTGCCGCCTGCCGTGGCACGGTCCGTACCGGTTACTGCATCGATGATGCTCCTGCTGGCAACCGCCGGGGGGATGTTCGGCGCACTGTTCGTGGCCACGTTCTTCCTCCAGGACGTACTCCGGCTCGACGCCCTCGGCACCGGCATCCGGGTACTCCCGCTCACGGCGCTCATGGTCCTCGGCGCGCCCGCTGCCGGCGCGGCGCTTCGCAGATACGGACCGCGCCGCACCGCTGTCGCGGGTACGCTCCTCGTCACCCTCGGCATCGCGGGCCTGTCCCGGCTCGACGCGACCAGTACGTGGATGGTCACCGGGGCGATCTTCGCCGTGCTCGGTGCGGGGTTCGCCACCGTGATGGTGACCGCCACCGGGACGGTCGTCGGCGACGCGCCCCCTGGATACGCCGGGGTGGTCGGTGGCCTCAAGCAGACCGCCATGAACATCGGACCGGCACTCGGGATCGCCGTTGCCGCGGGCATGATGCGTACGAATCCGTCCTCCGTCGAGTCCCTGGCGACATCTGCCCCGGCGATGGGCCCCGCATCGCTGGCGCTGGCCGGACTCGCCGCGCTCGGCTTCGTACCGGCATTGCTGCTGCCCCTGGGTCCGGCCCGTAGGAAGAAGCGCGAAACGACAGCACCGGCCGACACAAGCAGCCGCCCGGTCGCGCTGGACGGACGGACGTGAGGGGGTGCAGGTCTCCGCCGGAGCCTGCGTCAGTGCGTGTCGTAGATTCCCTGGTAGTGCCCCAGGGCGGTTTCGCGGGTCTTCTCATCGGTCCAGTGGGTGAAGCGATCGGGTGCCAGGCGCTCCGGCGTGACGAGGAGATCGCCGGTCTCCAGCAGCATGTTGGCCAGCTGCCTGCCGACACCTCCGGCGTGCGTCACCCAGGATGCCTCCGCGAACCACAAGCCCGGCAGGGCGGCGGCCGGGCCGACGAGCGGGAGTTCATCGGGGGTCAGGGCGAACACCCCGTTGAGGCGCCGGCCTTGGACCGCTTCCCGGAAGGCCGGTACGAGGGTGGTGGCCTCAGCGATGGCCGCGCCGAAGTCGGCTTCCCGGAATGGGCGTTCGGCTGAGGCGAGCGCGGTGGTGGCAGTCAGCGGGAGCGGGGTGTGGGAGTAGGTCCCCAGACCGAAGCGGCGGCCGTGACGGCGGGTGTAGACCGAGTGGTCGGGATAGCGCACGATCGGGGTGTCGATGGGTGTGTCGTCCAGCCCTGCCACCTCGGTGGTGAACACGTAGGGGTGCTGGACACCCACCATGGGCAGCCGCATCCCCGCGTCCGCCGCCAGCGCAGGCCCCCAGATACCCGTGGCCAGAACGACCCTGTCGGCCCTGAGGAGTTCGGCGTCCTTCCCCGTGCGGACGCCGACGACCCGGCCTTGATCGCGCTCCAACGCACACACGGGTGTGTTCCAGCGGAAGCCGGCCCCGCCCCGCTCCGCGGCGTCGACCAGTGCGTGCGTGAGGCCGGCCGGGTCGGCGGCACCGTCCGAGGGGATGTGCAGTGCGCCCAGCGCCCGTTCGGCGTTGACGAGCGCGGGGGCGAGCGCGACGGCTTCGGCCGCATCGAGCACCTGGGCTCCGATGCCCAGACGGCGCCCGTGCTCGACATCCAGGTGGGCCTGCTCCAGTCGAGCCGGTTCGGTGGCGATCTCCAGGCATCCGACCTGCCAGAACAGTGGCGTCGGCGAGGCCTGCGAGAGAGCGAGGTAGGTGGCGACACTGTCCTTGGCCAGCACGGCCAGTTCCGGGGTGGAGCTGAGCTGCCCGACGAGGCCGGGGGCCAGGCCGGTCGACCCGGGCAGCACATCCCGGTCACGTGCGTCGACGACCGTCACCCGATCATGTCCCAGGCGGGTGAGGTGATACGCCACCGACGCCCCCACCACACCAGCCCCGACGACCAAGATGTCTGCCGTAGCCATGAGCCTCATTCCCCCTTGTTCTGCCGTTGATATGAGCCGGTACAGCGAGCCTATACAAGGGAGCGAAAGTCCAAGGGGCCAGGCGAGGGCGGTCTTTGTTCCGCAGAGAGTAGCCAGGACAACCGGGGTGGTGGAGACGCTCGTTGGGGGAGCGGGCGCCACCACACCGAAGGGGACGATTGCTACGTGGGGGAGGAGTGTGTAGCCCCCATTCGTCGGCTGCGCGCCGACGGGACGTCAGACGAAGTCGACCCGCTCCTCGGTGACCGGGTAGCCCATCGTCGCGAAATGTGCCGCCATCGGGAAGTTCCCCTGGTCGGTGGCGGCCGCGATACGTGTCGCGCCCCGTGCCACCAGGTCTTGTGTGCACTCGACCAACAGGTCGTAGGCATAGCCGTGGCCGCGCTGCTCGGGAAGGACGCCGATGAAGCCGATGCAGGCGCCTGAGGGATTGTGGGCGGGGACGTGGAAGCCCGCCAACTCGCCTGTCGGGGTGTACGCCAGGCGCCACCAGCTCCGCGGGGAAGGCATCGAGGTGAGGATGCCGAGGAGCTCCTCCACGGCACCGTCCCTGCCGTACTCCGCGATGGCATGCAGGTCATGAGCATCCAAGGAGGCTTCCTGGATGCGGCGCACGACGCCCCGGATGACACTGTCGTCCGGCTCCGGCCGGTACTCCAGGCGCCCGGTGCGCTCGGGGAGCGGGCAGTCGGAGGTCCAGGTGTAGCGGTAGCGTTCGACCAGCTTCCGCAAACCTGCGGCCCCGGCAGCGGCCATCCGGGCCTCGGCTGCGGCCCGCGCGTCCGGCTTCTCGCGCCAGCCGGGCGGTAGCAGCAGGCTGTACTCGGCGTACAGCGGTGCGGCGCGCAGCAGCTGCACGGCGGCCTCGGCATCGGTGAAGTCGAACCAGTCGAGGGCGACGGGCTCTTCGTCCTCAGGACGGGCCCACCAGGCAGCGCGGGCGACAACGACACCCTCGCGGAGGGCGACCCAGGTCCATTCGGGCCGGTACTGGCCACCGTCGGCAATCATGCCGTAGGTGTGGCCGAGAAGGGCGCGCCCGACGATGCCGGTGTCGGGCAGGGAGGTGAAGAGGGGAGTTTCGCCCGCGGTGAGCGGGCGGATGACCAGTTCAGTCATGGATGAAGCGATCCTTCGGGAGAGGGACGCGCTCCCGGATCAGACCTGGGACGCCCGGTGGACGGGGCGGGAGCGCACAGTTGTTGTGGTGGACATCGCTCTCGCCTCCTTCTCTTTGATCACGGGCGTGCGCTCACCGTAAGCCTGGTCGCTCGCAGACGTCCAGGCATTTTTCCCGCTCAGCCGCCGCCGGGGGCGGCGCTGGAGGGGGAGTTGGCCGCCGCCGGTGCGTCCCTGTGGCGCCCGCACCCCCACGCCCGCCGTCGAGGTGTTTGCCCGGCGCGGGCTTACCAGTCCGGTCAAGCCGTCGCCGCCGCGTGTGTCACGCCCGCGGCGGCGAGGCCGCGGATGAGGGGATGCGGGCGAGTGCCGTCGCCGGCGAGTTCCGGCTGAAAGAGGGTGGCGAGGAAGAACGGGTGGCCGGGCAATTCCGCGATGCGTACCTCGCCGTCCGAATTGGTGCCAGTGAAGCGCAGGCCGTGGGCGTGCAGCAGCTCCACGTGACGTGGGTTGGCGCCGTAGTTGCAGTGGTAGCGCTCGATGGATCGCTCGGCGCTGATGAGCTGTTCGGCGAGTGAGCCCGGAGCAAGCTCGATCGTGCCCTCGTGGCCCACCAGGGAGCAGGCGAGCGGTATCACCACGGCGTCCTGTGCCGGAGTGTCCGGCTGGTTCTCGGCGTGCCCCGCCGTTCCCAGGCCGCACACGTTGCGAGCGTATTCGAGCAGGACGTGCTGGAAGCCGGCGCAGGTACCGAGGAAGGGAATCCGGTGTTCGCGTGCGGTGCGGACGGCCGCGAGCGCGCCCGCCTCGCTGCGGTAGGGGCTGCCGGGCAGCACCCAGACCGCATCGAAAGCGGCCAGCGCCGCCTCATCCGACGCCTCCTCGGTGGGGATCCAGTAGGCATCCAAGTCCAGGCCCTCGCGCTCGCGCAGCGCGTCGAGGAGGCGAGGGAGGCGGGTGTGGGAACGGACGTGCGGCGAGCGGTCGCCGACCAGGGCGATGCGGGCGGTGTGTGTCATACGACCATCCTGAGCGGGTCGCGCGCATCGCGTCCAACGATGATCTCTGCATGCGTTATCAGCAATACTGATGCTCATGGACCCGCAGCAACTGCGCACCTTTGTCGCCGTCGTCGATCACCACTCCTTCTCGGCCGCGGCCCGGGCCCTGGGCTACACCCAGTCCGCTGTCTCACAGCACATCGCCGCCCTCGAAGCCGACTTGGACGCGGCACTGGTCACCCGCCGCCCGGTCGCTCCGACCGAGGCGGGCGGCCGACTGCTGGAGCACGCCCGCCCGCTGCTGTTGCGTCTGGACGCGGCCCGGGCGGACATCGCGCGTCTGCGGAGGGCGCGCCCCGGGCGGCTGGCGATGGCGTGCACCCCCGGTGCGCTGAGCCCCGCTGTCGCGGACGCCCTGGCATGCGCTCGGGCCGCGGACTCCCGGCTGGCAGCGTCGGTGCGGGTATGCGGTCGCAGCGAGGCGGTACGGGCGGTGCTGACGGGAGCCGCCGATCTCGCCCTGGTCGAAGGGGCGGTGGCGCCCAGCGACCCGCTGCCGCTGCCCGACGCCGACTCCCTGACCGCATTCGCCATCGCTCAGGAGCCGCTCGCGGTCCTGCTGCCCGCCGGCCACCCACTCGCCGGTCGGCCGGCGCTGCGGCTGCCCGATCTCGCCGCGTCCCGATGGATCGACGCACCGGACGCCGCCGTTCCCCTCAGCCAGCTGCGAGCCGCCGCCCGGACCGATGGCTTCGGACATCAACTCACTTACACCGGAAGCGATATCAGGGGGCTCGGTCTCCTCGTGGCAGCCGGCGGTGGGCTCACCACCGCTGCTCTGCCCGCCGCCGTCGGCTTGCCGGGAGTGACCGCTGTCCCGATCACGGCGCCCCGGGTCGTGCACCGCACCGAGCTTCTCCACCCTCGCACCCCCACGGCCGCCGCAGCCGGGCTGGCCGAGGCCCTTCGTCTCGGGCGGTAATCGCACGGACGGCAGTCAGGGGCGGTCCACCCTTCCACCCGGGGACCGACGGCCGCGATGTCAGCGGCTCAGGTGTGCGGCCGGCCATGGCGACCGGCCCCTTGCTTCGATGGCGGTCGTAGGATGGGTTGGCAGTGCCGACATCGCCCCGAGGAGTCACCGTGGCCCGCCCCCGTACCGCCGCCCGAACGGTGGAGCACCCCGACATGACGCAGATCTCTCTGCAGCAGGTCCTGGAGGCACTGGTGGACCCGGTGCGCCGGATGGTGCTGTCCCAGCTCGTTCGCGCGGGTGAGGACCTGACCTGCGGCACGTTCGAGGCGCCGGTGTCGGCGTCGACGTTGACGCATCACTTCAACATGCTGCGCGAGGCCGGCGTGATCCGTCAGTACTACGTGGGGACGACGAAGATGAACACGCTGCGCGCGGAGGAGATGGAAGAGCGTTTTCCCGGCCTGTTGTCGGCTGTCATGGCCGCCTGCGCCGCGGAGGCGGATGCGTCCTGAGACCGGGGGACGCACCACACCGGGTACATATTTCGATGGCTCTCAAAATTTGACGGTCATCGAACTTTGGGGCAGAGTGAAGGGGACGCCGCACCGATGCGGCGTCCCCTCCCTGCTTCTCCTCCTGGAACTGGTGCACCATGGCAAAGCTCGTACAGTTCGACCGGCTCGGCGGCCCCGAGGTCCTGACCCTGCGCGACGTCGAGGTGGGCGCTCCGGGCGCGGGAGAGGTGCGTATCCGTGTCGACGCGATCGGCCTGAACCGGGCCGAGATCATGTACCGCGAGGGTGCGTACTTCTACCAGCCGGCCTTCCCCTCGACGCTGGGTTACGAGGCCGCGGGCGCCGTCGAGGCGGTCGGCGAAGGTGTGGACCACCTCGCCGAGGGCGACCTGGTCGCCGTCGTACCGGCGTTCCTGCAGAACGAGTACGGCACCTACGGTGACCACGTCACCCTCCCCGCCTCGGCCGTGGTTCCCCGCCCCGCGAACGTCGATCCCACCACGGCTGCGGCGGTGTGGATGGCCTACATCACCGCCTACGGCGCGCTCGCCGAGAGCGGCCGGGTACGGCCGGGCGACCACGTACTGATCACCGCGGCCTCCAGTAGCGTCGGCCTGGCGGCCATCCAGATCGCCCGCCACATCGGGGCCATCCCGATCGCCACCACCCGCGGCGCGAGCAAGCGGCAGCGCCTGCTGGACGCCGGCGCGGCGGATGTCATCGTCACCGACGACGAGGACCTCCCCGCACGGATCAAGGAGATCACCGGCGGCGAGGGGGTGCGTCTGGCCTTCGACCCGATCGCCGGTCCCGGCGTCGAGACCCTCGCCCAGGGCATCGCCCCCGGCGGCCACCTGGTCATCTACGGCGCTCTCGACCCCCGGCCCACCCCGCTGCCCAACGCGCAGTCCTTCCCCGCGCTGACCAGCGGCACCTACACGCTCTTCGAGATCACATCCGACCCCGAGCGCCTGCGGCGCGCAGTCGCCTTCGTCAACGCGGGCCTCGCCTCAGGCTCCTTCACGCCGGTCGTCGACCGCACCTTCGACCTCGCCGACATCGCGGAGGCCCATGCCTACATGGCGGCCAACGGCCAGGTCGGCAAGATCGTCGTCACCGTCACCCACGACGACGCCACGTCGTGAACCACCGCGCTCGCCGCCGCTCGCGGGTGTCGACGATGCCGAGTGGCTCTGCCGGTCCTTCGCCGAACGGTCGGAGCAGGAGCGGCGACCGGTCGAGGCCGGAGCGCGACTGATCACACACCGCGACGCCGGCCGCTGACCAGCTATTACGGGTGAGAGGCCGGCGTCGGCTGCTGCGCGCCTCTGGTACGGAGGCACAGCGGAAGCCGCGCTGACGACTGGGCGTGCATGGGCAGAATTCGGCAGCCGCGCCGAGCCTGCGAGGGCCGTCAGGTCAGCTGCCGGGTGTCAGGCCCAGCGCGTTGAGCACCCCGTACACGCCGAGGGTGTCGGTCCACAGCCGGGGGACGCCGGCCGACGAGGCGACGGTCACCGAGAAGAGCACCCTTTGATCGCGTCTTCCTGGGCGCCGACGGCGTCACCGTCGACCGGGGCATCCGCGAGGCGGATCTGCGCCAGACCCGCCTCAAGGAGCTGATGTCCCGCCGCACGGACCGCGTCTACGTCCTGGCCCATGGAGCGAAGCTGGGGCGCGCGCCGTTCCACGCGTGGGCGACGCCTACGGGTGAGTGGACACTCGTCACGGACGCGTGGGCGCCCGCGGAGCAGACGGCCTCACGGGTGAAGAACTCGCCGTGATCGAGCGGTACTTGCAGCGGGCCGGTCCACGCGCGTAGCTCACCGTGCCGACGGTGAGCTTCGGTGTTGGTTTGTTCCCGTGCCGACCGCTTGTCGAGCAGCTTGCCCGCTGCCGGGACCACTCTCCTCAGGTTGGTGGTGGCGCGAGCGTGAGGCGGGCCGAGGGAGTCGCGGCGAGGTGTGCGTCGACAGGTCGATGCGTAAAGATGATTGAAAAGGCATTGACCTTGTCAACTTTGAGCAATTAGCGTCCGGGTGGCTCGGCTGAAAACCAACGTCCTGCACGGACGATTTCCGCCGACTTCACGGCCTCCTCCCTGCGGTGGGGCCGCCGGCCCCACCTCAGGAAGGCTCCGCGTGCGTAGACGTTCCCTACTCACGGCGGCCGCCGCCACCACGCTTGCGGCGGTCCCGCTCGCGTCCGGCTGCGGCCCCTCATCGTCATCGGCCTCCGGTGGCGGGCCCCGGCGCGGCCATCTCACCTACGGCGTCTGGGACGTCTATCAGGTGCCCGCCATGAGGCGGGTGGCGCGAGAGTTCGAGCGCTCCCGTCCGGGGGTGACCGTCGATGTTCAGCTCACGCCCAACGGGACGTACTGGACCAAGCTGCGCACGGCGTGCACAGGCGGCGCAGCTCCGGACGTCTTCTGGATGAACGGGCCCAACTTCGGTCTCTACGCGGATGCCGGGCAGCTTCTGCCGCTGGAGACCGACGGGCCGGATGCCGTGCTGCGGCCCGCCGACTTCCCGACCGATCTGATGTCCCTCTACCGCTGGAAGGGCACCCAGTACGGCGTCCCGAAGGACTTCGACACGGTCGCGCTGTGGTTCAACAAGGAGATCTTCGACCGGGCCAAGGTCGACTACCCGGACTCCACCTGGACCTGGCAGGACCTGATATCCACCGCTCAGCGGCTCACCGACCGCAAGCGAGGGATCTACGGCGTGGGGGCTCCGGTTCGTGCCCAGGAGAACTACTACAACTCGATACCGCAGGCCGGCGGCTGGGTGATCTCCCAGGACAAGAGGCGCTCCGGCTACTCCGGCGAGCGCACCCGGGAGGGGCTCCAGCTGTGGATCGACCTGATCCACCGATACCGAGCCTCGCCGTCCCTGCAGCAGATGGCCGACACGGACCCCACTCAGATGTTCCTGTCCGGGACGCTGGCCATGACCTACGAGGCGTCCTACAACGCGGCGATGTTCCACGCCGACCGCGAGCTGCGGGCCAAGGTGGACGTCGCGCCGATGCCCAAGGGCCGGCGGCGCGCCACCGTTCTGCACGGCCTGGCCAACGTTGTCTACGCCCGCACGCCGCAGCCCGAACTGGCCAGGGACTTCGTCCGGTTCCTCGGTGGCAAGCGCGCCTCGTTGATCCAGGGCAAGTACGGCACCGCCATCCCGGCGCGCAACGGCACCGCGGAACCATGGACCGCCGGCATGCCGAGCTTCGACCTCCAGGTGCACCTGGACGCGCTCGATTACGCGGTGCCCTTCCCCAGCTCCGCCAACAGCGCCGCCTGGTCGCACAAGGAGCAGATGTGGCTCGCCAAGGCGTGGAGCGGCGACGAGAGCCTCAAGGGCGCCACGGGCTCCCTGACCGAAGCGATGGATCAGCTGCTCGCGCAGGAGAGGAAGGGCCGGTCCTGATGAGCCTCAATGTGCGTGCGGAGACCGCCGTCCCGGCGCAAGGTATCCGCCCGGCCCCTTTCGACCAGCGGGAACTGCGCCGCCGTCAGCGCCGTTTCCAGCACCGTGACAAGTGGTGGGGTTACGCGCTGATCGCCCCTGCCGGGCTGGGCCTGGCGGTCTTCTACCTGTGGCCCGTGGTGCAGACGGTCTACTACAGCTTCACCCAGTGGGGCGCCTTCGGCGGGACCACCTGGATCGGCCTCTCCAACTACCGCACGCTGGTGGACGACCCCGAGTTCTGGCAGTCGCTGGGCAACACCGGCATCTACACCGGGCTGGTGCTGCTGGGGATCCCGCTGTCGATGGTGCTGGCGGTCCTCCTCAACCTCAAGGGCCTGCGCGGCACCGGCTTCTACCGCACGTTCTACTTCCTGCCGGTGGTCACGATGCCCGCCGCGGTCGCGGTGGTCTGGCGCTGGCTCTACAACGGTGACGTCGGCGTTCTCAACCACGCACTGTCCGCGATCGGCATCCACGGCACCTACTGGGTGTCCGACCCTGACACGATCCGGTTCGCGGCCGCCGTCGTCGGCGTGTGGATGACCGTCGGCTACAACATGATCCTGCTGCTGGCCGGCCTCCAGAGCATCCCCGCCGACTACTACGAGGCCGCGTCGCTCGACGGCGCCGGGCGCGTTCGGCAGTTCTTCTCGGTCACCCTGCCGCTGCTCAGCCCCACGCTGTTCTTCACCACGGTGCTGTCCGTCATCCAGTCCCTGCAGGTCTTCGATCTGGTGTACCTGATCATCGGCGCCAACACGCAGAACTCGCTCCAGAACCCGGCGTACGGCGACGGGCAGACCGTCGTGATGCTCTTCTTCCAGAAGGCGTTCTTCGACAACCAGCGCGGCTACGGCGCGGCGATCGTCTGTGTGCTGTTCTTCCTGATCATGGCGCTGACCGCCGTCCAGTTCCGGTTGCAGAAGAGGTGGGTCCACTATGCCTGAGGTGACACAGGGCACCCGGAGCCCCGTAGGCTCCCGGCGCGGAAGCCGTGCGGGCCGGCTGTGGCCCGCCCACGTCCTGCTCGTTCTGGGCGCGGTGGTCACCGTCTTCCCCCTGCTGTGGGAGGTGCTGACCTCCTTCAAGAGCTTCGGCGAGTCCGTCCGGGTGCCGCCGACGATCCTGCCCGCGCACTGGGACTGGTCGAACTACTCGAAGGTCTTCGAGGCGATTCCGTTCGGGCAGCAGTTCGTGAACACCGTCGTGATGGCGCTGCTGCGCACCGCGGCCCAACTGCTGCTGTGTGCGATGGCGGCCTACGCCTTCGCGCGCATCCGTTTCCCGGGGCGCGGGGCGATCTTCCTCGGGTTCCTCGCCGTGCTGATGGTGCCCGGCCAGCTGTTCCTGCTGCCGCAGTACCAGATCATGCAGAGCCTCGGCTGGCTGGATTCGATGCAGGCGTTGGTGATCCCCGGGATGTTCTCCGCCTTCGGTACCTTCCTGCTGCGGCAGTTCTTCATGGGGCTGCCGGAGGAGTTGGAGGAGGCGGCGCGGCTGGACGGCGCCAACCCCTTCACGGTCTTCTGGCGCATCGCCCTGCCGCTGGCCCGCCCGGGGCTGCTGGCGCTGGGCATCCTCACGTTCCTGTGGTCCTGGAACGACCTGATGTGGCCGCTGATCGTCAACACAGACCCGGCCAAGATGCCGCTTTCGGCCGGGTTGGCCTCCCTCCAGGGAGCCCACCTGACCGAGTACCCGGTGCTGATGGCCGGCTCTCTCCTCGCCACGCTCCCGGTGATCGTGGTGTTCGTCGCGATGCAGCGCCAGTTCATCCAGGGCATCGCTTTCTCCGGAATGAAGGGCTGAGCACACATGACCGACACTCCCGACGCCCCGGCGGACGACCGCGCGCACACCCGCGACCTGCGGCTGGGCGTCATCGGGCTCGGCCTGCGCGCCACCCTCGCGCGGGAGGCCCATCACCCCGGCGAGGGCTCCGCCGTAGTGGCCGCCGCCGACACCGCGCCGGGCATGTTCGGCCGGGCTCGCGAGTGGTTCGGCGACGACGTCCACATCTACCCCGACCACCGTCGGATGGTGGCCGCCGAAGAACTGGACGCGGTCTTCGTCATCACCCCCGACCACACCCACGAGGCCCTCGCCGTAGACCTTCTGGAGGCCGGGGTCGCCGTCTTCGTGGAGAAGCCGCTCGCCATCACCACCGAGGGCTGCGATCGCGTCCTGGAAGCCGCGCGAAGCGGCGGCGCCCGGCTGTACGTGGGTCACAACATGCGGCACATGCCGGTGGTGCGCGTCATGCGCGACCTCATCAAGCGCGGCGAGATCGGCGAGGTCAAGGCCGTGTGGTGCCGGCACTTCGTCGGCCACGGCGGGGACTTCTACTTCAAGGACTGGCACGCCGACCGCCGCAACACCACAAGCCTGCTCCTCCAGAAGGGCGCCCACGACCTGGACGTCATCCACTGGCTGGCCGGCGCCTACACCGAACGCGTCACGGCCCTGGGCGCTCTCACCGTCTACGGCGACATCACCGACCGCTCGGGACAGGACCCCGGCGCCGTCATGCCCGACTGGTACGACCCCGAGAACAACTGGCCCCCGCTTTCCAACACGGGCCTCAACCCCGTCGTCGACGTCGAGGACCTGTCGATGATGGTCATGCGACTGGAGGGCGGCGTGCACGCCAGCTACCAGCAGTGCCACTACACGCCCGACTACTGGCGCAACTACACGGTCATCGGCACCGAAGGCAGGCTGGAAAACTTCGGCGACCACGGGGAGAGCGCCGAGGTCCGCGTGTGGAAGCGCCGCAGTGGCTACCGCGCCGACGCCGACCTCGTCATCCCGATGCCCTCGCCAGGCGAGGGCGGGCACGGCGGCTCCGACCCGATGCTGGTGGCCGAGTTCCTCCGCTTCGTCCGCTCCGGCGGCCCGACGGACACCAGCCCGGTCGCCGCCCGGGAGGCCGTCGCCGCCGGCGTCGCGGCGACGGAGTCGCTGCGCGCCGACGGCCTCCCCGTCACGGTGTCACGTATCGCCCCCGACCTGGCCAACTGGTTCGCCAACGGCCAGAGCTGAAGCCGTCGCGCTGCCGGGGGCGGGCCTCGAAGCCACCGCCCCCGGGGGCACTCCCACCTCCGTCGACCGCCGAACGAAGACGGGCCGCCGCCGAATTGGCCGAGCAGGTCGCGAGCCACGGTGGCGCGGCTTCGCCAGCGGTCGGCTGGGCGGCCCGTGCAAACGGCAGGCGAGCAGGCCGCGTTCGACGCGAGCCACGGTGCTGTGACGACTCCCCGAGTCGATGCGCAGGATTTGAGCATCGCTCATCCTGACGCCCGGCCCCATGGCTACGCGTTCGACGAGGACGATGCGCGAGGGCCTGTCCCGGCGGTGGCCCAGCTGGCTGAGGTCGGCCCCGACGCGCGGATGCCGCTGAGAGGGCGCGCAGCACCGCTCATGCGCGCCCGGCTCAATATTGCAGGTTTTGGGCCCAGTTGGTGTGCGCCCAGGAAAGCGGTCAAGAACGCTTTCCGGCGCCGGCGCTCTCGGGGCGGCGAGGTCGCAGCCGAGGCTCCGGCCAGGACTATGGCCGTCGGGCTGCTGCTGGGGCACCCTGCACACGGTTCCCTCGTCGCCGTCAGATTCGTCAGCAATGTGGCGTGACCGGAACGTAGAGAGGATCGTTGCTGATCACAACTGAATATCAACGTCCGGATACACGCGCCGTGATGGCATTATTTCAGCCAGTCGTGGGCAGTGTGGCCCGGCCCCCGAGGAACAGATGACAACCGGAGTTTCGATGAACGCTCACCCTGTCACTCAGTCGCGCGCAGAAGGCCCGGCGTTCGATGACACGGAAGTGCCGCGTTACTACGCACGCAAGACCCAGGACATACTTCACAAGTACGGTCCAGGACCCCGGGTCCACTTCCACGTGGGCCTGTTCGATCCTGCCGCGAAGCTCAACACGACGGTCTCCCAGTCGGTCCTCAAGAACCGGATCGTCAGCAGTCAGGAGGCGATCCTCGACCGCGCCGCGCGCACCTGGGGTGCCGGCCAGTCATTTCCCGCGCACCTGCTCGACATCGGTTGCGGGCTGGGCGGCGGAAGCCTCTACTGGGCGCAGGAACACGGCGCGAAGGTCACCGGTCTCACCGTCGCGAGCGACCACATACCGGTCATCCGGGAACTCGCCCGGCAGGCAGGCGTTTCCGGCCGCGTCGCCCCTCGCGTCGGCGACATCCACGACATGACCGACGAGCGTCGCTACGACGCCGCGTACGCCATCGAAAGCTCCGGCTACATGGACCGTCAGCGGCTCTTCGAGGTGGTGGCGAGGGCTCTGCGGCCCGGGGGCTGGTTCGGCATCCAAGAGCACTTCATCTGCCGGCCCGAATGGAACGACTGGATCGACGACTACTACAAGACGCGGCTCGGCACCCTCACCGAGTACATCCGCGCTGCTGAGGCCGCCGGCTTCCAGCTGGAGCAGGACGAGGACGTCACGGACGGCGTCAGCGAGTTCTGGCTCCAGTCCATGGCCTGGAACACGGCCGAATTGTCCCGCCTGGCACAGGGCGGCGAAAAGGCATCCTGGTCTCCGGAGCGGCTCCAGCAGAGCGCCATCGCCCACGGCAAGCTGTTCCGCATCTGGCGCGACCACGCCGTGGAGACCCGCCTGCTGCACTTCCGGCTCGGAGGCAGCTGACCGTGATCGCCGAACACGGCCACGCCTCGCGCATCGGTTGGCAACTTCCCCCGTTCTACTGCCCTTTCGTCTCCGACCATCACCCCAAGGCAGTGGAGATCGAGCAGCGCGCCAAGGCATGGATCGATGTCTTCGGGATCTACCCCGATGCCACCGAACGTGCCTGGGGTCTGGCCACGCACAGCGCCGACTTCTCCTGCCGGATCATCCCCGACGGAAACGTCGACCACGTGCTGACGTTCACGCTGTGGAACTACTGGGCGAACGCCGTTGACGACTGGCAGGACTCCGGACCGGCCGCCACCAGCACCGCGTCGATCACCGACCACGGCGCCCGACTCGCCCGGGCCCTGGAGATGCCCGGCTGCGCCCTCCTGCCCCCGGGGCCCCTCACCTCGGCGCTGGATGACCTGGTGCAGCGGACACACGATCTGCTCACGCCGTTCCAGCTGCGCAGGTTCGCGGAGGGAGCGAGGGACTGGTTGACCGGGGCGGGCTGGCGCACGGCGCAGGCCGAGCGCGGCCGTATGCCCAGCCTCACTGATTACGCCGGTCTCGGCGCTCTCGCGAACGGCACCCGGTTCAGCCTCACCTGGTCCGACGCCGCGAACGGGATCGACCTGCCGCCGGACACCCTCTACGCCGCCCCGGTCCAGGCCGTGACCGACGCAGCGGGGTGGATCGTCGCAGCCGACAACGATCTCTTCTCCTACAACAAGGACGACGATCAGGAGCCGTGGGAGCAGAACCTGATCAACGTGCTGGCCCACGAGCGAGGATGCGCCCCCGGAGAGGCAGTCGCTGAGGCAGTCGCCCTGCGGGACCGGGTGATGACCCTCTTTCTCCGGCTGCGCGCACAGCTCGCCCGGGGGGCGGACGAGCCGCTTCAGCGATACCTCGATTCCCTGCAGAGCTACATCGCAGGCAGCATCGCCTGGCAGAACGCCGCTCCGCGCTACACGAGCCCCCGCAACCGCAACACCTGGCCGGTGGAGGGGGCGACGTTCGATGTGGTCCGGAGCGACTCCCCGAGCGATCCGAGCACCGAGCCGCCCGCCGTCCCGTCCTTGAACTGGTGGTGGCAGCAGCTGGAGCAGTGACCGGCCGACGACGGCTCGGCGCACCCGGCGCCGGGGCCGAGCAGGGCAAAGGGCCCGCAGCGATGTGCTGCGGGCCCTTGTCGCGGGGCTAGCGCCGGCCGAGCAGGCGCTTCAGCCATGACCACCGCCGAGTCCGCGAAGGCCGTGACGAGACCGGCGCAGGTCGAACTGCCTCCTCCGGCACAGCGAGCGGCGGAAGCTGATCGGGTGCGGAGCGCGTCTCGGTGGAGGCGACGAACCTGGGCTCGAACCGCACCGGTAGCTGTACGAGGTGCTGGGACATCAGCGTGCCCCGGCGCTCCAGCTCGAAGTCGTGCACGGTCAGCTCGATGTCGGGCAAGCGCGCCAACAGGGCCTCGATGCCGGTGTCGGCGATGGCCCGACCGATGTCCTGGCCCGGGCATTCGTGGGGGCCGGCGCTGAATGCCAAGTGGGAACGGTTTCCGTGGACCGGCGCGGTCAGGTCGGGCCGGACCGCGGGATCGACGTTGCCCGCGGCGAGGGACAACAGGAGCATGTCACCACGCTTGATCTCCTGCCCGCCCAGCTTGGTGTCCGCCGTGGCCCAGCGGCCCAGGACGGTGTTGATGGGAGTCTGATCCCACAGCACCTGCTCCAGAGCCTCCGCCAGCGTCATGCGGCCACCCGAGAGGTTCGCGCGGAAGCGAGGATCGGTGAGGACCATCCGCAGGGTGTTCGCGATCAGGTTCGCGGTGGTTGCGTACGCCGCGACCAGGATCACCCGCACGTGCGCCAGAACCTCGACATCCGTCAGCTCGGCGGGGTGGTCGAGCAGCCAGGACGTGAGGTCGTATCCACGACTGGCCTTCTTGCTCTCCACCAGCTGATACAGCGTCTTCGTGACGTACTCGTCGCTTTCGAGGGCGGTCTCCGTGCCCTCCAGCATGTCGGGCACTGCCTGAACGAGCCTGGGGCCGTGTTCCTCCGGAGCTCCGATCAGCTGCGTCATCACCAGCATCGGCAGCTGACTGGAGAACTCCGCCACGAGATCGGCATGGCCGTTGGAGGCGAAGCCATCGATGAGTTGGTTGGCGAACCGGGTGACGTACCGGCGGATCCCGCGGCGGTCGAAGCGCTGCAGGGACTCGAGCACCGCGCCCCTCAGACGCTCGAAGACCGGGCCGTCGTTGAAGTTGATCACCGGCCACCAGGTCACCATCGGCGAGAGCGCGTACTCCTCGGGGACCACCGTCCCGTCCTGCGCAGCACCCCATTCGCGGGGATCGCGGGCGAACCGGCCAGGGTTCCGGGCCACCTCCAGATTCTCCCGGTGACCCAGGACGAGCCAGGCCGGCTGGTCGTCATGGACCAGCACGGGCGCCACCGCGCCGTGTTCGGCGCGCAGTTGCTCGTACAGGGCCATGGGGTCGTGCTCTGCGGCCGGACCGTAGAGGCGCTTTGGCTGCGGTCCTTCCTGACCCAGGCCGTGGGCCGGGCACCCGGGCGGTGGGAGGAGGGGAGGCGTGCTCATGAGGACTCCGTTACAACGAGCGAATGCAGGTAATGCATGAGGGAAATCAGGACGTCCCGGCTGGAGTCGCGATGTCGCGCATCGCATGTCATCAGGGGGACGTTCGAAGGGAGGTCGAGCGCACTGCGGAGTTCCTGCAGCGAGTGTGGCGGAGCGCCCGCAAAGGAGTTCACCGCGACGACGAAGGGCACGCCGCTCTCTTCCAGACGACCCATGACGTCGAAGCTGTCCTCCAGCCGCCGGGTGTCCACCAGCACCACCGCACCGAGAGCGCCTTCGAAGAGACCGTTCCACAGGAACCAGAACCGCTGCTGTCCTGGGGTGCCGAAAAGGTAGAGGACGAGTTCGTCGCTGATGCTGATCCGGCCGAAGTCCATGGCGACGGTGGTGGCCGTCTTGTGCTCCACACCCGCGCGGTCGTCGATCGCGGCGCCGGCCTGGGTCATGGTCTCTTCGGTGGTCAGCGGCCGGATTTCGCTCACGGATCCGACCATGGTCGTCTTGCCGACGCCGAATCCGCCCACGATCACGACCTTGACCGCTGCGGACGCCGTGTGGGGGAGTCGCTCCTCGTTGAGGGGCTCTGCCAGCTCAGAGCTTTTGAAGGCCATGGATCACCTTTTCGATGAGGGCAAGGTCGGGCAGATCCGCCGGCGGTACTGGCGGGCGCGTGAGCACCTGTTGCTCGTCCAGCAGGTCGCTGATCAGGACGGTGACGACACTCGCCGGCAGTCCCGTGTGGGCGGATATCTCGGCGACCGAGAGCGGGGCCTGGCACAGACTCAGGATCGCCGCATGCTCCGGCTGCATGCCGGCCGTGGCGACCGTCCTGGCCACGACCAGTGTGACCAGGTCGAGATCGTTGGCTGCGGAGGAACGGCCGCTGGTGATGACGTAGAGGCGCTCCGGCCCTTCCTCCGTGCCGCCCTGGTGGGAGTCGCTCACCTCGCCTGCCCGTCACTGCGGGGCGGGCTGGTGATGTGAGCTCCGAGTCGCGCGATCAGGTCCCGCATACGTTGGCCCATGAGCCCGGCATCCACACCGTCGTCAGCCAGCACCGCGAGGTAGGCCCTCGGGCCCGCAGCCATCAAGTAGAAGAAGCCGCCCTCCATCTCGATGACCACCAGCTGCATTTTGCCCGCCTGGTGCGGGAGTTCGCTGCCGACCGCACTGGCGAGGCTCTGCAAACCCGAGCAGGACGCGGCCAGCCGCTCGGCCGACTCGATGGTCCCGCCGTGGTGTCCCATACGCAGTCCGTCTGAGGACAGTACGAGGACCGTGCGGGTCTGCGGCACGCTCTCCGCGAGGTCCTTGAGCATCCAGTCCAAGCTGGCCGTCTGCTGACTCACAGTTCTCCTCTCGGCGCGGCGGCGTCGTCGCCACCACTGCTGCCCTCCGCCGACAGTCCTGTCTTGAACGCGGTCAGCCACTCTCCCGGCGCCCGCTGCGGTCCCTCCGCCGGCCGGGCGTTGCCCGCAGGTGCCTGCGCCTCCGACACCCGCTCTCTGCGTCGCCGCTGGGGGAGTCCGTTTGCTGTCCGCTCAACCACAGGCGGCGCACCGTCGGCTTGCCTCGCCGCCTGTGGCTTCGCCGTCCGGCGAGGCGGTGCCTGGCCGGGTTGGCTCGCTGCCCGCGGACCGGAGAACGTCCCGATGCCGTGCGCCACACCGGACGCCTCGGCCGCGCTGGTGATCAACTGCTGGGGAACCACCAGCACCACCCGCACACCGCCGTAGGCGGAATTGCGCAGCGAGACCTGCAGACCGAACGCCTGGGTAAGGCGCCCCACCACCGCAAGGCCGAGCCGCGGGGTCTCTCCCAGGTCGCCCAGGTCGATGCCCTGCTGCGCCTGTTCAAGGCGCCGCTCGGCCAGGTGTCGGGCCTGCTCGCTCATGCCCACACCGCCGTCCTCGATCTCCACCGCGACCCCGGACTGTACCTCCGCGGCCGTGAGATGGACCTTCGTGTGGGGCGGGGAATAGCGCGTCGCGTTGTCCAGCAATTCTGCCAGTACGTGGATGAGCGGCTCGACGGCAGGTCCCACGACGGCGCACTCCGTGCTGGTGCTCAGCTCGACCCGCTCATAGCCCACGATGCGCGACATCGCGCCCCGGAGCACGCTGTACAGCGGCACCGGCCGGTTCCACTGTCGGCCGGAACGGGCACCGCCCAGAACGGCGATGGAGTCGGCGAGCCGGCCGGTGAGCGCGGTGTTGTGGTCGATCCGCAGAAGATCGCCGAAGACGGCGGGGTCCTTGCCGTGCCGGTCTTCCATCTCGCGCAGCTCTCGCGCCTGCTGATGGACGATCGCCTGCATACGCCTGGCCAGGTTCACCAGGGCCCGCTGAGCGGAGTCCCTCAGCCCCTCCTCGGCGGCCACCGCATCGATGACGGTGCGCAGCACCGCCCAGTGGGCCTGCTGGAACTCGGAAGGCAAGCCCTTGTAGGAGCCCGCCCAGCGTGCCGTCAACCAGTTGAGGACCTCCTCCGGAGCCTCGTCCAGGCGCAGACGCGTCAGCATCTCCGGCACCAGGCTGTCGGCCAGCCGAGCGGTTGCCTCCTGCTGCCGCACGGACGCCGTCGCCTGCAGTCGGCTGTCTTCCTGCATGCGCGCGACCTGCCGGCTACGACGCGCGGCCACGCCGGCGGCGCCGGCCACCGCGCCCACAGCCGTCACGCCGATCCAGACAGCCGCGGCGAACACAGGAGGTTCGATCAAACTCGCCACCGTCACGGCAGCAACCACCGGTATGAGCCACGCATACACCGCCACGGCCGGCAATCTGGACGGCGACTTCTCCTGGACCATGAGCACCCTCAACCTATGGGAATAGACGATCGTCCGAAGACCTGCGGGAGCGTATAGGCATATGCACAGCGAAAGTGGCGTAGCGTCAGCTGGACCACCGGGATGGGCGTAGCTTTCTCGTAGGGGTGGCGATACTCCCCGTGAAGGGCCATACTGCGCGCCGCGACGTGGGGAACGGGCGGGACTTCCCGCCTGCAACCGGTCACCTGCCACACCGGCCTCGTCGTGGGGCGTACGAGACAGTGCGGCTTCAACTCGCCCTCTGAGCAGGGCGAATTGCGAGTACGACAGTACCTGGGCCGCCGAGGCCGACCAGAGGCAGCACTACGCAGGCGCGATCTTTCTGGCGTCTTCCTGACGCGGGAGCCCGTTCCGGCGGCGCACCGATCTTTGGCAGCCGCGTTCCTTCCCCGACGCGGAGGCCCGTAGACCCGGGCGCGACGTCTGGCGGGGCCGCCCCGGTTCGCCGCTTCGAGCGCGAAGTGCTGTGAGAGGGCGAGCAGTTCGATGTCACGGGCGGCGATCGGTCGGCCGAATTCCGTTGTGCGCAAAGCGTTGACCCGCATGGCGTCTCTTCCTAGGGTGCCGTTCGAAGTTCTGATCGACGTCCGATATTTCGAACAATCCCCTTAGAGGATGTGCGTATGGCACGCAGACGATGGCGGCTCGGACTCGCCCTGGGAGCCTTGCTCGCCGGAACGCTCGCCGCAGGACCCGGCGTGGCGGCCGAGCCCACCGATTACACGATCGCCGTCGACTCCACCCGTACCGGCGCCGAGATCGACAAGACCATGTACGGCGTCTTCTACGAGGACATCAACCGCGCCGCTGACGGCGGACTTTACGCGGAGCTGGTACAGAACCGGTCCTTCGAGTACCAGGCCGCGGACAACCGTGCCTACACACCGCTGACCTCGTGGGCGGTCTCCGGCAGTGCGAGAGCCGTGGACGACGGCGGTCGGCTCAATTCGCGTAACCGCACCTACCTGTTGCTCGACGGCGGATCATCCGTCACGAACTCCGGCTACCACACGGGCATCGCGGTGGAGAAGGGGAAGCAGTACGACCTCTCCTTCTGGGCTCGCACCGAGGGAACGACGTCTCTGACGGCCGGCATGAACGACTCCCGTGGCGAACTCGCCGCAGTCCGCCGTGTCGTCGCACGCGGCGGCTGGGCCAAGTACGCGGCGACGTTCACCGCGCGCCGAACCTCCACCACCGGCCGGCTCACCGTAGCCGTGGACCGGTCGGCCGCGCTCGACATGATCTCCCTCTTCCCCCGCGACACTTACAAGGGCCGCAAGAACGGCCTGCGCAAGGACCTCGCGGAGAAGGTCGAAGCCCTGGACCCCGGTTTCCTTCGCTTCCCCGGCGGCTGCCTGGTCAACACGGGAAGCCATGAGGCGTACGACGAGAAGTCCGGCTGGCAGCGCAAGCGCTCCTACCAGTGGAAGGACACCGTCGGCCCGGTCGAGGAGCGTGCGACCAACGCCAACTTCTGGGGCTACAACCAGAGCTACGGGCTCGGCTACTACGAGTACTTCCAGTTCGCCGAGGACACCGGTGCGATGCCGCTGCCCGTCGTCCCCGCACTCGTCACCGGCTGCGGCCAGAACACGGTCATCGAGGACGACGCGCTGCTCGAGCGGCACATCCAGGACACCCTCGACCTCATCGAGTTCGCCAACGGACCCGTGACGAGTGAGTGGGGCGGGAAGCGCGCGGCGATGGGGCATCCCAAGGCCTTCCACCTCACCCATGTCGAGGTCGGCAATGAGGAGAACCTGCCGACCGAGTTCTTCGCCCGCTTCCAGCGGTTCCGGTCTGCCGTCCAAGCCAAGTACCCGGATATCACGGTGATTTCGAACTCGGGTCCCGATGACGAGGGTGCCATTTTCGACGCCGCGTGGAGGCTCAACAGGGAAGCGGACGTCGACATGGTCGACGAGCACTACTACAACAGCCCGCAATGGTTCCTGGAGAACAACCACCGCTACGACTCCTACGACCGCGCCGGGCCGAAGGTCTTCGTCGGCGAATACGCCTCACAGGGCGCCAAGTTCTCCAACGCCCTCGCGGAAGCGGCGTTCATGACCGGCCTGGAACGCAACGCCGACATCGTGAAACTTGCCTCGTACGCACCGCTGCTCGCGCACAGGAACGACGTGCAGTGGCAGCCCGACATGATCTGGTTCGACAACGCCAGATCCTGGGGGTCGGCCAACTACGAGACGCAGAAGCTGTTCATGACCAACGTCGGTGACGAGGTGGTCCCCTCCACCTCCTCGACCACACCTGCCGCTTCCGGACCCATTGCCGGCGCCGTCGGCCTGTCCACCTGGGCGACCAGCGCCGCCTACGACGATGTCCAGGTCACCGACGCCGACGGCACGTCCCTCCTGGCCGACGACTTCTCATCGGGTGACGGCCAGTGGACCGAGGCCACGGCCGCCGGCTCATGGGCCGTGCAGGACGGGGCGTACGTCCAGTCCGACGAGGCCGCCGAGAACACCCTGGTCACCGCTGGCGACAAGGGCTGGCAGAACTATGACCTGAAGGTGAAAGCCACCAAGAAGTCCGGAAAGGAAGGCTTCCTCGTCGCCTTCGGCGTCAAGGACACCGGTAACCACTACTGGTGGAACCTGGGTGGCTGGAACAACACCCGGTCGGGCGTGGAGAAGACCGTCAACGGCGCGAAACAGACCGTGGTCCAGGACGGGACGACCGTCGAGACGGGCCGCATCTATGACCTCCGCGTCGAGGTGCGCGGTCGCCAGGTGACGCTCTACCTCGACGGAAAGAAGTGGGGCGGCTTCACCGACAAGGTGGCCGAGCCCTTCCGGCAGGTCGTCACCCGCGACAAGGCTACCGGCGACCTCGTCCTCAAGGTCGTCAACGACCAGGCGACGACGGCCCGTACGAAGATCGACCTCGGCGACCGGGCGGAGGTCACACCAACCGCCCGGGTGACCACGCTGGCCGCCGACCCGGCCGCGGAGAACACGGAGGAGACCCAGCCGGTCAAACCGAAGACGTCGACCTTCGACGAAGTCGACAACGCCTTCTCGTACAGCTTTCCCGCGCACTCGGTGACGTTCATGCGCATCAAGACGGAGTGAGCGAGGCAGCGGCAGCAGTCGGCAACCTCCTCTTACCCGAGTGGCGACGGCAGCCGAGCCGCTTCTGACACCCACGCGCAGTGCGGTCCCGCGCCTTCGGTCGGCGGAAAACGGGGGTCGTAGGCCCCGTGCCTACTGATGCTTTTCTTGACGGGCCAGCCTCTCCGCCTCGGCACGTTCCTGCTGAGCCCTCCGGCGCGCTGCATGTTCGGCCTTGGCCGCGTCGTGTGCCCGGGCACGGGCCCCTTCGAGACGGTCCTCGGCTTCACTTTTTCGGTGTTGGGCTTCTTCGAGCTGAGCGGTCAGGGCGGTTACCCGCTCCTGGCACTGGTCGCGTTCGGCTTCCGCTGCTTGCCTCGTCGCTTCGGCCTCGCGCAGATCGGCACTGCGTGCCCGTGCGGCGGACTCGCTCTCGTCCGCCGCTGCGCGCGTTGCCTCCAGCTCTCGGCGCCGCCGAGGGGCGTGCTCGGCGTGGTGGGCGGGGGTTCGGGTGTGCGGTTCTGCGCCGGACGTCCTGCTGCCTGCGGGGGCTGCGGCCAAGTCGGTCGGTGGGGTGAGTGCTTTGGTCAGCCGGCCGGTGGCGAGCCGTCCGGCGGCATCGGCATCAGCCACGGCGGCGTGGAGGGTGGCCTCGACCTCCCACAGCACACTGTCGCTGATGTTCTGTCCGGCCTCGCGAGCGAGTTCCTTTGCCTGTCGGGCCATCGAGGCGGTCACCAGGTGCTGCTGTCGTCCCAGCTGCTGCAGATGCTCGGTGTCCAGTGTTCGGTGGGCCTCGCGCAGTTGCTTTCCCACCTCCAGCAGCTGGTGCACCTCGTCCGGCTGTCGATGGACGAGCAGGTTGGCGGCCCAGGCCGCCTGGGACGGGCGTCGCAAGCGGCGGATCCGGGCGGTCAGGTTCCGGTCGCCTGCCTCTTGGGCCTGGGCGGCGCAGGCGTCGCGGGCAGCGATGAACTCCGCGGGGCGCAGGGTGTACAGCTCTTCGGCGACGGACTCGAACTCCACGGCGGCTCCTCACAGCACGACGAACCCCTTCCCGGTTTGTCCGGGAGCCCGCCGGTGGCAGCTGCATCCGGGTGAAAACGACCGGAGGGTCGAGTGCACCCTCTACCCGCAGTCGGCCCCTCCCACCAGCAGATGAAGGCTGGTGAGCTGGGTGGGATGTGGGGCCGTCCACCGGCTGAGGACCTCACCGACCGCGGAACCGTTCGGATCTACCTGGACGGCTCGTTCATGTCGCGCGCCGCAGGGGTTAGACGTGGAGTAGAAGTGCCCGCCCACGGCCTGGACCGGTGCCGGGCAGCGGACGCGGCGCAACCGTCGATGGCCACAGCAGGACCGAGGAGCTGAGATGCCCGCAGGGTCGAGCAAGAAGCGCGAGCGGCAGTACGAGCGCATCAAGGAGAACGCCGAGCAGCACGGCGTCTCCGAGCGGCGCGCCAAGGAGATCGCCGCGCGCACCGTCAACAAGGAGCGTGCCCGCGCGGGCGAGGCGAAGCAGGCGAGCAAGACGTCCCTTCGCGACCCGAAGTCCGCCTCGCAACGCGGTGGCGAACGCTCACACAAGGGGCCGCAGGGACCCACCAAGGACCAGCTGTACGAAGAGGCCAAGAAGAAGCACATCGACGGCCGCTCGTCCATGAACAAGGAAGAGCTGCGCAAGGCTCTTGGGCGCTGACCTGCTGAGACCTTCCGCGACGGCGCCGGGGACGTGTGGCATCGCCACGTGCTCCGGCGCCGCGACCTGACATGCGGGAAACCGTCACGTCGGTCCCGCGCACACCAAGGACGGCGTCCTGGTGCGTGTGTGGGGGGCGTTTGGGGGTCAGGACGTCGCGGTGGTGCCCGCAGGATCCCCGCGGGGGCGTCGCGGCTCGGCAGACGGGCCGGTGGGCAGCAGCTCGGTGGTGATGAACGCGGCCACGGCTGCCAGGATCACGACAGGGATGGTCTCGGCGTTCCCGAGCACCAGCACCACCAGGGCCACACTGCTGACCGGCAGTCGCAGGGCGCTGGCGGCTGCTGCGGCCATGCCCGTGGCCGCGGCGGGAACCACCCCCAGCCCGGGCAGTGGTGAGCACAGCACACCGGCCGCCGCGCCCAGGAACAGGGCAGGGAAGACGAGGCCGCCTCGCAGGCTTCCCAGACAGAGGGCGTAGGCGGCGGCCTTGAACAGCAGGACGGCCAGCAGCGCCCCCACGCTCCAGGCATGGGGGTGGGCGGCCAGTTCGGCCAGCGTCCCCTGGCCGGACGAGGCGACGTCCTCCGGGGTGCGGCCGGAGATGACGGCGTACAGGGCTGCGCAGCCCCCGGCGGCGATCGCGCAGATCACCGTCCGCGGGAGCGGGGCTGCCGCGACGAACGCGCCGGCCAGCCGGCCACCGATGATGATCAGGTGCACCACTACGCCGATCGCAACCGCCAGCAGGATGGACCACACCACGTCCCCGGTGTCCAGACTCGACGGAGGGGCGGGGAAGTGGACGGCGAGGCTGCCGGTCTCCAGGCCGGTCCAGCGTCCGAAGCCGGTGAACACCAGCGCGCCCACGCCGCTGGACAGCAGGGACGGGAGCATGACCGCGAAGAGCTGGGGGCCGCCCACGCCCGCTACTTCGATCAGGAGTACCGCGGCGATGAGCGGGTTGCCGAAGATTGCGGCGATCGCCGCGGAGGCGCCGGCCGCGCCCAGCAGGGCGGTGCCCTGAGAGGTGGCGGGGGCGCGGGCGAGGTCTCGGAACAGCAGGGCCAGGCCGCCGCCGAGTGCGATCAGCGGGGCCTCAGGACCCAGGGCCGCGCCGAGCGGCAGGCTCGCAATCGCGGCGATGATCACT
The DNA here is from genome assembly GCF_043201875.1 of Streptomyces sp. NPDC048248. Lineage (NCBI taxonomy): Bacteria > Bacillati > Actinomycetota > Actinomycetes > Kitasatosporales > Streptomycetaceae > Streptomyces > Streptomyces sp. NPDC048248. The sequence goes on from NZ_JBICZL010000007.1 coordinate 70,312, forward strand.
CCGGGCAGGGCGGCCGAGGAGGCGCCGCCGGCATGCAGACCGGTTGCGGGAATGTGCCCGCCCGCACCCGGCAGACGGGTCACCACCAGACCTACGACGACCCCGGCTGTGGCGAGCAGGGGCAGCGGCCACCACGCGGGCGGGGTGGCCCAGCCCAGCGCTTCGGGCAGGTCCGCCCACATCACGTGCTCGAGCTGGTGCAGACCGACCAGGAACCAGAAGGCCGCCAGGGAGATCGGTACACCGATCAGACAGCTGAACACGAGGGCCTTGCGATACGCGGGGGTGCGCAGCAGGACCCGCAACCGGTCCGCTTCCGAGGGTTCTTCGGCCGTTTCCGGCAGGGCTTTCCGCTCCGTCATGGATCAGTCCTTCGAGACCGGGGACGAAAGGGGGTGTGCGTGACGCAGCTCCGGTGCTGAGGTCGGCCGGCGCTGCCGGAGCCCGAGCCGCACCGCTCGGAACATCGCCGTCGCGATCAGGCCGGCCAGAACGATCGATCGGCATCTGCAGAACCGGCTCCGTCCTGCTGCGCAGCGGGCGTGGGCCAAGAGAGCAGCAGGAACAGGGGCACTGCCGGTGGTCAGGACCTCGCGAGCCGCAGCCGCACACGATGGGACGCTGCCGCCGGTCCGGGTCGCTGCCCCGTACGCGCACTCATGAGGGCCGTGGTCCTCCTTCGGTGCCGCTCCGGCCGTACGGTGCCATGCACCGACGCCGTCCGTGGACACGCGAGCGGTGAAGGAGCCGGGAGCGCGGCCACGCCAGGACGGTGCAGCCAGCCGGCCGAGGCCGCCGATTGACCGCTCTGCGGTGCGCACCCGTCCCACAGCACCGAGCCGCAGTACCGGCCGACGCGGCGACTTTATGCACGCATCCAGGAGCAGTGGCACAGGCGCGCCGACCGTGACCCGCCACGCGCGGCAGCCCGCAGAAGACGCCCGCGGCCCGGGCATGGGCCGTCCGTCGGGGGCGTCGCAGCCATCAGCCACCTGCGACGGCCACGGGCACGATCGAGGCGACACGCGCATGCCGTGAATGAACTCGGGCCGAGGCGGAATACCGCACGCTGGCACGATCGCGCTCGGTCCACGCCGGCGTGGACCGCCGGCCCCGGCCGCCGGGTGAGGGTCAGGGACCTGGAGCTGCTGGATGGACGGAACGCTCTCGCTCGTATTGCTGCTGCTGTTCCTGTGGGGGCTGTTCTCGCAGCGGGTCGAACGCGTCGAACTGACCGCTCCGGCCGCGTTCGTGCTCGTGGGTTTGGTGCTGGCGACATGTCTGGGGGCGATGGACCTGGACCCGCCACCGGGGACGGTGAAAGGCCTGGCGGAGATCTGCCTGACCTGGATCCTGTTCACCGACGCGGCCCGGCTGTCGTTCCGAGTGCTGCGACCGGATCTCGGCCTTTACCTGAGGCTTCTGCTGATCGGGCTGCCCTTGTGCATCGGGCTGGGAGCGCTCCTGGCGCTCGGTCTCCTTCCGGGCGTAGGCGTCTGGGCAGCGGTGTTCGTGGGGGCCGCCCTCGCCCCCACCGACGCCGCGCTCGGAGCCTCGATGATGTCCGATCCCCTGGTGCCCGAGCGCGTCCGACGCCTGATCAACGTCGAGAGCGGCCTCAACGACGGCATCGCCACTCCCGTCGTGGCGGTTGCGCTGACCGGAGCCGCTGCCGCTGCGGGTGCAGGCCCTGACGCCACCGGCGAGGAGGTCGTGGAACTCGCCGTCGGTCTCGCCTACGGCGCGGCGCTCGGTCTGGCCGGAGGGGGGCTGCTGCGCGTGGCGCTGCGCAAGGGCTGGGCAGGCGAGGATTTCGCGGGTCCGGCGGTGCTGGCCCTCGCCCTGCTGTCCTACCTGTCCGCCGTCGCCATCGGCGGCAACGGGTTCGTCGCCGCGTTCGTGGCCGGACTGGCCTTCGGCACCGCCTACGGCGGTGCGCCGTCCTGGCAACTGCAGTTCACCGAGCAGTCGGCATCGGTGCTCTCCTTGCTGGTGTGGCTGCTGTTCGGTGCGGTCCTGGTCCCGGCCGCCTTTCCGCACATGACATGGCAGGCGGGCCTCTACGCGTTGCTGAGCCTGACGGTGGTTCGGATGGCCCCCGTGGCCCTGTCGCTGCTGGGCACCGGGATGGACCGTGCCACTGTCGCGTTCGTCGGCTGGTTCGGCCCCCGGGGGCTGGCCACCATCATCTTCGGGCTGCTCGCGGTCGAGGACCTCGCCCCGGCTGTCACGCACCAGGTCGTTCCCGTACTCGTCTGCACGGTGTTGCTCAGTGTCCTCGCACATGGCCTCAGCGCGGGGCCACTCGCGCGACGTTACGGCGCCGCGGCGGCCTCAGGCGGCGCCGACCGGCAGGGCCCGTCGGCGTACGACGTACCGGTCCGGCGGCTGGCGGGCAACGCGGACCACGGAAGCGGAGCCGGCCGTGCTCGCCGACTGCGGTGGCCCGGCAGAAGACCGTGAAAAACGCCTGCTCGTGCCTGCCTTGCGGTTCTGGGAGTCGGCCTGCGATCCCCGGGGCCGGGGCCTTGGAGCGCCGCGGCCCCTCCGTCTCCGTCCACGCGCTTCGTTCCGGGCTCCCTCCTACGACCTCGGCGGCCCCGAGGCCGGGGCGGCGTCGGGTCGCAGGAAACGGTGGAGGATCAGTCGCAGGGTGGGGAGTTGATCCGCCGGGTTGAACGACGGTTCGGTGGCGGCGCTGGTGTAGAGAGCGGCGATGAGTGCCATGACCCAGCCCGCGGCGTCGTCGGGGTTCAAAGTGGGGTCGATGTGGCCGCTCGCGGCCGCGTTCTGCAGCAGGGCCGTGATGGTGGACCGCTCCTCGTCGTTGTCACGGCTGAGCAGCGCTTCGAGTTCGGGGTCGCGGTGGGCCTGGATCATCGCCTCCATGACGAGGGCCGGGACCAGCGGCTGCGTTGCGGGGGCGGCGAGGAGGTCGACGGTGTCGAGAAGGGCGTTCCAGGGGTCCTCAGAGGCGCGGGCGGCGGCGAGGCGCTCGGACTTGGTGGTGCCGTCGTCGTGTTCGTCGTCCTCGAAGACGGCGTGAAAGATCGCGCGCTTGTTGGGGAAGTAGTGGAACAGGTTGCCCGCGCTCATGCCGGCTGCCTTGCAGATTTCCGCTGTGGTGGTGCGCTCGAAGCCTCTGGCGGCGAAGAGCTCAGTGGCGGCGTTGATGATGTGCCGGCGCCGCGCTCGGTGCTTGGCCGGGTCGACTGTTCTCATCGTGGGCTCCTTCTGGTCGGCTCTCGGCTCATTGGCCAATAATAGATTGAGTGCTCGGTTTATGATGGCCCGGCACGTACGAAGGACAGCGAGGGGGACATATGGACATCGGCAAGAGTCCCGAACGGGACCCGATGGCGGCTCAACTCACCGTGCTCGGCCGGTCGGCGTGGGGCACGGCAGCCGTCTACGTCGCTCTGGTACTGGCGGGGACGGGTGTGGGCTGGCTCGTCGGCCCTCTTGCCGATTGGCTCGTGACGCTGCCCTGGGCGCCTCTGCAAGGGCCTGCCCGGCTTCTTGGGTCGATCCCCGGCCCGGTGCTGCCCGTTGTGGGTTCGGTGGCGGGGCTGGTGGTCGGGCTCATCGCGCAACACGAGGAGCTGGTCATTCGCCTGTCGGACGAGTCCGTTGTGCTCAGCCGCAAGGGCCGGGACCAGGGGACGCGGCACGACGCCATCGCCACGGTGTGCCGGGACGGCAAGTATCTCGTCCTGCTCGGCCACGATGGCGGGGAACTCAGCCGGGAGCTGTGCGAGCTGGATGCCGGCCGAGTTGCCGATGCGTTCACCGACCACGGCTATCCATGGGCGGACGCCGATCCGCACCAGGGCGAGTTCCGCCGCTGGGTCCCGGGCACTCCCGAACTGCCGCACGCCGCGAACGCCTTCCTCAACGCCCGCCAAGGCGCCCTGGAGAAGAAAGGGCCATCGGACGACGACGTTCGCGAGCTCCGCGAGGAACTGTCCCGTCTCGGTGTCGTCGTACGGGACGAAAAGCGACGTCAGTACTGGCGGTCATTCGGCCAGTCGGGCCCAGCCGCGGAATGAAAGGCACCGGCCGGAAGGACCAACAGCGAAGAGGCCGCATTGAGTCAGTACTACGACGTTGGTGACCGGACCCTGTGGAACCCGTCCGGCGGGGTCTCCCGGTTGTTCATGAGCCAGGTGAGCGTCTGTCAAGCCGAACTGGGCCTGCCGTCCGGCATCGGACCCATGCGGGCTGACGAGTGCCAGATCGATCCCGTCCGGTTCGCAGCGTTCGTCGACGCCCTGCTCGCGTGGCACCGGAGAGCGAGTCACCCCGTCATGGCTGCCCTGTCCGAGGGGTTCGTCACCACGGTGGTGGTCCTGGCGGAGAGAGCAGGCATCGAGGTGAAGTGGCAATCAGCAGGCCCCGCCCGAGCAGGCGGCCGGGACCTCTCCGAGGAGGCGTGGGCAGCCGCCGTTCAGCAGAAGTCACGCGAGCTGGGCCGCTTCATGGCGGGCCGAGCCCGATCTGCCAACACCCTCGGGGGCGAAAGCCTTCCGAAGGCGGGCGTTCAAGCCGTCGGGGTGAGGAACTGACGGCCACCGCGCAGCGTGGTGCGCAGCTTGCGCTGGGTTGCGCGGCTGTCGAGGCGTACGTCGAGGGCGCCGGGAAACGCGCTGTCCGCCCGCAGACCCGTGGGCAGTCGGGAGCCGTCGAGTCCGTCGCGCCTGGCGATGAGGACGCCGAGTTCGTGACGGCTCAGGGCCTCGCTTCCGCCCAGATGGTGGATGCCGCTCGTATCTCCCGACGCGAGTTCGATCAGAGCTGCGGCCAAGTCGGCGACATGTACGGGGCAACGGATGTCGTCTGTGAACAGGGCCCCGGTGCGTGCCCCGGCGGCAAGCTCGTGCACCGCATGTTCGTGTACGGACTGCCCGTCGCCGATGATCAGCGAGGTGCGGGCGACCACGGCGTCCGCCCGCACGAGAAGAACCCCGGTCTCCGCCGCGGCCTTCGCCGCCCCGTACGGGGTGACGGGATCGGGCGGGCAGGACTCGTCGTAGTGGACGCGGGCGCCGGAGAACACGGCGTTACTGGAGACATGGATCAGACGGCTGCCGGACTTCGCAGCGGCCATCGCCAGACGGATCGGGCCCTCCGCCGTGACCGCCCAGTCGGCCTTGCCGCTCGATGCGTTGATGACGACATGAGGGCAGACCTCGGCCACGACCGCTGCCACCCTTCCGGGGCCCCGCAGGTCGAGGGCGTGCCAGGTGACCTCTCGAATGCTCCCGGGCCCGGTCGCGTAGGTCGCGGCCGTCGTGTGTCCGGCCGCTGACGCTTGCCGCGCCAACTCGGCACCCAGGAACCCGGAACCACCAACGATCAGAACTCTCACGGCGCCACACCCTGGACCTGGCCCAGAAGCAGCACCACAGAAGGTGAGCCAGAGCCCGCTCTCGACAACGGCGGCGTCGATGGAGGCCGGCGCCCGGAGACCCCGGGAGCCGTGGATACGCCCCGGGGACGAGTCGCATGGTCCGTCCCCGGGGTGTATCCGCGGGCAAATATGCAGGTCAGGGCGCTGCGCCCAAGTCGACGTCCAGGTCGTTCGTCTCCGACCAGAAGCCCTCGTCGGCGTCCTGGAGCCGGGAGGCGGCGTGCTTCATATGACGGCGCACGGCCGTGCTGGCCGCTTGCGCGTCGCCGGATTCGATGGCCGCCAGGATCGCGTGATGCTCCACCCGGACCGCCTCGATGAAGTCGTTCCGACGCGCCTCGTTGGCCCGTGTGACGCGGATGCCGCTGCGCAGCACCTCACCGAGGTACCGCACGGTCGAGACCATCACCGCGTTCCCGGTCGACTCGGCGATGGACTGGTGGAACGCGAGGTCCTCGTCCACTCCGTCACCACCGGCCGCGACCGCTTTGTCGATCGCGGCCAGGGACTGCCGCATCCGGGCGATGTCGTCCGCCGAGGCACGGGTGGCCGCGAGCGAGGCCGCCTCGCCCTCCATGGCGCGACGGACCTCCACGATCTGCAGCACCTTGGACTTGGTGCCGGAGGCATCGGCTTCGAGGTCGAGCGGACGGGTGCGCCGGGGCATGACGAACACGCCCCGGCCCTGGCGCGGTTCGACGAGGCCCGCGCTGCGCAGCCGCGACACGGCCTCGCGGATCACCGTGCGGCTGACGCCGAGCTGCTTGACCAACTCCACCTCGGTCGGCAGCTTGTCGCCCTCGGCCAGACGTCCGGACTCGATCTCCTCCGAGAGGATCGCGGCGACCCGGTCCGCGAGCCGTACGGGGCCACTCACCTTGGAGAACATGCTCGTCAGTCTATCCGTCAGGGCCTGACCGCACCGGCCGTGGGCAGCTCACCGGCGGCGAGGGCCCCGGGGTGGTCCTCGGCGTACGCCCGTACGACCGACTCGAAGCTCTCGTCGGGTTCGAGCCCGAGCGCCGTGGCACGGGCGTTGTCGAAGACGGCGGGCCACGAACCCACGATGGCTTCGACAGCGGGGTCGGGCGCGACCGTCACCAGGTCGGCGACGGCGTCGCCGGCCACCCGGCGCAGCGTGTCCAGCATCTCGGCGACCGTCACCGTGAGCGCCGGAAGGTTGACCGGAAGCCCGCCGTCGAGCTCTCCGGGGCCGCTGCCGCGCTCTGCTTCGGCGATGCGGAGGATGCCCTCGACGGTGCGTCGCGGAGAGGCCAGGGCCACCCGCAGGTCGGGGCTGACCGGGCAGGTCGCCGGGACCCCCGCGAGCGGCTCGCGGATGACGCCGGACAGGAAGCCGGACGCGGCCGCGTTCGGCTTGCCCGGCCGCACCGAGACGGTCATCAGGCGCGCGACGCGTCCGTCGACGAAACCCCGGCGGGTGTACTCTGCGACCAGCTGCTCACAGACGCGCTTCTGCGTCCCGTAGCTCGATTGCGGTGTGGGCACGGTCGACTCGCTGACCACGGGCGGCAGCGGCAGTGCGGGGTCGGAGCCGTAGACCGCGACGCTGCTGGAGAACACCACCCGGGGTGTCGGGCCGCCGGCGGCCGACTGTGCGCGGGCGGCCTCCAGCAGCGCGCGGGTGGTGTCCAGATTGGCGCTCATGCCGAGGTCGAAGTCGGCCTCGCATTCGGCCGAGACCGCGGAGGCCAGGTGGATCACGACATCCACCGGCCGGGCGAAGATCTCGTCGAGGTGCTCGCTCAGCTCGCCCTGCACGACGTCCACCGTGGGGTATCCCCTGCTCGAAGAGCTTGGGGAAGGGCCGGCGGCCACCGCCGACCCGGCCGGGACGAACCGGTCGGCGAGCACCAGACGGTCCACGGGTACACCGCACAGGGCCCGCCGCCTGAGCAGAGCCTCGGCGACCTGCCGGCCCAGGAAGCCGAAGCCACCGGTGATGACGATCCTCATGCGTTCTCTCCTCGGTAGTTCGCGATCCAGCCGAGCCCCTCGCTCGTACCGGCGCGGGGGCGGTATTCGCAGCCGATCCAGCCGTCGAAGCCCAGCTCGTCGACGACGTCGAACAGGTGCCGGATGTCGAGTTCGCCCCGGTCGGGCTCGTGACGGTCGGGCACACCCGCGATCTGCAGATGCCCCACGCGGCCGGTCGGAAGGTCCCGGCGCAGCGTCGTGGTGAGGTCGCCCTCCACGATCTGGCAGTGGTACAGGTCGAGCTGCACCTTGAGATTCGGGGCGCCCACCTCCTGCACGACGGAGTGCGCCTCGGCCTGCCTGCGCAGGAAGTAGCCCGGCATGTCACGGCCGTTGATCGGCTCGATCAGGAGATCGACGCCCACCGTGGCGGCCCGCGCCGCGGCCCAGGCCAGGTTGGCCAGGTAGGTGTCGCGGTGGGCTGCGAGCTGCGTGGGCGTCGCGTCCGCGGGCACGACACCTGCCATCACGTGCACCTGGCCGCAGTCGAGCGCCGCGGCGTACTCCAGTGCCCGGTCGATCCCGGAGCGGACCTCGGCCTCGCGGCCGGGCAGCGAGGCGATGCCGCGCTCGCCGGAATCCCATGCGCCGGGCGGCGCGTTGAACAGCACCTGCCGCAGACCGTGGTCGTCGAGCCGACGGCGCAGTTCGTCGGCTTCGTAGTCGTACGGGAAGAGGTACTCGACGGCCTCGAAGCCGTCCGCCGACGCCGCGGCGAAGCGGTCGAGGAAGTCGTGCTCGGTGTACATCATGGACAGGTTCGCGGCGAACCTCGGCATGCTTGCTCCTGTATTCGGTCCGGGCGGACCGGACCCGGTCATCGGTTGACGACCTGCTTCTTGGTGGTGAGGACGGCGGCCGCGCCCACGACGAGACTGAACGCCAGGACGTACATCGGGATGGAGGCCGAGCCGGTCGCGTCCTTGAGCGCGCCGATCATGTACGGGCTGACGAAGCCGGCCAGGTTGCCCACCGAGTTGATCAGGGCGAGACCGGCCGCTGCGGCGGTGCCGCCGAGGAACGCGGTGGGCAACGACCAGAACAGCGGGGCGCAGGTCAGCACACCGGCCGCGGCGAAGGACAGGGCGATCAGGGACAGCACGGTGGAGCCGCTCCAGCCGGCGGCCAGGGAGAAGCCGACGGCGCCCATCAGGCTCGGGATGACCAGGTGCCAGCGGCGCTCGCGGCGCTTGTCCGCGGAGCGTCCGAACAAGTTCATCGCGACCAGTGCGGCCAGGAACGGAACGGCGCTGAGCACACCGATCGTGAAGTTGTTCTCGATGCCGGTCGACTTGACGAAGGTGGGCATCCAGAAGGTCAGGGCGTACTGGCCCATCACGAAGCAGAAGTAGATCAGGCACATCAGCCACACCTTGGGGTCACGGAAGCTGTCCCAGGCCCGCCCGTGCTTCTGGTGCGCGGTGTCCTTGGCGATCGCCGCCTCGACGATGTCCTTCTCGTCGTCGGAGAGCCACTCGGCGCTGCGTACGCCGTTGTCCAGGTAGAACAGCGTGGCGACACCGATGAGCAGCGCCGGGATCGCCTCCAGCAGGAACATCCACTGCCAGCCCTGCCAGCCGTTGACCCCCTGGAAGCGGTCCATGATCCAGCCGGAGAGGGGGTTGCCGAAGATGCCGGCCACCGGGATCGCCGACATGAACATCGCGATCACGCGTGCGCGACGATGGGACGGGAACCAGTAGGTGCAGTAGAGGATCACCCCCGGGTAGAACCCGGCTTCCGCTGCTCCGAGGAGGAAGCGGAGCACGTAGAACGTCGTCTCGTTGGTGACGAAGGTGAACGCCCCCGAGACCAGCCCCCAGGTGATCATGATCCGGGCTATCCAGGTACGGGCTCCGATGCGCTGCAGCATCAGGTTCGAGGGGACCTCGAACAGGAAGTAGCCGATGAAGAACAGGCCGGCGCCGAGGCCGTACGCCGCCTCGCTGAGACCGAGGTCGTCGGCCATCTGCAGCTTCGCGAAGCCGACGTTGACGCGGTCCAGGTAGGAGAAGACGTAGCAGAGGACCAGGAAGGGGACGATACGGAGAACGACCTTGCGGAATACGGCGTTCTCACGGGCGAGGCCGGGGGTCTCGGCCGTCGCTGTGGGCGTGGACATGCGGAATCCTTACTGCGGCTCAGGGGATTCTCCGACGGGCGGTGCGCGGTCACCAAGAGGCGCCGAACACGGCCTTGAGTTCGTCGAGAGCGGGGGAGGGGAGCGGCTCGGGGCGACGGTCGGTCAGGAGCCAGAGGCGTGCCGTTTCCTCGAGTTCTTCGAGTACGGCGAGAGCGGAGGCCGCGTCCGGGCCCCAGACCACTGGGCCGAGACGGTCGAGCAGGACGGCTCTGATCGGCGTGTCGCTCGCGGCACGGTCGGCGATGCGGGCGGTCACCAGCTTGGCGACACGCGGGTCGCCGGGCCGGTGGTAGGGGATGAGCGGGACGTGCCCGACCTTCATGACGTAGTACGGCGTGAGGGGCGGAAGCACGTCGTCCTGGCTCCACACGCCGGCCAGGGTGAGCGCGACGAGATGCGTGGAGTGGGTGTGGATGACGAACCGCGCCGTGGGGTCCGCGGTACAGATGCGTCGGTGGAGCGTCAGGGTCTTGCTGGCGCGGTCGCCCGCGATCTGCTCGCCCCCGGCGTCGACCAGGGCGAGGTGCTCGGGCCTGAGGAAGCCGAGGGCGGCGTCGGTGGGCGTGATCAGGTGGGACTCGCCGACCCGCGCGCTGATGTTGCCGGCGCTGGCGTGGACATAGCCGCGGGCGAAGAGGCTGGTGCCCACCCTGACGATCTCGGCGCGCGCCTGGTCCACGGCAGGGCTCGGGGGCGGGGTCATACGATCTCCCGGTCGAGGTGGGCGAAGGACGCGGTGAAGAAGCCGGGACCGCCGAAGTTGCCGGACTTCAGCGTGATGTGGAGGGTGCCCCCGTCGGGGAGCGCCGCCGCGCACCATGGCACACCGGGGTCGATCTGCGGTCCGATGCGCAGGCCGGTGAGGCCGAGTGCCTGGACGACCGCTCCCGAGGTTTCACCGCCGGCGACGACGAGCTGACGGACGCCGAGCTCCACCAGGCCCTGTGCGACACGTGCCATGGTCTGTTCGACGAGCTCACCGGCCTCGGCCACGCCGAGCCGGCCCTGGACGTTCTTGACCGCGTCGGCCGCCTCGGTCGAATAGACGAGGACCGGCCCCTCGCCCAGGTGCGAGGCGGCGAAGGCCAGGGCCTGTCCGGCCACGTCCTCGCCGGCCGCGATCCGCAGCGGGTCCACGCTGAACGCGGGGCGCCCGCTGCGCAGGAACTCCAGGACCTGACCGTTGGTGGCGGCGGACACCGACCCGGAGACGATGGCCTGGTGGCCGCCGGGCGTGGGCAGCTGGGCAGCGGCAGGAGACGGCTCGAACCCCCAGTTCGCGGGCAGGCCGATCGCCAGACCCGAACCGGCGGTCACCAGCGGCAGCTCCTTGACCGCCGTACCCAGCCGTACGAGATCGTCATTGGAGACGGCATCCACGATCGCGGCGCCGACGCCCTCCTTGCGCAGCTCGTCGACGCGCTCCCGGATCGCCTCGGCACCGGCGGCGACCACGGTGTGGTCGATGAGGCCGACGGGGCGCACCGTCTGGTCGCCGAGCACGGACACCAGGTTGGAGTCGGTCATCGGTGTCAGCGGGTGATGACGCATCCCGCTCTCGCCGAGCAGCACGTCGCCGACGAAGAGGTGCCCCTTGAAGACCGTGCGCCCGTTGTCGGGGAAGGCCGGTGTCGCGACCGTGAAGTCCGTGCCCAGCGCGTCCATCAGCGCCTCGGTGACGGGCCCGATGTTGCCGTTACGCGTCGAGTCGAAGGTCGAGCAGTACTTGAAGTAGATCTGCTCCGCGCCCGCGGAGCGCAGCCAGTCCAGCGCCCGCAGCGAGGCCGCGACGGCGTCGTCCGCCGGGGTGGTCCGCGACTTGAGCGCGATGACCACGGCGTCCGCGTCGACGGGCCCCTCGGTGTCGGCCTGCGGCACGTCGATCAGCTGGACCACGCGCATGCCGGCGCGCACCAGGTTGTTGGCCAGGTCCGTGGCGCCGGTGAAGTCGTCGGCGATGCAGCCGAGTCGGATTGCCATGTCAGACCTCCCCCTGCTCGGGCAGCTCGATCCCCGGGAAGATCTTGATCACCGCGCTGTCGTCCTCGGCTCCCAGGCCGGACGCCGACGCCTGCAGGAACATCTGGTGCGCGGTGGCAGCCAGGGGGAGGGGGAACTTCTCCGGGCGGGCCGCATCGAGCACGAGCCCCAGGTCCTTGACGAAGATGTCGACCGCGGACAGCGGCGTGTAGTCCCCGGCGAGCACATGCGCCATACGGTTCTCGAACATCCACGAGTTGCCCGCGCTGTGCGTGATGACCTCGTAGAGCGCCTCGGCGGGCACGCCCGCCTTGATGCCCAGCGCCATCGCCTCGGCCGCCGCGGCGATGTGCACCCCCGCGAGCAACTGATTGACGACCTTGACCTTGGAGCCGATCCCGGCCTCGTCGCCCAGGCGGTAGACCGTGCTGCTCATGGCCTCCAGCACCGGGTCGGCGACCGCGTACGCGCCCGGGGCGCCCGAGGTCATCATGGTCAGCTCGCCCTTCGCGGCCCGTGCTGCGCCCCCGGAAATGGGGGCGTCCAGGTAGAGCACACCACGCTCGGCGAGGCGCTTTTCCAACTCGGCGGACCAGCCGGGGTCGGCCGTGGAGCACATGACGTAGACGGAGCCCGGGCGCAGCCGCCCGGCCGCACCGTCGGCACCGAACAGGACCGACTCCACCTGCGCCGCGTTGACCACGACGCCGACCAGGACGTCGACCGCGGCCGCCAGCTCACCGGCGGAGGCGAAGGCCGTGCCGCCGTCCTCGGCGAAGGCCGCGGTCACGGCGGGGCGCAGATCGTGGACGCCCACGTCGAAGCCCGCGTTCCGCAGACTGCGCGCCATCCCGAGCCCCATGGCCCCGAGGCCCACCACGCCTACGCGCGGCCGTGCCGGCCTGTCCTGGTCGTTCATGCCCATCCTCGTCTCGCTGTCCCGTCCGGGCGCGCCCGGCTCTGAATTCGTGCGGCGATCGCGTCATATGATGACCTGAGGATGTGAGGTGCCGCACTGTGATGTCGGTCACAGGGAGGTGGGTGTGGCGGGCAGACCGCGGCGCGGGCAAGGGTGGGTGGCGGAACGGGTAAGGCGTGGCGGGCGACAGAGGTGGCGGGCAGGTAGCAGGCGTCAAAGTCCGCGCCGGAAAGCGGTAGGCAGTGCGATCTGCACGCCGGGGCCGCCGCGCACTCGCACCGCCGGCGGTAGGTGGTAGGTGAATTGCGGTAACGGCGGTGGGAATCCGTCGTCTTCCGTCACGCCGATCATGTCGATTCCGTCGGGCCGCCGGGCGCAGGCTGCCCAACACGGCGGCCCGCTACGGCGTTTGGGGCAATCGAGATCCCGTTGGCCCCGGGATCCCACGTTCCGCGCGAGAGTCCGAGAGTGGCACACGGAGAGACTTCAGGGATGACGGGGCAGATGCCCATTTCCCGGGCTGGGGCCGGTAGCCGTAAGCATGCTTGCTCGTCGGCTCGGCCGGGCCCGGCGAGGGCCCACTCGATGAGTCACCCGGATTCGGCCTCCCGCGGCGTCAGGTCTGGGCGGCTTGCTGGAACCGTGACATCCCGTCGGGGTCGGGCGCGAGCAGAAGATGCTCGGCACCGCCTTCGAGCAGCTCGGCCATTTCTGCCGAGCGCGGGAGCATCGACTTCTCGTAGCGGTGTACGGCGTCGTCGATGGTGGCGGACCGGGCGAGTGCGAGCGCGAGTTCGCAGGCGTCGAGCATGGCGAGGTTGACGCCGACGCCGAGCGGCGGCATGAGGTGTGCCGCGTCCCCCAGGAGCGCCACGCTGGGGGAGTGCTCCCACGTGTGCGGTACCGGCAGGGCGAAGAGCGGCCGATCGACGTAGGCGCCGTCGTTGTCGGTGATCATTCGGAGTGTCTGCGGTGACCAGCCTGCGTACTCGTTGAGCAGATGGGCGCGGATGCCCTCGGTGTCCTCCGAGTGAAGCCCGTTCGCCGCGATCCAGTCCACGGGGACGCGCTGCAGGATGTAGACGCGCATGTGGCCGCCGCTGTTGCGCTGCGCGAAGAGGCCCCGCTCGCCGTCCGCGATGTGTGTACTGCCCCTCCCGACCAGGTGGGAAAGCTCGGGGTGCGCGTGCTCCATGTCGTCGAACCATGCCTCCAGGAAGCTGACTCCGGTGTAGCGCGGAGTCGCGGGCGACACGGCGGTGCGGACGCGGGAGAAGGCGCCGTCCGCACCGATCACGAGATCCGCCTCGACGGCCGTCCCGTCGGTGAACGTCAGCGTTCGCGGCCCGTTGGCCGGCCCCCTCACCGATTCGAGAGTGCGCCCCCACTGCACCGTCCCCGCAGTGAGTGAGCGCACCAGGAGTTCGCGAAGCTGTCCGCGGTCGATCTCGGGCCGGGCCGTTTCGCCCTCGTCCGGCAGATGGTGGTCGAGGAGGCGTCCTGCTGGGTCCAGCTGGCGCATTTCCTGCCCCTCGACCCTGGCGAGCGCGAAGAACTCCTCCAGCAGGCCCGCTTCGCGGAGTGCGAGCTGTCCGTCGTCCTCGTGCAGGTCGAGCGAGCCTCCCTGGTTCCGGGAGTGCACCTCCGGGTCGCGGTCGTACACCGTCACCGCAATGCCGTGCCGCTGCAGGATGCGGGCGCACGTGAGGCCTCCGGGCCCGGCGCCGATGATGCCGATCCGCGCACGTGCGGGCGTCGGAGAGTCCACGGCGGACTCCTTTCGTCGGTGGGGTTCCCGGTGGCGCCATGGGTGGCGATCACCGGGTGCCGCGACCCCCATGGGGCGGCCCCTACGGAGACCACCAAAGCAGAAACGAGTCAGAAAGTGCAACTGTTCCAGTTTCTGCTTCGTTTCAGTTATGGGGTACGGTGAGGCCATGCCCGAATCTCCGACCGTTGGTCGTCGCGAGCGCAAGAAGGCGGCGACGAGGCAGGCCATCGCCGACGCCGCCCTGGAGCTCTTCCTGGAGCACGGTTTCGAGCGAGTGAGCGTCCGCGATGTCGCCGAGAAGGCCGATGTGTCGACGACGACCCTCTTCGCGCACTTCCCGAGCAAGGAGGCTCTGGTCTTCGACCGCGAAGAGGAAGTCGAGGCAGAGCTGACCGCCGCGGTCCGCGAACGGCCCGAGGGCCGGAGCGTGGTGGAGGCACTCCGCGCCCACGCGCTGAAGTCCTGGGTGCCGCTCGCGTCGGATCCTCGTCTGCATCAGTTCACCGCGCTGGTGGAGCGAACCCCCGCGCTCAGCGCGTACTCGGAGCGTATGTGGATGCGACATGCGGTCGCGCTGGGCGCCGTGATCGCGGAGGAGCTCGGCCGGGAGACGGACGATCTCGCATGCTCAGCACTCGCGAGGTTCGTCCTGCAATTCCCGACCCTGGCCAAGGGCCGACAGGATCCACGCGCGGCTGTGGAGACGGTGTTCGACCTACTGATCCACGGTTGGCGATCACAGCACGATCCTGGGGATGCGATCGCAGGCTCTGACAAGGGCTGACATGGTGAGGTTGATCGACCCCGACGGTCGTTCAGGGCCTGCGGCCGTGGAAGGTGCGGCGGAGGTCGCTCACCCAGGCGTCGGGGTTCTCCCAGGGGATGAAGTGGCCGCCGCGGTCATGGGCGTTGACGTTGACGTGGTTGAACCAATCAGCCTGGGGACCGGCCTTGAACGCCCGGACGCGCTCGTCGGCGGTGTGGACCCCGGGCGGGTTCTCGTACGTGACGAAGGTGAGGCCGACCGGGGCCTGCACGACCGGGGTACGGTCATGGGAGGGGGCCCAGGGGTAGCGGTTGGCGTTGGCGTAGTAACGCATCGACGTGGCGATGGAGTTGTTCACCCAGTAGATCGTGGCGTGGGTGAGCAGGTCGTCCTGGGTGAAGACGGACTCGACGTCGCCGCCGTTGTCGCTCCAGGCGTTCCAGCGCTCCAGCAGCCAGGCGAGCAGACCGGCGGGTGAGTCGCTCAGCCCGTGGGCCAGGGTGGCGCCGTCGAGCATGTGCACGGCGAGGTGGGACGCCGCGCGGTGGTCCATCTCGATGATGCGGGCGCGGACGTCGGCGGGCTGGTCGTCGGTGAGGGGCCGATTCCGGGCGAAGTCCCAGGCGCGGGGGCCGGTGAAGAAGTCGAGCGGCAGCCCGGAGCCGATGTGGATGCCGTACAGCGCGTCGGCGTACTTGTGGCCGAGTTGGCTGGAGACGATCCCGCCGATGTCGCAGCCCCCGGCGGCGTATTTCTCGTATCCCAGGGTCTCGGTCATCAGGGTGTGCCAGAGGTCGGAGACCTTCCAGAAGTTGACGTCCGGAAAGCCGGTGAGCGGGCCGGGGAAGCCGAAGCCGGGCAGGGACGGCACGATGACGTCGAACGCGTCGGCGGGGTCACCGCCGAAAGCGGCCGGGTCGGCGAGCGGGTCGATCACCTTCGACCAGTGCCAGAACGTCCACGGCCAGCCGTGGGTGAGGATCAACGGGATCGGGCCGGGGCCACGGCCGGGCTTGCGCATGAAGTGCACCGGGACACCGGCGACGCTCGCCCGGTAGTGCTCGTGGACGTTGATGGCGGCCTCGGCCTGGCGCCAGTCGTAGCCGTCCCGCCAGTAGGCGACCAGCTCACGGAGATAGCTGTCCGGGACGCCGTAGGACCAGTCCCCATTCCCTTCGTCCAGCGGTGGACGGGTCATTGTGAGGCGGGTGCGCAGGTCGTCGAGGACCTTGTCGGACACATGGATCGGGGTGGGCTCCAGGGGGAAGGCGTGCGGGGTGTTCATGGCGTGGTTCCTTACTGAGCAGAGGAAGCGGTGCCGTCGGCCTGTTGGGTGGTTGGCGGCGAGGCGGCCCACCCGCGGCGATCCCGATTCATGGGTCGTTGCAACGACCGGAATTCTGACACGCCATCATGAAACAGCTCGGGTTGCCCGACAGCTTCACCTGCGGCCGGGTCGCGAGCTGTAGGCGGCCAGGAAGCGGTCGCGGAACTCGTCCATCCTCCACACCGGTGCGCTCGCGCCGGGCTTCAGGCCGTCCTGCCAGCCCCAGTCGGAGATCCGCTGCATCACAGCCGGGTCGTGGGCGACGATCGTGATCGGTACGTCCCGGCCGGCGTTCTCGCCGGCGGCGGTCGCCACGGGCTGATGGTCCCCCAGGAAGACGAGCACGGTGTTCTCGTTGCCGTACTTCTCCACGTAGGAGATGAGACTGCGCAGTGAGTACGCGATGGCACGCCGGTACTCGGTGCGCACCCGTGCGGGGTCCTTCCACACCTCTTCCGGAGTCTTGCCCTGCTTCTCGATGGCGTCGTAGACCGAGCCGTTACCGACCTTCCCCCAGTCGATCATCTTGGGTATCGGCGCCCACGGGTTGTGACTGGAGACCAGGATGTTCTCCGACATCAACGGCTCGCGGTCCGGCTTGCCGTGCTCCAGCCGCTCGAAGGCCGCCAGGCTGTATTGGTCGGGTACCCGCGACCAGCTGAACTTCGGTCCCCTGTAGCCGAGATGATGGGTGTCGTAGACGTTGTCGAGGCCGTAGAACTTCCCCTCCGGCCAGGCCCCCGTCACGCCCGGCATGATGCCGACCGTCCGCCAGGCACGGGCCCGACGAAAGGCACCGGTGAGGGTCAGACGGTCGCTTGAGGTGACGCTGCGGTAGCGCTGCTGATTCTTGATCCACAAGCCTGACATGAAGGTGGAGTGCGCCAGCCAGCTCCCGCCGCCCGCTGTCGGTGAGGTGAGGAAGGCACTCCGGGAGGAGAATCCCGCCTTGCGCAGCCGACTGGTCCCGTCCGCGAGCACCGCGTCGACGGGCGATGCCGTCACCGGGTCCCGGAACGCGCTGCGGCCATAGCTCTCGATGAAAGTGAAGAGAACATCCTTGCCGCGCAGCCCGGTCAGCAACTGGTCGGCCGGGGTATCGCGGAAGGTGTCATCGGCGGCTTCCTTGGCGAACGCCTGTTTGTCCTGCAGGCCCGCACGGACCTGGTCCGCACGGTCCTGGACGAGGTCGGCGGTGGTGCGGGAAGCGACCGGCGCTCCAGCGATCTGCAGTCCGAGCGCGCCGCAGGTCATCCAGGTCGTACCCAGGACCAGGACGGTACGGGTCGCTACGGCGCTGCGCCGGGCCATGAGACGGCTCAGTCGGGCGACCGCCAGCGTCATGAGGACGAGCAGAGCGAGAACGAGGGCCACCACCCCGATGACGACGCCGATCGCACCGGCCCGGCCGACCGAGTCCGCGAGGAACGACTCCGCGTCGTCGAGCAGGATCCAGTCGAGCACCAGGTCGAAGGGCCGGCTGAGAACCGAGCGGAAGCCCATGTCGAGGAACTTCAGGACGGTCAGCACACCCAGGCCGACACCGGCGGCCACCGCCGCCGGCCGCCTCGCCTTCGGCGGCAGGAGGAGCAGCACGACGGCGCCGAAAATCCCCTCCACCGGGATCCGTGCGAACGTGCCGGGCGTGAGGCGGCCGAACTCGTTCGGCAGCAGGAGGGCGAAGAGCACAAGCAAGACGGCCAGAGCAGTGGTCATTCGCGACACGGCCCGTGCAGCCGCCGGGTACGTGCCTCGCCAACCACCCGCGGCGTCACGCTGACGACTGGCCGGGGCACCTACGCCGACATCCTCACGGGCCGCACTGCGCTCGGGCGTTGGGGCGTCCGCGCGAACGCCGGCGTCGTCACCTCCGTTGGCCTCTTGCCGGCCGACGCCGCCGTTCGGACCAGGCTCTTGAGGTCCGCCCCGCGTCCGGACGTCCTCCTTTGCTGCCGTATCCGATGTCGCAGTATCCGTATCCGTGTCCGGCTGATGACGAGAGCGAGGATTGGGGGACACCCGAGGGTCCTTCCGTGCGAAGCCCGGTGGTGGCACGGCGGACCAGGCTCGGGAGATCGGGCCGCCGTTATCTGTACGGCCTGTTCGAGGCTTGTGTTCAATGACCGGGGCGTGTCAGGAGGAATGAATGAGCTGATCGCTGCGGGGCATCCGCCTGTCAACGAAAGGTGGGTGACATGAGCGACCAGCTGACCGAGGCGGAAACGGATGTGGTGGCGCTGATCCTGCGGGATCACCGCACCATGGAGGATCTGTTCCGGGAAATGCGAAGTGTGGACGCGGACCGGAGCGCGGCTCTGCGCCGGTTCGCCGACCTGCTGATCGCTCACGCCGAGGCCGAGGAGCGCGAGGTCTACCCAGCGCTTCGCCGGTTCAAGAACGTGGACGATCACGATGTGGAGCACGGAAAGGAAGAGCACACCGAGGGCAACGAGGCTCTGCTCGCGCTGTTGGAGGCCGGTGAGCCCGGCACCGACGAATGGGACGAGAGGCTGGAGGACCTCGTACAGGCGGTGACACACCACTTGGACGAGGAGGAGCGGTCACTGATCAACGACACCCGGGAGAACGTCAGCGACGAGCGGCGGGCGGAACTCGGTGCTGCTTTCGTCAAGGCACGGCGGGACCTGTTGGCATCCGCTCCCGGCAGAGCCGAAAACGTACGCGCGGTCATCGCGGCCGCGTCCGCGTAACCGGGCCGGCACATACACCTGCGGGACGCGGACGCGAGGCCGTCGGTCAGTGCTCGGGCCCGCCGGCAGGCCGGTGCCGACCGGTTGAGTGGGCTGTCGCCGCCGAGCGTTGGCGCGGATGTGTCAACGCTCGGCCGCCTGGCAGTCCCAGGCGCGACCGACGCACGTTGTCGGCCGGGCGACCGTGGATGTCCGGGGCCGGCTGCCTTTCATGCCGGCCGGCGAGTGGCACGCCGACCAGCATGTGCCGGCTTACTTCTCGTCCGGCGCGTCCACGATGTTGCCCTTCTCATCGACGGTGTGCGTGCGCCAGTACACGTCCCACTTGTCGTCGACCTTCTGCGGCACCTTGCCCTCGGGGTAGCGCGTGTACCCCTCTGGCACCTTCTCGCCGTCCTTCGCGCACGCGGAGCCGGTGCCCCCGACGCTCAGGACGGGGTACTCGCCGTCGTTGCAGATGTCGTCCTGGAAGAAGCCGGAGCAGCCGGTGAGCGCCATCATCGCGACAGCTCCCGTGAGAGCCGCGACGGTGCGGACCCGGCGGCGTCGAGAGGCGGAAGGGGGGCGGCTGGTGCTGGGGATCACGGTCGTCTCCTGTGGGTTGTTCCGGTCTGCTCCCACCGTGGACGACGATGACCACCAGGGCCTGAGTACAGGTACTCAGACCGGCACATGCGTATCCGACTCGTCATGATCCGAACGAGAGTCCTGAGCAGGCCGCGCACCTCGCCGACCGCCGTCCTCGTCGACACCCGCGCTGGTCAAGAGGCGGAATCTAACCGATGTCGGGCTCGGACCGTACTTCGATCCGGTCTCCCGTCCGCTCCATCTCCAGGACGACGAGCTCGTTCCGCCCCCGCCGCCACAGATGGCTCGGCGCGTACAGGGTGACCTGCGGCCCCAGGGACCAGTACCGGCCGAGCGCGAACCCGTTGAGCCAGACCATGCCCTTGTCCCAGCCCGGGAAGGCGAGGAACGCGTCCGCGGGCGTGTCGACTTGGATCCCCGCACGGTGGAACGCGGGACCTGTCGGCGTGTCTTGGCTGCCGAACTTCAGCGCCGAGAGGTCGTCGAGAGGGAGCCGGCGGATCTCCCAGTCGCTCAGCTCCTCTTCGTCGAGGAGGACCTTGCCGCTGATTCCCTTGGGGTCGTTGAGCCCCTGGCCGAAGTTGACCCGTCCGGTGGGATCGACCAGGAGGTCTAGGGTGCCGACAGCGCCGGCCACGGTGAAGTCGACGGTGTGGTCGGGCTGGTTACGGTCGAAGGTGCCGATGCGCTCGCCGTCGCCGAACACCAGCGCGCGGTCGCCCAGGGCGGTGACCCTCAGCCCCTTGCTCCCCTGCGGCCCGGGCACCCGGGTGCGGTAGTGGATCAGGCCGTACGGCTGCCCGAGCGCCTCCATGTGGACGGGAGTGGTACGCCCCACCGGAGTGCTCAGCGCATCGAGCGCCTCCATCAACGGCACCGACTCACGGACGGCGACCCGCTGGGCCGGCATACGGCGCGGAGTGGCCGGCAAAGGTGTGCTCGGCAGGGAGTTGTACTTGGCCAGCACCTCACGCACCTTGTGGAATTTCTCGGTGAGTTCGCCGGATTCGCTGATCGGGGAGTCGTAGTCGTAGCTGGTGACAGTGGGCTGGTAGGCGCTGCCGCTCAGGTTGGCACCCGCGGACCAGCCGAAGTTCGTTCCGCCCACCGCCATATAGAAGTTGATGGAGGCTCCGGATTCGAGGAGCTTCGCCACATCGGCGGCGGTCTGCGCCGCGTCGGTGGTGTGATGCGGTTCTCCCCAGTGGTCGAACCAGCCGTCCCAGAACTCCGTGCAGAACAGGGGCTTGTCCGGCTGGAACTTGCGCAGTTCCTCGAAGGGCCCGGTGGGGTCACCGGCGAAGTTGACGGTGGACAGGAGATCGGGAAGGCTTCCGTTCTTCAGTGCTTCCTGGGTCGGCCCATTGGAGCAGAACAGCAGGCTGTCCACGCCCTGTGCCCTCATGGTGTCCCGCAGATGTTCCAGGTGCGCGTGGTCGTCGCCGTAGCTGCCGTATTCGTTCTCGACCTGCATGGCGATGATGGGCCCGCCGCGTGTGGCCTGCAGATCCACGAACCGGGGCAACAACTCGGCGAACCAGGCGTCAACTGACCGCTCGTAGGCGGGGTCCGAGCGGCGCAGCGGCGCGTCCTTGTCCTTGAGGAGCCAGGCCGGCAGCCCGCCGAAGTCCCATTCCGCGCAGATGTACGGTCCCGGCCTCACGATCACCTTGAGTCCGACCTCGTCCGCGGTCCGTACGAAGGCGGTGACATCACGCCATCCGGTGAAGTCGGCCTTCTCCTCGTACGGTTGGTGGAAGTTCCAGGCGATGTAGGTCTCCACCGTATTCAGGCCCATCGCCCGCATCCGCAGCAACCGGTCGCGCCAGTCCTTGGGGTGCGTCCGGAAGTAGTGGAAGGCGCCGGCGAGGATCCGGAACGGCTCGCCGTCCAGCAGGAATTCGCTCCCTCGGATGGTCAGTCCGCGCGGACTTTCGGCCTGGGCGAAGGCGGTACGCCCGATGCCCACGGCGATGCCTGCGGACGCAGCTCCCACCGCGGCCGCGCTCAGAAACCTACGTCGGCTGAACTGCGTCATGCCTGTTCTCCTCGACTCGACCGGCTGTCATTCAAGGTTCGAAGATGTTCAGTGGTGCGCGTTTCTGTGCATGGAGAGTGTTGTGTAGAACAGAATCGAGCACAAGGGGTCGTGGGAGAGCGTCGTGAAGCAGGCGCGGGCGCAGGTGCGGTGCCGCGGGACCTGGCGCCTGTCGATCCCGCGATCCGGGTTCGCGGGGTGGGCGCGGAGGGGGCGGTGCGTTGTGCTGGTCGGGAACGCCGAGGGATTTCGGCGTAGGCCGACGCTGGTGACCGCCGCTACATGGAGCGGGGCGTCAGTCGGATGGGTGAATCCAGGCCCGGCGTACTGCCCCCATAACCAAGAATCGAACATGTGAGCGTATCCTGGGGGGTGTGGCTGACTTCGTCGATTTCCCTCAAGATCTGCTGGATGTGCAGCTGGAGCTGCACCGTGTCCAGGCCGAGCTGCACGCTCTGTACGCGCGGCTTCCCTGGTCGGTCGACCCGATGGCGGGGCACGGTGAGGACTTCTGGCGTCCGAGGCTGCGCGAGGACTCGCCCGGCTACAGCGACGACGAAAAGGCCCAGGTCGCAGCGCTCCGGGCCAGGCAGCTCGACCTGACCGTCACGCTTTCGTGCCACGACTACTGGGCCTCGTGCCCCGGCAGTGTCGTGGGGGCGCGAGCCGCCCTCAAGCACGCCCATGAACCGGCGGACGACGGCGAAGGGGCCGAGGCGTAGCGATGGAGCGGCCCCGCGATCAAATGACCGATACCCGCCCGCGGGCCGAGGTCTCCCTGCCCGACGGACAGCGCTTGCAGGCAGCCGTCACCCGCCGGCGCCGCGACCGCGCCGGAGTGTGGTGGTATGACCTGGAGATCGAGATACCCGACCGTGACGACGACCGCCGTCACGGTCCCACCCTCACCTCCCGCATGATCACTTTCAGCGCCCCGCACCCCGTCGTCCAGCCCCTCCCGGGGGAGGACTACAGCAGCCTCAACCCAGCGCCTCCGCACGAGCGTCGACGCTGGCGGATCTACGACGCCCCTCGCACCAGCCCCGCCGACTACTACATCCACCGGGACGACTGCGCCCAGTGCCTCGGCGACCGCCTCCTGAGCGACGCCGAAGCGCTCCAGGCACTCGCGGACCCCGAGACCGCGGTCCCCTGCCCTGTCTGCCGCCCGGACGCCATCTTGCGCACCGCGTGATGGGGCTGGACTCCCGGACCTGGTCCGTGGGCGGGGTCAGCGGGTCGCCGGAACGTAGGTGAGGCCGACGATGCCGTTGTCGAGCCGTTTGACGTCGATCAGGTCGAAATCGGTGGTGTCGATCCCGTCGTAGAGCCGTTCGCCGCTGCCGGCGATGACCGGGAACAGCCAGAACAGATACTCGTCGACCAGCCGGTGCTCGAGAAGCGTCCGGCTGAGCGAGCCGCCGGTGCCGACCTTGAGGATGTCGCCGCCCGGCTGTTCCTTCAGCCTGCGCACGGCGTCGACGACATCGTCCCCGAGGAGAGTGGCGTTCCACTTCACCTCGGTGAGGGTGCGTGACGCCACGTGCTTGGGGATGGTGTTCATCCGGACCGCGTAGTCACCGAACGCCTCCTCCAGCGTCGGCCACACCTCGGCGTGGTTCTCGTAACTGATCCGCCCGTAGAGGAGCGCGTCGACGGAGCGGAGCAGGTCCTCGGACAGCCGCTCGAAGTCGCCGGCCCACCTGGTGGGGAGCCATTCCTGGGGCGTGCTCACCTGCCCGTCGAGGGTGACCACTGCCTGCTCGATGATCTTCCGCATCGCTCCTGCTCCTTGCCGTCGATGCCGTGGTCAACGTGTCGAGAATGCAGACTGTCCCGATCGACGGAACTCATCGGCGCGGCGGCGCATCGCTCGGCAGGAAAGCATCGGCCGGCCGTCGACCCACACAGGGCGGGTCGGCTGCCCCCGACGACCGGCGGGGGCCTCACCTCTGACGAGTGGCGCACATATCTGCCCAACTCCTCTTGCCGCACCACCTGTTGAAGCTACACCCGGCTCGTCGGGCCGCCAGTTCGGGTTCTCACTCCGACGGAGCGGCTGAGGGACTCCGGTCCGCCGCCCAGGAGGCGAGGATGCGCAGCCCGTCGTGGGTGGCAGAACCGACTTCGGCGGTCCACACGACCAGTTGCTGGTCGGGGTCGGTGCTGGCCGTCAGGGTGTCCCAGTCCAGGGAGAGTTCGCCGGCGACCGGATGGTTGAGCACCTTGGTGCCCACGCTCAGGGTGGCGACGTGGTGGGCGGCCCACCACTTCCGGAAGTCCGCATCCTGCACCGAAAGCTCCCCGACCAGAGTCGTCAGCCGGGGGTCGTCCGGATACTTTGCCGCCTCCATACGCAATTGCGCGACCGCGGTGCGGGCAACGCCTTTCCAGTCGGCGTAGAGCGTTCGCATCGCCGGATCCGTGAAAAGAATACGCACGTAATTACGGTGCTTTTCGGGGACGGCTGCGAAATCGGTGACCAGCGCTGCCGCGAGAGGGTTCCAGGCGATGACGTCCATGCGCCGGCCCATCACGATCGCAGGGGTGGAGGTGAGGTCGTCCAAGACCCTGCGCAGCTGGGGCTGAACCTTTTGCAAGGCGCGACGGCGGGGCTTGGCGGTCTCCTTCCCAGCCAGTCCGAACAGGTAGCGGCGCTGATCGTCGTCCAGGTGCAGCGCCTGGGCGACCGCCTCGAGCACAGGCGCCGAGGCGGGCATGCGGCCCTGCTCCAGCCGGGTGTAGTAGTCCGTGGAAATCGCCGCCAGCCGGGCGACTTCTTCCCTGCGCAACCCGGCCACCCGGCGTGGCCCCGCGGTGTCGGGCAGGCCCATCGCGCGGGGGCTCAGCTCGGCCCGGCGGGCCTTGAGGAACTCGCCCAGCTCGTTGAGATGCGGTGTCGGACTCATGCTCCCAGTGTGACAGCGAGCGCCCTTCGCGTGAGGGGGAGAAAACTGTCCCAGGATAATTTCCTCCCAGGAAGAAACCCTCCTATTTGCGACCCGGCCCCTCGGTGCAAACCTGGGATCAGGACATGGCGAACGGAATTACGCCGGTCGACCACCGGCGTGAGCGAAAAGGCGTGAAGGGAAGAGCAGTCGTGACGGAAAAGGAGTCTCCCGCGCAAAAGGCGCTGGGTGATGTGGCGCCGAAGATGGTGCAGCTGACCGACCAGGTGCTCTTCGGGGATGTGTGGGAGCGTCCTGTGCTCTCCCCGCGGGACCGCAGTCTGGTCACCGTGAGCGCTCTGGCCGCCCTCTACCGGGGCGAGCAGCTCACCTTCCACCTGCGCCTGGCCCTGGACAACGAGCTGAGCCGCGACGAGCTGGCCGAGGCACTGACGCATCTGGCCTTCTACGCAGGCTGGCCCAACGCCATGGACGCTCTGGGCCGACTCAAGGACATCACCAGCACGACCGGCGCCTGAGTCGGGCCGTCCCCGCCAGGGCGTGTGCGCGCAGCACGGGAGCCACGCCAACTTCTCACACGGCCAACTTCGAACACGAGAGGAACAGCGCGAGATGGAATTCATCAAGCCTCGGCCCACCGGCAAGGGCCCGGAGGAGTGGTTCAACGGTGACGTCTGGTTCGACGTCATCCACGCAGGTCAGGAACCTTCCCGAATCCGCGCCAACATGGTGCGCTTCGCCCCGGGCGCCCGCACGGCCTGGCACCACCATGCCGTCGGGCAGACCCTGCACGTCGTCGCCGGCATCGCCCTGATCGGCACCCGCGACGGCGCCATCTTCGAAGCACACCCCGGCGAGACGGTGACCTGCCCGCCCGGCGAGGAGCACTGGCACGGCTCCACCGAGGACCGCTTCATGCAGCACCTCGCCCTGTGGGACGGCACCGCCCCCGATGACGACCGGATCGAGACCACCTGGCTCGAGCATGTCACCGACGAGCAGTACCGCGGCCCCCGCACCCGCAGCAACTGACCTCGCACGCGAAGGGAAACCCGCTCAATGCCCGCCACGATGACCGCCCTTTTCGGTGGTACCGGCCCCGAATGGACTCCGCGCCAGATCCCTGTACCCGAACCAGGTTCCGGGCAGGTCGTGGTGCGCACCCGCGCGGTGGCGCTCAACAACGCGGATGCCTCGATGCTTGCCGCCGCCGACCCCACGTCCGGCGGCACAGGCGAGGAATACCAGGCCGGCTTCGAATTCGCCGGTGAGGTCACGGCCGTCGGCGACGGCGTGGACACACCCGTCGTCGGCAGCCGGGTAATGGGCACGACGCCGGGTAGCTTCGCCCAGTACGTCCTGGCCGATCACCGACATGTCCTGCCCGTACCCGACGAACTCGGCGACGAGGAGGCATGCGCGCTGCCCACAGGGCTGCTCACCGAACACGGCGCCCTCACCCTGGCCGGTTTCCGGGCCGGGCAGTCGGTGCTGATCACCGGCGCCACCTCCGGCATCGGCCTGCTCGGCGTACAGATCGCCCGCGCCCTCGGCGCGAGCCGGATCATCGCCACCACCCGCAGCGCAGCCAAGCACGACCTGCTCAAGAGGGCCGGAGCCGACACCGTCGTGGTGACCGGCGAGCAGGATCTGACCCGGACCGTCCTGGACGCCACCGGTGGGGAGGGCGTGGATATCGCCCTGGACCACGTCGGCGGCCAGACCTTCGCGGCCTGCCTGCCCGCCACCCGCACCGACGGCGCCGTGATCAACATCGGTCGCCTGGACCAGGCCGCCTCCACCATCGACCTGGACGCCCTCGCCTACCGCCACCTGCGCGTCCAGGGAGTCTCCTTCGGCTTCACCCGGCCCGCGGAGCTCGGCGCCGTCATCACCACGGCCGGACAGGAGTTGCTGCCCGCGGTCGCCGACGGCCGGGTGAGACCCCTGATCGACAGCGCCCTGTCCTTCGACGCCGTTGCCCAGGCTGCCGAGCGGCTCCGCTCCCACCGGGCCGACGGAAAGATCGTCCTCACCGTCCCCTGATACCGGGCGCGTCCCAGCACGGCACCAGCCGCCCGTGCCCGGCCGGCACGGCGAGCGAACCATCAGACCCCACGTATCCAGAAAGCGAGTTGTCCCCATGCGGGCCACCTTCATGTACGAAGCCGGCGATGTGCGCGTCCAGGACGCGGCGGACCCGGTCATCGAGCAACCCACCGACGCGATCGTGCGCGTCGTCCGCTCCTGTGTATGCGGCAGCGACCTGCACCCGTACCACTCCATGACGGCTGCGGACGGGCCCGTACCCATGGGCCACGAGTTCCTCGGCACCGTCGAGGAACTCGGCTCCGAGGTCTCCGGATTCCAGCGCGGCGACCTGGTGATAGCACCCTTCGCGTTCGCCGACAACACCTGCGAGTTCTGCCGTGAGGGCCTGCACACCTCCTGCCCCAACGGCGGCTTCTTCGCCGCCGGAGTGGGCGGCGCCCAGGCCGAGGCCGTCCGCGTTCCTCAGGCCCAGGGCACCCTGGTCAAGCTCCCCAACGACGTCGACGAGAAGCTGCTGCCCTCCCTGCTCACCCTCGCCGACGTCTACGGCACCGGCCATCACGCCGCCCGCCAAGCGCGTATCAAGCAGGGGGATTCGGTCACCGTCATCGGCGACGGCGCCGTCGGGCTGCTCGCGGTCCTGTCCGCCAGGCAGCTCGGCGCGGAACGGATCATCCTCATGGGCCGGCACAAGGACCGTACCGACCTGGGCCGTTTCTTCGGCGCAACCGACGTCATCGCCGAACGCGGCGAAGAGGGCATCGCCAAGGTCCGCGACATCTCCGGCGGCCACGGCACACACGCCGTGCTGGAGGCCGTCGGCCACATGCCCGCCTACGAGATGGCCGTGGGTGCCGTACGCCCAGGAGGCGTGATCAGCCGCGTCGGCGTCCCCCAGTACGAGGACGCCCCCGTGGGCTTCGGCAGCCTGTTCGGCCCGAACGTCACCCTGACCGGTGGTCCGGCCCCCGTGCGCGCCTACATCGAGGAGTTGCTGCCCGGCGTCCTGGACGGCACGGTGGAGCCCGGCCGCGTCTTCGACCGAACCGTCACTCTGGAGCAGACCCCCGAGGGCTACCGCGCCATGGACCGGCGAGAGGCCCTCAAGGTCCTCGTCACTCCCTGACGCGGTACGCGAAAACGCGGCGATGCCGGCGGGGCTGCGGGGCGTTGCGGAGGCCGGGGGACGCGGAGGCGCTAGCTGTCGCCGAAGCAGCCTTCCCCGTTCTTTGCGATACCGAGAAGGATCGTGGTGTCGGTGCTGATCCGCCCGAACTCTCCGGGCGTCTGCGTGCAGACCCTCCAGTCCCGGTCGGAGGACGGCGTGCGGCCCCGGCCGTGCATGTCGTACGTGCGGATCGACCGGAAGCCGGCGGCTCGCGCTTCGTCCCGGGCAGCCCGCAGCCGCTGGCCGGTGAGGTGTGGAACGGGTGCGTCCGCATGGCCGTTGCCGCTGCCGAGAGTGAATTTCTCCTCGGGGCCGAGAGGGGCTTCCGTGCCGGGTGTTGCGGAGGCCGGCGTCGGCGAGGAAGCGCGCTGTGGTGAGGCCGCCGGGCCGGACGACTCCGCGGTGCAGGCCGTGAGGGCGAGGCAGGCGGCAGTGATGACGACGGTGGCGACGGTGCGGCGCATGGTTCTCCCGGGGGCGATGTAACAGCGAGGGAGAGACCGCCCGCGGCCACGGAAGGTTGTACCGCCGCGCGCCAACGTCCATTCCGTCGGCGAATGGACCGGTACATGATGCCCCCGGGATGCGGCGGGGACCGGCCAGCAGGGCGGCACCCCGGAACCACGGCCGTCGGCAGCGGTTACCGTGCGGAACCTCCCTGTCACGTTCCGATCGCCTTTCCGCCCATGTCACAGACGGCCGTCCTGTCGCGTCGCAAGGGGCAGAGAGAGATTCTGGAATCAGGATGGTGATGGTCATGCGGGTTTTCGTGGCAGGCGGGACCGGGGTCATGGGGCGGCGGCTGGTGCCGCAGCTCTTGGCCCGTGGACACCAGGTGACGGCTACGACGACGAGTGCGGCCAAGCTGGGCTTGCTGGAGCAGCTGGGCGCAGAGGGCGTGGTGATGGACGGGCTGGACGCGGCGTCCGTCGGTGAAGCGGTGGCGGCCGCCCGGCCGGACGCGGTGGTGAACCAGATGACCGCGATTTCCGCGGCGCACGCAGGCAAGCCGGACATGAGGCACTTCGATCGCTTCTTCGACGCTACCAACAAGCTGCGCTCCGAGGGGACGGACCACCTCCTGGCCGCCGCGGAGGCGACCGGCGTCCCCCACGTCGTCGCGCAGAGCGCGGGCATCTGGAACGGTATCCGCGAAGGTGGATGGGTGAAGACCGAGGAGGATCCGCTGCCCCAGGAGACGGGGAAGTTCCGTACGGCGGCGGAGGCGATCGCCCACCTGGAGGACGCGGTCGTCGAGGCGGGCGGCGCGGCCCTGCGCTACGGCGGCCTCTACGGGCCGGGCGCCACCGACGACCAGGTCGAGCTGGTGCGCAAGCGGCAGTTTCCGCTCGTCGGGGGCGGCACCGGCTATATGTCATGGGTCCATCTCGACGACGCGGCGAGCGCCACCGTCCTGGCTGTGGAACAGCGCGCGAAGGGCGTGTTCAACATCGTCGACGACGAGCCGGCCCCGGCCGCCGAGTGGTTGCCTCACCTCGCCGCGTGCGCGGGTGCCAAGCCACCGATGCGGGCACCCAAATGGCTGGCCCGACTGCTGGCCGGGGAGTTGGTGGTGACGATGATGACCGAGGGGCGCGGCTTCTCCAACGCCAAGGCCAAGCGTGAGCTCGGCTGGGAGCCGCGCTACCCCTCGTGGCGCCAGGGCTTCAAGGAAGAGCTGGCCTGACCCTGAGGGTGTTGGCTGACCGACGACAGGGGGCCGGCAGAGCTGAAGGGGAGCACCCGGCACGGGCTCGTCATCCCGACCATCAGGGGCGGACGTCAGTCGAGCGGTACCGGGCGGCTGATGAACTCACCTACGCTCACGTTGAGTTCGTCTGCGGCTCGGTGCTGCAATCCGTGGTGGCCACTGCCGGGCAGGACCGCAATCTCGGCATGGGGGAGCAGTGCCGCGCCCCGCCTCCGCCACCCGGATGGCGTCGTGCGCGACGGTTTCACGGAGGCTGAAGTCGTCGCCGTTCAACGGTTCCTGACAGGTGTACGTGATGCCGTGCAGAGTCAACGCCACCGATAGAGAGCCCGGGCGGAGCGTCTTGGGGTGCGGCCCCACTTTGCCGGCGTCGAGACAGAGGGGAGAAGGAATGACCAGGGTCGAAGAACGACTGACCATCGACTGCACACCGGAAGCCTTCCTCGACTTCGTCATGGACATCGAGCGGTACGCCCAGGTGGACGACAAGCTCCGCGCGATTTCCTGTGTGCGCA
The DNA here is from genome assembly GCF_043201875.1 of Streptomyces sp. NPDC048248. Lineage (NCBI taxonomy): Bacteria > Bacillati > Actinomycetota > Actinomycetes > Kitasatosporales > Streptomycetaceae > Streptomyces > Streptomyces sp. NPDC048248. The sequence goes on from NZ_JBICZL010000007.1 coordinate 100,318, forward strand.
GGGACGGCAACTCCACGGAGTTCACGTTCAGGCCCAAGCTGCCAGGCGTTCCGCTTCCGCAGCCGAAGGCGACGGCTCAGATGCGGCTCACCCCGAGGGAGCGGATCGACATCCGGCTGGCGCCCCCGCCGCTCAACAGGTTCAACCACAAGATGGCCCACTTCGCCGCACGCTTCTCCTGCGAGCCGGTGAACGACGGGATCTGTGTCACCCGCATGATCGACCTCGGTTTCCATCCGTGCCTGAGCTGGTTGCTCGAACCGGTCCTGAAGCGCACGCTGCCCGAGTCCGTCAAGCGTGAACTGGGTTTGACCAAGGAGTTCCTGGAGCGCGCCGACAGCGGTTCCTGACCACTGCGAACATCGTGTGCGTACCTCCACCCAGCGGGCGTTGACGACGCCCCGCCCGTCCCTGGCGGCCGGTCACTGAGCAACAGGGCCCCGCTGATACACAAGAGGGTCTCCAAGGCCCAGCCTTGGAGACCCTCTGTGTCCGTCGTGAACCGCCACGGTCTGCGGCGTCACCGCATGCCGGGCAGCCCGCCTTTCCGGCTCACGGTGACTGGAAGGCCAGTCGCGCCGCGAAGCCGATGAGCAGGATCCCGGTCGCCTGCTCGATCCGGGCTCGCACCCGCGGCCGCCGCAGCACCTTGCCGAACTGGTCGACCGTGATCACGTACAGGCTGAACCACAACAGGTAGATCACCGCGAACGCCAGTGACAACAGCAGCGCCCTGGGGAAGATGTTGTGGCCCGCAGGGAGGAACTGCGGCAGGAAGGTCACGAAGAACAGGGCGACCTTGGGATTGAGCGAGTTGGACAGGAAGCCGTGCCGCAGATACTTCGTGTCCAGCTTCGCGCCCTCCTGGCCACCGTCCTCCGCCTTCTGCGCCATGGTGCGACGCGCGCTCAGGAAGGTCGCGATGCCCATCCACACCAGATACCCGGCGCCCACGACCTTCAGGACGGTGAACGCCGTCGCCGAGGCGACCAGCAGGGTGGAGATTCCCAGCACCGCCGCCGCCACATGAACGCTCAGCCCGAGGGCTCCACCCACCATCGTGAGCAGCCCGGCGGCCCGTCCACCGGCCAGGGCGTTGCGGGTGATCAGGGCCTGGTCCGGGCCGGGGATCATGACCAGGACCAGCGAAGCGGCGGCGAAGGTCAGCACGGCGCCCTCCTCTCCTTCGTGGGGGCCGTCCGGAGCGCGCCGGCGAGCGACCGCAGGACAGGGGCGGGTTGCTCACGCAGATAGAAGTGGTCACCGGGGAACTGCCGAACGGTGACCTCGCCCGTCGTGAGCTCCTGCCATGCCTGGAGCTGTTCGGCGGTGACATGGTCCGCGAGACCGCCGAACACCGTGATCGGCAGCGACAACGGCTCGCTTGCGCGCCAGGCGTAGGTCTCCAGGATCCGGTAGTCCGCACGCAGCGCGGTGGCCGTCAGCTCCCGCAGTTCCGCCGAGGCCAGCACCTCTTCGGGAATGCCGCCGTGGATCCGTGAGACGGCCTCGATCAGGTCGTCGTCCGGCAGCGTGTGCAACTCCTGTGAGGTGTACGGCAGATGGGGCGCCGGATAGCCGGAGACCACGAGGCACGCGGGCAGTGGGCGGTCCGCGGTGCGCAGCGCCCGGGTGACTTCGTACGCGATGAGCGAACCCAGGCTGTGCCCGAAGAAGGCGTAGGGGGCCGTGCCGAGCGGCACGTGGGCAAGCACGCCATCGACGAGTGTGTCCATCGAGGTGAACACCGGTTCGCTGAGGCGCGTTCCACGGCCCGGCAGCTGTACGGCGTGCAATTCGGCACCCGGCAGGTTCCGGGCCCACCGGAGGTACTCCGCGGCCGAACCGCCGCCGTGCGCGAAGCAGTAGAGCTTGGGGGCGGCCGGCCGCGGTGCCCCGCTCACCAGCCAGCGGGGAAGTGCAGCTGTCTGCATGATTGCCTCACCCCTTCGCCGGAACGGATCCGGCCAGATACCGGGCCACCCCGTCGGCCGTGAAGTGCTGGAGGACGTCCTTGGGGCGCACCCGTGCGCCCAGGTCCTCACGGAGTCTGGCGCAGATCACCAGGACGGTCGCCGAGTCGGCGCCCAACTGGTCCAGCGGAGCCGTCGGGTCGATCGACTCCGGGGACGTGTCGAGGGTCTCCGCCAGGAAATCGACGAACCAGCGCACGATCCGCTCATGGGTCAACGGGGGATTCTCGGTCATCGCTTCTCCTGCGGCGGTCATCACTTCTCCTCCGGCATCAGCTCGGACGGGCCGAGCAGTTGCTCCAAGTACGTATCGAGCGCCTCGACCGTCGTGTGCTGCAGAATCGTCCCGACCGGCACGGTGACCTCGAACGCCGACTGCAGATTGGCCGCCAGACGCGCCGCGAGCAGCGAGTCGCCGCCCGCTTCGAGGAAGTCGTCGGCCATGTCCACACTCTTCAGCCCCAGAACCTCCCGCCAGATCTCGACCAGCTTGAACTGCCGGTCGGTACGCGGAGGTCTGGCCGGCCGGTTACGCATCGAACTGCGTGCTCCCGCCTTGATCAGGGCCTTGCGGTCCACCTTCCCGGTGCTGCTGAGCGGAAGCTCGCTCAGCGCGAGAAGCTGTGCGGGCACCATGTACTTGGCCAGGTGCTCGGCGGCGAAGGAACGCAGCTCCTCGGGGGCGAACCGGCGGCCGATGTCGGGGCCCTGGGCGACGATCACGTCGAAGCCCACCGAGCCCGGCCCGCCGGCGGTGGTGATCACCGCCGTGTCGGCGAACCCGGCAGCCGCCAGCTCCCGCTGCCACTGGCTGCGGTCCAGCAGACAGTGCTCGGTACGCAAATCCGTGTCCTCGAAGTTGTCGAAGCCCTGCTGAAGGCCCATGACCAGGTCGAACCAGGGATGGAACGTGGTCTGCTCGACCAGCAGCAGGACGCCTCCCGGCGCCATCACGGAGCGCAGACTGCGCAGCGTGCGTCGGACCTGGCGCATGTCGTGCAGCACGCTCGCGGCGATGACCAGGTCGGCGGATTGGTTCTCGAAGCCCTGGGTCGCGGCCGGCTGGTCGAGGTCGAACAGCTCGTAGCGCACGAACGGGAAGTCCTCGAAGGCGGACTGCGCCCGGTCGGTGAAGTAGCGGGAGATGTCCGTGAAGACGTATTCGGTGCGGTCGGGCGGCAGCAGAGGCAGCAGATGCTGCGTCAGCGAGCCGTAACCGGAGCCGACTTCCAGCACGTTCAGGGGCAGGTCGGCGGGCCGGCTCGCCACCATGTTCCGTACGGCCGCGGTCGCGGTCGCGTACGTCGGGCCGAACAGCTTCTCGTAGATGCCGGGGGTGCGGTCGGAGGCGTACAGCTCGGCGGAGTGGATGCTCTGGGTCAGCACGCCTGCCAGGTCGCCGGCGAGGGAGAGCATCCAGTCGCTGACATCCTCGGGAATGTCCAGGACGTCCTTGAGCACGGTCCGGGTCCGCTGTGCCAGTTCCGGGGGGACGGCGGTGGGAAGTTCGCGTGCCACCTCAAGACCCGCCGGTTTCCGGCGCAGATAGCCGGCCTGTTCCAGGGAACCCACCGCGCGCGCGAGCCATCGCTCGTAGCGCGGGGCGATGCCGGCACCGCGTAGCTCCGCGGGGTCGAACGGCGCACCGGGGGAGTGGGGCAGCCCGAAGGAGCGGAAGGCGGTCGCGGTGGCGACGGCGTGGACGTCGTTGAGTACGTCCCAGGCGGTCCGCAGCGCCTCGGGTTCCGGCCCGGGGGCCGGCATCCCGGCGGTGTCGCGCAGCGCCTGCCACTGGCCCTCGCTGACCTCGTGGTCCGCATGCTCGGTCACGAACAGCGAGCTGTCGTCGTCCGACGGCACGACATACCCGAGCAGGCGGGACGCACCACCGTCGTCGGGCGCCTTCACGACCACGGCGCTGTCGACGCCGGGGTGGCGGCCGAGCGTCGCTTCGATCTCGCCCAGCTCGACCCGGTGACCGTTGATCTTGACCTGACCGTCCTGGCGCCCCAGGAACTCGATCGTGCCGTCCGGCAGATAGCGGCCGAAGTCGCCGGTCCGGTAGAGCCGTTCACCGGTGAGTGGGTGCCGGATGAAACTCGCCGCCGTCCGCTCCTCGTCCGCCCAGTACCCGCGGGCCAGGCCCACGCCTCCGATGTGGAGCTCACCTGCGGTCCACACCGGGCAGGGGTCGAGATGGGCGTCCAGGACGTGGAAGGTCTGGTTGCGCAGCGGTACCCCGTACGGCACGCTCTTGGCGCTCTGTTCGCTCTCGCCCACCCGGTGGTGAATGGACCAGATCGACGCCTCGGTGGCGCCACCCAGGCTGACGACCTCGGCATCGGGCCACAACGCGCGGATGCGGTCGGGCAGATCGACCGGAACCCAGTCGCCGCTCAGCATCACAAGACGCAGCCCCTCGGGGATGTCACCTCCCATTTCGAGGTGCTCGACCAGCATCTGCATCTGCGCAGGTACCGAGTTCCAGACGGTCGTGCCGTAGGTGGCCATGACCTTCGCCCAGTGAGCGGGGTCGGATCGCAGGTCCTGGTCGGGCAGCACCAGCGTGGCCCCTGCCGCGAAGGTGCCGAACAGGTCGTAGACGGAGAGGTCGAAGCTGAGGTCCGCCAGGCCGAAGACGAAGTCCCCGGGGCCGACACCGAACCGCTCGTTGATGTCGATGACGGTATTGAGCGCGGCCTGGTGCTCGATCATCACGCCCTTGGGCGCCCCGGTCGACCCGGAGGTGTAGATGACGTATGCCAGATCCTCCGGATGCGCCGGCCCCGACGGGCGCCTGGACGCGTCGACGGACGGGGCATGACCGTGATCCGGGCCGGCGGGGATGCGCGGCACTTCCTGGGGCCAGTCCAGCCCCTTCTCCAGCGCCTTGTCCGTGACGACCGCCAGGGCCTTGCCGTCTTCCAGGATGCGCGCGCGGCGCTGCAGCGGGAGTGCGGCGCTGACGGGGAGGTAGGCGGCGCCGGCCATCATCGTGCCGTACGCGGCGGCGACCTGTGCGGGCCCCTTGTGCAGGGTGATGCCCACCAGCCGGTCCCGCAGTTCGCTGTCGTCGGCATGCTCGGTGATGCGCCCGGCGATGGTGTGCGCCTGTTCGGCCAGCTCGCCGTAAGTCAGGGTGCCGGCGTCGCTGAGCACGGCGGGGCGGTCCGGGTGGCGGGCGGCCACGTCCAGCAGCGGTTCGTGGAGCAGCCCGGCGGGTGCGGGGCCTGCGGTGTCGTTGGCCTGCTCGCGGCCGGTCAGCTGCCGGGCCGGCAGCGTGACGCGCAGCTCCTTCTCCCACATCGAATCGTCGCAGGCCAGCCGCTCGACCATGCCGCAGTACGTGGCGAACATGTCGTCCAGGAGCCCTTCGGGGAAGAGCTCCTCCACGCAGTCCCACGTCAGGTTGAGCGACCCGGTGATGTCGACCACCTGGTGGTCGAGCCATACCTGCGGGGTCTGGCTGATGCGGTAGGAGATGTCACCGAAGCTGTCCATGGCCTGCGAGACGTCGGCGGCGGTGCCCAGCCCGCTGGTGAACACCACGGGCATCGTCTCGAACCCGTCCTGCAGCCCGAGGCGACGGCGTTCGCGCAACGTCTGAAGGGCACTGACATGACGGTGGCGCAGATCGCGCTGGAGCTGCAGCTGCGTGGTGTTGACGCGCTTTTCGAGTGGCCTGCCGCCGCTGGCGTCCATCTCCAGCAGACAGATCGAGGTGAAGTCGCCGACCACCCGGCGCAGGTGGGGGTGCAGGCTGCGGTGACCGGTTTCGTTCTCGGTCAGCAGCAGCGGCAGCCGGTTGAACAGCGTGAGATTGAGGGTGAAGCGCCGGGTCCCGCTCCAGGCCGCCAGCACTTCGGAGAAGACCGTCGCCAGCACGGCGGTCGGCGTCAGCCCGCGGTCCTCACAGCGTTCCTGAAGGCGCTGCCATTCCGCCTCGGGGAGGTGGAACTCACGGTGTGAGAAGCGGGGCTTGTGCACACTCACCGGGGACTTGGCGAGCGGGAGGTCCGGCGGAGGGGCCAGGGTCTGTGCCCGGCCTGTCCAGTACTCCAGTGCCTTCTGGTGGCGCGGGTCCTGGCTGCCCCGTTCCAGCGCCAGCGCGTAGTCGCGGAAGGTCACGTCGACCGGGAGGAGCTGGTGCTCGGGGTCGAGGTACAGGGCACTCCACTCGCTGAAGAGCAGAGTGATGCTGGCGAGGTCGACCATCAGCAGGTCGAGGCTGATGTGGACGCGGTCATGGTCGGCGAGACGGGTGAGCCGGATGTCGAACAGGGGCCAGTCCGCGGCGGTGTAGACATGATGTGACATCTCGTCCCGGATGCCCTCGAGGGTGCGCTTCGCTTCGTCCGCGGGCAGCGAGCGCACATCGGTACATCGAATCCGGAAGTCCGGGACCTTCTCCAGGACGCGTTGCCGGCCGTCCTCCGCCACGACGGCCCGGAGCATGTCGTGGCGCGATATGAGCCGACACCAGGCATGGGTGAGCCGGTCGAGGTCCAGCCTGCGCCCTTCCAGTTCGAAGTAGGCGTGCGGGGCCACGTTGCCCAGAACGAAGTTGGGTCCCCGGCCGACCCAGTACGCGTACTGGATCTCGGTCAGAGGGAACTCCTGAAACCTCTCTTCAGAAGTCGTCGCGTCATAAGGGGGGGTGGTCATTGGTCTCTCCCTTTGTTACAGGGGCGCGGGCAACGTTGTACGCGCCTGCGGTCCCGGTTTCATGGCCGGCAGGTCTCGGGTGAAAGGTGGTCTGCCATGCGCCAGGGAAATTACCTCCACGGCGGCAGCCCGGATGTAATTGTCCTCGTCGACATGAGGCCGATAACTTTCCATGGGCGGATCGAGCGTACCGGCGGCGGCCTATTTCTCGAGGTGGTCGAAAACCTTTGGCCGAATCATTACGCACGGTTGATGCATGCCGTTGTCGGTGAGACTCCCGCGTGAGCGCCCGGGCGACGGTGGAAACTGGCCTCATCGGCTGACCGAGTTGTTCCGGGCGCACGTTGAAGGGCGGTTCGGGTGGTCGGGGCCGCGAGTGGGGGATGGCCGATTTCTTTCGCTGAAACAGTGCAAAGCCGACTAAATGGCACGGAGTGTCAACTGGAATCGGATGCCTCACATGGGAGGCGGTATCAAATATTCCGGATAGCTTCACGAAGAACCGGCGCGAATCGCTGCGGCGTGGGTGCAACCCGATGCCTGCTGCTTACGGAAGTAAGCGAGCGGCGTACGGCGGGTTGTGTGAGGGGTTCGCCGAACGATGATCCGGAAGTTCGAATCCCTCAGCTTCCCTGTCTCCGCGACAGCGGCAGACCAGAGCCATGCCAGGGTAGAGGGAATCGGGAGAATCGAGCTCCCGCGCGCCGGTAATTGCGGGGGAATGCGGTGCGTACGCAGTGGTTGGTGCCGTCGAAGCCGGGCTTCGAAAACAGGGCGTTCGCCTGCCTGTTGTGCACCCGCATTCGCCCCAGGGAAAGTCGGCACCCGGCAACTCCCGTCTCGACGGATCGCCGGTCACCGCCCGCTTACGCTGCCCGCTCTTCGACGCCGGGTAACCGATGCGCTTAGCAGCAGCCGCGGAATGTACGCGGCCGAGGGATTGCGGCAGAACTGATACAGGCCCTCGGCCGCCGCACCGGCGGCCTCCTGGCGGAAGCCACCGACATCGACTGCCGGGAATCGGGCTTCCCGATTCCCGGCTCGGCCGAGCTCAGCGGTACTCGTCCTCGTCCAAGTCCACCACTCTCGCCTGCTCCGCCAGGTCGGCATCATCGGCAGCGGTTACGCCGTACTCATTTACATCGGTTTCGATCTCGAAGGTGGCGGGGTCGGTCGGGTCTACGGGCACGATCGCCTCCTGGGTGGGCCGGCAGCAAAATGCCGTTACGGGAACCGACACCGTTCCTATCCAGGACGAGGGCAGATGTTGCCCATAGACCCACATTTCACTCTCACGAGTCTCGGACGGACGGCAGGGGCACGATCGGTTCAGCGCTCGGCGACGACTCGCAAAGCGGTTGTCCGATGCCGCCCGCAGAGGAGACAGGCGACAGCGTGGCATCGAGGACGGCGCCGAGAACGGTGTCGAGGAGGCCGGGGAAACGGGCGTCGAAGTCGTCGCGGCGAAGGGTGAGGGCTTGTAGCGGTCCTGCTCGTGTTCGTGCGTGACACCTGTTCGCGCAGGGTGCGCCAGTGGTGGGTGGCGGTGGCTGTGGCTGTGGTGACGTCCAGGGGGAGGCTGCGCATCGACGGCAGCGCCGCCTGTTCCCTCTGACCGCCGGTGCTCCAGCTGGCGGTAGGTCCCCCGGAGGGTGGCGTGCTCGGCTTCGGGGCGGCCGACCGGGAGTGCTCCGCAAGCGGTCGGCGCTCGCACCCTGCTCCACGGCCGGCTATGTGCAGCGCGACGACGGCTCGGACGAGAAGGGGCCGCCGGCGCCTCACCCAGGACGTAGTCGAGCCGGACATGTAGGGACCTGGGGCAGCGTCCTGCTGACCTGAAGTCAGGGGCTGCAGCCGTCTCCATAGGCGCGAACCGGGCAGGAGTGCCAGGATCGTCCGGCGGGTGCGCGGGGCGCCCGCTCCTCACGGAAGGCGAAAGCCATTGAGCGAGGCCGTGGTTCGCGCGAACGAGACTCTGGTGCCGATGCTGGCGTGCGTTTCGCCGGAGGAAACCCTGGAGTTCTACCAGGCGCTCGGGTTCAAGGTCACCTACCGGCAGACCAAGCCCTATCTGTATCTGGCTCTGGAGTGGAGCGGCTTCGCACTGCACTTCGGCAGGCCGCCAGCGGGCGTGGACCCGGTCAACGAGGACGTGGGCGGCTGTCTCGTCATAGTGGATGCCGTGGCGCCGTATCACGGGTCCTTCACCGCGGCCATGCGCCGGACATACGGCAAGGTCCTGTCGTCCGGGCGGCCACGGATCACGCGCTACCGGCCCGGGGCGTCCCGCTTCACCCTGGTCGACCCGTCCGGCAACTCGATCATCTTCATTCAACGTGACGAGCCTGCGGAGCTGGAGTACGGCGGGTCGAAAACCTTGACGGGGCTGGCCAAGGCACTGGACAACGCCCGCATCCTGCGCGAGTTCAAGGGCGACGACCGGGCCGCATTCCGCGCGGTCACCTCGGGCCTGCGCCGGCATGGCACGACGGCATCAGCGGTGGACCGGGCCCTGGCGCTGGCCACGCTGATGCAACTGTCCACCGACTTGGGTGAGGTGGACCAGATCGCGGCGTGGGAGGCGGAACTTCACGCCATCGAGCTCACGGACGACGAGCGTCGCCAAGTGGAGAGCTGCCTGCAGCAGACCACCGCGCCGGAGTGATGGCGTCCCAAAGCGGCACCCGCGTCGGACGGTGACCGATGCGGGGCTGCTGGTCGCGGGCCACCCGGGAAGCCTGGACATTCTGGTCCGGATCGGCGCAACCTCAGCTGTCGTGCCGTCCACGGCGGGCCTGGGGTGGACCGTGCCACACTTCAGATATGGGCAAGCCGCAGACGATCGATGAGTACATCGGCAGCTTCGCCGGGCAGAGCCGCGAGCTGCTTGAGCAGGTGCGCGCGCTGGTCCAAGAGGCGGTCCCGGAAGCGAGCGAGGCAATCAAGTGGGGCAATCCCGCGTGGGTGCACCCGTCCGGGACGATCCTCCTCATGCTCAGCGGCCACGCGAAGCACGCGAACATCGTGTTCACGCTCAGCACCCGCGAGGCGTTCGACTCCGACCTCGCCGGTTTCGCGACCGGCAAAGGCTCGGTCAAGCTCCCCTACGGGCAGCCAGTGCCGGGCGACCTGCTGCGTCGGATGATTGCGTTCCGGGTGCGCGAGCACGAGAACGACGGCGTGCTGTGGATGTGACGGCCGTGAGTGGAAGGTGAAGCTTCTTGGCCCCGTGGGTCCTGTTCCGGCGTGACTGGGCGGGACCCGCTCCAATGTGATGGCCAAGAGGACGCGCAAGGGCGCTTGATCGCCTGCCAGAACACTGAAGCACTCGCCCGATGACATGAGAAGAACCGCATGGGTTCGGCGAGTTGTGAGGCCGGGGAAGCCGAGGGTCCAGCACTGCGGCCCCTTCGTGACCTGCACGCCCCGATCTGAGCGGTGCGCACATGCCCACGCTCCGACAGTGATCGTCCCCCGTTGCCGTACGCCAAGGCCGACTGCTGGTCACTTACGGCAATAACCAGAGAAGTTGAGCGTGGAATGACACAGCCTCCCTTCGCGGCCCTGTCCACCGCGCTCGCGGGACTTGGGCCTTCTCACGGTTCAGTTGCGTGCGGACGGCTACGAGCAGTACGTCGACTCCGGCCGCCGCGGTTCAGCCCCGGCGGCCGTTGCATGCCGTCCACGAGTTGCGGACAACGCCTCGGCAAGCGATTGCTCGACGGCCTCCGGAGTCGGCAGTTGCCGCGGCGTCAGTGGTTGAATTTTCCACTGCGGGGGTTGCGGGCGGGGAGTCTGCTTACGCTTCGAGCATGCAGGATCTTGAACTTGAACGTCTCGCACGTGTCCGCATGGCGGTCACGGGGGAGACCCTGGCGCGAGCGCTCGCCGTACTGAGGGGTCTCCCCGACACCGGGACGGTCACGGGGGAGACGGACCAGGAGTCACCCGTTCCGCCCACTCGCGCTGGGTTACGGCTCGCTCGATGCGACTGACGATGTCGTTCTTCGACGCCTCGTCCAAGGTCTCCGGAAGCTTGTCGAAGGTGTTTGGAAGGACGTCGAGCATGCCCCCGATCTGCTCGCCGGTCCTGACGGTCAACAGCAGCTGGCACCTCGGTCGACCGGGAGCCGCTGGCTGAAGCCGAAGGCGGCTGCCTCCCGTTCCAGTTCGAGGAGCTGGTCGGTATCGACGGCTCGGATGGTGCGGGGAAGAGCTGGGGCCATACCGAGATGATGCCAAGAAGCCCTCGCAGAACGAGAAGTCAGACGGCCTCGGCAGCAACGGAACCGTCGTAAGCGGTGCCGGCAGCCCTGCCACGGTGTCGGTCGTACCGGCCTCCTGCCCATGGTTCGAGGACCTGCTCATGCCACCCCGTCAGCTGCCGTTTTCCAGTCCTGGTTGATGGCGTCGGCGTGGTGCTTGAGCCACTCGATTTCGCGGCGCAGCCAGGAGCCGGGCCTCCGACGCGTCCGGCGCGGGCATGGAAGACGCGCTCGTCCTCGACACGGGCCATGATGCGGCCTCCGAATCCCCGACGGTGCTCCCCGGGAATCCGTAGGCGTCGAGGAAGACGCGGAGAAAGGGGGCGGTTGAGGTGGACGTCGATGTCGGCGCCGAGCAGCCACAGCCAGGCGGCGTAGGCGAGGGCACGAGCCCGGGACCCGGGGAGCTGTCGGAGCAGTTGCGGGCATGCGCGAGCACTCCACGATTGCCACGCCCGCGGTGGTTCACCCGCCGCGGCGTCCATGGGGGGCTTCGATGGCGAGGACACGGTCGCGCAGAACCGGAAGCTCGGAGCGGATCCGGGCGACGTGGGCGACGTCGAAGTCCGCCGTCACCACCTCCTCCGAAAGCGTCGACGACCGTGCTGTGGCCTGCCTGCTGCATACCGCCGTGGGTACCCACCGCGTCACAGGCAAGGAGGAAGACCTGCTCCTCAAGGGCTCGCGTGCGCGTGAGCAGCTGCCAATGGCACAGACGGGCCGCGGGCCATGCGGCGGGCACCACGATCAGCTCCGCGCCCGCGTCGAGCAGGCCCCGGAAGAGTTCGGGGAAGCGGAGGTCGTAGCAGATCGCAAGGCCGATCACACCGAAGTCGGTGGACACGGTGACGATGTCGCGGCCCCCGCCCATCATGGTCGCCTCGCCGGTGTCGAAGCCGTATCGGTGGATCTTGCGATAGTGCCCGCGCAGGACGCCGGCCCGGTCGAAGAGGAGGACTGAGTTGTACAGCGTCCCGTTCGTGTCCCGTTCGACGATCGATCCGGCATGGAGCCATGCATCAGCCTCACGAGCAGCGGCGGACATGACCTCGGCAGTGGGGCCTTCGATCCCTTCGGCGTCGCGCTCCCAGCGGTCATATGCCCAGGCGCCTGCCGTCCAGAGCTCCGGAAGCACCACCAGATCGTCGCCCGCTCGGCCGCGGACCAGGGACGCTGCCCTGTGGCGGCGGTCCTCGGCGGAGTCCGACGAGTTCACCGACAGCTGTACAACGAGGCGCGCATGGCTGTCACCTCCGAGACCGTCGCAGCACGGTCCAAGGCACCTGTCACTACGAGCTTACGGAGGCGTGTGCGTGACCGCGCGCTCTGAGCTGGAGCCCTTCGTAGAGTCCCTCTCGACCCTCATTTTTGCTGGTCAGAGGCACTCTTAGGGTACCGGCTCATGGGCCGGAGACCAAGCCTGGCGAAAGCATGAGGCCACGAGGCGCAGGAGGAGGATCTGGTCGGTGCGGCGGGACAGCCGGGCCACGATCCGAGCTCAACACTCGCGTGGCGCGAAGGCCTAGGGGAGGTGGCTGCGCGCTCGACGTTCGGGCCTTGCCGACCGGGCGTACGCGGCGCGCCACCCGTTTCGCGAGAAGCTTGCCGGCTCCCTTGGATGCGGAAAAAAGCAAAGGCAAGGAGAGCCCTCTCCTTGCCACTATCAAGATATAGCGCACTGGGGGGCTTGCCGCAAGACCCGGGTCACGGCGCAGAATCATCGGCCGATGCCACAAGCAGCGGAAATGGGGGGGCACGACGTGCGTGTGTTGCTGTCGACGTATGAGGGACGCGGTGACGTCGAAGCAGTGGTGGGACCGGCAGTGCAGTTGCGGGTGCCAGGCGCGAAGGCGCGGGGGTGCGCGCGGCCCGACGGTGCGGAGCGACCGGCCGGCTCGTCAGAGGGAAGGCAACCAGGGATGGGGACGTGCTCGACAAGGGGTTCGAAAGAGTGGGAGGTGCCGGTGATTCGATCGGCCACCGCAGTACAACGGAGCACGGCTGCCTCGGAGGCATCGCGATGACTGAGCAGTACGTGTTGGATCTTCAAGAGGTCAACGAGACGCAGGTCGCGGTCGTCGGCGGCAAGGGTGCGCACCTGGGCGGGCTGTCGCGGATCGAAGGCGTCCGCGTGCCGGGTGGCTTTTGCGTCACGACGGACGCCTTCCGGCGGATCATGGCGGAAGCCCCGTCGATCGACGATCTGCTCGATCAGTTGTCGCGGGTGAATGCGGACGACCGGGAGGCGATCCGCACGCTCAGCGCGCAGATTCGCCAGACCATCGAGGGGATCACCATCCCGGGCGATCTCGCGGCGCCGATCACCCGCGCGCTCGTCCAGCTCGGTGAGCAAGCCGCCTACGCCGTCCGATCCAGCGCGACGGCGGAGGACCTGCCGACGGCCTCCTTCGCCGGCCAGCAGGACACGTACCTGAACGTCGTGGGGCCGGCGGCGGTCCTCCAGCACGTCAGCCGGTGCTGGGCTTCGCTGTTCACCGAGCGGGCGGTGACCTACCGCCGGCGGAACGGCATCGATCACCGTACGGTCCACATGGCCGTGGTCGTGCAGCAGATGGTGTTCCCGCATGCGGCCGGCATCCTGTTCACGGCCGACCCCGTCACGGGCAACCGGAAGGTCGCCACCGTGGACGCCGGCTTCGGCCTCGGCGAGGCCCTGGTCTCCGGCCTGGTGAACCCGGACGTCTTCAAGGTGCGCGACGGCGAAGTCGTCGCCAAGACGATCGCCGCCAAACAGCGTGCCCTGCACGCCCTGCCGGCCGGCGGTACGCAGGAAGTGGCGATCGACGCGCAGCGGCAGGAGCAGCCTGCGCTGACGGATGCGCAGGTCGTGCGGCTCGTACAGCTCGGGCGGCGGATCGAAGCGCACTTCGGCAGCCCGCAGGACATCGAATGGTGCCTGGTCGATGACGGCTTCCAGATCGTTCAGAGCCGGCCGATCACGACGCTGTTCCCCATCCCCGAGATCGGCGACCAGGAGAATCACGTCTACGTCTCCGTCGGTCATCAGCAGATGATGACCGACCCCATGAAGCCCCTGGGGTTTTCCATGTGGCAGCTGACGGCCATGGTGCCGATGCACGAGGCCGGCGGGAGGCTGTTCGTCGACGTCACCCGGCGCCTGGCCTCGCCCGCGAGCCGCGCCGGCCTCCTGGACATCATGGGGAAAGGCGATCCGCTGGTCAGGGACGCGCTGGAGACCGTCCTCGACCGCGAGGGCTTCGTCCCTTCGCTCCCGGATGCGGGTCCCGGCGGGCCGCCGGCCGGTGGTGCGTCCGCCCCGGTCGAGGCCGATCCCGCCATCGTCACCGAGCTGATCGAGCGCAGCCAGGCGTCCATCGCCGTCCTGCAGCGCGACATCCGGACGAAGACCGGAACGGCGCTGTTCGAGTTCCTGCTGGAGGCCTTCGAGGAGCACAAGCGAGTCCTCGGTGATCCGCTGAACCTTCAGGCGATCATGGCGGGGATGGAGGCCACGTGGTGGCTCAACGACAAGCTGCAGGAGTGGCTGGGCGAGAAGAACGCGGCTGACACGCTCACGCTGTCCGCCCCCGACAACATCACGTCGGAGATGGGACTGGCGCTGCTCGATGTCGCGGACGTGATCCGCCCGCGGTCGGAAGTGGTGGCGTTCCTTCAGGGCGTCGAGTCGGTCGAGGACGAAGCCCTTCTGGACGAGCTGGCGAAGCTCCCGGCCGGGGCCGAAGCGCGCGACGCGATCGAGGCCTACCTCGACCGGTACGGCATGCGCTGCGTCGGCGAGATCGACATCACGAGGCCGCGTTGGCGCGAGCGCCCCACCACGCTCGCGCCCGTGATCCTCGACAACGTCAGGAACTTCGAGCCCGGCGCCGCCGAGCGGCGCTTCGAGCAAGGGCGGCAGAGGGCGCAGAAGAAGGAACAGGACGTGCTGTCGCGCTTGCGGGCCCTGCCGGACGGTGACCGGAAAGCCGACGAGACCAAGCGGATGATCGACCAGGTCAGGAGCTTCATCGGGTACCGGGAGTACCCGAAGTACGGCATCGTCAGCCGCTATTTCGTCTACAAGCAGGCCCTGCTGGAGGAGGCCGAGCGGCTGGTGCGGGCCGACGTGCTTCCTGAGAAGGAGGACATCTTCTACCTCACGTTCCAGGAATTCCACGACGTCGTGCGCACGAGCCAGGTGGACGACCAGCTCATCCAGCGGCGCAAGGAGGCGTTCCGGGCGTACCACGCGCTCACACCGCCCCGGGTGCTCACCTCGGATGGTGAGGCCGTGACCGGGGCGTACCGGCGCGATGACGTACCGGACGGCGCTCTGATCGGCCTCCCGGTTTCCGCCGGGACGATCGAGGGAAGGGCCCGCGTCATCCTTGACATGGCGGACGCCGATCTCGAAGCGGGCGACATCCTGGTCACGACCTTCACGGACCCCAGCTGGTCGCCGCTGTTCGTCGGGATCGCGGGCCTGGTGACAGAGGTGGGCGGCCAGATGACCCATGGTGCGGTCATCGCTCGGGAGTACGGCTTGCCGGCCGTCGTGGGCGTGGAGCAGGCCACCCGGCTCATCCGGGACGGGCAGCGAATCCGCGTACACGGAACCGACGGGTACGTCGAGATCCTGCCTTGACCATCAGCTCGTGCCGCTGAGCACACCCGTGTAGCCGTCGACGACGAGGTGCTGGGTGTCCATCAGCCGCCTCACAGCCGACGAGGCGGGCGGCGCCGACCATGACACCGGCATTGCTTTTCTCATTGCGGGCACATGAACCCGTGCCCGGAGCTGCGCTGTCCCCCGGGGAAGCCACCAACCACAGCGCACTCCGGGCCACTTCCGCACCGTTCCGGATCGGGATCGGTTTTCCGGGAGGATCAGGGGGCACCTGCGGAATGTCACCTAAGAAGGGACCACATCATGAGTGCCAGTGAAAAGGCCAAGGCCAAGACCGAGCAGACCGCCGGTAAGGTCGAGAAGGAAGCAGGGCGCGCGGTCGGAAACGAAAGTGCCGCCGCTGAAGGCTCGGCGAAGGAATCCAAGGGAGACCTCCGCGAGGCCAAGGAAAAGGCCAAGGACGCCCTTAAGGATTGAGTTTCGTACACGTACCTCACAGGTGGGTCCCAGAAGAATCGCTGGGACCCACCCGTACGTAGGCACCCTGGCGACGGCCGGTGTTTCCCGTTCCGGGCTTTGCGTGCCTGTGTTCGTATGCCGTTACGTCGCTGTCTGCCGCCCGTGCTTTGTGTGCAGTGGCCGGCAAGCGTCGTACGAGGAACATTCGCGAGGTGCGGTTTCGACAGGTGGGAGAGCGATGTGAGCGGTGCAGCAGGTGAGCTGCGAGTGGATTCGGCTCAGCAGGGGCGGCTTGCCCGGGCTGCTCAGTGGTGGCGGCGGGCATGGGGCTCCGAGGGGCATGAGCGCCACACGGTGCTGCTGATCGGGAAAAGTACGGTCGCCGCCACGCTCGCCTGGGTGCTCTCCTACAACGTCCTCAATGCTCAGTCGCCGGCATTCGCACCCTTCTCCGCGGTGCTCATCATGCAGGTGACGGTTTATCAGTCGTTGCTGCAGTCCTCGCGCTATGTGGGGGCCGTTGCCGTGGGAGTGGCCGTGCAGGCCGCTCTCGGCTTTCTGGGTGGCCCTGACCTGCTGACCTTCGCTCTGGTGGCCTTGGTCGCGCTCACCATCGGACGGTGGCCGGCCCTCGGCTCGCAGGGCTCTCAGGTGGCCACTGCGGCGTTCTTCGCGTTCTCCACATATGTCTCCGCGACCTCCGACCTCGACAAGATCACCCAGCTCGGGCAGATCATCCTGCTGGTCCTCATCGGGTGCGGTGTCGGCGTTCTGGTGAACGTCACCGTCTTCCCACCGCTCAGGCTTCGCGGGGCCGAACACGGGATCCGCTCCCTCGCCCACGCGCTGTGCGACCTGGTCGGCGACATGTATCCGGCACTGCGCGAAGGCGAACTCGACGAGGACAGCACCGGGCGCTGGCGGGAGCGGGCGGACCAGACCGGAGAACTGATCACCCAGGCCCGGACCGGCCTGCGCACAGCCCAGGAAAGCATCCACTACAACCCGCGCCGCCTCCTGCGCCGACACCGCGGCCGCACCAGTTTCCAGGGGTACGGCGCCGTCCTGGAAGCATTGGAACGGACGCTGTATCAGGTGGCATCGCTCACGCGCAGTTTGGATCAATGCAGCAAGAACGAGCAGGAGGACCACCACAACTACCGCTCGTTCCTGAACTGCTATGCAGACTTCGTGGAGTCCATCTCCGAGATCACCCGGGTATTCGCCGCCCTCGACGAGGACAAGCTGAACGAGCAGGCTCCACAGCTGTGCCGGCTGGCGGACGAGGCACAGAAGTGCCGTCGCCGCGTGAGCGAACAGGCCGAGAAGGACGGCCTGCCACTTGCCGACCCGGCCCGCCCGTACGGAGTCCTCGTCATCGAGGCCACCCGCCTCATGGAGGAATTCCAGTACACCTGCGACGTACTCCAACACCACGTCGACAAGTGAGTCCCGCCCTGACCCCCGTTGTCCTTCTGGATACGGTCTCCTCTCCCTGTCCGGTGGTTGACGAATTCGGCTCCGGAACCGTTGCGAACCTGCGTGACCTGAAACGTCATAGGGGCCACTTCGAGAAGCGGCCCGGCTTCACGTTCACGGTTCTCGACGACGCCGGAGACATCATCTGCGTCTACCCATACCCGTCACATACCCATCGCGCTCGGCCAAGCGCTTGACGGATGTCGAGGGGTGACGGTGCCCGGATAGACACCGAGCGTCGTTGTGGGCCGGCCGAAGAACTGCCCGAATGAACCCTGGACGAATGATTGCTGGGAATACGAGCGAGCCTGCCGTCAGGCGTCGAAGCGGAGCCGGGCGGTCTCGAAATGGCCGAGGTACCGGTGGGTCCAGTCGCACATTCCGTCGACTGTCGCTCGCAGGGCTCGGCCCGGCTCCGTGAGGGTGTACTCGGTCCGTGCCACTTCACGCCCCAGACGTATCCGTCGAGGTCCGCACCGCTTTCGGGGTCGATGAGCCGGTCGTCCAAGGAGACCAGCCAGGTCTCCGTCGGTACTGACGTCTCACGCCTGGCGTCAACGCAGTACCGGAAGAGATACCGCAGGTAGGACGGCTTGATGCCGGTACGAGGATCAGCCGTCGCGTAGACGATGACCTCGTAGTCGCGCATGTTCTACCCACTCGGCCAGGGCTTCGGCAAGGAGATTCACGGGTGTCGGCCGCATGTCTCAGGGGTCGCCGGGACAGGTCCGCCACACCCTGGAGCCGATGTGATGACGGACCGGGTCCGGCAGGTTCATGTGCCGGACCCGGCTGTGTCAGCCATTCATGGCCGCCCAGAACTCCTCGAAGGACATCTGGCGATCGCCGTTGGTGTCGAGCGAGTCGATCAGCTCCTGGGCCTGCGCCTGGGTGATCTCCGAGCCCTCCAGCTCCGCCACGACCTTTCGGTATTCGTCCGCGGTGACCAGGCCGTCCCCGTCGACGTCGTAGCGCTCGAAGACCTTCCGCGCCGCCGTCTCCACGATGTCTGCCATGTGCTCCACCCTTCTGCGATCTTCGCTGACGGGCCCAGGCTATCCGTCCGCCCGGAGCAACGCGGACGCTGCCCCACCTGCCCAGATGCCGTGGGCCGAGCCCCTCGAAGGTCCATGGCTCCCTCTGGCCGCGACGGGGTAGCTTGCAGAGGGGGAAGGGGCGCTGAGTACCGCTCAGGGATCAATCGGCGACGAAGGGCGACACGTCGGAGGGCCCGAGGAATCCGAGCACGCCGGCAATGACAGCGCATGCCAGGACCAGGAAGCAGCCCAGACCGAATGCCAGAGTCAGCCATGTTCGCCCAACCGCGGCATGGTATTCGGCTCATCTTCTCAATCCCGCATTTGACGCCTCCTGGCGGCTTGTTGCGCGTGCCACGGTCTCCCTGCGCGAACTCCGTTTGGAGCATGGTTCGTCCAGTGGCCGAAGCGACCGTCTCTCACCGCTCGCGATCATAAGGTGTGGACATGCCCATAGTTTCCGAGCTGATGACGTACCCCGTCAAAGGGTGTGCCGGGGTCCCGCTGGCGGAGGCCGACCTCACCCCGGCCGGTCTCCCGCACGACCGAAGCTTCATGGTCGTTGACGAACGGGGGGTCTACCGCACCCAGCGCAAGGATCCGCTGCTGGCGGTGATCCGGCCCGAGGTCAGCTCCGACGGGGCCCAACTCATCCTGAGGAAGAGGGGAGTTGAGTCGGTGCACATCGAGGTGGACACCACCTCGCCCCGGAGGGACGTCGATCTGTTCGGCGCACCGTTCCTCGGCATCGACCAAGGGGACGCCGCAGCCGGCTGGCTGTCCGAGGCACTCGGGACGGACTGCCGGCTGGTGCGCGTACCACCGGAGCACAACCGAATGGTCGAGGGCCTCACTCCAGGCACCTCGGGTTACGCCGACAGCAGTCCGCTGCACGTCCTTTCCCTGGCCACCTTCAACGACCTCAACGAGCGGCTTGCGGCAGCGGGAAAGCCACCGATGCCGATGAGCCGTTTTCGGCCGAACATGGTGCTGGACGGGTGGCACGAGCCGCTCACCGAGGACCGGGTGCGTCGGGCCGAGGTGGCAGACACGGAGCTGGGGTTCGCCAAGCTCGCCATCCGCTGCGCCGTGACCATGGTCGATCAGGAGACCGGCGCCAAGGCCGGACCGGAGCCACTGCGGACATTCGCCTCCTACCGACGGGTGCCCGAGGGCGGTGTGGCCTTCGGCTCGAAATTCTCCGTCATCAGGACCGGGAAGCTGGCGGTGGGCGATGAATTCACCGTCACGGAATGGGCGGAGGACGGGGAATGGGCGGGGGACCGGGCCCGCTGACCAGACCCGGACGGGCCCGTCGCTTTGAGCGGCATGGTGGTGCACCTACCTTCGCCCGGGGGAGTGGCCCCGCCTCCCGCCCCGTGGGCGAGCGGGTGGCGGGGCGTCCCAGGTGAAACCGCGGCGCGGGTCCTTGAGTGCGCCAGGACTCGGTATCAGTCAGCGCACCGGCCCCGTCGGCGCTTCGGCCGACGCGTCAGCAGCAGCGGATGCGTCGGTTCCGGAAGTCGCCTGCTTACGGTTCCGCAGCTCGCCCGCGATGTCCTCCAGGCTGCGGCCCTTGGTCTCCGGCAGCTTGCGGTGCAGGTAGAGGAGGCCGAGGACGCCGAAGGCTGCGTAGATCCAGAAGAGCCCGGTGGGAGTGAGGGCGCTGATGGTGGTGAGGACGGTCAGGGAGATGACGAAGTCCAGGCCCCAGTGCGTGACGTTGCCGAACGAGGAGGCCTTTCCGCGCACCGCGGTCGGGAAGATCTCGCTGTTGATGAGCCAGATGGCCAGCCCCAGGCTGGGCGCGAACGCGCCGATGTAGAGGCACAGACCTGCCACCAGCATCGCGCCGGACGCGGGCCTCCCGCTGTTGCCGAGGTAGAGCGCGCCGAGCAGGACGAGGGCGAGGACGACGACGGCCGTCCCGCCGAGCAGCAGCGGACGGCGTCCGACGCGGTCGACGAGCAGCAGCGCGATCCCGGTGAGCACCATGTTCACCAGGCCGATGCCGATCGAGGAGAGGATCGCGGCCGAGCTGCCGAAGCCGGCCTGCTGGAGCATGGTCGGGGCGTAGTAGATGACGGCGTTGACGCCGACGAGCTGGTTGGTCGCCGCGACGACCACGCCGAGCAGGATCGCCGGGCGCATGGCCGGGCGCAGCAGGTCGCGGTAGCGGGTGCGGGATTCCTGCGCGGTGAGTGATTCGATCTCGCGCAGCTCTTCGTCGGCGTCCTCAGGGGTGCGGGTGCGCAGCAGAACGGCACGGGCCTCGTCGCGTCGCCCGCGGTTGAGGAGCCAGCGCGGGCTCTCGGAGAGGCGGTAGACCCCGGCGAGCATGGCGAGGGCGGGTACGCACCCCAGACCGAGCATCCAGCGCCAGCCCTGTGTGCCGTCGAAGGCGTAGCCGACGAGGTACGAGACGAAGATGCCGACCGTGATCATGAGCTGCTGGAGCGAGACGAGCCGTCCGCGACTGTGTTTCGGGGCGATCTCCGCGATGTAGGCGGGGACGGCGAGCGAGGAGGCGCCGATCGCCATACCGAGGACGAACCGGGCGCCGATGAGGGTGGCGACGTCGGGCGCGGCGGCCGATCCGGTGGCACCGAGGGTGAAGATGACGGCGGAGCCGAGCAGCGCCCCGCGGCGCCCGATCGCGTCGGTGACTGCGCCGCTGACCAGGACGCCGACGATCGCGCCGAGCAGCAACGAGGCCACCGTGACCTGCTGCATTCCGGAGGAGAGATCGAATTCCGGCGTGATGAAGAGCAGGGCGGAGGAGATGATCCCGCTGTCGTAGCCGAAGAGGAAGCCGCCGAGCGCGGCGACGGCCGAGGCGCCGAGGACGGCGCGACGGGCCGCGGCGGGGGACGGCTTCTCGGGTGGGGCGTGGCGTTCGGAGGCAGGGGGAATGTGCGGCATGGCGGCTCTTTCTGTGATGCGGCGGGAGAAGCCGGCCCGGTGCGGGGTCGATGCGCTCATCGGCGCCCTGGCTGCTGAGCGGCCCGACAGCCACCCGGCGGCCTGTGCCTGAGGGGCACCCGCCACCGCGATGCGTCGGCTCGCGCGGCGGCGGGCAGGCCCGACAGGCCCCAGAGCGCTTCTCCGGCGCTGGTCGGGTACGGGCGCCGTGCTGTACGTCGGCGTTCTTTTGCCGTGCGTGGATCGCGGCATTCACAGCCGGGCCGGGTGGCGGCGTGGCGGCGGTGCCTCAGCGGTCGCTGCGGGCTTCCGCGGCATGTGGCGCGTTGGGAGCCTGGTCGGGGAGCGACCTTCAGCCACGCATGGTGGCCCGTCGCGCGGATTTGCGCAAGCGGTTGCGCAAGCGCTTGTACGGATGGGCGGTCACGTACCATCCCGGGACGGGCGGCACAGTGAGGAGAGGCAGCGCATGGCAACCATGGCCGACGTCGCACTTCGGGCCGGGGTTTCCGTCTCGACGGTGTCCCACGTCATCAACGGCACGCGCTTCGTGAAGGAGGAGACCCGCGCCGAGGTCCTCGAAGCCATCCGCGCCACCAGCTACGCCGGCAATTCCATCGCCCGCTCCCTGGCGACCTCCAGCACCCAGACCCTGGGCCTGGCCGTCTCCACGGTCGCCAACCTCCACTTCGCCGAGCTGCTCTCCAGCATCGACGCCACCGCCCGCGCGGCCGGCTACACCCTGCTGATGGCCGACACCCACGACGACCCCGCCGAAGAACTCCGCATCGTCCAGAACCTGCACCAGCGCCGCGTCGACGGCCTGTTGCTCGCCACGGCCACGGGCGCGCGCGGTGCGGCCCTGCGCTACCTCAAGGACGCCCGACTGCCCACCGTCCTCCTCGACCGCTGCGCCAGCCCCGCCTTCGACCAGGTCGGCACCGCCAATGTCGAGGCCACGGCCCGTCTGGTCGACCACCTCGCGGACTGCGGGCACACCCGGATCGGCATGATCTCCGGGCGCAGGGGCGTGCGCACCACGTCCGAGCGCGTACGGGGATGGCGGCGCGGAATGGAGCGGCGCGGCCTGGAGGCATCGGACGAGCTGGTCGTCTCCGGGAACGCTCAGGCGCATGTCGCCCAGCAGGCCGTCGAGCAACTCCTCGCGATCGAGCGCCCCCCGACGGCCCTGGTGGTCGGCAACAACCACATGACCATCGGAGTCCTGCGCGGCCTGCGCCGGATGGGGCGAAAGGTGCCACGCGACCTGGCGCTCTGCGCGTTCGACCACTTCGCATGGGCCGACCTCATCGAGCCCGCCCTCACGGCCATCGCACAGCCTCTTGAACAGATCGGTGCGACGGCGGTGCGGCTGCTCGTCGAGCGCATAGCCGATCCGGACGGGGCGCGGCAGACCGTCCTGTTGGAGCCGACTCTCGTGCACGGGGAGTCGTGCGGCTGCGGATACGGGGCTCCGCTGCCGGGCTGACCAACCGCCGCCCTCCCGGCGGCCCCCCCATGAGTCATGCCTTCAACGACTCACGAAACCAAGCGACTTGGCTCGGGCATGACTTGTCTCTGGACACCCCGCTCACGGTCACTTACAGTCCCTCGGAGTCGTGCTCGCCCACCCCGCGGGCACCCTCCGTGTGATGCGACCGCGCTCGTCGGCAGCGGCCGCAGTTCAAGAGCGCCTTTGCCACCGTTGTCCGGTCTGTCGGGGACCGTTGATGCGGCAGGCGCTGTCACTGCCAGCACCCTGTCACCAGTGCGGTGCGCCTTGCGCGCGCCGCACCGCTCCGGAGGAGAGCCGCCTTGTCCGACGACAGCCCGCACATCGACCGCAACGCCCTCGCCCCGACCCCCGCCCCGGACCTGACGCAGGGCCGCTCGGCCCTCAGCCGCCGCCGCGTCCTCACCACCTCATGCGGCCTGATCGGCGCGGGCACACTGGGGACGTGGGGCACCGGCCCGGCACACGCGACCGCGAACGTCCCGACCGCATCCGCCACTTCGGCCGCCGCGACAGCCGCTGGGTACGACGAGCTCTACCGCCCTCAACTGCACTTCTCACCGGCACGCAACTGGATGAACGACCCCAACGGGCTGCTGTATCACGACGGCACCTACCACCTCTTCTTCCAGTACAACCCGGACGGCGACACCTGGGGCAACATGTCCTGGGGCCACGCCGTGAGCAAGGATCTGACGCACTGGCGTGAGCTGGATGTCGCCCTCCTGCACGACGACACAGAGATGATCTTCTCCGGCAGTGCCGTCTTCGACCACGACAACACCAGTGGCCTGGGCACCGCCGACAACCCTCCGCTCGTCGCCATTTACACCAGCCACCTGAAGGACGGCAGCGGCCAGCGGCAATCCCTGGCCTTCAGTACGGACGGTGGCAGAAGCTGGGCGAAGTACGACGGCAACCCCGTTCTGGACATCGCGTCGGCCAACTTCCGTGACCCGAAGGTCTTCTGGCACGCCCCCACAAGCCGCTGGGTGATGGTCCTCGCCCTTTCCACCGCGTACAAGGTCCAGCTCTACTCCTCTCCCGACCTCAAGGAATGGACCCACCTGAGCGACTTCGGCCCGACCGGCGCGACCGGTGGGATATGGGAGTGCCCCGACCTGTTCGAGCTCCCCGTCGACGGTGGCGGCAGTCGCTGGGTTCTGATCGTCAATCTCAACCCCGGGGGCCCCGCTGGGGGTTCAGCGGGCCAGTATTTCCTCGGCGACTTCGACGGCACCACCTTCACCGCCGACACCGGCGGCCCCGACGTCCGCTGGCTCGACCACGGCGCCGACTTCTACGCCGGAGTCACCTACAACGACGTCCCCGGTGGCCGCCGCGTCCTCGTCGCCTGGATGAACAACTGGCAGTACGGCGAGCGCATCCCCACCCAACCCTGGCGCAGCGCCATGAGCTTCCCGCGCGAACTCGCTCTGACCAGCGCCCCGGTCGAGGACGGGGGAGCCGTGCTCGTCCAGCGGCCGGTCGCCGAGCTGGCGGCCCTGCGGGGCCGTCCACTGGCGCGGCTGGACGGCAAGGACGTAGCGGCGGGCAGCACGCCGACCCTGGTGCGTGACACGGGACTCTGCTACGAAGTCGAGGCCGAGCTCAGCGCGGCAGGCGGCGCTCAGCGCTTCGGCCTGGAGGTCCGCGTCGGGAACGGCCACCGCACCCGCGTCGGCTACGACATGGACAGCGGCGAGCTGTACGTGGACCGCACAGCCTCCGGCGTCATCGCCTTCCACGATGACTTCCCCGGCGTCCACCGCGCACCGCTCAGCCTTCCTGAGGGCGGCAGGCTCCAACTGCACATCCTCGTGGACGCCTCGTCTGTCGAGGTCTTCGCCCAGGACGGCCGGGTCTGTCTCACCGACCAGATCTTCCCCGGCAGCGATGACACCGCCCTCCAGGCATTCGCGGACGGCGGCGCGGCTCGCATCGAGCATCTGGAGGTACGGGAGCTGCGGTCCGTATGGCGGTGACGCCAGGGACCGGCCACGTGCGGGCGGTCCCTGGACGATGAAGGGGAGGGCCACCTCCGCATCGCACCGGCGCCCTGGCCCGTCCTCGGTCAGCAGGTCCGCCGCATCCTGATGCGGCGGACCTGTCGGCGAACGGCGGGGCCGGCCGCAGGGGACGCACCAGTTCTGGATCAACTGTCTCGGCCTGCCGGCCCTTTCGGCAGTCGCACTCATAGTGTCCTACGGCCCTGGTTTGTGAGCGGGGGCGCGGTTCGCCCGACGGCTCACCTGCTCAGATGCGAGTGCGCTGGTACCGCGCGGGAGTGGTGCCCACGTGACGTGTGAAGTGCCGGTTCAGATGGGCTTGGTCGTGAAATCCCACGGCTGTGGCGACCTTGGCGGGCCGGTGGCCGTCGAGGAGAAGGCGACGTGCTCGGTCGATGCGCTTTCCGGTGAGATAGGTGTGTGGCGGAAGGCCATATGTCTGCTTGAAACAGCGGATCAAGTGGGTGGGGTGGGCATGCAGGGTGGCTGCGGCCTCCTGCAGGGAAAGGCCCGGGTGGATCCGTGAGTCCAGTAGTTCCCGCAGCTCAGTGGCGAGGCGGTTTGCCTCTCGCCCTGGTGCGCGGGGCTGGAGTGCCGCGAGGTGGAAGTGGAGCCTTTCCCGGATGAACGAGAGGCGGGACTCGGCTTCGAACTCGTCTCCGGCGTGGGCGAGCGCGGTGTGCAGCTGATCGATCCGGCAGCGCAAAAACCCATCGGTGAGGACCGGAGTGTCCACTGCGTGGCCGGCCAAATGCCGGGGGAGTACGGAGTCGTCGAGGTAGAGGTTGCGTTTGCGGAACCCGGACGCCGTGACCGTCCGACCGTCATGGGGGACGCCCGGAGGCAGCAGGAGTACTCCTGCGTTCCCCGTCGCCCCGTGACGTCGGCGATCGAGCGCGAAGTCCACCGAGCCGTCGTCGAGGATCATCAGGTCCCACGTGTCGTGGGTGTGGGCCGGGTACGTGTGGTCGGTGAAGTGCGCGTGGAAGACCTCGGCGATCCCGGGGACCGGTGGCCTCCAGGCGTTGACGGACGTTCGGGGGCGGTCAGCGGACATGCCAGGAACGTACAAGACTCACGGATCGCGAGTGCGGCAGGCTCAAAGCACCGGTTGGAGGGCCCGAGAGTCGCTCTCGGTGCCTGACCTTGAGGAAGGATTCCGTATGTCCAAGTCAGCGGCTGCTCCTGTCAACCTCGCTGAAAAGCTTTCGCAGTTCAATGAATTGTGGTCGCAGAAGAAGGTGGCTGTTCTCAACGACTACGAGGTCAAGCTGGCCAAATTGAAGGGAGAGTTCGTCTGGCACACTCACGAGGACACCGATGAATTGTTCCTGGTCATCAGTGGGCGTCTCACCCTTCAGCTCAGAGACGGCACTGTGGTGTTGGAGCCTGGCGAGCTGTTCGTGGTTCCCAGTGGAATTGAACACTGCCCCGTGGCGGACGAGGAGACCGCGATCCTGCTGTTCGAGCCGGCAGGAACGATCAACACCGGTGATGCAGGGGGGCCGATGACCAAACCGGCCGAGATCCTCAGCTGAAGGTGCGGCGCCAGGCTGTGGCATGGAGGTGGCGGCCTCCATCTCGGCGGACACCCTGCTGGCGGCGGACACCGTGCTGACGGCGGACGCGGGCACGTGTGCGACGCAGAGAAGCCAGAACGTCGGGCGTCGCGGTGTGTGGTGTGCAGGCGTCGAGTCGAGCCCGATCGGGAACACAATTGGGCCACTCGTGCTGGGGTGAGCCCGGCTTCGCCCAGCCGGCGCCTTCGTCGGTCGTCGGTCGTCGGTGCGTCAGGAGCCCATTGCACCGACGTAGCCGACAGCCCGCCGGGGCGATCGGGCACCGCGACCAGGCTGCCCGACCTCAGCCGGTGTCTTTGCCTGCTTTGACTACTGGAAAACAGGGACACGGCAGCCGGATCAGGCCGCTGCGACGAGGGCGACAGCGACAGCCAGTAGGCCGAGCCCGGCAAGCATGCAGTCAACCGCGGCCCGGATACGACGAAACTTCCGCATGGCGAGGTTGGCCATGAACTTCAGGTGCTCGACCTGGTAGCCGGAGGCGAGTTGATCGCGCAATTGGTCGGTGCTGAGCCGAGACCAGCTCGTCTATCCCTCGCCTCCGAGGTGCGGACGTATCGCGAATAACAGGATCAGCGTCGAGGTCAACAGCGCAGCGGCAGAGAGGGAGGCGGCCACGGCAGCTGGAACGGTCGGGTGGAGGTCCGATGCCGATGAGGCCAGCGCCACAAGTGCGGCTCCGGACAGAGCCAGCAGCAGGCTCGCCTTGGCATCGGTGCGAGCCAGGTCGGCTTGAAGGGATGTGACTGTCGCGACGATACGGTCCTGAGCCGCCCTTTGCTGGGGATCAGGTGCGGTGGCTGCCATCGGTGTGCCCTTCCTCGCCGGCCGACTTCAACGTGCCCAGGGGCTGCCAGCAGCCCGGAAAGGACTCTCGCAGCCATCGAGACGTAGAACGTCGTGATCGGGCACTCGGTTTCCGTGAGCTCGGGATTGGTCATCGGCGGGCGGGGCCCGCTGGTTCCCCTGACGCGGCCGCGCTGTCGTCATCTGTGCCGAAAGCGCCGCCACGGGCGAGGAGGGCTCCGGCGGCCCGGCCGTACTGGGCCGTTGTGTGTTGGTCGGGGTGACCCAACCGGTGTTCGCGCGGCTGCGCGGGCCGGACGTTGAATACTCTGTGAAGCCCCACAGCCGCGCAGCAGCGGCCCGAAGGACGGTGACGATGAGGATCGAGGCCGCCGACTACAGCGAAGGCGTCGATCCCGAACGCGCCCTCAAGTACGCGGTCCAGCACATCCGCGGCGACCGAGCCCAGATCGTCGAGGGAGTCATCGAGCCTGTGGCACCCGACTGGGGCCACGAAGCCACCGCCGAGACGATCCGGGACCAAATCCGCGCGAGGGCCCGGGAACTGGACTGCGTCACCGGCTCGGGCAATCTCGACCTGCCCGGATCGAGCAACTGGTACGTGCCGGATATCGCCGTGGTGCCGGCCTCGGCAGCGAAGGGCGCCGGGGCGCTGCTCCCGGCGGATACCCTCCTGGTCGTCGAGGTCACCTCGGAGTCCAACGGTGACACGGACCGCGTGGTGAAGCGGAAGCGGTACGCCGAGTACGGGGCGCCGCTGTATCTCCTCGTCGACCGTCAGGAGCGGTCCGTCACGCTGTACTCCGAGCCGGGTCGGCTGGGCTACACCCGTGCCGACGGCCCCCACCCCTACGGGACGTCCCTGCACTTGCCCGCGCCATTCGGGCTTGAGCTCGACACCAGCGCCCTGTAACGCCGGGGCGCAGACACAGGTTCGTTTCGCGCCCTTGCTGACCCACCCCGCGCCCCGTCACCGTCGACACACCAGTAGTCGACCAGGGGGAGTCCAGTTGGCCGGCAGCACCACACCCGCACCCCGAAACCGCCCGCTCGCCCACACCTTCAGGCACTGGCAGGGGCGGGCCCTTCTCGCCTGGGCCCTCCTCCTCCAACGCACCGTGGCCGGCCTCGACCGGAAGAAGGCCCTCACCGCCCGGCGCAACGCCGCCATGCGCGCCGCGCACCAGCGGGGGATCCCGCGCGACACCATCACCACCGCCATCGGTCTGAGCGGCGAACAGGTCCGTAAGGCGTTGCGGGGTGAGGCCACCAGGGAGTAGTCCCGCACGGCCGGAGAAGAGCAACAACAAGCCGTAGCTTGGCCAACGCTGGTGCCGTGCACCAGCGAGCATTCGTCGGCGCAAAGCGGTGCTGAGGCGGCTCATGCCGCTGAGCGACTGTCGTCGGCCGTCGTCGGTCAAACCGCACCGAGGGTCCCTCGGCCGGGCCTCGCCGCCGGAGACGGGGCGAGCGCCCTCCGGCTCTGTGTGCGGGAGGCACCTCCAGTGGCGCCGCGGGAGATGCAACGCCCCGTTCGGCGGTTGAGCGCCGCTTTCCTGCTAGGTAGACTGACCTACCTAATATGGAAGGGAGCGCGTGATGAGCGATACCAGCAAGGCGGTGGAGCAGCCCGCGAGGCGGCGGGGGAGCGCGCGCGAGCGGCTGCTCCTCGCCGCGTCGCGCCGCTTCTATGCGGACGGCGTGTCGGCGACGGGGATCGACACGATCACCGCCGAGGCCGGCGTCGCGAAGATGAGCCTGTACAACAACTTCTCCTCGAAGGCGGACCTCGTCAGGGCGTACCTCGATGCGCGCCATGAGGAGTGGATGGGCCTGTACCGGCGGCGGCTGGAAGAGGCCGATGGTGGGCGGGGTGGCGTGCTCGCCGTCTTCGACGCATACGTCGACCACGCGGCTTTCGCCTATGAGCACGGCTTTCGGGGGTGCGGTCTGCTGAATGCGGCTGCCGAGTTGCCCGCCGGGGACGAGGGCCGGGCCGTGGTGCGCCGGCACAAGGAGGAGGTCGAGTCGCTGCTCGCCGGACACCTTGAGGAACTGCTGCCCGGGCGGCCCGAGGAGACCCGTGCGGTGGCGGAGCAGCTGGCGTTCCTGTTGGAAGGCGCGATGGCGCGTGCCGGCCTGGAAGGCGCGGCTACGCGTCTGGAGCATGCGCGGACGATGGCGGCCAACCTGGTGGACGGGCTGTGACGCGGCCCGCCGGACGTGCGGCCCGATCGGTGCGCGTGGGGTCGCTTTGCGTGCTCCTGGCGTCGGTGCTGTGGGGGACCACCGGCACCGCCGCCACCTTCGCCCCATCGGTGGGCCCTCTCGCGATCGGGGCCGTCGCCATGGGCCTCGGCGGCCTGCTTCAGGCCCTGATGGCCGCGGTTCGTATCGCACGGGAAGTGTCCGGTCTGCGTGCGCAGCGTGGTGTGGTGCTGCTCGGCGCGATGGCAGTGGCGATCTACCCTCTGGCGTTCTACAGCTCCATGCACCTGGCCGGGGTCGCCGCCGGGACGGTGGTCTCGATCGGCTCGGCGCCGCTCGCCTCGGCCCTGATCGAGCGCGTCGTGGACGGGCGCCGACTGACGCGCCGCTGGATGCTCGGCGCCGCCCTCGGGCTCTCGGGGACGGTACTGCTGTGCGTGGCCGAAGCGACCAAGGCGCACGCCACTTCTGGGGCCGGGTCGGTGCGGATGACCGTGTCGGGTGTGGGGCTTGGCCTGGTGGCAGGGCTCACCTATGCCCTGTATTCCTGGGCGGCACACCGGCTGATCAACCGTGGTGTCTCCTCCGGCGCGGCGATGGGGAGCGTCTTCGGGCTGGGCGGTGTGCTGCTTCTGCCTGTGCTGCTGGCGACCGGCGCCCCGCTCGTCGCCTCCTGGCCGAACGCGGCCGTCGGCGCGTACATGGCCCTGGTGCCCATGTTCATCGGCTACGTCCTGTTCGGCTGGGGCCTGGCGCACGTCCCCGCGAGCACGGCGACCACCCTCTCCCTGCTGGAGCCCGCCGTCGCAGCCGTGCTGGCTGTGCTGGTTGTCGGGGAACGCCTACCCCTGCTGGGTTGGGGCGGCATCACCCTGGTCGTCGGCTGCCTGGCCGTCCTCACCACACCCCAGCGAAGGGCTCCGCGACCTCAGGCGGTCACCCCGCCGCTCAAGACCGGCTCCGAGGGACAAGGCGCATTTCAGCCCCCGGGCGTCGCGATCGGGGACTCCGCGCCGACTGCTCTCACCGAACCCGAACAGGTCTCCGCCAGTTGAGCGCGCCCGCCGTCGGAGACCGTTGTTGTCCAGTCGCTCGATATCTCCGCGCTCGGAGCGACGACTTGCGGCGACGGCCTGCGGCTGACGGTCCCCCTGGCGCCGGCGACCTGATCAAGCCACCGTCTTGTCGTGCTGTCGGCGCACCATCTCGGTGATCCAGGTGGGCGCGAACGGAGACGTGCAGCCCGGGGGAGTCGGGTAGTCCCTGAGGACCCCCAGGCGCTCACCGATGTCGATCGCGCGGGTGCGGTGCTCGGCGTGCTCGATCCCGATCTGAGCCAGGCAGTGGTTCATCGCCCACTGCAGGCGATCCGGGGCGTCTTTCATCTCCGCCTCGATGACGTCGAGCAGGCCCGCGAGGTCGAGGCCCTCGGGCTTCTTCGCCACGCGTTCGGTGGTCAGCGCCCAGCCCGCACTGGCGACCACCGGATCCACATCGGCGGACCAGGCCAGGCGAAGCTCTTCGGAGTGGGGGTTCTTCTTCACCACGTAGTTCACGAGCCAGTCGTGCACCTTGGGCGTGCGCGCCGCGCGCAACATGCTGTCCAGCTCGTCCCGCTCGAACGCCTTCGGGCGGCAGATCAGGATCGCCAGCAGCTTCGCCGCGGTGTCATCCGTCTCCCAGAGCCGGCACGCGAGTTCCTGCTGCGTCTTCAGCCGTTTCGCGAGCGCGCGCAGTTTGCTGAGGTTCACACCGTGATCGTCGCCGTGCTTCTCGTTCACCGCGCGTGCCTTCGGGTCCTCGAGCTCGGCCAGCTCGGCCATCACCTCGGCCACCGTCGTCCCGGCCACCTCAGCCTCCTTTCCGTCACGTGAGAGATCAGCCTACGAGGGAGGTCGACCGCCTGTCGTGCAGGAGGTCTGCCGGCCCAGGGGCTCGGGCTTGCGCGAATCCCGTCGCCCGGACCGTCGGCCGGCGCAGGGACGGGCAGGCCCGGGCGGCGGGTCAGGTGAGGGCGAGCAGGCTGACGGCGATGGCTGCGGTGCCCAGGCCGACGAGTTGGCCGCGGTGGATGCGTTCGGCCAGGACGGTGCGGGCGAGAAGGACGGTGCCGGCCGGGTAGAGCGCGGTGATCACGGCGACGACGGCGAGGTCGCCGTTGCGGGAGGCGAGCAGGAACAGCAGGTTCGCCACCGAGTCCAGGACACCGGCCGTGGCCGACATCCCGTAGGCGGGCCGCTCCGAGCCGAGCTTGCGGTACATGAGTCCGGCCGCGGCCAGGGTGACGGCAGACGAGACCGCGCGGCCGACGATCAGCGGACCCACGCCGCTGTCGGACGGCGCCTGGTGCAGGAAGACCAGCTGGAGGGCGATGGCGGCGCCGGCGCCGAAGGCCAGCAGCAGTGCGGTGCGCGAAGGGCGGGCCGCGCCGGCGCCGTGTCCGGCGCTGACGAGTACGACCGCCACCAGCGCGAGCGGCAGGCCGAGCAACCCGGCCAGGCCCAGGTGCTCGCCCTGCACCAGGCCCACACCGACCGGCAGCACGGCGGAGACCAGCGCGGTCACCGGGGAAAGCACGTTCATCGGGCCCATGGCCAGGGTCTTGTAGAGCATGGCGAAGGCGGCGGCAGACGCGACACCGGAGGCAGCGCCCCAGGCGATGGTCCGGTCGCTGAAGGAGGCGCCGAGGAACGGCCACAGCAGGAGCTCGACCGCCAGGGAGGCCGGTGCGGCGATCATCACGGTGCGCAGGACATGGGCCTTGCGGGAGCCGAGGCCGCCGAGGAAGTCGGCGCATCCGTAGGCGAGGGAGCTGCCCAGGGCCAACAGCAGAGCGATCACGGTACGTACATCCCTTACTATGCCAATGGAACGACTAGACCGTACAACCAACCGACTGAGGGGCGTCCATCGACGATCCGGCGGTGCGTTGGACGGGTTTACTCCACGAGGAGGGTTGACAGATGGCCGAGACCGAGGCAGCCCTGCGGACGCTCGCGCACAACGTCAGGGCGGCCCGCACCCGCGCCGGGCTGTCCCTGGACGAACTCGGCCGACGTGCCGGCGTCAGCAAGGGCGCCCTGGTCGCGCTGGAGAGGGCGACGGGCAACCCGAACTTCGCCACGCTGGTCCGGCTGGCCGACACCCTCGGCCTCTCGGTCTCCGCCCTGATGGAGGGGCGCCCCGAGGAGCGCGTACGCGTGGTGTCCGCCGACGCCATCACGCCCCTGTGGACCGGGCCGCACGGCAGTGAGGCCCGGCTCATGCTGACGACATCGGGTCCGGCCGCCACCGAGGTCTGGCGCTGGAAGCTGGAACCCGGTGAGGAATACCCCAGCCACCCCCATCAGGCCGGCGTCGTCGAAACCGTCAGCGTCACCGTCGGACGGATGACGCTGATCGTCGACCGCGACGAGCACTCCGTCGAAGCCGGACAGACCGCGACATTCGACGGCGACGCCCCCCATACCTACCGGGGCACCGGCACCGAGACATGCCACCTGATCATGACCGTCCACCTGCCTCCCGGCCCATCAACCTGACCCGTCGGGCGAGCTGACGCGGACCATCTTCCTGAGCTGCTGGCCGGGGGCGAGTTTGGGTGAGCGTTGAATGGCCACCGCGGCCGCGTCATCGTTCAGCTGCCCGCCGACATGGGCTATGAGGTCGGCGCGGATGTGGTGCAGCAGCGCTTCGGGACCGCTGTCGGTCCATTGGGCGACGCGCTCGGCGAGCGGGTAGAAGGCGCCGTCGGGGGAGCGGGCCTCGATGATGCCGTCGGTGTAGAGGAGCAGCGTGTCATCGTCCCCGAAAGGGAACGGATCGAGGGTGAGGCCGGTCCTCGGCAGGTCGTACATTCCCAGCGGAGGCTCGGCCTGGCTCGGGTGCAGGCCGGTCACGCGATGCTTGTGCAGTAGTAGGGGCGGGGGGTGCCCGCAATTGATCATTTGCGCCACGGGTTCTTCGTCGTGGATGTCGAGCACCAGAGCGGTGACGAATTGCTCGTACAGCTCGTCCGCCTCGGAGTGCGGGGCGTGCTCGGTCAGATGCCGGCGGATGCTTGCTTCGAGGGCGACGACCACTTCCGCGAGCGTGGCCGACCGGTGGGCGGCTTCCCGGAAAGAACCCATGATCACGGAGGCGTCGCTGATCGCGGTCATGCCTTTGCCGCGGACGTCACCGATGAGGAGCCGTGCGCCCCTCCTGGTCCGGGCCGCCGCGTACAGGTCCCCGCCGATCATCGCCTCGTCATCGGCGGCCCGGTACGCCGAGGCGATCCGCAGCGGGCCCATTCGATGGGGAAGCGGAGGGATGACCACGCGTTGCGTGGCTTCGGACACCGACCGCACGCGGTCCAGCTGACGATTGCGGCGCTCGCGCTGGCGGCTGAAGACCACGATGACGAGCGAGAGCAACGCGAGCGCCGCGATCTGCACCTGGTGGTTGGTCGAGAACAGTTCGTCCTGGTCACGCAGGACGGCGATGATCGCCTGGGCCGCCACCGCGAGCGCACCGACCAGTCCCGTCAGCCAGGGGCCGGCGAACCAGGGAGTGATTGCCGGGGCGACGATCAGCAGGGGCCCCAGGTGAATGTCCCCCGGAGCCAGAATGTCGACGACCGTGATCGCGGCGATCAGCCCGAGCGGTATCGCCAACAGTGCCTGACCCGAATGCCATGGCTGCCACAGATCCGTAAGGCGCCGTCGGAAGCCCATATCCCCACTTTGCACCGAGGGCCGTCAGGCCGCAGGACCTACCCATGACCCGCGCGTGCAGACGCGTCCGACGAGGGGGGAGTCGGCGCACGCATCCCCCTACGCTGTGGGGCCTCCACCCTCCTGGCAGCGGCCGGCGCGTGCTCCAGTTGGGGACCCCGCGCGAGCGCATGGGGGGCTGGTCAGCTTCGTGCGAGGGCCGTGGTCGCGGGCGAGGCAACTTGCCTGCCCCCGGGTCGGGGGCAGGCAAGGGCGATGCCAACTGGCGCGGGTCCTGCGGGTGGTCAGCCTTCGGCGAGGAGGCCTTCGCGCAGGGTGGCGCAAGCGCGGGTGAGGAGGCGGGAGACGTGCATCTGGGAGATGCCCATTTCCTTGCCGATCTCGGTCTGTGTCATCTCCGCGCCGAAGCGGAGCTCGATGAGGGTGCGCTCCCGCTCGTCGAGCTGGGCCAGGTGCGGCTTGAGGGCCTGGAGGTCTTCGGCCAGGGCGAGCGCGGGGTCCTCGTTGCCGACGAGATCGGCGACGAGCCCGGTCTGCTGCTTGCCACCGCCACCTGCTTCGATGGGCCGGTCGATGGAGTCGGCGTCATAGCCGTTGCAGGCCACCAGCCCTTCAATGACCTCCTCCTCCGAAAGCTCCAGATGCTCGGCGAGGTCGGCGACGGACGGTTCGGCAATGCCGCGCCCCTCCAGCTCCTCGCGGGCGCGCGCGAGGTCGACGCGCAGCTCCTGGAGCCGGCGCGGGACGTGTACCGACCAGGTCGTGTCGCGGAAGAACCGCTTGATCTCCCCGGTGATGTAGGGGATCGAGAAGGTGGTGAACTCGTTCTCCAGCGATACGTCGAAGCGGTCGATGGCCTTGATCAGACCGATCGTGCCGACCTGCACGATGTCTTCCATGTCCTGCCCGCGGCTGCGGAAGCGGCGCGCGACGTAGCGCACCAGCGACAGGTTCATCTCGATGAGCGTGTTGCGCGCGTACTGGTACTCCGCCGTGCCTTCTTCCAGGACCGACAACCGGTCGAAGAACAGCTTCGACAGGCGGCGCGCGTCCAGGGGGGCCACGCGTCGCGCATCCTCCACCAGGGGCAAGGAAGACTGAGCAGACTCAGGCGCTGTGTCCGTATCCGAGCGGGGCACCGCTATGTGGTCCTGCGTCGCTGCCGTCGCCATGGCTGCTCCTCTCTGGTTCCCCGTCATGCCGTCACACGGCCGCATACCCAAGGGTCACCCACAAAACCTCTTACACGGGAAACAATTTCCGCGAGGCAACTATGGCGACCCGAGTGACGGCGCGAGCTCCCCGGATTCTCCCGGCCGGGAGAAGCGTCCACCGACGGTCAGGGGCGCTCGAAGAACTGGAGCGCACCTCCGACGGAGAAGCACAGTGCTCCCGCGAGCGTCCCCCAGTTGGCGATGCCGACGTTCACCATGCTTCCGGTCGTGGGACGCGTGAAGGCGGCGAGGGCCGAAACCATGAAGAGGACGGATCCGAGTTGGTTGATCGCGACGATCCACCATCCCAGGTCTCGGGGACGGACGCGTGGTCGGCCGTGGCAGACCTCGACCAGCGCGAGGTGCCCCGAGATCAGGAACAGGATGCATCCGACCATGTCAGGGGCCCAGATCAGCCTGTTCACCTGCTGGACCGAAAGTCCCTGCAACAGGGAATCCAGCAGGTTGATGCCGAACACGAGCGTTCCCACGAACAGCACGCAGGTGCTGAGCCAGTCGATCCGCGCGGGCTCGTAGCTCCACCACCTCCAGCTCCCCGTCGCCAGCGCGGCGGTCCCGCTGTCCCGGCGGGGAGCGTTGACGGCCTGGAGCAGTGAGGCGTAGCCGCCGGCGTTGAAGAAGAGGCCGCCGACGAAGTAGACCCATGCGCTGGTCGCGTCGCCCGGGCCGAACTGAGCAGCCCCTGCCCCGAGAGCGAAAAGGGCACCGCCGACTGTGAACGCGGCCGAGGTAATGGCGTTCAGGCTGCGCAGTCGACTGACCGACACGCTGTCCGCTCTGCGGGAACGGGGCGCCAGCCCGCCAGGGACCCGCACGGTCAGCAGGCCACGCTTGCGTGCCGGGCGTGACTCCCAGACCGCGGTGCCCCCATCCAGAAGGCGCCAGGTCAGCCGGGTGGTGAACGGGCCCGCGCCCTCCGCGTGTTCCTCGGTTTGGCTCACCTGGCGACTTTAGCGTTCTGGTGCGATATTTCCGTTTTGCGGTTGCGGTCGATGGCGTCAGGCAGGTGTGTGGATGAGCAGGAGGCGCGGCGGTCCACTCTCGGACCGCAGTTCCTGACGGAGCGGCCAGGGGAGTGGGGTGGGCGCCATGGGATCCGTGACCATCGTGCTGCGCCCTCGGCGTGTCCGATTTCGGAGTGACCGGTGATCTGCGGTGCGGGGATGGTGGGACGGTTCGGCGGGACTGCGAGGAGTGCGGTGATCCGCTGCCGCAGACGAGGGCGGAGGCCGTTCGCGGCGACCGTGTCCGCGGTTGCCGAAGCCGCCGAGGGTCTATGGCCCCAAGGGCGGCCGACCGTCGCAGCGTGAGTTTCCTGTCACCGCACGCGGGGGCAGGAAACTCGCCCCTCAGCTCCCCGTGGCTGTCTTCCAGGCCGCTATGTAGGAGTCCAGGTTCTTCTCGATGTCGTTCCAGTTGGGCCGGAAGATCTCGACGCCTTTCATGAGGGCGGCGAGTTCGGTGGCGTGGGGGTCGGTGGCTTTGACGTCCTTGCGGGCGGGGAAGCCACCGCCGACCGAGGAGACCTCCTTCTGTACCTCTGTCGAGAGGAGGTGGTCGAGGAACTTTTCGCCGTTGGCGCGGTGCGGCGCGTTCTTGACCAGGCCGGCAGCGTAAGGCAGGGCGAAGGTGGAGGGCTTGCTGCCGGGGCTGGCGGCGGGGAAGAAGATGCCCTGGTTGGGCATCGACTTCATGTTGGCGTAGTTCATCTGGACGTCGCCGTTGGCGACCAGGAGTTCGCCCTTGTCGGTCTTGGGGGCGAGCTGGCCGGTGGAGGAGGACGGACCGACGTTGTTTGCCTGGAGCTTCTTGAGGAAGTCCATGGCGGGGCGCCGGCCGCCGAAATCATGCAGGGCCTTGATGATGACGGCCGTGCCGTCGCCGGCGACCCCAGGGGTGGAGTACTGGAGCTTGTTCTTGAACTTCGGGTCCAGCAGGTCCTGCCAGGTGGCGGGGGCCTTGCCCAGTTCCTTCTTGTTGTGGATGAAGCAGAAGTAGTTGTTGACGACCGACGTCCACTTGCCGCCCGGGTCCTTGTCGGCGGCGGCGACCCGGTCGGAGCCCTGGGGGCGGTAGGTGTCCAGCAGACCCTTGCCGTCGGCCTGCTGAATGAACGGTGGAAGGGTGACGACCACGTCCGCCTGGGCGTTGGCCCGCTCGCGGGCAAGGCGCTGGACCGCCGCGCCGGAGCCTGACTCGACGTAGTTGACCTTGATGCCGGTCTTCTTCTCGAAGTCCCGGAAGACCTTGTCGTAGAAGCCGTCGCCCTGCTCGCTCTTGAGGCCGTCGGCGCTGTAGACGGTGATCTCCTTGGCGTTCGGGTCGGCACCGGAGGTGCCCCCGCAGGCGGTGAGCGGGACGGCGAGGGCAAGGGCGCCGCAGGCGGCGGCGAGCGGCTTGGGGAAGAGGTGGGGACTGGGCATGGCGGGGAAACTCCTCAGAAGTGCACTGGCGTGGGGGGAGGGAGCGCCTCCGGCAGGGCAGCGCACCACCGTGGCCCGGCCGGTCCGGCGAGGATTCGCAGCGCTGCGGCTCATCGAGAGCTTCCAGTACATCCAGTGCATGCCCGCGCCCCGGGCCGACTGCGTGGGCAGTCGCGGCGGAGGGGAGAGACGGGGGCCACTACGGGCACGTGGGCCATTCGGGTGGCGGTGGCGGGGACCCGAGGTGCCGCCCCCACCCGGGCGCCTGGCCCGTGCGCCCGCCGAAGTGTCCCCGGATGCGGGAGGAGCGCAGAATGAAGAGAGCCGCTCTGCCGTCCGGAGGGCGGACCGGCCACGATGCGGTGCGTGCGGAGGATCGGTGCCAGCAGATCGACCGAGCGACGCGAATGCCGGTGCCTCGCTCCGGTCGGAGCCCGGCTCGCTGCTGGAACACGTGGCCGTAGCCGTATTCGGCATCGATGACGAGGACCGGATCTGCTACTGGGGGCCGGGCGCACACGACCTCTTCGGGCACCAGGCACCGGACGTGCTGGCAAAGCCCGGTGCCGTGCTCTTCGCCGAGCCCTCCGGGGACGAGCCCGGCACCTGCTCCCGCATGGCCGCGCGCGGACGGGCCCAGGGGTACTGGCGCGGCCGTCTGCTCGCCCGGCACCAGGACGGGACGGACTTCGACTGCGGATTCCGGGTCTTCCCGGTGACCGGGGTCGAAGGCCGTTCGGTGGTCATGGCGCTGGCGAGCCGCGGCGACGAGCTGGACAGGGTGAAGACCAACCTCGTCTTCCTCGACGCACTCTTCGAGCGCTGCCCCATCGGCCTGGTCATGCTCGACGAGAACCTGCGTTACCTGCACCTCAACCAGGCTCTCGCGGACATGAACGGACTCCCCATCGCGGAACACCTCGGCCGCCGCCTCACCGAGATCATGATCACCTCGGAGGGCGGCGAATACGAGCGCATGCTGCGCACCGTCGTCGCCGAGGGACGGACCGTTGTCGGGGCGCGGGTGGGGATGCGCACCCTCGGCCACCCGGACCGGGACCTGGTGCTGTCCGTGAGCTTCTTCCCGCTCACCCAGGCGGTCGGCACCCGCCAGGGAGTGGGTGGGCTGCTGGTGGACGTGACCGACCGGGAGCAGGCGATCGTGGAGGCGACCGCCACCCGTCAGCGGCTGGCGCTGCTGGACCGGGCTGCCGCCCGGATCGGCACCACCCTGGACGTCGTGACCACGGCCCAGGAGCTGGTCGATGCCACGGTTCCGGATTTCGCGGACGGAGCCGTCGTGGAACTCGTGGACTGGCTCGACGAGCGGGAGGCTTTCGACCCGGCGCTGCCGGTGATGACCCGCCGGATCGCCCACGGGACCGTCCTGCCCGCACCGGCGACGGAACTGGTGAGCGGCCTGGACGTCGTGCACTATCCACCGGGCTCGGCCGTGCACCAGATGCTGCGCACCGGCCGCCCTATCGCCGTCCCGGTGAACCAGGAATTCATCGCCCGCACCATGATGGACGAACACCGGGCCCGGCTGATGGCCGACAGCGGCCTGGCGTGTCTGCTGCTCGCCCCGCTCATCGCCCGGGGAACGGTCCAGGGAATCGCCATGTTCGGCCGGTCAGCGGCACGAGCGACCTTCACCGAGCCTGACCTCTCCCTGGCCGGCGAACTCGCCTCCCGCGCCGCGCTGTGCCTGGACAACGCGCGTCTCTACAGCCGCGAAAGAGATATCGCACTCACCCTCCAGCGGGCCCTGCTGCCCAGCTCGCTGGGGACCAGCCCGTATCTGCACATCGCGCACCGCTATCTGCCGGGCGGCCGGGTCACGGACGTCGGCGGTGACTGGTACGACGTGATCGCCCTGCCCGGCGACCAGGTCGGACTGATCGTCGGCGACGTCATGGGGCACGGCGTCTCGGCCGCCGCTTCGATGGGCAGACTGCGGATCACCGCCAAGGCCCTGGCCCGGCACCACCAGGCGCCGGACGAGCTGGTCGCCGAACTCGACCTGTGCGCCCAAGAGGCGGGCATCGAACTCGCCACCTGCCTCTACATCAGCTACGACCCCGCCAGCGGACGCGCCAGGATGGCCGGAGCAGGGCATCCGCCGCCTCTCGTCCTCCAGCCGGACGGCCGGACCGATGTCATCGACGAGGTGCTGGGGGTACCGCTCGGCGTCGGCGGCTCGCCGTTCCGGACAACCGAGGCTCAACTGCCCGACGGCGCCACCCTCGTGCTGTACACCGACGGCCTCATCGAGACACGCGACCGCGACATCGACGTGGGCCTTCAGGCACTCCGTACGGAACTGGCTCGTGTCCCGGAATCGTTGGAGGCTGCCGCAGACCAGATCCTCGAACGCCTCGTGCCGAGCTCCCCGGCCGACGACACCGTTCTGCTCCTTGCCCGGGTGCACCGAAGTCGGCAATGACTGCCGGTGGCCGGCAGTCCCGCTCCGCCCGGCCTCGTGCCGCAGGGCCCTCTGGGCAGGGGAGCGGCGCCCGGCCCACGACCGTAGGCTGGGGGCGTTCCGCTTCATCGCACTTCCCGGAGACCACCATGGACGCCACGTCACTGCCCTCGCTCCTGGAGGAGCACCCGGTCGTCGCCAGCGTGAAGGACGAGGAGGGCCTCGACGCCGTCCTGCGCTCGGAGTGCAAGATTGTCTTCCTGCTCCACGGGTCGGTGCTCGACCTTCCCTCGATCGTTCAGCGGCTGAAGGACGACGGCCGGATCGTCCTGGTGAACGTGGACCTCATCGAGGGCTTCGCGGGCAAAGAGGTCGTCGTGCGGTACGTCAAGGAGAAGACGGCCGCCGACGGCATCCTCAGCTCGAAGGCGTTCATGGTCCGTGCCGCCCGGGAGCTCGGCCTCTTCGCGGTGCACCGCTTCTTTCTCATCGACTCCCTCTCGTACCACAACCTCGCGGCGCAGGTACGGAAGTCGAACGCGGACTGCGTGGAGATCCTGCCCGGCTGTATGCCGCGGGTCATCTCCTGGGTCGTGGCCGACATCGACGTACCGCTCATCGCGGGTGGCCTCGTCTGCGACCGGGACGACGTGTTCGCGGCGCTGAAGGCAGGCGCCGCCGCCATCGCCTCGTCCAACAGGGAAGTCTGGAAGATGTGACGCGCGGCGCCGGGGGTTGACACCGGCGACACGGCCCATTTACTTTTGCGGGGCAGCCCTGGAGAAGGGCAGCGACAAACGAATATCGGCTTCCGGAGCAGCGGAGATTTTCCGTGCGCTTCGTGGCAGTTACTAGAGACCAGAGAACAGTAACTCCTCCCCTCGGAGGATTACTGTTCTTTTTTTGTGCCTTTTTTCGGGCACGTCCTCCTGCCCGGCTTTTCCACGACGAGGTGGTTAGCGTGACATCGAACCCCCAGGCCGCTCCTCCCGGTGAGCCGGTCGTCCGATGACCAGGTCACAGAGGTGGGTCAGCTTCCTGATCCTGTCGATGACCGGCGGCGTCATTTTTCAGGTCGCCTACATCCGGTTCGTTTTCCTCGGGCCGACCGCACGAGCTCTCGACCTTTCGGCGCAGGACTACGGAAACATCGTGTCGGTCTTCGGCATCGTCGCGATGGTGATGTATTTCTTCGGCGGTTGGTTCGCCGACAAATTCTCACCCAAGGCGCTGATTGTGGTCGCGCTGGCCGGTACGGGCGTCGCGGACCTGTACCTGGGTACCGTCCCCGGGTACTGGGGAACCCTGGCCGCGCATCTGCTGATGGCCGTCATGGGAATGGGCCTTTACTGGGCCGCTCTGGTGAAAGCCATCGGAATGCTGGGTGACTCCTCGGAACAGGGCCGCTTGTTCGGTTTCCTGGAGGGCGTGCGTGGTGTCACCTCAACGATCATCGGCTTCATCGGAACGGCCATCGTCGCCGCGTCCGTGGCCGAGGCGGCGGGTGTGCTGTGGCTGATCAGGATCTACGGCGTCCTCTGCTTCGTCTTCGCGGCGCTGGTGTGGCTGTTCGTGAAGGGCGACAAGGAGCGCCTGGCCGCCCTGGGATCGAGCACCGTCACCCTCAGGCAGCTGTGGCTCGCCGCGAAGAACAAGTACACGTGGCTGATCGGCGGCACGGTCATGCTGATGTACTGCTTCTACACGACCCTCGGCTACTTCTCCCCACTGCTGGAGAACCGGTACGGGATGGCGGCCGCGCTCATCGGCGTCATCGGCGTCGTACGCACCTACGTCTTCCAGTTCGTGGCCGGACCGGCCGGCGGAATGGTCGTCGACAAGGTCACCAAGTCCTCCCCCCGATTCCTGCGCTGGATGTTCGCCGGCAGCGCGGTCGTGGCCCTGGTCTTCCTCGTGCTGCCGCGCAGTTCAGCCTTCAAGTGGGTGGCGCTGGCGCTGATGTTCGCGCTGTGCCTGTGTGTGTTCGCCAGCCGCGGCGTGTATTGGGCACAGGTCGGCGAGGTCGAGGTGCCCGAGAACGAGCGGGGCGGCGTGATCGGGCTCGCCTCCGGGCTCGCGTACCTGCCCGACGCCTTCCTGCCGGCGCTGTGCGCCTGGTGGATCGGCGACCCGTCGGCCACACCCGTGGTGCCCGAGCACGGCGGCGGCTACAGCACCCTGTTCGCCTTCCTCCTCGCCATGGCGTTGCTCGGCCTGCTCCTCACCACCCTCACCGACCGAACACGGCGGCGCGAGCTGGCCGCACGCACTCACCACGCCACCCCGTCACCCGAGCCGGTGCCGTTGGGCTCCTGACGCACCTCACCCGTCCGCTCCGCAACGCCCCGTCCGGCCCACCTCGTAGCGCATCCAGAAAGAGCGAACTCCGCATGGACATCACCGAGTTCAACCTCGACTTCTTCTCCCTCGACGGCAAGAACGCCGTCGTCACCGGCGGCAACACCGGTCTCGGCCAGGCATTCTCGCTGGCCCTCGCCAAGGCGGGCGCGAACGTCTTCGTCCCGTCGGTCACCGCCGACGACGGCACCACACAGAAGCTGATCGAGGCCGAGGGGCGCCGCATGGAGTTCCTGGCGGCCGACCTGACCCGGCCGGGTGTGCCGCGGCAGATCGTCGAGGGCTGCGCCGAAGCCTTCGGCTCGGTCGACATCGTGGTGAACTCGGCCGGCATCTCGAAGCTGGCCGAGGTGGAGCAGTTCGGTCGCGCCGAGTGGGACCCGATGGTCAGCGTGAACCTCACGGCCCCCTTCGAGCTGAGCCACGAGGCGATCCGGTTCATGATTCCGCAGC
Source organism: Streptomyces sp. NPDC048248 (assembly GCF_043201875.1). NCBI lineage: Bacteria > Bacillati > Actinomycetota > Actinomycetes > Kitasatosporales > Streptomycetaceae > Streptomyces > Streptomyces sp. NPDC048248. The sequence goes on from NZ_JBICZL010000007.1 coordinate 143,453, forward strand.
GCTCCGGCAAGATCATCAACGTCGCGTCGATGTTCTCGTTCCTGGGCGGCCAGTGGTCGCCCGCGTACGCGGCCACCAAGCACGGCATCGCCGGCTTCACCAAGGCGTACTGCGATGAGCTCGCCCAGCACAACATCCAGGTCAACGCGATCGCCCCGGGCTACTTCGCCACGAAGATCACCGAGGCGACGCGGGCCGATCCGCAGACCAATCAGCGAGTGCTGGACCACATCCCGGCAGGCCGTTGGGGCGACGTGGCCGACCTGATGGGGGCCACCGTCTTTCTCGCCTCCCGCGCTTCGGACTACGTCAACGGCCACGTACTCCCCGTGGACGGGGGCTACCTGGTCCGCTGAGCCCGCCACCCGAACGCCAGCACATCCATCCAGTTACGCCCCCCCAGAACTCCACGAGGTAGATCCCGATGGCCCAGTCGCTCTCCAAGCTCACCCGCGAAGACATCGTCGCCCGTCTGACGGACGTGGTCCCCGCCGAGCGGGTGGTGACGGACGCGGAGCAGCTCAAGCATGCGAGCGTCGACCGGTTCAAGAAGTACCAGTCGGTGCACGACATCTTCGACGGCCCGCTCCCGGCCGCGATCGTCAACGCCCGTTCCACCGAGGAGATCGCGAAGGTCCTGGCCTTCGCCAACGAGCACCAGATCAACGTCGTCGCGCGCACCGGCCGGACCGGCACCGAGGGCGGCCTGGAGACGGCCGTCGAGGACACCCTCGTCCTGGACGGGTCCGGCCTCGACGAGATCATCAAGATCGACGCCGAGAACATGCAGGCCACCGTCCAGTGCGGTGTCCCGCTCCAGGTCCTTGAGGACGCACTGCGTGCACAGGGTCTGACCACCGGCCACTCGCCCCAGTCCAAGCCGCTTGCCCAGTACGGCGGTCTGGTCTCCACCCGTTCCATCGGCCAGTTCTCCACGCTCTACGGTGCGATCGAGGACATGGTCGTCGGCCTGGAGGCGGTCTTCCCCGACGGCACCGTCACACGCATCAAGAACGTGCCGCGCCGTGCGGCCGGCCCGGACATCCGGCACATCGTCATCGGCAACGAGGGCGCCCTGTGCTACATCACCGAGGTCACCGTCAAGATTTTCAAGTACCAGCCGGAGAATAACGAGTTCCACGGCTTTCTCGTGGACGACATCGCGACCGGCATCAAGGTCATCCGCGAGGTCGTCACCAACGGCTTCAAGCCTTCCGTCGTACGCGTCTACTCGCCCGAGGACGCCCGCCAGCACTTCGCGCACTTCTACGACGGCAAGGTCGTCGTGGTCTTCGTCGCCGAGGGCCCGCAGGGCATCGTGCGCGCCACCAGCGAGGAGATCGAGCGCGTCATCGGCCGGTACCCGCATGACAAGGTCGACCCGAAGCTCATCGAGAACTGGTTCGACAACCTCAACTGGGGCGTCGACAAGATCGAGGCCGAGAAGCAGGTCATGCTCGAGCAGGCCGAACTCGGCTACACCACCGAGGTCTCGGTCGACTGGTCGCGCACGGTCGAGCTGTACGAGAACGTCATCCGCCGCATCCGTACCGAGTTCCCCGCGGCCGACGACCTGGTGATGCTGGGCGCTCACTCCTCGCACAGCTACCAGACGGGAACCAACCTGTACTTCGTCTACGACTACAAGATCAACTGCGACCCGCGTGACGAGATCAACAAGTACCACATCCCGCTGAACGCGATCATCGTCGAGGAAGCGCTCAAGGCCGGCGGCTCGATGGTCCACCACCACGGCATCGGCAAGTACCGCGCGCCCTGGACGACGCAGGAGCACGGCAGCGCCTACCCGATTCTCGCCAAGCTCAAGGAGACCTTCGACCCCAACGGGATCATGAACAAGGGCACCATCTTCCCGACCGACGCCTGAACCCGGGCCCAAGCGCTCACCAACCCCCGTCGGCACGGCCCCGGTTGAGTTCTCGGCAACCGGGGCCCTGCCCGCGCCCCCTATCCTCCCTCCACCACCGTCCCGGACGCCGCCGTCCGGGCCCCGCACCCCGGAGTGGGCATGACCAGCACCCGTCCCCGCTACTTCATCGGCATCGACAACGGCTCCCAGTCCTCCAAGGTGACCGTTTTCGACGAACACGGCCATGCCGTCAGCGAGGGACGCGCCGATCTGCGCCCCTACGCCACCCCGCGCCCCGGCGTCGTGGAGCACCCGGACGACGACCTGTGGACGTCGATCGGCCGGGCGAGCCGGCAGGCGATGGAGGCGTTCACCGGGGACACGGCGGACATCATGGGCGTGGGCCTGTGCACCATCCGGTTCTGCCGAGCGGTGCTGAAGTCGGACGGCACCCTCGCCCAGCCCGTCATGAGCTGGATGGACGAGCGCGTGTCCATGCCGTACGCCCACACCGACCCCGACGCCGCGTATGTGACCACCTCATCCGGCTACATCAGCCACCGTCTGACCGGCAACTGCCGTGACACGGCGGCCAATTACGCGGGCTTGTGGCCCCTGGACCCCGACACCTGGCAATGGACGGACGACGACGCCGAACTGGCCAGGTCCGGAATTCCGCGGCGCATGCTCTTCGATCTCGTACTGCCCGGAGAGTCCCTGGGTCAGGTCACCGAAGCCGCCGCCGCCCACACCGGAATCCCGGCCGGCGTCCCCGTCATCGCCACCGCCAACGACAAGGCGGTCGAAGCACTCGGGTGTGGCCTGCGCACCCCCGAAACCCTCCTCGTTTCACTGGGCACCTACGTCGCGGGCATGGCCACCGGCCCGCGCAACATCCAGCACGCCGCCGACTTCTGGTCCAACTACGCCTCCACACCCCACGCGTACCTCTACGAGTCGCACGGCGTGCGCCGGGGCATGTGGACGGTCAGCTGGTACCGCGACCTGCTGGGCGAGGAGGCCATCGTCCACGCCCGGGAAGCGGGCCTCTCGGTCGAGGAGTACTTCAACACCGAGGCGGCGAAGGTCCCGCCGGGCTCCGACGGTCTCATGACAGTCCTCGACTGGCTCGCCCCCACGGAAGCCCCCTTCCGCAAAGGCACCATCCTTGGCTTCGACGGACGCCAGGGGCGCTTCCACATCTACCGCTCGATCCTCGAAGCGCTCGCCATGACCATCCACGACTCCGCCACCCGCATGGCAGGCGAGCTCGGCATCGAGTACCGCGAAGTGATCGTCTCGGGCGGGGGATCCCGCTCCGACCTCATGATGCAGATCCACGCCGACGTCTACGGCATCCCGACCCGTCGCGCGGAGGCCACCAGTGCGGCCGGCCTGGGCGCGGCGATCTGCGCCGCGGTAGGACTCGGCGTGTACCCCGACTTCGACCAGGCGCTGCAATCGATGGTCCGCCCCGGCAAGACCTTCCTGCCGGACCGGGCGAACCATTCCCTCTACCGGTGTATGGAGGAGGTATACCGGGACGTCCGCAGCCACACGGATGCGATCTACCGCCGTACGTACGATCGCTGACGGTGGCCGGCGGCCGGTCGTCGGTCGTCACGACTGCACCGCCGGGTGTAGGGGCGGGCCCGAGTCCACTCCTTCACCCGGCACCTCCGGTCGCCGGTTCCGAGGCAGCTGTCAGTTGGAGGTCAGTCCGCCGTCCACGGCCAGTGCCGTCCCTGTGGTGAACGAGGCGCGGTCGCTGCACAGCCACAGGGCGGCCTGGGCGATTTCGACTGGATCGGCCATGCGCTTTTGCATCTGGCGGCTGACGAAGACCTCCTCCAACTCAGGCCGCGCCTCGACAACGTGATTGATCATGTCGGTGCGCGTGGTGCCGACGACGAGTGTGTTGATGCGGATGTTGTGCGCGGCGTACTCGGCCGCGGCCGCCCTGGTCATGCCGAGCACCGCGTGCTTCGCTGCGACGTAGGGCACGGGTGCCCCGGTGGCCACCATGGCCGCGGTGCTGGACGTGTTGACGACCGCGCCGGCGCCCGCTTCGAGCATTACGGGGATCTGGGAGCGCAGACAGTTCCAGGTGCCGCGTACGTTGACGTCGATCATGCGGTCGAAGAGGGCCTGGTCGAGCTCGTGCATCGGAGACAAGTCCTCTCCGACGAAGCCCGCGTTGTTGAACGCCGCGTCCAGGGCGCCGAAATGCTCAAGTGTCGCGGCCACGGCGCGTTGCACGTCCTCAGCGACCGAGACGTCCCCCGAACTTATCGCCGCCCGGCCGCCCGAATCGTTGATTTCCTGGGCGAGTTGCTCCAGCACGTCCCCTCGGCGGGCCATCAGCAGGACCGCCGCTCCCTCGGCGGCGAACAGACGAGCAGCCGCCTCACCGATCCCGCTCGACGCACCCGTGATCATCACGGCCTTACCGGCCAGCATTCCATTCGTTTCGGTCATGCTGTGAGTAAAGCTCCAAAGTGCCCTGATCGCACCCTCAATGATCATGAGATTCTCCGCGGTGGAGGCGAACCCCTACGACACGAAAGCGGAACTCCGCGACCCGCATCGAGGAGCTCATGCCTGCGGCTGATGGCCCCGGGCCCGCAAGTCCGTGTGGTTGCCAAGAACCTGACGGCCAACCTGCTGCCACCTCGATGCTGCGTCGCGCACTGAGCGGCGCCACACAGGGAAGTGGCTACGCCGCGACGGCCACGCGCAGGCATCACCCTCCCCGCCGTAGGAGGAGGCGCCATACGCGACGCCCGGCGCGCGCGAAACCGGATCACGCGTTGGACCGGGGGCATCCATGGAGAGGTGTGCCACCCGGTCTGCGGCTGACCCACATGAGCGCCGTGCCCCCGCTCCGCGTACCCATCGTTTTTGAGTCAGTCCCCGGGGGCCGGGCCGTCCGGTAACGCCGCCGAGGTCAGTCGGTCCCGCAGGGCGGGGTGCCGCAGCAGTTCTCCCTTCCGCGGGGGGATGGGGCGACGCCGAGCAGCGGGGTGATGCCCGCGTGCAGATGCTCGCGCAGCGTGTCCTCGGAAGCGGCATCGAGGGCGGGAGTGCGGAACGCTTTGCACAGCAGGCTGGTCCCGAGCAGCCATGCGGCCAGCAACTCCGCCCGCACCTGCGCGTCGGGCCCCTTCAGCCGTGCCGCGAAGCGCTCTGTGAACACCTCGGTGACCTCGTCACGGAAGCGATCGACCGCCTCCCCACGACTCGACGAACGCAGGACGGACAGCACAGGGTGCGGAACGTCGTCGTCCTTGGGGGAGTGGGTGACAAAGTTGCAGATCCAGGCCGGAACGTCCTCCAGAGGAATCTCCAGCAGCGGGTCGAACAGCGCGATGTTGGTGGACACCAGCCGGAACAAGGCGTCCTTGGAGCCGAAGTAGCGGTAGACGAGCGCGGCGTCCACGCCGGCGTCCCGGGCGATGTCCCGAACACTGGCGCCGTCGTACCCGTACCTGCCGAACCGCACAGCCGCTGCCTCCAGGAGGGCGGATCGTGTGCCGGCCGCGCTGCTCTCGCGGGCTCGTGGGGGATGCATGACGGTCTCTTCCCGATCTGTTGACGCGTTCACCTGTCGTACCTCTGCTCGGTTGTGGTCCAACGGCTCATGGTCCTGCGTACGGACGCTGTCCGGAAGTCATCGTTCGTTGTCATCGATCGTTGACCGACTCTCGGACCGGTGCCTTATGTTCGGTGAAAGCGGGCGGCCATTCGAATGGTCACTCGTGTGATCCTCGGTCCGGACGACCGCGTCGGGCCGAAACCGTCGACGCCGGGGCAGCTCTTTCGCCACGACGCCACCAGCATCGGGGACCGACGCCCGCCGGCCCCGCAGGACCCCCACCGCAGGAATGGTGATCTCCAGTGCCCGCACGACGCATCGCCGTCATCGGAACCGGCTATGTCGGACTGACCACCGGCGCCTGTCTGGCGTCCCTCGGCCACCACGTCGTATGTGCGGACTCCGACCCGCACAAGGTCGGCCGGCTCCGGCTGGCCCAGGTCGACATTCTGGAACCCGGTCTGCCCGAACTCGTCGCGGAGGGACTGGACTCGGGAAGGCTGCGCTTCGTCCAGGACACCGCGAGAGCGGTCGCGGACGCGGACACCGTCTTCCTGTGCCTGCCGACCCCCATGGGAGCCGGAGGCGCGGCGGACCTTGCCGCCGTGGAGTCCGTCGCCGCCGAGATCCACGCGGTCCTGCCGCGCGGCTGCGCAGTGGTGAACAAGTCCACGGTGCCCGTCGGCACTGCCGAGCGCGTCGCGAAGCTGCTCGGCCGTCCGGACACGACCGTCGTCAGCAACCCCGAGTTCCTTCGTGAGGGCCGCGCCGTTCACGACTTCCTGCACCCCGACCGCATCGTGGTCGGTGCGGACGACCCGGACGCCGCCCAGCGTGTCGCGGCGCTCTACGCGGCGCTCGACTCACCGGTGGTCCTCACCGACACCGCGAGCGCGGAACTCACCAAGTACGCGGCAAACTTCTTCCTGGCCATGAAGCTGTCCTTCGCCAACAACCTGGCCACCTTGTGCGAGCGCTTCGATGCCGACATCGAAGCAGTCACTGTCGGCATCGGCCATGACCCCCGCATCGGCGGTGCGTTCCTCCAGCCAGGACCCGGCTGGGGTGGCTCCTGCCTGCCCAAGGACACCCACGCGCTGCTGACCGTCTGCGATCAGGCGGGCGTGGAATTCCCCCTGCTGCGGGCCACCATCGAGACCAACGTCGAGCACCAGCGGCACCTCGTCGAGCGGGTCGCTGCGGGCTGCGCCGGTCCGGACGGGTCGCTGCGCGGCGTGCGCCTCGCCCTGTTGGGGCTCGCGTTCAAGGCGGGCACCTCCGATCTGCGCGACTCCCCGGCTCTGGCCATTGCCCGTCAACTCCGCGCAAAAGGCGCCGAGTTGTACGCGTATGACCCGGCCCTCATCGAGACCCGGCCGGATCTCAGCGACCTGCTCACACTCGTCGACGACCCGGCCGATGCCGCTGCGGGGGCGGCCGGATGCGTCGTACTGACCGAGTGGCCCCAGTTCCACGACCTGGACTGGAACGCCATCGCCCGCCGACTGCACGGCCCCGTCGTCTACGACTTCCGAAACCTCCTCGACCCCGGCCGGCTCGCGGCCGCCGGTCTGGCCTGGCAGGGCATCGGCCGCACACTCACCATGGCCGGCTGACCCGTACCCAGCGCTGCGACACCTCTCCTGCTACGAGACTGAAGAGAAAGGCCCCTTCATGCGGGTTCTGTGCACCACCCTCGGCAGCCCTTCTCACGGGCGCGCGCAACTGCCCGTTCTCCGGGCGCTGGCCTCCGCCGGCCATGATGTCCTTGTCGCGACCACTCCGAGTCTTGCAGCGGTGTTCCAGCACGACGACGTCCGCGTCGTCCGCTGCTTGCCGGACTTCACTCCCAGCACCTTCGGGCCTGCCATGGCCGAGCTCACCGAGCGCACCGACCTCGACGACGAGCAGCGTCAGCAGCTGATGATGCGTCTGATGGCCGAGACTATATCCGGCCCGTTCGCGAGGAAGCTGCTGGAACTCCTCCTCCCCGTGGCCGAGGATTTCCGCCCCGACCTCGTACTGCGGGACGGAATGGACCTCGCCACCGTGCTGATGGCCGAGAAGCTCGGCATTCCCCAACTGCCGACCCCGTCCGGCGCCAGCAACACCGTCGACCCCGGTCACACCGTTGAGGGCCTGAACAGGCTGCGCGGGGAACTCTCCCTGCCCACCGTCGACGACCCCCTTGCCATCGCCGCGCACGGACGCATCGACTACGTACCCCCGGCCTACTCCTACGCCCACTACCTGCCCGGCTCGCTGGCTTACCGGCAGACGGTCAACGTGGACCGTACCTCCGTCCTGCCTCAGTGGGTGGCCGAGTTGCCCACCGACCGACCCCTGGTATTCGCCGCGATGGGCACCGCACTTCCCGAGATGCACAAGCGGATGGGGGACGCCGGCCAGGCGGCCAAGATGCCCGCCCACGCTCCCGATCCGACCGAGACGCTGAAGACGATCACCGAAGCCGCGGCCGTGCTCGACGAGTGCACCGTCCTCGTCGCGACCGCCGGAATGCCGGTCGACGACAGCGCCCTGCCCCCGCACGTCCACCTCACCGAAAGGCTCCCGCAGCCCATCCTGTTGGAAGCCGTCGACCTCTTCCTCACCCATGGGGGCTTCAACAGTGTGCGCGAGGCGCTGCGTACGGCCACCCCGACGGCCGTACTGCCACAGTTCGGCGATCAGTTCCTGAACGCGCGCCGCACCCAGGAGCTGGGCCTCGGCCGGGAGATCACCGACCGTTCCCCCGAGGGCATCGCCACCGTGTGCCGCGACGTGCTCGCCGACACCGCCGTTCACGCGCGGGTGCGCCGGGCGCGGCTGGCGATGCTTGCCCTTCCCGAGGTCGAGAGCGCCGTCACCGATCTGGAGAAGCTGGCGGGCTGACCGACGCCCTCCGACGAGCGGGCCGGACGTCACGTAACCGCGTCCGGCCCGCGGGAGGTCGCGGGTCCGGCCCTCCGTACTTCGACCGGGCCCTGCGCCGCCCATGACTCAACACCGCGATCAGGCGGCGGTGGTAAGCACTGCCGCCGCCCGTTGCACCGGCCCCGGACGATCCAGCGTTCCCGCCCCGGAAACCCCAAGGAACCCACGTGACATCATCCGACGCGCTCGCACGCGAGCCCGCGGACACCCCACCCGCCGAATCCGGCCACGCGGCCCGGCTCACGCACCGGCAGATCACCGTGGTGCTGTCCGGCCTGATGCTCGGCATGTTCCTCGGTGCGCTCGACCAGACCGTGGTCTCCTCGGCGCTCCGCACCATCGCCGACGACCTGCACGGTCTGACCGCGCAGGCCTGGGTGACCACCGCGTACCTGGTCACCGGCACGATCGCCACACCGCTGTACGGCAAGCTGTCCGACATCTTCGGGCGCCGCATCATCTACCTCGTCGCGATCCTCCTCTTCGCGGCGGGGTCGCTGCTGTGCGGCTTCGCCGGATCCATCCACCAGCTGGCCGCCTTCCGGGCGGTGCAGGGGCTGGGCGGCGGCGGTCTGATGTCACTGGCCATGACGATCATCGCCGACATCACCTCTCCTCGTGAACGCGGCCGCTATCAGGGCTGGTTCATGGCCGTATTCGCCGGATCCAGCATCGTGGGCCCTTTGATCGGCGGGGTGTTCGCCGGCCACGACACGCTCCTGGGCATCGACGGCTGGCGGTGGATCTTCCTGGTCAACGTGCCCATGGCGGCCGTCGCCCTCACCGTCATCATGCGGGTGCTGCGCCGCGTGCCGCACCAACCCGTGCGGCGCCGCCTCGACTACGGCGGTGCCGTCGCGCTCACCATCGGCGTCGTACCGCTGCTGACCGTCGCCGAACAGGGCCGCAGCTGGGGCTGGACCTCGCCGTCCGCGCTGACCATGTACGCCGTCGGCGCTGTCGGACTCATCGCGTTCCTCCTGGTCGAGCGCCGGATGGGGGAGGCCGCACTGCTGCCGCTGCGGTTGTTCCGCACCCGCTCGTTCCGGCTCGGCACAGTGCTTCACTTCATCGTCGGCATCGGCATGTTCGGCACCATGACGACGCTGCCGCTCTATCTCCAACTCGTGCAGGGGATGAGCCCCATGACCGCGGGGCTCGCCATGCTGCCCACCATGGCGGCGAACGTCGCGGTCACCCTGGTCGTGGGCCGCCTCATATCCCGTACCGGGAATTTCAAGGTCCATCTGGTGACCGGCGTCGTCTGCATCACGGTCGCCATGCTGGCGTATGCCACTCTGCGCGCCGACAGTCCCCTGTGGCATGTCTCGATCGGCATGCTCTTCATGGGCGCGGGGCTCGGCGCGTCGATGCAGACCATGACCACATTGGCCCAGTCGGAGATCCCCGGCCGCGACATGGGTGCCGCCACCGCCTCGGTCAACTTCTTCCGATCCAACGGCGGGACCGTCGGCGCCGCCGCCTTCCTCTCCATCCTCTTCTCCCTCGCCGGCTCACGCATCAGCGATCGCCTGGCCACCTTGTTCCAACAACCGCAGCTTCGCGCTCTCGCGGAACAGCCGCACAACGCCGCTGCGTTGAGGGGAGTGTTGGGCCCGAACGACACCGTGAACCTGGAGGACTCGGCGTTCCTCCACTCCCTCGACGCCCGTCTCGCGCAGCCCTTCCTGGAGGGCTATGTCAGCGCCATGCAGGTCGTCTTCCTCGCCGGCGCGGCCGTCACCCTGGTCGCCGTCGTGATCGCTGCCTGGCGCGTCCCGAACCTCAAGCTCTCGGACGACTGAACTCCAGCAGTCCGTCAGCGGCGGACACCAGCAGGGGCGGGTTCGGCTGCTGCACGGAGAATCTTCGACAAGCTCCGGGGCACCAGGTCGCCCCGCGTGGCGCCCGCCCCTTGCCGTCGGCGACCAGGTGCGTCTTGGACGTCAACCCGCCACGGGAGCGGCCGGTCGCGTGATCAGCGGGTTCATCTCCGAACCTCTTGTAGTTCGACCGTGCCCCCTGTGTCCCTGAGCAGGGTCGCGCCGTGCTGGTGGACAGGCACGATCGTGGAGCCGATCGACGCGATCCAGTCGACGTCGCCGCCCTGGTGAGCCATCACCTGGACCTGCTCGAGGACGCGCGCCCAGACCCCGACCTGCGACCAGCGGTCGAAGTTCTTGTAGATCGTGTTCCAGTCCCCGAACCGCTCGGGAACTGGAACACGCCACGCACCGCGGTGCGAAACCGCCACGCTGTCGCCTCGACCACCATGCGTCGGTCTACCGGCGGACGGCCCGTACCCTTCACAGCGGGAAACAGAGGCCCGAGCACGACCCACGTCTCATCAGAGATCACGTCACGCGACACAAGCACAAGACTGCGCCCGACGACTTCGAAGACCCTCCAGCAACAAGCTCCGAGCCTGACCGACTCGTTGCCCGCGCACACCACGAAGCGTCTACTGGTCAGACGGGATCGGTGAACGAGATCGGCTTGCCGGTGGCGTGGGCATACGCGATCTCCCTGTTCGTGGACTCGCCGATATACCCGCCGGGGTTGACGACCAGAATCCGGTCAGCCAGGTCGATCTTGCGCAGGTGGAGGGCGTCCAGCACGGTCTTCTGCTCGTTGGTGATCAAGTCGTCTGCTTCGCCTGGCGCGACGACGATGACACCTGCGAAGGTCAGATCGCGGTTCGCCGCACGCATCTCGTCCACGAACCGGGTAGAGCCGCAGATGCAGACAATCTCAGGTCGGTCGGGCACGGCTCACTCCTTCGGTCGAACGGGAAACCGTCAGTCTGCACGTTGACATCACGGACAGGCACACGAGCCAACAGTTTGCGCAGCGAGATGGACACCACGCGGCTGCACCGTCGCAGGCGGGAGGCGTGGCCCGTCTGGGAAGGGCGCTGCTCGACGGCGAAGTCCGGGGTGCACCCGGCTCACCAGCTTCCTTGAGCAACACGGCCGAGAGTGCATCGGTGACCTCTCTGCCGGAAGACCCGACGCGACTGGTCAGAGAAGACGACCGGGACACGGCCGTGCAGCGCCTGCAGGACGCGTACGCCGAAGGGCAGATCGCGCACGAGGAGTTGGACGAACGCCTCCACCAAGCGCTCACCGCCAGGACGCACAGCGAACTCGGGTCGACTCCGGTCTCGCTCCCGGGGGAGTGCGGGCACCACGTCCACGATTGCCGTCGCAGGCGGACGTTTCCGGCGGCGCGGCGTATGGCGGGTGCCTAGGATCCTCAAGGCCGAGTCCGCGTTCGGGAGGGTGCACTTGGACCTGTCCCGGGCGGTCATCGAGCATTCGGTGGTCGACATCGAGTTGCAACTGGGCACCGGCAGGGCCAAGATCACGGTGCCTCGTGACGCGATGGTCGACACTGAGGATCTGCGCACCGGGTGGAAGGACTCGCTCCACAAGACCCGGCGAGCCTCCCACCCCGGCGGTCCGAGGATCAGAATCACCGGAACCATGGGGTTTGGACGATTGAAGATCCGCCACGCTCGGCGTCGAGGTCCGTCCAGCACCGGCATCATCTGTCCGGCCCTTCATCGTCCTGCTCGACTGCGAGTGCACCGGCCCGCTTGAGTCGCCGGGTTGTCACGCCCGACGCGACTGCCTGCTGAGCCCGAGGGCTGCGGCGGCGTGACGGGCAGGTCCGCACGCGCGAGAGCCCCCACCGGTTGCGCGGTGTGGGGTTCTCGGCCCAGGAAGTGTCACGGTCGCTACGAGCTCGTGGAGTCCGGGGAGTTGAGGGCGATGGCTCTGGCGGGACAGAGGTCGGCGGCCATCCGGGCGGCGGTCCGGTGCTCGGGGGCCGGCGCGGGGTGCAGGAGCACCACCAGGCCTTCCTCGTCGTCCTGGTCGAAGACCGCGGGGGCCGTCAGGGCGCACATGCCGGCGCCGACGCAGACGTCACGGTCGACACCGATACGCAGCGGCTCTCGTGGGTCGCTCATGGTGCTACTCCTTGTCCCAGGTGACGGGCAGGCTCACCACACCGTAGATGTTGGTGCGGTCGCGCAGTGGCACTTCCCGCGGTGGCACCGCGAGTCGCAGGGTGGGGAAGCGGGCGAAGAGGGCCGGGAACGCGACGGCCATCTCGACGCGGGCGAGCTGCTGACCCAGGCACTGGTGGGCACCGTGGCCGAAGGCCATGTGACCGGTGGCCTTGCGGTGGATGTCGAGCCGGTCGGGGTCAGGGAACTTGTGCGGGTCGCGGTTGGCGGCCTGCACGGAAATGGTCACCGTCTCGCCCGCCCTGATGAGTTGGCCCTCCACCTCGATGTCCTCCAGGGCCGATCGCAGCAGCGGGTCGGCCACGCTGAGGTAGCGCAGCAGCTCTTCCACGGTCTGCCCGGCGAGCTCTGGGTCGGCGCGCAGGGCGTCCAGTTGGTCGGGGTTGCTGAGCAGGGCGAAGGTGCCGAGGGCAAGCATGTTCGCGGTGGTGTCGAGCCCGGCGGCGAGCAGCAGCCCGCCGATTCCGGCAAGCTCCTCGTCGGTGAGGTCGGAGGCGGTCAGATCGCTGAGCAGGTCGTCGGTGGGCTCGGCGCGCTTGGCGAGGACCAGGTCGCCCACGTACTGGAGTAGCGCCGCATAGGCCGCACCCTTCGCTTCCACATCCGCCGTCTGGTCGAAGAGGGTCGCCACCTGGCTCTGGAACCGCTCCCGGTCGGCGTACGGCACGCCCAGCAGCTCGCAGATCATGAGCGCGGGCACGGGCTGCGCGAACGCCTGCACCAGGTCGACCGTGGGCCCCGCCTGCTCCATGGCGTCCAGGCACTCGATGGTGAACTGCTCGACCCGAACGGCGAGTTGACGCATTCGGTGGACGGTGAACTTCCCCGTGAGCAGGCGCCGGTAGCGGGTGTGCTCGGGGGCGTCGAGGCCGATGATGTCGCCGATCGGCGCCGGCGCAATTTCCCCCGATACGCCCTCCATCGGAGTCGGCAGATGCAGGAGTTCGTAGCGTGAGCTGATGCGGGGGTCTGCCAGGACCGCGCGCGCCGCGGCATGCCCGGTGACAAGCCAGCCTATGTGCCCGTCGGCGTAGCGCATGCGACGCAGCGGCCTGTCGCTCAAGGCGGTGAGTTCGGCGGGCGGGTCGAAGGGGCAGCCGGTGCGACGCTCTGTGGGCAGGGTGGGTGGTTCATCGGCGGTGGTGTCGCCGGCGGTGGCGCCGACGGCCGTCGGGTCGTACGACATGGGTTCCTCCTGCGGTCTTGGGGCGAGGTGTAGCTGGTGTGCATCGGTGAAGTGGCTTGAGAGGAACGGCGATTAACGCTTGACGCCGGCCTTGAAGGTGCGGCGCGCCCATACGTAACCGACCAGGGAGAGCGCCACGCACCAGGTGAGGCCGATGACCGCGCTGGAGCCGATCTCGGTGCCGAGCCACAGCCCGCGCAGGGTTTCGATGATCGGGGTGAAGGGCTGGTACTCGGCGAACCAGCGCAGGCCGGTGGGCATGGACTCCGTCGGCACGATGGCGCTGCCGACGAACGGCAGGAACGTCAGCGGCATCGGGATGTTGCTGGCGGTCTCCACATTCTTGGCGATCAGGCCGATGCCCGCGGAGAGCCAGGTGAGCGCGAGCGTGAGCAGGGCGAGCAGGCCGATGGCGGCGATCCACTCGACGGGCGTCGCATTGGGGCGAAAGCCCATCAGAAGGGCGATGCCGATGACGAGGGTGATGCTGGTCATCGTCTGGATCACGCTTCCGACGACATGGCCGGTCAGGAACGAGGCCCGGGAGATCGGCATCGTACGGAAGCGGTTGACGATGCCCTCGGTCTTGTCGACGCACACGCTGATCGCGGTGGTCAGGGCGCCGGAGGTGGCGGCCATCAGGATGATGCCAGGTGCCAGGTAGTCGATGTAGTTGCCGCTGCCGGTGGGCGATCCGCTGATGCCGGTGCCCAGGGCGCTGCCGAAGACGTAGTTGAACAGCAGCAGCATCACCACGGGCATCGCGACGACGGTGACCGTCAGGGACGGATAGCGCAGCGCCTTCTTGAGGTTGCGCCGCAGCATCGTTCTGGAGTCTCTGGCGGCGTAGGACATGGTGGCCATCAGGCGCTCTCCTCGGTCGATGCGACGGTTTCGGCGGGGCGGGGCTGACCGGTGAGGGCCAGGAAGACGTCGTCGAGGTCGGGGGTGTGCACGGTGAGTGACTCGGCCTGGACGGCGGTGGACTCCAGGGTGTCGAGAACGGCCCGCAGGCTGGGGACGGAGCCGTCGCTGGGGATCTGCAGGGTGAGGGAGTCCTCGTCGCGCGTGGCGATGCCGAAGATTCCCGCAGCGGCGTCCAGGCGCCGGGCGTCTGCGAACCGCACTCGGATGTGGCCGCCGGGGATGCGCTGCTTCAGCTCGTCGGCGGTGCCCTCGGCGATCAGCCTGCCGTGGTCCAACACGGCGATGCGGTCGGCGAGTTGGTCGGCCTCTTCGAGGTATTGGGTGGTCAGGAAGATGGTCACGCCGTCATCGGCGACCAGACCGCGGATGATCTCCCACATGGTGCGCCGGCTGCGCGGGTCGAGCCCTGTGGTGGGCTCGTCGAGGAAGATGATCCGCGGGTCGCCGACCAGGGTCATCGCCAGGTCCAGCTTGCGCCGCATGCCACCGGAGAAGGTGACCGCGGTCTTGCCCGCCACCTCGGACAGGTCGAAGCGGCGCAGGAGGTCCTTGGCCCGGCGCTTGCCCTCGCGGCGGTCGAGGTGGTGCAGATCCGCCATGAGGAGCAGGTTCTCCTCTGCGGTCAGCAGATTGTCGACGGCCGAGAACTGGCCGGTGACGCCGATCGCGGAGCGCACCGCGTCGGCGTCCCGGGTCAGATGGCCGCCCGCGACCCATGCATCGCCCGCGTCGGCGTCGATGAGCGTGGAGAGGATCTCGACCGTGGTGGTCTTGCCGGCGCCGTTCGGCCCGAGCAGAGCGAAGACGGTGCCTTCTGCGATGCTGAGGTCGATGCCGTCGAGCACGAGCTTGTCGCCGTAGGACTTGCGCAGTCCGGTGGCAGTGATCGCCGATGCGGATCTGTTCGCGGCGGTTGGCGCGGATGCCTGGGTGAGCGTCATGTCGCTTCCTTTCGCGGGTGGGTGGTTGGGGGCACGAGCGGTCAGGCGCGGCGGATGATGATGTCGCCGACCGCGGTCCGCGCGTGCACCTCGACGGTCTCGTCGGAGTCCGCGGGCCCGGCGGAGGAGCCGAGGGCATTGCGTACCGTGCCGTACTTGGTGTTCACGTCGAGCCAGGCCGCGGTGCCCTCGTGGATGCCCACTTCGAGGTCGCCGACGGAGGTGCGCAGATCGATACGGCCGCGGGTCACGTCGCCGACGCGGATCCGGCCGTTGGAGGACATCGCGTCGACCCCGGCGTGGGCGACGGCGACCTCGATGCGGCCGTTGGCGGACTTGGCGCCGACGTTGCTGTGCGCGATGCCCACGGAGATGTCGCCGTTGGCAGCGTTGGTCTTCAGGCCGCCGGTGACCTCACCGATCTCGGTCGCGCCGTTGCCGTTCTTGACGGTGGCCGCGCCGGCGACCGTGCCGATCTCGATCCGGCCCGAGCCGATGACCTCGACGTCCCCGGTTGCACGGGCCAGGCGGATGTCGCCGTGGTCGGTCTTGAGGTCGGCGCCCGCCGCCTCGTCCACCTGGAGGTCGCCGAGCGAGGTCTTGAGCGTGACCTCCCCGAGGCGTCCCTCGCAGAAGAAGCCGCCCACGGCCGAGGTGCCCCGGACATCCGATCCGGCGGGCAGTTCGACGCTCACCTCGATGGCGCCGGGCTTGCCGAACAGGGACCGCTTCTTGGGCGTCTTGACGGTGAGCCGCCCGCCCGTGCAGGTGACCTGCGTCTGCTGCACGGCGCGTACGTCGTTGTCGTCGGACCCGCTGCGCGGCAGCACCTCCACGACGGTGTCGGTGCGCTTGCCCGCGGTGATGCGGGCGGTGCCGACCTCCAACTCGAAGGTGACGGAGATGGGTTCGGGGGTCTCGAAAGTAGGCATGGCTGTCCCGTCCTCTTGGCTTGATGGGTTGATCCCGCCGGTGAGGCGGGTGATGAGGTACGTCGGCCGGATCGGCGATCCGCCGGTGAAAGTGGTGGCCGGGGCCGGAGGCTCTAGCGAACCCAGCCGGTGAAGCCCCGACTGCTCGAGGTGCTACCGCGGCCCGGCGTGCTTGCGTGCTCTCCGCCGTCAAGGGCGGTGGACACGGCCCGCACCAGCCAGGCGTTGACCGAAAGGCCCTCCGCAGCCGCGGCGTTCTCGGCGCGGCCCTTGAGGTGGGCGGGGAGACGGAAGTTGATCCGCGCCATGGCGCCGTCGTCGGCGTCCGCGGGCGGCGGTGGCGGCGCGGGTGCGGCGGGGGCCGCGACCGGCGACTGCGTCTCCTGGAACGGCTCGGGTGCGGGCGGCGGCGTCACCACGAACTCGGGGTCGAGCCCGCGTAGCCGGACGTCGACCGAACCGGGCGCGAGTTCCCGGGTGACCTCGCCCATGGCTGCGGAGAGCGCGTTGAGCAAGGTGAGCCGGGTGGCGGACTCCAGGGGGGCGGTGAGCCGCTCGGCCAGGGCGCGGGCGTCTTCACCGCCGGCGTCCGCCGCGACCGCGAGTTCTTGCCTGAGGTTGTCGACGTAGGGCGTGAGGTCCATGACGCCATCATGGCACATCGATGGCGCCATGGCGAGCCAAGTTGGCGTTTTTTTGGCACACGGGCCTCCGGCCTGGGGTTTCTTGCCGTAATGGCGTGGCGTGGCGCCGTTCAGGTGGGAGATATGGCTTGCGATGACGCCATGGTGACGCCGTGGTGGTGCCACTTGGGTGCGGAGCCTGGCGCCACCTGGGCGCCCTGGCGCGGTTGGGGCCGCGACGCGCTGTGCTCGTTCTCGTCGCGCGCATCGGGCCAGGGCCATTCCCGAACCACCGTCAACCACTCCTGCGTTCGCTCGCCTCGTGGTAACTTCCGTATACAAGGTGTATGCGATGGGGGTAGTGGTGGCGTCCGGTCGGGAGAAGGCGTACGGGTACCTCAAGGAAACGGTGCTGACGGACCCGGCGATGCAGGGGGAGTTCCTCTCCGAGCAGGAGATCGCCGATCGGATCGGGGTCTCGCGCACCCCGATCCGGGAGGCGCTGCTGCTGCTGGCCGCGGAGGACCTGGTGGAGCTGGTGCCCAAGCGCGGGGCGCGGGTGGCGCCTCTGTCGGGCCGGGAGATCACGGAGCTCATGGAGCTGCGCGGGATCGTCGAACGGTTCGCGGCGGAACAGGTCCTGACCTCAGGACGGGCCCCGGTGCGAGAGCTCGCCGAGCTGCTGGACCGGCAGGTCGGACTGAGCGGCCCCGATCAGGCCAAAGAATTCATCGCGGTGGACCACCTCTTCCACTCGACGCTGGTGTCGGCCGTGGGCAACGCGCTGCTCGACCGGCACTACGAGGGTCTGCGCAGTCGGCAGGTCCGAGCCGGTGTGGTCGCGCTGTACAACCAGCAGGGCCGCCAGGAGGCGGTGCTCCACGAGCATCAGGCGATCCTGGACGCGCTGACAGCTGGTGACGCGGCAGCCGCGTGTCTGGCGATCGACAACCACCTGGGGTCCACGCTGAAGGTTCTGCTCACCGGTTAGCGGCTCGCCGGGTGACGAAGGTGGTAGCAGTGAAAAGGGGCGGGCCGGTGCGGCCCGCCCCTCATGGTTCACCCGGTCACTGTTGGTCCGGGGCGCCGTTCATCGCGGCGCGCTCTCCGGATAGGTGATCACCAGCATGGTGACGCCCTCCGCCGCGGTCCACGGGCCGTGCGGCATTCCCGGCGGGCGGCACGCATACGCACCCCGGACAAAGGTCTCGTCGAGGGTCAGGTCGTGCAGGGCCCCTTCGAGGATGTACACCTCCTCCCAGAACTCGTGCCGTGCGATGCCCTGTCCGGAGGTATCGGTGCCCGGCTCCCAGCGCTGGAGGACCGTGCGGCGCTCTCCGCTCGCGTCCTCGGCCAGTACGCGCTCGGCCACCCCGGGCGCGGCGCCCTCCGGCGCCGCCCACGGCCCGGTGGGAAGGTGGAACTCCAGCTCCGGCTTGCTCATCCCGGCAACTCCGAACGGCGGTTGGCGAGCACCGAGATCTTCTCCCGGACCGCCGCCACTTCGTCCACGTCCACGTCGGCCACGAGAAGCCCCGGCTCCGCGTCGAGACGATGCCGCACGGTCCCGTCCGGGCCCACCACTCTGCTGTGTCCGATCCCGGTGGGCGCGGCCCCACGGACCTCGGCTCCCGAGGCGGCGGGGTCTGCCTGGTCGACGGCCGCGACCCACACCGTCGCGTCCAGGGCCCGGGCCCGCACCAGCAGCTCCCACTGATCGAGCTTGCCCGGACCGGCGCCCCAGGAGGCCGCCAGCAGTGTGGCCACCGCCCCCGCGTCGGCATGGGCCCGGAACAGCTCGGGGAAGCGGACGTCGTAGCAGGTGGCGAGGCCGAGCCGTACGCCGTCAACGTCGATGGTGACGGTCCGCGATCCCGCGGCGACGGTCTCGGACTCGGCGTAGCCGAAGGCGTCGTAGAGGTGGATCTTGTCGTACGCGGCCTCGATGCCGTGACCCGTCGCCAGCAGGGTGTTGGTGACGCGGCGGCCGGGGGCGGGGGTGAACATGCCCGCCACCACGACGACGCCCGCCGAATCGGCGATGTTTCGCACCGCGTCTGCCCAGGGGCCGTCCAAGGGCTCGGCGACATCGGTCAAGGGGCTTCCGAAGCACGCCATGGACGCCTCGGGGAACACCACGACGCGGGCGCCGGCTTCCGCGGCACGCGACGTCCACTCCTCGATGAGGCGGAGGTTCTTCTCGGGGTCGGATCCGGTGGACAGCTGGCTCAGCGCGATACGCACGCGGTACGGCCTTTCTGTGTCGAAGTTCGTGTTCCGGAGAATCTGTCGGATTTTTGCGGCGGGCCTTCGGCGCCGCGGCTCATGTGGAAGGCGCTACAGAGTCTGAACGGCGGGTTCGTGTCGCTGAGCGGCGGCGAGCCGCGCGTCCTCCTTCTCCGCCTGGGCGGAGTCCCTGCCCAGACAGAGACCACCGATGGTCACCGCCGCTGTGACCGCGATGTAGAGCGCCAGCGGTACCCAGCTGTCATAGGAGCTCAGGAGGGCGGTGAACAGGAGCGGAGCGATCGCGCCGCCGAGCAGTCCGGCCAGTGTGTAGGCGAGGGACGAGCCCGTGTAGCGCAGCTGGGGCGAGAACTGCTCGGCGACGAAGGCCGCCTGCGGGCCGTACATGAAGGAGTGGATGGCCAGGCCCACGATCACGCCGAACACGAGCAGGAACCAGCTGCCGCCGTCGATCATCAGGAAGAACATGAAGGGCCACGCGCCTGCGGCCACGGCCGAACCGCCGTACAGCAGACGCCTGTTGACCCTGTCGGATACGGCGCCGGCCAGCGGGATGAGGAAGATCTGGAGCGTGGAGCCGACGAGGACGGCGGTCAGTGCGGAGCCGCGCGACATGCCCAGTTTGTCGGTGGCGTAGGTGAGCACGAAGACGGTGAACATCGCGTACAGCACGTCGGGGGCCACCCGGCACAGGATCGCGGCGACCAGGGCGCGTGGCTGGGTCGTGAAGACCTCGCGGATCGGCGCCTGGGGCCGGGACTGCTCGGCTTCCATGGCCTTGAAGACCGGCGTCTCCTCCAGCTTCACGCGGATCCACAGGCCGAATCCGACCAGCACCCCGGACAGCAGGAACGCCACCCGCCAGCCCCAGGACAGGAACTCGTCCTCGGTCAGCAGTACCCCGAGCGCGGCCAGCACGCCGTTCGCCAGGAGGTTGCCGGCAGGGGGGCCGACCTGGGCGGCGGAGGCGTAGAAGCCGCGGCGGCGCGGGTCGCCGAACTCGCTCGACAGCAGGACCGCCCCGCCCCACTCGCCGCCGACCCCGACGCCCTGGGCGAAGCGCAGCACGACCAGGGCGATCGAAGAGGCGATACCCACCGTGCCGTACGCCGGAAGGAGCCCGATGAGGAAGGTGGCCGCACCGATGAGGACCAGGGTGGCGATGAGGACCTTCTTGCGGCCCATCACATCGCCGAGTCGGCCGAAGACGAAGCCGCCGAGCGGGCGTGAGACGTAGCCGACGGCGTAGGTGGAGAAGGCCAGCAGGGTGCCGGTCAGAGGGTCCTGCGAGGGGAAGAAGAGATCACCGAAAACCAGCGCCGCGGCTGCGGAGTAGACGGCGAAGTCGTACCACTCCAGCGCGGTTCCGGTGAGGCTGGCGAAGAAGGCCCGACGCATGCCGGAGCGGCCGGGGAGAGCTCCGTTGTCGTCCTGCTGGGTGTGTCGCATACGTCCCAATCCTTGCATCGAGTGG
This sequence comes from Streptomyces sp. NPDC048248, assembly GCF_043201875.1. NCBI lineage: Bacteria > Bacillati > Actinomycetota > Actinomycetes > Kitasatosporales > Streptomycetaceae > Streptomyces > Streptomyces sp. NPDC048248. The sequence continues at coordinate 164,215 of NZ_JBICZL010000007.1, forward strand.
ACATCGACCTTTCGGCATACTTCTTGTATACAGGTCGTATGCGCAAGCCCTGCGCCGAAAATATTCGCTTCGAAACCGCCCCCAAGGAGCTCCCGTGGCTGTGCTGACCTTCGAACTGCCTGATGGCACCACCCGCGATGTCGATGTCCAGCGGGTGTTGAACGCCGGCTACGCCGGGCGCAGCCAGGGCGACGTCGCCGCGCACGTCGCTGAGCTCGCCGAGCTCGGTGTACCCGCGCCGTCCGTGACCCCGGCCCTCTACCCCGTCTCGCCCTATTTGGCCCAGCAGACGGACCGCGTTGCCGCGCAGCACGCCCGCACGTCGGGCGAGGCCGAGTGGGCCCTGGTCGTGGCCGCGGATGGCGAACTGCTCCTGACGGCGGCCTGCGACCACACCGACCGCGACCTGGAGGTCCACGGCGTGGCCTGGAGCAAGAACGCGGGCCCGGATGTGCTGGCCCGGCGCGCATGGCGCCTGGCCGACGTCGAGCATCGCCTCGACGAGCTCACCCTGCGGGCCTGGGTCAACCACGGCGGCAAGGAGAGTGAGATCCAGCACGGCACACTGGCCGAGCTGCTCACTCCCGGTTACTGGGCCGAGGTGCTTCGTTCCCGCGGCGACCTCGTCCCCGGCACGGTCCTCATCTCCGGGACCATCCCCATGGCCGGTCACGTGGACCAGTTCGCCGACGGCTGGCGCGTGGAGCTGGGCGATCCGGCCACCGGGGATGTCATCCGGCTCGGCTACGAGGTGGTGCCCATGCCCGAGCCGATCGGCTGACTCCTGCCGTGCCACCTGACTCCGCGGCGTGCGGCGCAGTCCGGCGAACGGCCTTTCTTGCGGCCCTCGGTCTGAGGCGAATGCTTGAGGGCCGCCCCATACGCATGGAGCGGCCCTCATCTCCTGTGTGCAACCACTGGTGCTTCCCCGGAGACGGAGCCCAGGAACAGGAGATCGGGGCCCCCGATCTCGGCCCGGAGGATTACCGGAATCAGGAGTCCTGAAAAATGAAACTACCGAATGGTTTTCATACAGGCGGTAACGACAGGCCGTAACGTCCAATGGTGTTCCTGGACGTCACCCATGGTCCGCAGTGTTCTGGCGGCGCCGCTGCTCGTGTCCGCGCCCGCAGTAGGTGCTCTTCCGGGGCGGCGCACCCTTCTACGTCCGCGGCGATGCCGCGAGCCACAGGTGCGACTCGCGGGCTGCGCCGGTCGGGTTCTCAGAACGGAGGCGCGCCGACTCCCGAGATGGGGAGGAAGCCCGTTCCGAGGTCGGCCGACGGCAAGAGGTCGAACTTGGCCTCGTTTCCGTTGGTCAGTCGGATGAGAAGCTCGCCCGCTTCATTGATGGGGAGCAGATCGTCCTGCGGGTCGGCGTGCAGAACGCCGCCCCAGTGCTGTTCTGCCGCTGTGCCCTGGACGCTCAGCACGGCGTCGGTGCCCGTGACCACCACACCGTCGACGAGAACCTCGGCCCTGGCTGTGTAGAACCCTGCCATGTCGCCAGTGTCCCCCCGACCTGCCGTTCGGCGCCTGTTGGGACTGTCGCGCCGCAAGCCCACACTCTCTTCCCGGGCCGGGAGTGGGGCGCCTTGGACCGCAGGCGGAGGCGGAAGACAGTGGTGGAACGGCGCCGGCTCGCCGCTCCGTCCCCGCATCGGCCTGAATGGGCCACTTGGGGGAGGCGGTCTTCGCCGGCCAGGTCGGAGGGCGAGAGTTGGATTGATGCGACGACCAGGCGCGATGGTCGGTTCTGGCTGCTCTTCCGTGACGACAACGCCCTGATGGTGAGCTCGGCCAGGCACCTCGAAAATGACTCTCCGTCTGCGCCGCGTCACCGGCTTCGGGGTGAGCTGTCACTTTGTGTTAGCATCACATGTTCGATAGCCGTGACGGCTGGCGCTTCTGCCCGTGCGGTTCGCCTTGTTCGTCGGCTGCTCGTTCCTGCCGGGCCTTCCTCGGTACGTTCCCCATGCGGAAGGCTCTTCATGAACCACCCGGACCCCTCGCACGGCGACCACGCCGAGCCGGTGACCCTCACTCCGACGGTGCCTCCGGTCGCCTCCTTCGCCGACCTGGAACTGCCGGCCGAGGTCCTGCGAACCCTCACCGAGCGCGGCGTGCGCGAGCCTTTCCCGATCCAGGCGGCCACCCTGCCCAATGCCCTCGCCGGACGCGACGTCCTGGGGCGAGGGCGCACCGGATCGGGCAAGACGCTCGCCTTCGGCCTGCCGCTGCTCGCACGGACGGCCGGGCGACGCGCGGAGCCCAAGCAGCCTCTCGCCCTGATCCTGGTGCCCACCAGGGAGCTGGCCCAGCAGGTCACCGAGGCACTCGCGCCGTACGCCGACGCACTCCGGCTGCGGATGGCCACGGTCGTCGGTGGCATGTCGATCGGCCGGCAGACCGCCGCGCTGCGTGATGGAGCCGAGGTCGTCGTCGCCACCCCCGGCCGCCTGCACGACCTCATCGAGCGCAAGGCCTGCCGCCTGGGACGGGTACGGATCACCGTCCTCGACGAGGCCGACCAGATGTGTGACATGGGCTTCCTGCCGCAAGTCACCGAGGTGCTCGACCAGGTGCACCACGACGGCCAGCGCATGCTGTTCTCCGCCACCTTGGACCGCGACGTCGACAACCTGGTCCACCGCTACCTCCACGACCCCGTCGTCCACTCGGTCGACCCGTCCGCGGGCGCGGTCACCACGATGGCTCACCATGTGCTGGTCGTCCACGGCGCCGACCGGTACGCCGTCACGACGGAGATCGCCGCCCGCGACAGCCGCGTACTGCTGTTCCTGGACACCAAGCACGCCGTCGACCAGCTCACCCGGCACCTGCGGGCCAGCGGTGTGCACGCCGCGGCCCTGCACAGCGGCAAGTCCCAGCCGCAGCGCACACGGACCCTGGCGCAGTTCAAGAACGGCCAGGTCACCGTCCTGGTGGCGACCAACGTCGCGGCTCGCGGCTTGCACGTCGACGACCTCGACCTCGTGGTCAACGTCGATCCGCCCACCGACCCCAAGGACTATTTGCACCGCGCGGGCCGCACCGCCCGGGCCGGTGAGTCCGGCAGCGTCGTCACGTTGGTCCTGTCGGGCCAGCGCCGCGACATGAGCCGGCTGATGGCCGGGGCGGGTATCGAGCCGACGGTCACCAAGGTGCGCTCCGGTGAGGCGGAGTTGAGCCGGATCACCGGGGCCAAGGCCCCCTCCGGCACCCCGCTCGACGGGCCCGCCACGCCCCGGGCCAAGAACACCAACGTCCCCTTCCGCGGCCTGGGCACCAGCAAGCAGGCCTCCCGCGAGACCGGCGGAAAGTCCCGCAAGGCCGGCGAGGCCCGCAAGCTCGCCGAGGCCCGCAAGGCGGCCCGGGTGCGCCGCGGCAACTGAGCGCCGTCGGCCTGCTGGGGCACTGCGGGTGGCCTCGTGCCCCGCGTTGACGGAGCAACGGCCCGTCATAATCGCCCTATGGGAAAGAGCTACGAGCGGATGGACGGCAGACTGCGTGCCTTCATCGAGGCGCAGCACATCTTTTTCACCGCGACGGCGCCACTGGACGGCGAGGGCACGGTCAACCTCTCGCCCAAAGGATTGAACGGCTCGTTCGCAGTGCTCGACGAACTCACCGTGGCCTACCTCGATTTCGCCGGCAGCAACGCCGAGACGATCGCCCATCTGCGCGAGAACGGCCGCATCACCCTGATGTGGTGCGCCTTCGACGGGCCGCCCAACATCGTGCGCGTGCACGGGCGCGGAGAGCCGGTCTTCCGCGACGATGCGCGATGGGGGGAGCTGATGGAGCACTTCCCGGACATCGACCCGGCCCTGCACGGTCTGCGCGCGATCATCGTCGTGGCCGCAGAGAGCATCCGCGACACCTGCGGGTACGCCGTCCCGTGGATGACCTACGAGGAGGATCGCCCGCTGCACGCGTCGCGCTTCGCGCGCGAGACCGATGAGTCGCTCGATGCGTACTTCCAGAAGAAGGAGTACATCGCGACCAGCATCGACGGCCTGCCGGGGCTGCCGCTGCCCCTGCCACCGCTTCCGTCCTCGGAGTAACCCACAACCTCTGGGGCGCGCACCAGGACGTTTATCGAAGTGTTGCCACGCACGTGAGCTGTGTGCGGTGAATGAGCGCAACTCGGTGGCGTCCGGAGTGGAAGTGAGGAAGGCTCGCGCGCATGGTTTCGGTGGTGCAGAACGTGGCGATTGACTGTGCGGATGCCTACGAGCTGGCCCGGTTCTGGGGCAAGGTGACCGGCCGTCCGCTGCATCCGGAGGACAAGCCGGGTTGCCGGGAGGCTCAGGTGCTGTTGGGGGAGGGCGCGGTGCTGTACTTCAACCAGGTGCCCGAGCCCAAGAGGATCAAGAACCGGATCCATCTGTGTTTGCGCCCTGAGACCTCGCGTGAGCAGGAGGTGGAACGGCTGCTGGGCATCGGTGCCACCTTTGTCACCGATCACCGGGATCCGGATGGCTCTGGTTGGGCAGTCCTTGCTGACCCGGAGGGCAACGAGTTCTGCGTTCTTCGCAGCGAGTCCGATCGAGCCGCGATGATTTCCTGACGCCCACGCGCTGTTCCGGCCGGTCGCGTATGACAGCTGGTCACAGCCACTCGTTGACGGCCGCGATGAGAGCGGTCACCTGGGTCAGCCCTTGCACACCACGCCGGGGCGGAGCGGGACGCCGTTGGCGCGCAGCACGTCGCGGACGTGGAGGATCAGCGGGAACACCTCGTGGTTGCGGTCCTCTCCCTGCTCGTCCCAGGCTCGCTGCTCGGCCTCGACGGCCATCCGGTCCTCGGCGAAGACCCGCTCGGTGAAGCGCCGGATGAACGGCCAAGCGAGATGCAGGGCCCCGGGGATCGGAGGTTTCGCAATCATGAGCAGACCGTAGGCATGGTTGGTGCGCTGCTCGGCGTCCTCGGGTACATAAGCCACCCAGAGGGAGAACGCGGGGAGCTCGGCATTCTCCGGGATCGCTTGCAGGGTTTGATAGGGGTACTGCGTGCGGACCGTGATGACGTCGGGCGATGAGCGGCCGCGCATCCCCTCGGCGGACAGCAGCCCGGCGCCGCGGTCCTTCTTCCCGCCGGCCGGGACGAACAGGTACCGGGCCTCCACGAAGTGCGGACCGGTGTCGTACCCGAGGAGTTTCGGCTGGATCCTGCCGAGGACCCCTCGATGCAGGAACTGATGATTCATGTCCAGCAGGTTTTCGTGCATGAACGAGTAGTGGCAGCGAACGGTACGCGAAAACGTCATCGTCTTGTGCCTTGCCGAATCGAACTCCGGCAGATCAGGCAGTGGTGTCAAGGCTGCCTTCTCCGGATCGCCCGGGAACACGAAGACAAGACCGTACGCTTCCCGGACCGGATAGGCGCGCACACCACGCGGCGGACGGTCCACGCCCTTGGGCAGATAGGGAATCTGCGAGATGCGACCGTTCCCTCGGTAGGCCCAGGCGTGATAGCAGCAGCGCAGCGCCTCACCGTCCACGACGCCTATGCTCAGCGGTACCTGACGATGGGCGCACCGATCCTCCAGCGCATAGACCGCGCCGCCCTCACCGCGATACAAAGCGATCCGCTCACCCGCGAACACAGCAGCGAAGGTCCCCTTCTTCGGCACGCTGCCTGACCGAGCTACCGGGTACCAGAAATCCGGGTTGATTCCGGTACGCCGGAGGTCAGCGCCCGCGCCGGAACGGTGGTCAGGCGACGAGTGCGGCCCTTTCGCCGCCCCCGTCGCGATCGCCGCCTCTCTTCCGGGTTGAGCATCAGTCATGTGCTGCTCCCTCGCACGCAGGTTCAGTGAGACGGGGCCCAAGGAAAGCCAGACGTCCGCCGATGTGGCAGGCGGTCACTGCCCTCTGACATCGCCGGAGGACGAGCCCGCAGCCTCACTCTCGCTCGCTCTGTGGATCTCCCCTGGATGCGCGTCAATCAGGCTCCGCCCGAAGAGTGACAAGGCGGTGCGGCGTGCGAAGGCACGATCGCGCCTGGCCAGGAGGACTGCGCCCGCATCTGTGACCGGGCCGCGACGGGCCCTCCATGGCAGGGGGCGACGCCACTGGACTGCGCCAGGCGATCGAGCAGTGCGCGGCGGCGTGAGTCCGCAGCGCGACCTCGTCACCCGAGTGCTCTCGCACGGCGAAGCTTGCTCATACGGCGCAGATACCGAAGCGCCCACCGGCGCGGCCTCCCGAACCCGCTGACGGCTCGACCGATCGGAGGCTGAGTCTGCGACTGCTCATAGCAGCGCGCGGCCCCAGGATCCCCCCGGATCCTGGGGCCGCGCGTCTGCGTGCCTCGGTTGCCACGCCTGCCGCATGCGCCGGCGGCCGGGTTCCGCTTCCGGCCGGACATGCACGAAGATGCGGCGGATCAATCTCCGTGTGCGAGAGAGCGGTTCACGCCCCGGACGTGCGTGCTGACTGGCGCATCAGGTCAGCAGATGCCCTGTGTGTGGGAGAGGTTGTGTGCCGTGGTCAGGAGGACATGGATCTGGGGGCCGGCCTGGTCGATGTCAGTCACGGGCGTCTGGAACGGAAGCCGGACGTCTTGGTGGGCACCCGGGTATTCGAGGCGCAGGGTCACGCCGTAGCGGTCGATCGCCACCGGGAGGGCCCGCAGAATGCCACTGTCCGGATGGGGGTGGACGAGGCGCAGCAGCAGGGGGATGAGTTCGCTGTGACCGTCGAGGAGGTGGGTCAGCATGCCCGCTTCGCTGGTGGCGATGGGGTCGAGTTCGGTCGCCTCCAGGTCGTGGAGGGTGACGTAGGCGGTTCCCTGGGCGTCTTCGAGGACTGCCTGCCCGAACTCCATGCAGGTGCTCTTTGTGGATTCCGTGCTGTAGGGGGCGGCCAGTAGTCCGGTCAGCGTGACGCGGGCACGAACACGGTCGCGGGCGGGTGCGGGTGTGATGTCGGTGAGCTCCAGCCGGACCGGCATGCGTGTTGCCGTCTGGGTATCGCCGTCCTCGAACGGCGCGTGCAGGTGGAAGTGGCCCGTCGCCCCCGTCCCTTCGAGGCGACGCACTTCGGTGTGGTGCCCGTCGCTCACCACTGTCACGGAATGGGCAGCGGCGAGGATCGACCGGACGCGCTCGGCGGCAGAAGGTGCGGGGGCACGGGTGGGGAAAGGAGGCATCCGGGTTCTCCAGGCGTGAGTAGGGAGACGCGAAACAAGGTTGCTTAGGTAAGGCTAATCTAATTAATGATCCTCTGTTGCTTGACGTCAGCTGGTGGCGACTGGCGAGCGGTTCACCCCCGCCGGCGTCGAGTTCGCCTCGCGCGGGGAGTCCTGCAAGGCATCCGGAGAGGGAGTCGCCGGCTGCACGGCGCCGGCTCGTTCGTTTCGGGGTGGGTTGCTGAAGGGGGTTTCAGGGTTTCAGGTTGTGTTCAGGTTGGGTTCGGCACTGTGGTGGTTGTCGGAAAGGGCGACAGGCCCGCCGGCGGAAGTGGACCGCATCACGATCTGGAGGGATGTCCTCATGAAGGCCACCGCCAAGCGCACGCTCGCCCCCCGCGCCGTTGTCCTCGCCACGGCCGCTGCCGTCGCACTTGTCGGCGGTGCCGGTGCCGCGACTGCTTTTGCGGACGATGATGGCCCGGCCCCGCAGTCCTCGGTTCAGCTGTCGAAGAGCGAGCGCACACTGGACGGCGCCGCCGAGGACGGCGCGCAGGTCAAGGGCGACAAGGTGGGTCAGTCCGAGGCGACTGCCAAGGCTTTGAAGGCTGTCGCCGGCACTGCGACGTCCGCGGAATTCGACAGCGTGGACCGTAGCGGCTCCCTCTTCTGGGAGGTCGATGTCCTGGGCAAGGATCACAAGAATCACGAGGTCACCGTCGATGCGGGCAATGGCAAGGTCCTGAGCCAGCACGCCGACCGTGACGGCGACGCCGCCTCGGACGCTGCTGAGACCCAGGCTCTGGTGAAGGCTGACAAGACCGGTCACGCCAAGGCCACCGCTACGGCCTTGAAGGCTGTGCCCGGCACTGTGGTCTCCTACAGCCTCGACGACAACGACCGCAGCGGTTCCGCCGTCTGGGAGGTCGATGTCCTGGGCAAGGACCACAAGAGCCATGACGTCACCGTCGACGCCGTCACCGGCAAGGTCCTCAACCAGCACATCGACCAGGACGACCACAACGACCAGGACAACCAGGGCGACAGCGACAGCGACAACGGCAGCGACGACGACTGACCAGGCTCCAGGCCCTACCGCCTGAAGCCCCCAGCCCGAAAGGGGCCGCACCCGCCACCCGGCGGACGCGGCCCCTTCGTCCGTTCCGGACCTGTGTCCGTCTCCCCACCTCGACGCTAGCCGCCGGCATGAGAGGGCCGCCCGCCGTGTCGCCGCTACCTCCGGTTGACGATCAGCAATCAGCGAAGTTTGGTGCTCACGCGGTCGTCCAAGTAGGTGCATGGGGGCGGGAGGAGCCGTGTCCAGCCCCGCTTCTTATCAGCCCTGGCCGCATCAAGCACGTCGGTCAGGGCTTGGCGCTCCGCGGTCCGGCGCCTGAGGGGCGTGAGGAGTCAGGCGAGCCAGTCGGTGTAGCGCGTAGGGGCGAGGTGGGCGTTCTTGTCGGTGAGGACGTCGCCCTTGATGGCCGCGAACATGCCGGCGGTGGGATCGATGACGACGGTGCGCTTGTCGCCCTTGCGGGACAGGGTGATCCGGCCCAGTTCGTCCAGACTGAAGATCTCGGGGCCGGCGATGTTGCGAATGCCTCCCAGCGGGGCGCCCGCGGCGACCTGTGTCACCTCGCTTGCCACGTCCTTGGCGGCGATCGGCTGGATCGGCGTGGCGGGCAACCGGACGGTGTCGCCGTCGGCCGTCCAGGACAGGACGGCGTCCATGAACTCCATGAACTGGGTCGCCCGGACGATGGAGTAAGGGAGCGGCCCGGCCGCGAGGAGCTCCTCCTGGAGCAGCTTGGCCCGGTAGTAGTCCAGCTCCGGCACCTGGTCGACGCCGACGATCGAGAGGATGACGAAGTGGCCGACGCCGCCCTTGTGGGCCGCGGCCAGAAGGTTGTCCATGGAGGTACGGAAGAAGGCCGGGGAGGCCTCGTCGAACGTCGGGGAGTTCGTCAGGTTGACGACGGCGTCGGCTCCCGCCACGGCTTCCTCCAGCCCCTGGCCGCTGATGACGTCGACTCCGGTGGACTGCGAGTGCGGTACCGCCTCGTGCCCGGCGGCGTTCAGATTCCTGACGACCTGCGATCCGATCAGCCCGGTCCCGCCGATGACTGCGAACTTCATGACATGCCTTTCGTTGGGGGCGTGTGCGCGACATGGCACATGAGCCACTGTGTGGGCGCGGCAGGAAACGACGCCCTGATCGGCTGAAGGTGGGCGGTGTCAGTAACCATCGACGTGACCGTGTGAGCTGGAGCCGGGACGCCATCCTGATCGGCGCCCCCATACACAACTAGATCCCGTCGACCCTCAAGGCGTGGCTCGACAGCGTGCTCATGCTCGGCCACACCGCGGGCGAGAGCCCCTCCGCCCAAGGCACCCCGGCCGTGGTCGTCGCCAGCCGCGGTGGTTCCTACGCACCGGGTACCCCGCGCGATGGATCCGACTTCGTACAGACCTACCTGAAAGCCGTCCTCAAGGACACTCTCGACCTGAAGATCGACTAGATGCTCCCGGAACGCCTCGCTCTGGGCGGCGTGGGGCGTCCTCGTCGCGCGCCTGCTGCAGGGGGCGATGCCGCCTCTCTGTCCAGGCGCAGGGGGAGGGGCGTTCGGCTCGGCGGAGGGCCGCGCATCGACACGGCGACGACCAGTACGAGGCTGACGAACGCGCCGTCAGTCCTGCATGCGGGACGCCAGCGGCGCGGGCAGCTCAGGCTCTGTCGGCGACGAAGCCCTGCCAGGCCAGTCACCGCACCCAGTGGCTATGGCCGCAGCCCGCACGGGGGAGTCCATCGCGCAAGCGAGGCGCGCCCACGTGGTAACCATCGCTGCGTGCACGGGCTTGAGCTTCGACTTCCGCGGGGGTGGGCGGCCGGCGGCAAGATCGGCCGCGCCAGGAGCCACCCCGGCCGTACGCGCGGCAAGGACGCCATCGCGGATGCGGCAAACGCGGTGCGGACAAGGTCAAATGAGCCACATGGTCTTCGAACTGGACCCACCGCACGGCATCACCGGTCTCCCCCTCGGCGCAGCTGCCGACACCGTAGGAGCGGCTGCCGCGGAACTGGGCGAGGTCAAGGTGCAGGACGATGGGTCAGCCGACCTTGTCCACTACATGAAGGTCCTTGCCCAGCTTCACACGTGTAGCCGGTCATGATGTCCCCCTCGACACCGACGGCGAGCCGCTCTATTTTCAGACCATCATGACCGGCCCCCTCGACTACTACGACTACAAGCTCGCGTAGCCCGCCGAGTGCGCAGTTGACGGGGGCAATGACCACCTTGTCCTTCAGCGGCCCGGGTGCGGGGGCCGATGTGGGACATGGCTGATGCCTCGTCAAACACGTGCCAATGTCCGGGACGCTGCAAGGTGCCAATGGCCGGGGCGCTCCTTCTCGTACCGCTTCCAGCGGGTGGAAGTCCCCACCGGTCGGTGACCAGGTGAATCTTCGACCCCAACGTGGCACGGTCGGGTCGGATCGGTCCGCGCACCTCACGATCCCCCGAGCCCGGCCACCACCCTGCGGACGTCGGGTGTTCTTCGGCGGGACCACCCGCCGAAGGAACATTCACCACTCATCCGGCACCAACCCCTCAACCGGACCCGTCATGCACCACCCAAGAACCAACACACCACAAGAAACGATGCCTTGGTGGAGCGGCCTGGTGGAGCTGGGCGTCTTCACGGCTGTGCAACCAGGTCAGTCGATCTCGCCGCTTTCGCGGAGAAGCTCAGAATCGACATGTGGCGCCCGTGAGGAGCCGGTCTTGCGCTCGACAGGGACGCAAGCCTCCCCATCGTCCTTCAAGAGCTTTTCGAGATCCTCGATCCGTAGGTAACAGTCACCATCGACGCCCCAGTCGCGTCCCCAGGAGTTGCGCAGCCGCACGACCGGCGTGGTGCCGCGGTTGCCGTTGAGCCGTGCCTTGAGCGAGACGCCACGCACGAGGATCGCATGGCCTCCGAAGTCGCCCGGGGACACCTCGAGCAACCCGTTGGGGGCCGGCTTGAACATTGAGTTGTACCACTTGATGCCGATCACGACGGGGCCGAAGTAGCCCAGTGTGCGCAGCACGTCGTCCACTCCGAAAGCCCAGCGGTACTCGTCCATGTATCCGCGTGCGGATACCGCCTTGGCTCCGGCGAGCACCGAGGTGCCGTCGTAGTCTTCACCAGGCCACTCGTCGACTTTCTGAGCTTCGCGATAGACACCGCGGGCGAAAGAGTCGTCTACTCCCTGCACCTCAACCGGGGTGGCGATCAGTTCGTGGGACCAGGCGAATCCGACGCAGGCTCCTTCGTTGCCCTGGTCCAGCCAGGAGGGACAGGCCCAGCCTGCGGAGCGTAGCGGAGCTCGCTCGGTGACCATCTCCCGGATGGGGTAATTCCTGCTGCGCTCGTCGAATTGCGGAACGCGATCGAGTCGCCGGTCGATGGTCGTGTGACCATTCTTCAAGCGGGTGCCGGCCATCGTTGCTCCTTAGTTCAGCCCCTGTCACCAGCTGACGCTGCCGCGGAGCAGGGCGCACCTCGGCAGCCGGGATTCCGGCGCAAACGGACTAACCCGTGGTGCCGCCACGTATGAGAGGGCGGAAGGGTGGGGTGGCGACCCTGAGATGTCCCACCTACCTTCCCCGTGCTCCATGGTGGCGGTCTTGTCGTAGCGGTGGCCGGCCGCGCCACCGTATGAGCTTGTCGGTCAGTGCCCGGACCGCGGGAGGCCATGGCTGACGAACAGCGGGGCGGTATCGGCCGGGGCGAGGAGGCGGGGCAACGCGTCGACGACTCGATGCCGGACAGCAAGTTGACCGGGAAGGTGGCCGACCGTCGAGCCGTACTCGCCCGGGACGGGGTGGTGCGCCCGACCAGCACCTGGGCGAACGTCGTCCTGCCCGAGGCCGGAGGGACCGAGCAGTGCGATCCTGCGGCCGGGGGCTCGGGAGGGGGCGGTTCAGTCGAGAAGGGCGGCAGGTACTTCGGCGGGGTGGTGGGGGCCGAGGAAGACGGCCGCTCCATTCCCTCCGGGGGCGGGGTGGGTGGCCTGCCGCCAGCCGAGCCGCCGGTAGAAGGCGACGGCGCTTTCGGCACGTACGGACGTGAACAGCCACGAGCGGCCGTGTGCCGCCTCGGCGGTGAGCGCACCTAGCAGGCCGGCACCCAGGCCACCGCCACGCGCCTGCGTATGCACGGCCAGTTCGTCGATCTCCTGGGCGCCGCACAGCCAGGCCATGGTGCGTTCGGCACCCAGGGCTGCGGTTGCCTGCGGGTAGCAGCGGGAAGTGGGGAAGAGGGCGGGGGTGGTCCAGGCAGTGGCGAACCCGAGCACGGTGCCCTCGTGGAGTGCGAGTGCGGCCCGGAACCCTGGGCGTCGCGCATCATCGACCAGCCGCGACAGGTACGCGTCGCCCGGCGTCGGGCCTTCCGCCCACGGAGGCCCGCCGAAGGCCTCGGTATACACAGCGCGGATGCCGTCGGCGTACGACTCCAGCTGTCGGCCGGATACAGCGCGAACTTCTCCGGCCATCAGGACACCTTCATGGCGACCTTGCGGGCGACCGGATGAAGTGCGGCGTACTCCAAGGGCGCCGACGGATCGATCGAGACATCCAGCGGTGCGGGCTCGGCGCCCGCCCGGACCAGGAGGTCCCCGATCGCGGCGATCATCGCGCCGTTGTCGGTGCACAGCTTCGACGGCGGCACGCGCAGGGTGATTCCGGCCGCCGTGCAGCGCTCCTCCGCCAGCGCCCGGACCCGGGAATTGGCTGCCACCCCGCCGACCACGACCAGGGTGCCGACGCCGTGTGCGGTGCAGGCGGCCAGTGCCTTGCGGGTCAGCACATCGGCGACCGCCTCCTGGAGCGAGGCGGCTCCGTCGGCCACCGGCAGGACCTGTCCTCGATGCCGCTCGGCCCACCGTGCGGCGGCGGTCTTCAGTCCCGAGAACGAGAAGCCGTACGGATCATCGCGCGGCCCGGTCAGCGGCCGGGGGAAAGCGACAGCGCGGGCGTCGCCCTCGCGCGCTGCCCGGTCGATGGCAGGCCCGCCGGGATAGGGCAGCCCCAAGACCCGGGCGACCTTGTCGAAGCATTCGCCCGCCGCGTCGTCGAGAGTGTCGCCGAGGTGCACGATCGGATCCCGGGCCAGGTCGCGAACGAGCAGCAGCGAGGTGTGCCCGCCGGAGACGATCAGCACCACGCAGGGGTCGGGCAGCGGACCGTGCTCCAGGGTGTCGGCGGCGACATGCCCCGCCAGATGGTGCACGCCGTACAGCGGGACGCTCAGCGCGTACGCCAACCCCTTCGCGCCGGCCAGTCCGACCTGAAGCGCGCCCGACAGACCCGGCCCGGTCGTCACCGCGACCGCCCCGATGTCGGACATCCGCAGTCCGGCCCGGTCCAGCACCTGCCGGACGACCGGATTGAGCGCGTGGAGATGGGCACGGGACGCAATCTCCGGCACCACCCCACCGAACCGGGCGTGCTCGTCCATGCTCGACGCCACCGCATGTCCCAGCAGCCGGCCGTTCTGCACGAGCCCGGCCCCCGTCTCGTCACAGGACGACTCAATGCCCAGCACCACGGGCGTTCCACGCATGCCGTTCTCCTCTCGCACAGCGCGCCAACAATAGTTGCATGATTTTAGTTATTGCGAAGCCTATGCAATAAGCGTTCGTTCCGGTGCGGCAGCCGGCTCGGACGGCTGCCGGACGGGAGCGTCGTCAGACGGACGCGGCGAGAGGCACGCCTACGAGACCGAAGATCGGGGGAGAGGCAGGACGAGTGCGTCGACCAAGGTCCGGTCGGTGCCAGCTGGTTGGTTGGCGGGGCCTCCGGAGAGACGTCAGAGTCGGCCCGCGGGAGCAGCAGCGGTCGCGGATCGTCAGCGATGCGCTGCCGGACCGCACACGTCCCTACTCGGGGAGCGCGCCGCGTACCGCGTGGTGAACAGAGCGAGCCAGGCGGGCACCCCACAGTGAGCGTGGCCCCGCGAAGGCATGGACCTCGTCTCCCGGCCCTGCGGTACGAGCGGCGATGCACACGGCATCGGTCGGCGTGCCCGAGCAGTCGTACCCCGCATCGAGCAGTGCCTGGACCTTGGCCTCGGTGGCGGTAGCGACAGCGTTGACCAGCGCCGAGTCGGAAAGCGGTACAGGCACTGCGGCGATGATGTTGATCGTGCCCGGCCCCGAAGGCGCGGGCATGCCCTGCGCCGGCGAGGCAGCCCAGCCGCGAATCCTGACTCCTGCAGTCGCAACGGCCTCGGTACCGCCGTCTTCCGCGTGGACGTACGCCTGAACGTCCGCGGCCGTCATCAGCCCGACACCGATGCCACGCGCTCCTGCCTCGCCTGCCAGCCGGGTCAGGTGCCGGCCGGGGTCGGTGCGCCGGTAGCCGTGCGTGACTTGGGCGTTGAGGACCCAGGTCCGCTCCCCGATGCCGCCGCCGAGCACCGCGCTGCTGATCATTCGCCAGCCAGGCCCCGCGGACCACATCAGCGCCTGTAGCCGTTCGCCGTGCTCGATCCGACTCAGCTGCTGCACAGGCATGAGGACGGCAGTACGCGGCGGCGGGATGGTGGCGGTCACCGGACTGAACTCCTCGGGTGCGAAGACTGCCTGATCGTACTGGGCGGACCTCACGGCACCCGCCGCCATCACCGTGCTCCGCTACGTCCCGGCCGATTGCGGGGCGACCTGAGATCGGGCGAAAGCCTGTTGGTGGGAGAGCCCAACTCCCTCCGATGCAGAACCTGGAACACCGCAGGGATCTTGGAACACCGGAGATGCGGAGCCGACAACGACCGGCCGCGCCTTGGTTGTGGCCCAGCCGTCATGTGCTGGTCAGCTCAGCGGCGGTTCCAGCCGCTGTGCTCCATGGCGTGGTGCTTGTCGTCCCACCTGTCGTCGTGGTTCTCGCCCCAGTGATGTGCGCCGAGACCTGCGTGAGGTTGCCTGGTCGACCAGGTGAGCCCGGGCCACGCGGTCGACGTGGAGGCCGGGGCCCTCGTTGGGTCCCACACCGCTGCATTGCTCGCACGGTCCGCCGCAGGCCAATCCCCACTCCGCCACCCTGCCGGCCTCCTACCTGGCCCGCCGTCACCCCCCTGGCCCGGGCGCACCACACGCATCCTCGCGGTGCGCAGCCACACGGGTAGGCGGGCCGTCGGCTGCTGGTGCGGTGACCACAAACGATCACCGGGTTGGTCACCCTCCGGGACTGAGGACGACCCCACCGGCGGTGCCGTTCACGCCGTACCCGGGCACGTTCCCGACGCTGCGCGGCCAGCACATCCGGGTTTCGGTTGTTGGCGTTTCGCCACCGCACATACCCTTGCAACTCCCCACCGGCCGAACTCCGATTCGGGCTCGGGCCTCCAAGATCCGTGGAGAAAACGCATGAGTGATGTGGGTATCGGCACCGGCAAAGTGGTCGTGAACAGGGCGATGTCGCTGGACGGTTTCATCGCCGGTCCTGGCCACGCGATGGACTGGATTGCCGAGTATGTGCCTGCGGACGCGTTCCCGGAGGTCATGGCGGCCACGGGCGCCATGCTCATTGGCCGGGGCACGTACGAGGTCGCCAAGCGTATGGCCGACCAGGACACCGCCTACGACGGGGGAGCACAGTTCGTCCTCACCCACAGGCCTCCCGACGAGCCGGACCCTACCGTCACATTCCTCACCTGTGGACTTGAGGAAGCCGTCGCCACGGCACGCAGCGCCGCGGGCGGCAAGAACCTGGAGGTCCTCGGTGCCGACGTGGCCGCCCAGTGCCTGCAGCGCGGGCTCGTCGACGAGATCCTGGTGTATGTCCTACCGGTGCTACTGGGCGACGGCGTCCGCTTCTCGCCCCCAAGCCTCGACAGGATCGACCTGGAACCTTTCAGCAACACCCAGGCGGGCGCCATCACGATGCTCCGCTTCCGTGTGCGGAAGTAGGCGCGGCCCTCCAACAGCTAGTGCGGTTGAGCAAGGAGTGCCGCTACCACCGACGCCACATGCCCGCCTCTCCTCGTCGGCCCGCGCTCGCAGGACGCGCCGCTTGTCGACGCTGCCCTGAACCTTGCTGCTCGGATCGGCGCCCAGGCCGTGGACCGGCAGGCAGCGGATCCGGTGCCTATGCTGAGAGAACGGCTCGCCGGACCATGCGGCGCGAACCGCCGCTCCGGCGCATCTTCCCATCCAGGAGGAGCACGTGACGGGCTCAGCAGGTCCCCTGCAAGGCCGCACCGTCGTCGTGACCGGCGCTGCCCGGGGTCTGGGGGCCGCGATGGCGCGGGAATTCGCCCGGCGGGGAGCTGCGGTCGCCCTCCTCGGTCGTGAGGAGTCGACCCTCGCGGAGGTCCGCAAGACGATCCCCGGAGAGGCCAGGTGCTGGGAGGTCGACGTCACCGACGACGACGCGATGCGACGGGTGGCCGCTCAGGTCCGGGACCTTCTGGGCCCCGTCTCCGTCGTCGTCGCGAACGCCGGCGTGGCTGAAGGCGGTCCCTTCGTGGAGTCCGACCCCGGACTCTGGCGCAGGGTGATCGAGGTGAACCTCGTCGGGAGCGCCGGCACCGCCCGCGTGTTCCTTCCCGACCTCCGCGCCTCCCGCGGCTACTACCTGCAGATCGCCTCGCTTGCTTCGATCGGAGCGGCGCCCATGATGAGCGCGTACTGCGCCTCCAAGGCCGGCGTGGAGTCGTTCGCCCACTCACTGCGTGCCGAGGTCGCGCACGAAGGCATCGACGTGGGCATCGCGTACCTGAACTGGACCGATACCGACATGATCCGCGATGCGGATGAGCACCCCGTGCTGCGGGAGCTGCGCGCTCACATGCCAAGGCCCGCGAGGAAGGTCTATCCGGTCGAGACGGTGGCCGGCTGCATGGTGCGGGCCGCCGAACGACGCA
Organism: Streptomyces sp. NPDC048248; assembly: GCF_043201875.1. Taxonomy (NCBI): domain Bacteria; kingdom Bacillati; phylum Actinomycetota; class Actinomycetes; order Kitasatosporales; family Streptomycetaceae; genus Streptomyces; species Streptomyces sp. NPDC048248. The sequence continues at coordinate 181,264 of NZ_JBICZL010000007.1, forward strand.
GCGCGGCCGTGTACGTGCCGGTCTGGCTCCGGGCCACGCAGCTCGTCCGGGGCGCGATGCCCCCGGTGGTCACCTTGCTGTCGAAGCGGGAACTCCCGCGGTTGCAGCGAAGGACCGCATTCGCGACGACGGGGCTGCTGGGAGCCGGCGGCCGGGCGGACGCCGCGGGGAGCCGGCCGAGGCCCGCGCCCTCTACCGACCGCTGACCGCCGAAGCGCGGTGTCGGGAGGTGCCTGAGATGGCGGAGGTGCGGCTTGCGGCCTTCCCGCACGGCACAGCCGGCGCTCGATCGCAGTTTTCCCAGGTGGCGGTCACATCATGGATGTACGCGCAGGACCGGCCGCCACTGTGATCAGGCGGGCCCCAGGTCGGCGGACACCCAGTGCTGCGGCTGCATGTAGATGGCGACGTGCTCACCGAGCTGGGCGTGGTCGAACTCCACGAAGTCGGCGACCTTGCCCTGTGGGAGGTACCGGGCGGCCATCTCCCAGGAGCGCTCGCGGCTGTCCGGTTCCGTCCTGGTGACCGGCCCCTCCACCGACACGTAGCGCACCGTCGGATCGGTCCGCTGCACCATGAGGCTGAAGCGTCCTGCCGTACGAATCGCTTGCGCTTTGCGTGAGTCGGGCCCGGTGCGAACCCACAGCTCGCCGCCCGGCGTGTACTGATACCAGATGGGCACTGTCAGCGGTGCGCGATCCGGCCGCTCAACCACCGACAGCGCACCGATGTGAGGCTCCGCCAGGAACCGCTCTCGTTCTCGCATCGATAGCGCCATGTGCCCGACCATAGACCGACCGACAGCTCACCGACGTGCGGAAAACACGGATTGTCGAGGCGGGACGGCCCGTCAACGAACTTGTCGTTGTACGACGCTCTTTGCGCAGGGGGCGTACTCGCCGGTGGAAGTGAACGACCCTTGCAGCAGACCCCGATCGCCTCGCCCGAGCCCCGCGAGGAAAGGGCATTGCCCCTGGTCACCAGCGGTCCGCTCAGGTGCAGTTCCAGTTCTCCGCGGTGGGTCACGGAATGCAGTCCGGCTCCTGCCGCAACAGCCCGGCTGTCACGCGCGCGTCGCCGCAGGCCTTCGGCGGCGTGCACGTTTCCCTCGTTGTGGTCGGCGGTGTGGTCGGCCCATCAGCCGCAGGCGCATCCGGTGGGAGCCTGGGCGGAATCGGCGGCTGCGGGTTGGCTGCTGCAGCAGGCGTCGCCGTCGATGGCGTCGCTCTTGCCCATTTGGTCGGCGTCGCCCTTGACGACGTACACCTCCCAGGGCTCCTTGCCGGGGCCGTGGACCCAGACCTTGTCCTGGAGGGCGTAGCAGCAGGAGGTGTCGTTCTCCTCGAAGGTCGCCAGCCCGGCGTCCCGGAGGCGGTTGGTGGCGGCGGCGACCTGGTCGCTGGAGTCGACCTCGACTCCGAGGTGGTCCAGGCGTGTCTCCTGGTCCGCCTCGCCCTCGATGAGGACGAGTTTCAGTGGCGGCTCGCTGATGGCGAAGTTGGCGTATCCGGGCCGACGCTTTGCCGGCTCGACGCCGAAGAGCTTGGAGTAGAACTCCACCGAGCCTTCGAGGTCGGCGACGTTGAGAGCGAGCTGGAGGCGAGGCATGACGGTCTCCCTGAACACATTGAATCGAAGACTTTCGATACAAGCTTGCGCCTTGAATCGAAATCCGTCAACATAGAAGGATGTCGAAACAAGAGCTTGAGGTGCTCGGTGGGGCCGAAGCCTGCTGCCCCGGCCTGCTGGCCTCCCCACTGGGCGAGGACCAGACCGCCGAGCTTGCGAAGGTGTTCAAGGCCCTGGGCGACCCGATCCGGCTGCGGCTGTTGTCGATGATCGCCTCCCGGCAGGGTGGGGAGGTCTGCGTCTGTGACCTGACCCCCGCCTTCGATCTGTCCCAGCCGACGATCTCCCACCACCTCAAGCTGCTGCGGCAGGCCGGTCTCATCGACTGCGAACGCCGCGGGACGTGGGTCTACTACTGGCTGCTGCCCGAGATGACGGACAAGCTCGCAGGGATCCTCACCCGCCCGGGGACCCCACCCGTTCAGTCCCTCGACGAGCCGGTCGGGGCCGTTTCGTGACGTCCGAAGCCACCACCGCGGCGCCCGCCGCGGGGCCGGTCGCCGCCCGGCTGTCGTTCCTGGACCGATTCCTCGCCGTCTGGATCCTGATCGCGATGGGCGCCGGCCTCGGCCTGGGACGACTCGTGCCCGGACTCGGCGACGCCCTCGCGGGAATCACCGTCACCGGTGTCTCGATGCCGATCGCGCTGGGCCTGCTCGTGATGATGTACCCGGTCCTCGCCAAGGTCCGCTATGACCGCTTGGACACCGTCACCCGCGATCAGCGTCTGCTGATCCCCTCACTGGTGGTGAACTGGATCCTCGGCCCGGCGATCATGTTCGCGCTGGCCTGGATCTTCCTGCCCGACCTGCCGGAGTACCGGACCGGCCTGATCATCGTCGGCCTCGCGCGGTGTATCGCCATGGTCATCATCTGGAACGACCTGGCCTGCGGCGATCGTGAGGCTGCTGCTGTCCTGGTCGCGCTGAACTCGGTCTTCCAGGTGATCGCGTTCAGCCTGCTGGGCTGGTTCTATCTCTCCGTCCTGCCCGGGTGGCTCGGCCTGCAGCAAACCGCCCTCAATGTCAGTGTGTGGGAGATCGCCCGCTCCGTGCTGATCTTCCTCGGCATCCCGCTGCTGGCCGGATTCCTGACCCGTCGCCTGGGCGAGAAGGCCAAGGGGCGGGCCTGGTACGAGGCCGAGCTGATCCCGCGCCTCGGGCCGTTCGCCTTGTACGGCCTGCTGTTCACGATCGTCGTGCTCTTCGCCCTCCAGGGCGACGCCATCACCTCCAAGCCCCTCGACGTCGCCAGGATCGCGCTGCCCCTGCTGGTGTATTTCGCCGTGATGTGGGCTGGCTCCATGGCCCTCGGCAAGGCAGTGGGACTCGACTATCCGAAGGCGACGACGTTGGCGTTCACCGCGGCGGGCAACAACTTCGAACTGGCCATCGCGGTGGCCATCGCGACGTTCGGCGCGACCTCCGGCCAGGCTCTGGCCGGTGTCGTCGGCCCGCTCATCGAGGTGCCGGTGCTGATCGGGCTGGTCTGTGTCGCCCTGGCTGCCCGCCGCTTCTTCCCCCCATCCACGCAGGCGGCCTCCGGTTCGGCCACCGCCGAGGAAGGTCCCGCCCGTGTCTGAGCCCAAACCGTCCGTACTCTTCGTCTGCGTGCACAACGCGGGCCGATCTCAGATGGCCGCCGCCTTCCTCGGCCACTTCGGCCGAGGCGCGGTCGAGGTCCGCTCGGCGGGATCGGCTCCGGCGGAAACGGTGAATCCCGCCGTGGTGGAGGCAATGGCCGAGGCGGGCATCAACATCGCCTCCGAGACGCCGAAGGTCCTGACCGCGGAGGTGGTGCAGGAATCCGACGTGGTGATCACCATGGGATGCGGTGACGCCTGCCCGGTCTTCCCCGGGAAGAAGTACCTGGACTGGAAGCTCGAAGACCCGGCCGGACAGGGAGTCGATGCGATCCGGCCGATCCGGGACGAGATCGAGCAGAGGGTCCGGGGTCTGCTGGCCGAACTCATGCCCAACGAAGCCTGCTAGTAGGGCATCTGACGGCCCGGCTCATTCGCGCCGCGACCCTGGTTTTGTATCTGGCGAGTGCGCGCCTGTCGACTGACCAGCGCAACGGCTTCGCTCATCCGATGGCTCGGGCCGAAACGGAGCCGATGCATTTCCCTCGGATCTCGTGGGCGAAGAATTCATGGAGCCGCGGAAATATGGCCGCTCGGCCATGGACAGCGGCCGGAACGCGGGGGCCGGACAGGACAACATTCTGAAATGCTGCTGCCCACACTTCGCGCCGGTGGCGGGGCCTGCCAGGCTCCGCCACCGGCAGTACACACACCCGGGGGCCACGTCCACATGCGTCTGCACCACATACTCCCGCTCGGCGCGGTCACCGTGCTGCTCCTTGCCGGCTGCGCCGCCGAGGCAAAGCAGGGGACGTCGGAGGGAGGCGCCACGGACCGGCCCTCCAAGACCCACAGGGAACAGACCACATCACCACCGGACACCGGCCGGCCATGGGAACCGGACGACGCAATGCAACGCGCTGATCGGGCCTTGGACGCCTACGACGGCGACGGCAGCCACCCCGAACTCGTCGACTCCGCAACCTCATACATCACAGGCAAACTACACAAGAATTTTCAGGCGCCGGGCAAGCGCTGGTACCGCCTCGACATCACCTGCGATACGCGGGGCGTCAAGGAACTGACGCTCACCCTGTCACGCGGCAGCGAGGAACAGGCATACGCAATCGGCTGCGGCGACACCGAAGCCGACCAGTTCAACATCCCACCGGGCGACACCTTCACCGCTCAGGTCGACGCGGTCAAAGATGGCACCGGCCTCGTCAAGTGGCGCCTGAACACCGTCGCACGGGAAAACGTGGACGGATGTGACGACGACATCGACGGATGCGACGGCTGAATCGCTTGCCTTCAATGTCCGGTCGGCGCAGGGACATCAGCGAAAAGAGACGTTCGACGGCCCGGCGCTGATCTTCGAATGGTCCTGACGACACGAGGCCGCAGCAACGAGGGGTGTGACGCGGACGGGTAGCAGGCCGGGTTGGTCACAGCTGCGTTGGCCGCGTGGAAAAGGACGAAAGGCTACTACACAGCTCGTCGTTCGGCGCGGCGGCGGCCGCATACGCCGAGCACCGTCCGGATTACGCGCAGGCCGCGGTGCGCTGGGCACTTGAGCCGGCGCCGGGCCCGCGGGTGCTCGACCTCGGTGCCGGAACCGGCAAGTTGACTGCCACGTTGGTCGCGCTGGGCGCCGAGGTCATCGCGGTCGAGCCCGATCCCGCGATGCTGACCGAGCTGCGACGCGCGCTGCCGACTGTCCGTGCCCTGACGGGTAGTGCCGAGGCGATACCGCTGCCGGATGGGTCCGTCGATGCCGTGCTGGCCGGCAATGCCATGCACTGGTTCGACATGGCCGCCGCGGGACCCGAGATCGCCAGGGTCCTGGCGCCCGGCGGTATCCTGGCCGGCCTGTGGAACGTCATGGACGACCGGGTCGAGTGGGTTGCCGGGCTCGCGCGGATCAGCGGGAGCGCGGCCATCGGACCGTGTGACACGCCCACCAGTTGGCGTGCCGAGACGGCAGACATGCATCTTTCGAAGACCGACGTGGCCGCCCGGTTCGGCTCGCCGAAGCAAGCCGAGTTCCCGCACGGGCAGGACCGCACCGCCGACTCCCTCCTTGCGACGATCGCGACGCGCGCGGGGATGCTGGTCATGCCGGAACAGGAACGTGAGACCGTACTCGGCCGGATCCGCGCATTCCTTGGTAGCAGACCGGAGACCGCCGACGGCGAGTTCACCCTCCCGATGCTGACCGCCGTACTGCGCGTGCGGCGGCTGTGAGAGCCATCGGCCGCCTGCTCTTCGGTCAGCGAGTCGCGGTTGGCCGCCAGCGTCCGCGCGACCGGTGCCGTCCTGATGGTCTCGGCCGGACCGGCCCTTCGCAGTTGAGGGCTTAGTCGGGGGTGTTGGCGCGGTAGCCATCGAGGCTCACCATCCGAAAGACCTCGACATGCTCCACGTCGACTTCGCTGCGCCATGTCCGACCACGTTCTGCCGTCTCGATGAAATCGGCCTGAAGGCCGTCGGGCGATGCCTTGAGCCGGATCAGGCGATGATCGAGTGCCGACACCCAGCCGCGTTCACCGATTAGCGGCCAGTACAGCCGCGATACCCTCTTGAAGGTCCTTGACGAAATACTCGGGAACCTCCAGCGCCGGAAAATGTCCCCCGTTTTCGGGCGTACTCCATCGGACGATCTGTCGGTACCGCTCTCGTGCCCAGGGGCGCGGACACTTCTCGACGTCGCGGGGATACATGGTGAGTGCTGAAGGGACGTCGACCCGAAGTTCGGGATCGAGCGAGTTGTGGCTCTCGTAGTAGATGCGGGCTGCCGATGCGCCGGTCCGCGTCAGCCAATACAGGGTGACGTCGTCAAGAATCCTGTCCATGGAAATCGTCTCGAACGGGCTGTCATCGGTGTCTGACCATTCGGCGAACTTGTCAAGGATCCAGGCAAGAAGTCCGACCGGTGAGTCGACGAGCGAGTAGCCGATGGTCTGCGGTCGGGTCGCCTGCTGCTTCGCGTACGCCGCGCGGTGGCGCCAGAAATCGCGGGTTTCCTCGGTCCACTCGCGCTCGACCGCCGTCAGCCCGTCCGTTGTCAAGCCGGGTGGTCCCTCCGCGAACGTTGTGTGGATGCCGAGAACGTGCGCCGGGAACCTGCCGCCGAGAACCGTGGTGATATTGCCTCCCCAATCGCCACCGTGGGCTGCGAACTTGCTGTAGCCGAGCCTTCCCATCAGCTCCACCCATGCGGCCGCGATCTTTTCGGTTCCCCACCCGGTGGTGACCGGCTTGTCGCTGTAACCAAAGCCTGGTAGCGACGGGATCACGACGTGGAACGCCGGGGCGTCTGCATTTTTCGGATCTGCCAGCTCGTCAATTACATCGATGAACCGAACAATGCTGTCCGGCCAACCGTGCGTCAAGATCAGAGGAGTGGCATCTGTGCGCGCGGATCGGCGGTGCAGGAAGTGAATTCCCAGATCATCAATGGTTGTTCGGAACTGGCCGATCCGGTCAAGGCGCTCTTCGAACGACCGCCATTTGTACCCGGTGCGCCAGTAGTTCACGACGTCGACGAGGTCGGCGAGAGGAACGCCTTGTTCCCATCGGCGAGGGTCGGGCGCCGCGCGGTGGACCGTCTCAGCCTCCGGCAGTCGTGCCGCGGCTAGTCGCGCGCGCAGATCGTCGAGGTCAGCGTCAGTTGCGTGGGCTTCAAATGCTTGCACGTTGCTGGTTGGACGGGGCATGAAAACCTCCTGACCATCACGGAACCGGCTAAGGCGGTTCTAGCATGTCTTCATGTCGGCCTGCAACCAGCTAAGGTGGTTCCATGCGTGCTGGATTCCCTGACTTCCGCCTCGGTAATGTGCTGGCGACCAGCTTCACGGCGACTCTGACGGAGCGTCACGGTGATGCTGTGGAGCGCATTCCCGCGCCGCACCGACTCGTCGACTGGCTGGCGGTGAACGGCCTCGCCGTGGACGCCTGCACCATCGCCCAGCTCGAACTCGCTCGGGAACTGAGGGAGTCGATTCACGCCGCCGCGACAGCGGCCGCGATCCGGGACGCTCTCCCTGCGTCTGCTGTCCAAGTCATCAATGACTGCAGCGCGCAGGGTCGGGCCGCGGCCATCCTGACGCCCGAGGGTAAGCGGCGATGGCTACTTGGCTCGGCTTCCCGCGTGGAAGATGCCCTCAGCGTGATCGCCGCCGACGCGATCAGCATCATCGCAGGCGAACGAGACGGAAAATTGGCCCTGTGTGCATCACCAACCTGCCAAGCCGCCTTCTTCGACGCCAGCCAAAGTCGAACCCGCAAATGGTGTGACATGAACACGTGTGGGAATCGTCAGAAGAAGGCGCGCTTCCATGCCAACCAGCGCAAAATCCCCAGATCAGCGGAGTGATCGTTACCTCGGTACTTCCACGTGGGCCCCACGCCAGCGACGCATCTGTGCCGTTGCTTGAGGCGCCCGTTGGCTCCAGGGGCTTCGTGTGCTTGGCTATCCGTCCGGCGTTGCCGTGTCCAGCTGTGCCCTGCGGTTCCTGTCCGGCCTGATGCGCGGCCGGCACGTGGAGCGCGAGACCCGCTGGCGGCGGCTGACCGCCGGGCGCCAGGCCCTGCCGGCTCTGGCTCACCTCCGCTACGGCGACACCTATTCCCGGCTCGCGGCCGGGCTCGGCGTCGGCACTACCGTCTACCGCTACGCCACGAAGGCCGTTGAGTTGCGGTCGTCCTCGCGTCGATCTTGGACGACGCCGTCCGGGACGCGGGCACGCACCAAGGCGTACGCAATCCTCGATGGCACTCTGCTGCCCATCGACCGGTTCGCCGCCGGCCGGTCCTTTCTGTTCCGTCCGCCGGCACGCCATCCTCGACGCCCTCGCCGAGGCTGACATCGCCTGTTGTGCGGACAAGGTCTTCCAGGGTGCCGGCGGCACAGTTCGGTGCCGTTTCACGGCAAGCACCGCGGCCGCCCGCGATTCAGCGTCGCGGGCGATCGCGAGGCTCGGTCATGCGACCAGGCGTAGCCAGGCCTCCGCGAGTGCGGCGTGACCGGCCGGCGTCGGGTGCACGCCGTCCGCGGCCCAGTACTCGGGCCCGGTCTTCGCTGCGAGCTCGGCGAACATGCCGTCGGCGTCCAGCAGATGCGCGCCGTACTTGCGGGCAAGCCTGCGCACGGCGTGGATCTTCGGGTCGAGGTCGGTGCGCCACTGCCTTCGCTCTTCCTCTCCGACGAGTGCGACTCCGGCCTCGACGACCGCGTGGATCGGTAGGAGGAACGGTTCGATGAGGATCAGCTCCGTGCCCGCTTCGGCGAGGGGAGCGAGCAGGCGGTCATAACCTGCTTCGAACTCCTCCACGGGGATGACGTACCCCTTCGGGTCCAGGGTGTGCCAGCCCATGTCGTTGACCCCGACGAGGATCGACACCACGTCCGGGCGCGCGTCGAGCACGTCTGCCTGCCAGCGGGCTTCGAGGTCCATCACCTTGTTGCCGGCAATCCCGGTGTTCAGCCAGGTCACGGGGCGGTCCGGGTGCCGGAGTCCCCACTCGCCCGCGACGCGCAGCGGATAGCCGAACCCGAGGCCGTCCTCGCTCGCCAGCCGTTGGCAGTCGGTGATCGAATCGCCGGTGAACATCACGGTGCTTCCCGGTCGGACAGTGATCGTCATGTGCGCTCCTTGAGCTCGGGTGAGGAGAGGGAACGGAAACTCACAGCCGGATGGGCACCCGGCAGGACCTCTCGAAAGGTGCCAGACCCCACCGACATCGGGCCGACAGTTCCCGATACGCCACGGACACCACGTCTCCGCCGCCCGATCACCGCTCCGGTTTGGAGTTTGGCCCGGTTACCTGACGTGCAGTCAGTGGGTGCGATTGAAGGCTGTGTTGCGGCGAGGTAGGAAGCCGGGTAGTAGCCGGCCGGTGTGGAACAGGTGGCAGATGGGGGCGACACCTGGACCGGCACGGATTGTCCTTCAGATTCACGTCAGGGCGGGTGCGAAGGGTCGTTCGCCTGGGAGGTGAGCGTCGACGCCACCGTGTGCCGAGCCCACCAGCACGCCGACGGGTGCATTCAGGAAGGGCCGGCCAAGACCTTCACGGCGAACGGTCGATGCGATTGATCGTTGCGCTCGGCTTCGTAGCCGAGCGCTCTGAGCATGCAGACGACGGCGTTCGCTGCCTGCTCGTGCACGTCGACCGAGACCTGAACAATGGACTCCTGCGGCCGGCCTCCCCGGACAGCTTCCCGTACGGTACTTCGCACGGCCGGGTGCAGCTCCCACGTGAGCCAGAGCCCGCCGAACACGTCGTCGGTGCCGTCCACCTCGACTTCGAGCCCTCCGGGCGCCGTACTCCGATCGGTCTCTTCACCGACATCGCGAACGACGAGCCCTGACCGGGCGAGGTCCCACTTCACCGCTGCGGCGAGCATTCGCAGACGACGGACCTCGTGGGCGTGGGCTGCCCTCGGATCGGACTCGCTTTCTTGATGCACGACATGCACGCTACCGGGGCGATGAAGCAAGCCCGCGTGCGCGTTGTCGAGTGGGGGAGGGCATGGGGCGAGCATCCGAGATGCCGACACCGTTCGCCGGGGCGGCTCGTTCGTTCGTTTCGGGGTGGGTTGCTGAAGGGGGTTTCAGGGTTTCAGGTTGTGTTCAGGTTGGGTTCGGCACTGTGGTGGTTGTCGGAAAGGGCGACAGGCCCGCCGGCGGAAGTGGACCGCATCACGATCTGGAGGGATGTCCTCATGAAGGCCACCGTCAAGCGCACGCTCGCCCCCCGCGCCGTTGTCCTCGCCACGGCCGCTGCCGTCGCACTTGTCGGCGGTGCCGGTGCCGCGACTGCTTTTGCGGACGATGATGGCCCGGCCCCGCAGTCCTCGGTTCAGCTGTCGAAGAGCGAGCGCACACTGGACGGCGCCGCCAAGGACGGCGCGCAGGTCAAGGGCGACAAGGTGGGTCAGTCCGAGGCGACTGCCAAGGCTTTGAAGGCTGTCGCCGGCACTGCGACGTCCGCGGAACTCGACAGCGTGGACCGTAGCGGCTCCCTCATCTGGGAGGTCGATGTCCTGGGCAAGGATCACAAGAATCACGAGGTCACCGTCGATGCGGGCAATGGCAAGGTCCTGAGCCAGCACGCCGACCGTGACGACGACGGCGCCTCGGACGCTGCTGAGACCCAGGCTCTGGTGAAGGCTGACAAGACCGGTCACGCCAAGGCCACCGCTACGGCTTTGAAGGCTGTGCCCGGCACTGTGGTCTCCTACAGCCTCGACGACAACGACCGCAGCGGTTCCGCCGTCTGGGAGGTCGATGTCCTGGGTAAGGACCACAAGAGCCATGACGTCACCGTCGACGCCGTCACCGGCAAGGTCCTCAACCAGCACATCGACCAGGACGACCACAACGACCAGGACAACCAGGGCGACAACGACAACGGCAGCGACGACGACTGACCAGGCTCCAGGCCCTACCGCCTGAAGCCCCAGCCCGAAAGGGGCCGCACCCGCCACCCGGCGGACGCGGCCCCTTCGCTGTTGCCGGGTGGGTGAGCAGCTTCCAGCCGGTCCTCCTTCGGGCCGCGAGATCTGCCGCTGGACTCACCTGACGGGCGGTGGCCGAGATGCTGTCCGACTGCGACCAGGCAGACCCGCAGCTGGTCACGGTTCTTAGCCCGCTCGGGTCATGTCCGCTCCAGGGATGGCCAGGATCCGGTGCGTACCAGGGGGAGGAGAGCCACGGAGCGTGACAATGGTGCTCGTTTCGAGGGCTGCCGGCCTGTGGGTGGATCCGTGATGGAGAGGGGATCGATGGCTGAGAGGTATGGAGGCGATGAGCCTTCCGCGCTTCAGGGCTGCGCCCGCGGGGCGAAGGCTGCGGAACACGACGCAGGCAACGGGCAGGGCAGGGGCTGCCGGTGACAGGGTCTCCCGCCCCCGCATCGGAGGGCGCCGCAGGCACCGGGCCGGAAGAGGAATCGGAGTTCCGCAAGGACATGGGACCGTGGGCCAATTTCGCCCTCGGCTTCACTTACCTCTCCCCGGTGGTCAGCACCTACACACTCTTCGCCACGGCACTGGCGACCGGCGGACCGCCGATGATCTGGGCGTTCGTCCTGGCCGGGGCCGGCCAGTTCCTGGTCGCGCTCGTCTTCGGTGAGATCGTCGCGCAATACCCCATCGCGGGCGGGGTCTACCCGTGGGCCCGCCGCCTGTGGGGCAAGCGCTGGGCGTGGATGACCGGCTGGGTCTACATGTGGGCGCTGCTGGTCACCATTACGAGCGTCGCTTACGGTGCCGGGCCGTACATCGCCATCCTCATCGGCTTCGAACCGACCGTACACACCACAGTGCTGTGCACGGTCGCGCTGATCATCGTGGCAGTCCTGATCAACTACGCAGGCACCAAAGCCCTTTCGTGGGCGGCCATGATCGGATTCAGCGCGGAGCTGATCGGCGCGCTCATCGTGGGCATCTACCTGCTGGCCACCCACCGTGCCCACGGCCTGAGCGTCATCTTCGATACCTACGGGACACAGGGGGATGGTTCGTACGCCCCGGTGTTCCTCGCCGCCGCCATCATCGGCTTCTACCAGTACTACGGCTTCGAGGCGTGTGGCGACACCGCCGAAGAGGTCGCGCACCCAGGACGGGTCATCCCCAAGGCCATGCGCCGCACCATCTACGTCGGGGGAGCGGCAGCCACCTTCACCTGCCTGTCTCTGCTCCTGTCTGTGACCGACTACCAAGCGGTGATCGCGGGGGAGGACACCGATCCTGTCGTGAACCTGCTCTACGACGCGATGGGCGAGCTGGGGGCACGACTCGTGATGGCCGTGGTGCTCATCTCGTTCCTGTCCTGCACCATCAGCCTCCAGGCAGCCGCCGGCCGACTGATCTACTCCTACGCCCGCGACAAAATGATCGTCGGTCACCAGCTGCTTCGTAAGTTCTCCCATGCCCGCGCCGTCCCCGGCTACGCGCTGCTGGCGGCAGCGGTGATCCCCGCGCTGATCGCGTTCGGCTCCCTCGTCTCGGAGGATGCCCTGACCAAGATCGTGTCTTTCGCCATCCTCGGCATCTACGGCTCGTTCCAGATGGTCGTTCTGGCCTCTCTCCGCGCACGTCTCAAGGGCTGGAAGCCCGCCGGAGAATTCGTCCTGGGCAGGTGGGGGCTAGTGGTCAACGTCGGTGCGCTGGCCTACGGCATCTTCGCCATCATCAATATCGCCTGGGCCCGCACTCCGGAGGATCCTTGGTACGACAACTACATCGTGTTGCTGTGCGGTGGGCTGGTCGTCGCGGTCGGGCTCCTCTACATGTTCACCACCCAGCACTACGGACGCAGCGACGCGCCGTCCGGTGTCGCTATTCCCGAGCGCCGGAACTGACAGACCGCAACCTGTTGGCGACCGGATGACCGGGCGGCCGGCCAACTCGCCCCGCCGGGCCGGAGCCGGGCGGGGCGAGTTGGCCAACGGAATCCTGGCGCGACGCCGTGTCACCGCCGCAGCGGGCCCTCGCAGCGGAAGTCCGCGCTGCCGGCCTTGCCCGAGGGCCAGATCTCGGTGGGTCCGAAGGAGCAGTTCATGTCGGTGAAGTTGTTCGCGGCGGGCTTGGTGCGGTCGAGGACGAAGTGGTCGACGGTTTCGGACATGTCCTTGATGACCTGGTCGGGGCTGCCGGAGTCCCCGAGATTGGCGGTGATGCGGCCGGTGCAGGTGAACCGCCCGGTGCCCGGGTCACCCTGGTCCTCGCATGCGGGCGTGTTGGCGGTGGCGGCGGCGAACGCGCTTTGCACTTCGGAGGGGGTGGCGAACTTCAGGGAACCCTGGGGCGTGAACGTGGTGTTCGGCACGAAGAGGTCGTCGACGATGGCGATCTGTGCGTCGAGGAAGGCGTCGTACCGCTGCTGCAGACCTGCGTCGGACCCCATGCGGTTGCGCCAGGAGTCGAAGGCGGCAGGGTCGTCGGCGCGCAGAAGTCGGTACATCTCCTGCAGCCGTGCCGGGTGCTCGCGCCACAGGAACTCGAAGAACGTCCCGGCGTACGAGTAGAAGCGGAAGCCGTCGTGGTCGTACGTCGCGTGCAGGAACTCGTTTACGGTCATACGAGGCTTGCCGCCCGCGGTGTCCGCGATGATGTCGCGTACGAGCGACCGGCGGACGGCGATGCCGTCGTCGCGGGTCGAGCCGTCGAAGAACTCGGCGCTTCCCTCGTCCATGGCGGTGGTGCGGTCGCCCTCGTACCAGGGGCCTTCGCCGAAGAAGCCGGGGACGGCGAAACGGCCGTTGAGGTAGTGGACGTACTCGTGCCGGAAGAGCTCTTCGAGGGTGAGACTGGAGTCCTGCGGGACGCGCCGCTGGTAGGTGTAGAAGGTCGCGCCCTGCTCGATGTAGACGCCGCCGTTGTTGGTGCCCATGCCGGTGAGCAGCGGGTGGTAGACCTCGTAGTCGGCGCGTGAGGCGTACAGGACGATGGTCAGCGTGGTGTTGGGGTCGTCGGCGAGCGGTTCTTCGGTGCCGAGCACCCGGTGGAACTGGGCCCTGACCTGCTTGGACGCGTAGTAGAGCTGGTCGACGACGGCGCGGTCGAGGGCGGTGCGGACCTTGATGGAGCCGTTGTCGTAGGAGTAGGTGCGCGGGAAGATCCGCTTTTCGATGTCCTCCTTGCACACCCCGTACGGCTTGCAGGCGTCGAAGAAGCCCAGCCAGGTGGCGACCTTGGCCCAGGGTTCGCTGCCCTCGCCGAAGTTCGCCACGGTGGTGGGAAGGAGCGCTCCGAGGTCGGCGACGATGGCGGTCTTGAGTGAGGGGATCTGCCCGAATCGGCCGTACTCCCCGAGGGCATCGCGTACGGCCCAGGCGTTGGGTGTGCCCTTGAGGTGGGTGTATCCGACGAAGGTCTTGAAGGCGGCGCGGTAGTCGGGGTCCGTGGCGACCGCGTACTGGAAGGCGGTGTCCTTGTTGCCGGGGTAGACGCCGAGGTAGTTGACGGAGAGCGCGGCGAGGGCGGCGTTGCCCCAGGCCTGGTCCTTGTGGGTGGCGGGGTGCGCCGCGTCCATGGTGGCCAGGACCCTTTGGATCAGGTCGAGTTGATGCTGCCGCAGGCCCGGTGCGCTGGCGGCGTACAGGGCTTCGCGCAGGGTGTCCGCGTTGGCCCGGGTGACGTCGAAGGTGCGGGGGGCGGAGCCGAAGGCGTCGACGGCGCGGCGAACGGAGTCGACGGTGGGGGAGTCGGTGGTGTCGATCTCGTCGTGCGAGAAGTCCTGGTAGGCCACCGAGTGGAGATATGTGAACATCTCGTACAGATGGCTGCCGTTCTTGCCGTCGTGGGCGGCGGCAAGGCTGGTGACGCGGCGGGCCACGGCCTGGACGTGGGCGTCGGACATGACGGGGATGAGCCGGGCGTCCCATGTCCAGACGAGGTTGCGCAGGCAGTCGTCGGCCGTGACGGCCGGGTCGGCGAGGAAATCCGCGAACTGCTCGGGGCTCAGGCCGGTGACTCCGTCGAGAGTGCAGGGGGCGACGCCGGGTCTCGGGCCGTGCGGCGCGGTGGAGGGCTTGGTCTGTGGGCCGGGTATGTGCCCTCTTTCCGTGAGAGTGCGCGGCGCCGGCGCCGGATCCGCATCGAACTTTGGTGTTCTGGCGAGGCGTTGGACCTGATCCAAGGGGTTGGCCGTGGGGCTCGCGGGACGGTGCCCGGCCCGTTGCGCCTGGTGCTGCACGGGGGCGGCCGACGTACGGGGCGTCGCCTTGGCCGTCTGTACGGCCGGCATGGCGAGTGTGGTGGCGAGAGTCGCGGCCAGCAGGATCCTGCGTGGCATGCGCGGGTGTAACACCTGAACCTCCGGGAGGGGGTGGGGGGTTGTGGGGTTGAGGCAGGGGCCTTTGTCCCACGAGGTGTGACCCGTAACATAGTAATGTGAAATTGCACTGACAAGACTTCAGGTGAATTTCCTTGCAGGAGGCGTCGACATGACCTTGCGGTCGCTCAACTCGGCACCGGCAGACCTGACTTGTCGGTGTCGGATTCCCTCGCCGACGTGACGGGCGGTGGGCCGCCCCCCGCTCCCCGCCGACGACTGTTCATCCCCCGCAGGTGAGTTGATAGTCCGCCCCCACGACTGCGATCACCGCTTCCGCCCGCACAGCCCCTCCGGGGTGCGTCCTGGTGCGGGAGGCGGTGCTTTACCTGGGTGGGCCGCCGTCCCGACCCGGCCGAGGCCGGGCGGCTCACCGGCCTCCGCTCGGCGCACCTGGACGGCGCGGCCCGCACCGGGCTCGGCATGACACCTACCGGTCCCCGCCGGCGAGCGCGGCTGTCAGGACAGGCCCGATCTGGGTCAACGCCGAGGGGCGCATCATCCGGAGATGTGTGGTGGCGATCTCGTGGGTCGTGATGCGGCCGCCGATGTGCGGGCGCCAGTCGTCGGCCAGCGCCTTCGGTCCAGCCGTGCACAGCAGCAGATCGCCGCCGAACCGGCCGGGGGTGAAGCGGTCACGCAGCCGGCTGGTGTGCCCAAGGGTGGCGGTGATCCGGGCGATCGTCTCCTCCGGCAGGCTGGCATCGCCGAGCTCCTCCACGAGTGCCTCGTCGCGCGTGTCGTCGACAAGGCCCTCCGCCTGCGTGCCATCAGTCTCTGCGGCCACCGGCGTCACGTCCAGAACGGCCAGCAACGCCACCTGCTGCCCCTCGCGTTCGAGTTGGACCGCGATCGCGTGGGCGACCAGACCACCGAAAGACCAGCCGAGCAACCGGTACGGTCCATTCGGTTGCACCGTGCGGATGCGGCACAGATAGTCCGCCGCCAACTGCTCGATGGTCTGCGGCAGGACGGATTCGCCGCTCAAGCTAGGTGCCTGCAGTCCGTACAGCGGCGTCTCCGGATCGAGGTGGTGCAGCAGACCTGCGTAGGACCAGCTCATGCCGCTGGACGGATGAATGCAGAACAGCGGTGGCTGACTGCCGGGCCCCCTCAGCTCGAGCAGAACGTCATGAGCTCCGCCCTCGCTGGTGTGACCCGCGATCAGCCGCGCGAGCGCGGCCGGTGTCGGTGCCTCGAACAAGGCGCTGACTCCCAGCTCCACCCCCAGCGCGGTCCGCACCCGGCTCACCAGGCTCGGCGCCATCAGAGAGTGCCCACCCAGGTCGAAGAACCCGTCGTCCGGGCCGGCTTCGTCGACGCCGAGCACGTCGGCGAACAACGTGCACAGCACCGCCTCCACCGGAGAGCGAGGGCGACTGGCCGACACGTCGAACGTCGGCGCGGGAAGCCTCTGCCGGTCGACCTTGCCGGTGGGCGACAACGGGAACTCCGCGGAGACCATGACCACCGCCGGCACCATGTGGGCGGGGAGGTACTGGGAGGCGAACTCCCGTGCGGCCACGCCCAACTGTGACGGGTTCACCGAACCGGCCGACCTGTCCGGCGTGACATGCCCGACCAGGCATCGCTCGCCCCGGCCGTTCGTGCCGGCGACGACCACCGCGTCCGCCACACCAGGGCACCGGGCCAGCGCCGACTCGACCTCGCCCAGCTCGATCCGGAACCCCCGGATCTTCACCTGGTCGTCCATCCGCCCCGAGTACTCCAAACCCCAGCGCCCCCAGCGCACGAGGTCGCCGGTCCGGTACAGCCGCTCGCCGGCACCACCGAACGGATCCGGTACGAACCGGTCGGCCGTCAACCCTCCACGACCCCAGTAACCCCATCCCACGCCCACGCCACCCACGTAAAGCTCGCCCACCACACCGGGCGGTACCAGGTTCAAACCGTCGTCCAGGACGTAGCATCGAACGCCGGGAAGCGGTCGGCCGACCAGGCCGGTCGCGGCCGTCCGGTCGCGGTCGAGAGCGGCGTGGGTGACATGCACGGTGGTCTCGGTGATCCCGTACATGTTCACCAGCTCGGGCTTGCCCGGATCGTGCCGCTCGTACCACTCCTCCAGCCTCGCCAGGTCGAGCGCCTCGCCGCCGAAGACCAGGTAGCGCAGAGCCAGCCGGCCCGAGGTGACCGGGTCCTCGGCATCGGCTCGCGCCAGCTCGTAGAACGCCGACGGGGTCTGGTTGAGGACGGTGACCTGCTGGTCGGCCAGCAGCCGCAGGAAGTCCGGCGCGGACCGGGCGGTGTCGACCGGGACCACCACCAGCGTGCCGCCGTGGAGGAGCGGGCCCCACAGCTCCCAGACCGAGAAGTCGAAAGCGTAGGAATGGAACAGCGTCCAGACGTCGTCCTGGCCGAAGTCGAACAGGTCGCGGGCGGCGGCGAACAACGCCATGACGTTGGCGTGCGCGACGACGACTCCCTTCGGCCGTCCCGTCGACCCGGAGGTGTAGATCATGTAGGCGGCGTCGCCGGGATCCCGCACGACCGGCGGAGCGCCGCCAGGGGCGTCCGCAAGCCGGGCCGCCACGGCCGGATCGTCCAGCAGGAGCGCGGGTTCCCCGGACCGGAGCACCTCCGACGTGCCGACGACCACGACCGGGTCCGTGTCCTGCACCATCCACGCGACACGTTCCTCGGGATAGCTCGGGTCCAACGGCAGATAGGCCGCGCCGGTCTTCAGCACGGCAAGCAGCGCCACCGGCAGATCCAAAGACCTCGGCAGGGACACCCCGACGAATTCGCCGGGGCGGGCGCCGGACTCGGCCAGCAGGCGGGCCAGCCGGTTCGCCCGGCTGTCGAGCTCCCGATAGGACAGGGACAGTTCACCGCACACCACCGCGACGGCGTCCGGTCGTCGGCTCGCCTGCTCCTCGAACAGGTCGACCAGGTTCGCAGTCACCATCGAAGACACTCCCTTTCCCTCGACTCCAGATCGGAAGAAGCACTGAGCCGGACCCAGGTGGCCTCCGCCCGGCCGAACTCGGTGCCGTCCGGACCGAACAGCGCGCTGGCCACCCGCGCGGTCCGTCCCACGGTCGCTATGTGCTGGGCCACAACGATCGTGGGCTCGCCGGGCGGTGGGACCGCGTGGACGCGCGCGGACATCCTGCCGAGCACGTAAGGCGAGCCGCTCTGGTCGAGGGTCCAGCCGCCGGGGCAGTCCAGCACGGCCCACATGGTGTCGAGGTCCGGATCACCAGGGGTCCAGGTGCACGCGACGACACCGGGAAGACCGTCCACACTCCCAGGAGTCAGGTGCAACGCAGCCGGGTCGGTCCTCGCGGTTCCACACACCAGGCACTCCGGGAACGGGTGTGACGCCAAACCTCCGAAGAACGCGCTCGCTCGTTCCGCGGCGGCGACGGTGACGAACGGCACCACCGCCGGCTGGTCGTGCACCGCGGCGGAAACCGTCGCGACGAGCTCGTCCTCGTGCCAGACGAGTGCTCGCCCGCGATGCGCCTGGACGGTCAGCTCGGTGTCGAGCGGTGGGGCCGCGTGCAACTGGACCACCGCGGCCGGCCCGACCATGTCGACGGCGATCCTGGCGAACATCCCGCACGCGTATCCACCGTTCGCGCTGCCGGGTGGGCCGTTGTGGGTTCGGGCGATCCGGCAGGTCCGCACCTCAGTCATCCGTGGCCATTCCGTCGACGAATTGCGTCAGCAGCGCGGCCGGGGCGTCGAGGAACGTGTGGTGCACGCCCGGCAGCACCACCCGGTGGACCCTCTTGGAGTACTGGTCCCACCCGCTCATGCGCTCGGGAGCGACCTCGTGGTCGGCCGACCAGCCGATCGTGGTGATCGGGGTGTCCAGCAGCACCGGCTCGGCCGGCTGGTAGGCCTTGTTGGCCTCGACGTCCGCCCTCAGCACCTCGGTGACGACGTCCAGGACGGTGTCGTCGAGCTCGCTGTCGCTCAGCGCGACCAGCTCCGCGCGAAGCTGTTCGTCGGTCATCGTCAAGTAGCTGCCATAGGGCCCTTCGTGGGGGGCGACCTGGGAGGAGCAGAACAACCGCCGTGGCATCGGCAACCCTTCGCGGTGCAGCACGGCGGCGATCTCGAACGCGATCAGCGCGGAACTGCAGTGCCCGAACAGTCCGAAGGGACGGTCCATGGCGGGCAGCAGCGCCTCGACCACGGCCTTCGCGAGCTGTTCGTAGGTCCCGAAGTGCGGCTCCCGCAGCCGGTTCTCCCGGCCCGGCAGCTGCACCGGGCAGAGTTCGGTATCGCCCGCGACGTCCGGCCACCGGCCGAACATGGAGGCACCGGCGCCCGAGTAGGGCAGGCAGAAGATCCGCGACGGAGCCTCCCGCAGCGGCCGGGGCAGCCACTTGCGCAGGGGAACAGTCGATCCGCTCGTCATGGCCGTACTCCTCGTGCCGTCACCGGCAGGCTGGTGTATCCCGCGATGAAGTTCGATCGCAGCCGCACGGGTTCGCCGACGACCTCGATGTCGGCGAAGCCGGTCAGCAGCTCCTGGAACAGGACCCGCAGCGCGACCCTGGCGACGGTGTGCCCGACGCAGTAGTGCGGGCCGACGCCGAAGGCGAGGTGCTTGTTGGGGCGCCTGCGGATGTCGAACGTGTCGGACCGCGAGAACACCGCCTCGTCCCGGTTGGCCGAACCCAGCCACGCGACGACCGCCTCGCCCGCGTGCACCGTGACGTCACGGATCTGCACGTCCCGCCTGGCGTAGCGCATGAAGTGCTGCGCGGGCGAGGACCAGCGCAACGCTTCTTCCACCCCGCTCACCAGCAGCTCCGGATGCGCCGCCCAGTCGGCAGGCACGTCGGTTCCGGCGAGCTCGAGCACCGCGGCGCTCGGTGGCTGGGCGGTGGTCACGTTGGCGCCGAGCAGCAGGCTGTAGCAGTTGGACACGATCTCACTCGGCGTGAGCCCGGCCCCGTCGACGCGCATGCCCAGCATGACGCCGATCAGGTCGTCGCCGGGGGCGGCGTGCCGCTCCGCGACCACGTCCTGGAAGTAGGCGAACAGCTCGCGGTGTGCCCTGACGAGTGTCTTCTCCGGACCGCCCGGGCCGGTGAAGGCCGGGTCCTCCGGCGCGATGGACGCGCCCGTCAGCCGGGTCAGCTCGGGCCAGTCCTCCCGGGGAAGCCGCATCCACGAACCGATGACCGCCATCGGCATGGCCGCCATGGCCGCGGCGAAGTCGAACACGCCGCCGTCCTTCATGGGCGCGAGCAGCTCCCGGACCAGGGACCGGATACGCGGCAGGTCGCGCTCCACCTCCTTGACCGACAGGGCGCGCTGCAACGGTTCCCGCAGCCTCGCGTGCCGGGGTGGGTCGGTGACCGCCATCTGCCGGCCGCCGGCCGGGTCGCCCTTGCCGAGGAGGGTGAGCAGCGATCCCTGCTCGGAGGTGAACGTGCCGTGGTCGCGCAGCACGTGCTGCACGTCGTCGTACCGCGTCACGGACCAGAACCCGCTGTCGCCGACCGGGTGCCAGCTGACCGGCGCCTCCCGTCGCAGGGTGCGCCAGACGGCGTGCATGTCCGTGGTGGCGAACGTGCCCGACTCGAACAGGTCGACTTTCGGGGCGGCGTGCATCGGGCATCGGCCGGCCTCTACGGTAACGGTCATCGCTGCGCTCCGCTCTGTAGGGCGGTCTCCAGTTGCTCGCCGAGCTCGCGAAGGGTCGGCTGCAGGTAGAGGACGCGCGCCGGAAACGCGACACCGAATTCCGCCCGCACCGAGCCGAGCAGGTCCGCGGCGTTCAGCGAATGGCCGCCGAGGTCGAAGAAGTCGTCGTCGGCGCCGATCGGCTCCACACCGAGCACGCGCTCCCACAGCTCGGCCAGGCGGTGCTCCACACCGGTCCGCGGGGCGACGAACTCGTTCGACACGTTGCGTGCCATCATGTCCGACACCGGCAGCGCGTCACGGTCGATCTTCCCGTTGCTGGTCAAGGGCAGGGTCTCCCGCACCAGGACGGCCCACGGGATCATCGGCGCCGGCAGGGTCGCGCGCAGCTGTTCGCGCAGTCGCTCGCCCCAGTGTGGCGGTGGCTCACCCTCCGCCACGACGTAGGCCACCAGCCGTTTCGTGCCGTCGGCTCCGGTCCGGACGACGACGGCGGTTCGGCTGACTCCTGGCAGGCGGTGCAACGCGGCTTCGACCGCACCCGGCTCGACCCGGTGGCCGAGGATCTTGACCTGGTCGTCGACCCGACCGACGAACTCGCAGGCTCCGTCGGGCCGTAGCCGGACGATGTCGCCTGTGCGGTACATCCTCGCCCCTGGTTCACGCGCGAACGGGTCGGGAACGAACCGGTCGGCCGTGGCGCCCGGCTGACCGAGATATCCGAGAGCAAGCCCGGCTCCCGACGCATACAGCTCGCCGCAGGCGCCTACCTCGACCGGCTGCAGTTCGGCGTCCAGCACCGCGATCCGAGTGCCGTTGACGGGCGTTCCGATCGGAATCGTGTCGAGTCCGTCCCCGGCGGCGGCGCTGGTCGTCCAGGTCGTGGTGAAGGTCGTGTTCTCGGTCGGGCCGTATCCGTTGGTGAACGTGATGCCCGGATGCGCCGCGAGCAGACGCGCGACCGGACCTGGCTGGATCACGTCGCCGCCCGCGACGAGGTGACGCACGCCGGCGAACGCGCCGATGTCGTGCGTGACCATCTCGTGGAACAGGCCGGCCGTCAGCCACAGCACTGTCACGCCGTGCTCACGAATGGTTTCCGCCACCACGTCCAAGGTCATCCGGCCGGACGGTGCCACCACGAGGTGGCAGCCGTGGGTCAGCGGTGCCCAGATCTCGAGGGTGGAAGCGTCGAACGCCAGTGGAGCCGCCTGCAGGAACACGTCGTCCGGGCGAACGGTCATCCAGTTCATGTCCGCGACCAGCCTGAGGACCGCCCGGTGCGGGACCATCACGCCCTTCCGCTGCCCGGTCGAGCCTGACGTGTAGCTGACGTAGGCGAGGTCATCGGCGGTGGTGCTCGCCGGAGCGTGGGAGGACCGGCTCACGGCCGACGGCGAGAGCGTGGTGAACTGGCTGGGAACACGCTCGCGCAGCTGGTCGTCCGCCACCACGAACTCCACGCCTGCGTTCGTCAGCAGGTCGTTCCGCCGCTGTGGCGGGTCGTCGGGGTCGACCCCGACGTAGGCGGCGCCTGAACGCAGAATCGCGAGCAGCGCCGAGATCATCTCGGTGGACCGCCTCATCAGGACACCGACGACGTCGCCCCGCCGGACGCCGGACGTCGTCAGCACGTCCGACAACTTCTCTGCTCGGTGGATGAGTTGGTCGTAGCTCAGGGTCTCGCCGCCGAACGTGACCGCGGGAGCCGAAGGGTTGCGAAGGGCCTGCCGGACGACGCTTTCGTAAAGCATTTTATTTACCGTCCATTCGCCTGCGGACACTCAGCGGCCGCATGTCGGTCCACACGAGATCGATGTGGTCCAGGCATTCCTGCCGAGGGCCGCGGAATCCTTCGACGACCCACCCTGCCGGAACCTCGCGGTCGGCCAGGAGGATTGAGTACTGTTCCTCGCCGTTGAGCACGACGATGTATTCGACCTTTTCGTCGACGTTCACCATGATCGACCTCCGTATTTCGTCGACAAGCAAGAACAACTGCTGCGAGACACCGTCCAATCGCACATTTCCTTGCGATCGAACCCCTTTATTTCCGCCCGGCGCGGGTGGTCATCACCACCACGACCGCGACCAGTGGTGCCAGCGCCGCCAGGAGCAGACCCGCCCCGGCGCCGAATCGCGTCACGAACCAACCGGCCACCGGGCTGGCGAGCGCTATACCCACGTAGCCGATGGCGGAGAAGTAGCCGAAGGCCTCCGCCAGCCGCGCCGCCGGAGCCTGTTCGGAGACCAGCAGAATGACCGCACTGTCGCCCGGCGCGAAGGCCAGTCCGGCGACCAGAAACAAGACAATGGCAATCCACAGCTCGGGTGCCGCGACCGCGCTTGCCATGACAATTCCGTACGCGGCGATCAGTACGCACGCCACCGTTCGGGTTTTCACCTTCCGCAACGGGTTCGTCGCCGGCAATGCGGCGTAGACCGAACCGCTGATCGCACTCGTGGCGAAGAGTCCGGCGAGCACCAGACCGCCGTTCGTCGCTGCCTTGCCGTGATCGACCATCAATGCCGGCAACGCCACGTCGAGCGCGCCGAGGTTGATCCCGATCCCCGCGTTGAGCACGAGCGGCACCCACAGCCACCCGAGCAACGCGCGCACCGAGGCGTGCTGCTGCGTCGGGTTGCCTGGTTCCCTCCTCGGCAGCGTCCAGCTGAGCAAGGCACCCCCAGCCGTCACGGCGGCCACGACGCCGACGCATGCCTGCGGTCCGACCGCGGCAGCCACCACGGCCGCCAGCGCGGGACCACCGATCCAGGCCACCTGGACCGCGACCGCGTCGACCGCATATGCCTGGGGGAGCTGTGTGGAGTGGAGGAAGTGGGGCAGGACCGACCGGTAGGCCCCGCCCACCCCGGAGCCGGCGGCCGCGGCCAGGACGACGAACACCAGCAACAGCCACAAGGGAGCACCCGCGGCCGCCGCGATCGACGTGGCGACGAGCCCGGCGGTCGCCACGAGCAGTGACCACCCGAGGGCGTTGGGCAACACGGCCCGGTCCATCTGCCGGCCTCGCCACGGGGCGCACAGCGCGTAGGTCATCGCGCTGGCGCCGCTGAGCAGTCCGCTGCCCACGAACGACCCGGTTGCCTCGTGCGCGGTGAGCACCAACGCGACCGGCAGCGAGGTCTGCGGCAGCCTTGCCAGAGACGCCGCGGCCAACCACCGCAACCAGATCGGATTGTGACGCAGCGACGTGGTCCGCACGTTCACCTGTGGACTGGCAGTGTCCTGCACGTGGTGACTCCTCATCTCAGATCGGCATCGCGCCGCTGAGCAGCGCTTCGCGCTCGCTGGGCAGCAACACGTCGGCCGTGTCGAGCCGGGCCGCCGGATCGGCCACCGCGGCACGCATCACCTGGACCAGACGCTGGGTCAGCGCGATGACCGTCTCCTGGTCGAAGATGTCGGTGGCGAACTCGACCAGGCCGGCCATACCTTCCGGGCTGCCGTCGGGGCCGCGCCGTTCGGTGAAGGAGAACGACAGGTCGAACTTGGCGGTCTGCACGTCGATCTGCCGCCTGGCCGCCGCAACGCCGGGGAGGTCGAGCGCGGCCTCGCCTGCGCTCTGCAGCGTGAGCGTCACCTGGAAGAGCGGGTTGTGGCTCAGCGAGCGTGTCGGCTTGAGCGCCTCGACCAGTCGCTCGAACGGCACGTCCTGGTTGGCGTACGCGGCCAGGTTGGTCTCGCGCACCCGCGCCAGCAGATCGGTGAACGTCGGATTGCCACTGGTGTCGGTGCGCAGTACCAGGGTGTTGACGAAGAAGCCCACCAGATCGTCGAGCGCGTCATCGTTGCGACCGGCGATCGGTGCGCCGATCGGGATGTCGGCACCCGCGCCGATCCGGGTGAGCAGACCGGCCAGGGCCGTCTGCAGGGCCATGAACAGGCTGGCGCGTCCGGCGCCGGCGAATCGCGCGAGACCGGCGTGCAGGTCGGCGTCCAGTTCGAAATGCACGGTCCCGCCCCGATGACCGCGCACGGCCGGGCGTGGCCGGTCCATCGGCAGCTCCAGTTGCTCGGGCAAGCCGGCCAGCTGCTCGGTCCAGTACTCCACCTCGTTCGTGGAGGCCCCGCCGTCGGCGCCGAGGATCTCCCGCTGCCACAGCGTGTAATCCGCGTACTGAACCGGCAACGGCGTCCACTCCGGTGCGGTGCCCGCCCGCCGGGCCGCGTATGCGGCGGACAGGTCCCGCAGCAGCGGCCGCATCGACCAGTGGTCGGTGGCGATGTGGTGCAGGCAGAACAGCAGCACATGCCGGTTCGGACCAAGGCGGAAGAGCACTGCCCGCATCGGCGGCGTGCCTGCGAGATCGAACCGACGGTCCACTTCGGACGTCATCGCGTCGGCGATCTCGGACTCCGAGGAGTCCACTGTGGTCAGCACAGGGCTTCCGGGGTCGAGGACGCGCTGCCACGGCTCGTCGCCTGACACCGGGAACGCGGTCCGCAGGCTTTCGTGTCTGGTCATCACGTCATCGATCGCCGCTCGCAGGGCGACCACATCCAGCTCACCGGTCAGCGAGAAGGCCGACGGGATGTGGTAGGCGGACCCATGCCCCGCCGACGTCTCCAGCTGTTCGACGAACCACAGCCGGCGCTGCGCGAAGGACAACGGCACCCGCTCCGGGCGGCGCATGACCCTGGCGGGCGGCCTGCTCGGCGCCAGGTCGTCGATGGCGTTGGCGATGCCTGCGACGGTCTGCCGTTCGAAGATCACTCGCACCGGCAGGGCCACGCCGAGCACCGAACGCACCCGGCTCGCCAGCCTGGCGACCTGCAATGAGTGACCACCGAGCTCGAAGAAGTCGTCGTCGACCCCGACCTCGGCGATCTTCAGCACATCGGCGACCAGTCGGCACAGCAGCTCTTCCTGTGGCGTGCGCGGGGCGCGGCCGCTGACCGTCCACTGTGGTGCCGGCAGTGCCGCGACATCCACTTTGCCGTTGGCGTTCACCGGCATCCGGTCCAGCACGACGAACGACGCCGGGACCATGAACGCGGGAAGGGTGTCGGAGAGGTACCGTCGCAACCGCGCCGGAACGAGCCGGGTGCCGTCGACCCCCACCGTGTACGCCACGAGCCGGACGTCCCCCGGCGCCGACTCGACAGCGGTCACGACCGCACGTGCCACGTCGGGGTGCTTGAGCAGTGTCGCCTCGACCTCTCCCGGTTCGACCCGGTAACCCCGGATCTTGACCTGGTGGTCGGCCCGGCCGACGAAGACCAGGGTGCCGTCGCTGGTCCACCTCGCCAGGTCGCCAGTGCGGTACATCCGCTCACCGGTGTCCACGAACGGATCGGGCAGGAATCGCTCCGCGGTGAGTCCCGGCTTGGCCAGATAGCCGCGGGCGACGCCCGCGCCGGCGACGAAGATTTCGCCAACCACTCCCGGCGGGACCGGTCGTGACTCCCCGTCCAGCAGGTAGATCCGCTGGTTCCACACCGGACGACCGATCGGAACGGCCGGGGACCGCCCCTCGGCGGCCACCTGACCGGACTGGACGAGCATGGTCGCGGCGTGCGTCTCGGTCGGACCGTAGTAGTTGAGCAGCCTGCGCTCTGCGGGGCCGCTCAGCAGCGAACGAATGTCATCGCTCAGCATCAGGGGCGATCCTGCCTGCGCGACGTCGGTGAACGCGGGCAGTTCGAGGCCCTCGGCGACCGCGGCCGAGCAGATGCTGTCGATCATCAGTGTCGGCGCGATGACCATGGTCACCCGGTGCCGGTCCATCCAGTGCACCAGCCGTACCGGATCGGTGCGCACGTCCGGTACGGGAATGGCGATCGTGCCGCCGCTGACCAGGGTGGGCAGGGTTTCCTGCAAGCACACGTCGAACCCCACGCTCGCCAGCTGCGCGGTGACGCCGCTGGAGCTCCCCGTAGCGCGGTCCGCCTGCCAGCACACCATGTTGAGCAGACCAGCGGCCGGCATGACCACACCCTTGGGCACGCCGGTCGAGCCGGAGGTGTAGATCAGGTAGGCCGCGGCGGCGGGGTCGCCGGTGCGGCATTCGTCCTCGGTGAGTGCCGTCGCCGGGTGCCGCTCGATCTGCGCCATGTCGTCAGGGGAGTCGATGACCAGCGCGCCGGGCACCCGGTCTGCGTGCTCGCGGTGGGTCACCACGACCACCGGCGCGGCGTCCCCGATCATGAAATCGAGCCGTTCGTCGGGGTAGTCGGGGTCCACCGGCAGGTAGACCGCACCGGCCTTGACCGTGGCCAGCAGCGCGACCAGGAGGTCCACGGACCGGTCCAGCAGCACCGCGACAACGCGCTCTTGGCCCGCGCCCCGGCTGATCAGCTCTCTGGCCACCTGGTTGGCCCTGGCGTGCAGCTCCGCATACGTGACGCTGGTCGTGTCCGTGACGGCGGCGATCGCTGACGGCGTTCGCGAGGCCTGGTCGTCGAGCAACGTCACCAGGTCGGCAGCCGGAAGCGACCGGCTGGAGTCGTTCCACTCGGTCAGCACCCGGTGCCTGCCGGCCGCGGACAGCAATTCGCCCTGTGACACCGGCCGGTCGGGATCGGCGACGGCCTGTGCCAGCACCAGGCAGAACTGCTCGGCCATGGCCTCGACGGTGCCCTGGTCGTACAGGTCGGCGGAATACTCGATCACGCCGTCGATTCCGCACGACGCGCCGTCGGCGGATCGCCGTTCCTGGACCGAGAAGAACAGTTCGAACCGGGACACCCCGATGTCGACGGGGTCGAACCGGGAACCGAGGCCGGGCGCGTCGAGCGCGGGATCGACGTGCGTCTGCACCGCGAGCATCACTTGGAAAAGTGGGTTCAGGCCGAGCGAACGAACCGGGTTGACCGCTTCGACCACGTGCTCGAACGGCACGTCCTGCGCGTCGAACGCGGCAAGATCGGTCGCCCGGACGCGCTCGACCAACTCACGGAAGGTCGGCTCGCCGGAGGTGTCGGTGCGCAGCACCAGCGTGTTGACGAAGAAGCCGACGAGGTCGTCGAGCGCCGCGTCCGTGCGCCCGGCGGCAGGTGCGCCGATCGGCAGGTCGGTGCCGGCGCCGAGCCGGGTCAGCAGAACACCGAGGCCCGCATGCAGGAGCATGAACAACGTCGCCTGGTGCTCCCGGCCGAGGTCGGTGAGCCGCTGGTGCAGTTCCGCGTCGATGTGGAAGGGCACTCGTCCACCGCGGTAGCTGGTGGTGGCGGAACGAGGGCGGTCGGCGGGCAAGGCGATCTGCGCAGGCAGGTCTTCGAGCGCCGTCAGCCAGTAGCCCAGCTGCTTGGCCAGCATCCCGTGGGTGTCGTTGTCGGCGAGCTCCCGCTGCCACTGGGCGTAGTCGGTGTACCGCACGGGCAGGTCCGGCCACGTCGGAGCTTCACCGGCCAGCCGGGAACGGTAGGCGGCGGACAGTTCGTGCCGCAACGGCTCGAACGACCAGCCATCGATAGCGATGTGGTGGAACGCGAGCAGGAGTACGTGTTCCTGCGGGCCGAGGACGAACAGGCACGCCCGCAGCGGCACGTCGACGGTCAGATCGAAGCCCTCGGCCGCACGCCGCTGGACCGCCTCCGGCGCCTCGCCGGGTTCGACGTGGACCACCGACATGACGGTTTCCAGGTCAGGAACCTCCAGGACCTGCTGACGCGGCGTGCCCGACTCGGCCGGGAAGACCGTCCGAAGCGCCTCCTGCCGGGAGATCACGTCGCGCACCGCGTGCCGGAGTGCGTCGCGGTCCAGCTCGCCCGACAGCCACAGCGCCACCGGGATGTTGTAGCCGGCCCCACCGCCGGCAACCTGGTTGAGGAACCACAGTCGTTGCTGCGAGTACGACAACGGGACCTGCGCGGGCCGTTGTTTCGCTACGACGGGCGGACGTGTCGTCCCGTACGAGTCGAGCTTGCCCGTCAGACCGATCGGAGTCGGCGAGGCGAAGAACTCTCGCGCGGTGACGTCAACCCCGAACGCGGCACGCAACCGGCCGAGAACGCGGGAGGCCAGCAGTGACTGACCGCCGAGTTCGAAGAAGTCGTCGTCCGGAGCCACCTCAGGGAGGCCGAGGAGCTCGGCGAAGATGGACCGGACGAGATCGGTTCTCGGGTCCATTCCCGATCGCTCCCTCTTGGACTCGTGATAAACGGACATTGACGCCCCCTTGCGCGGCAACATAGTGCTGGCTATATCCAGCAACTGTTCACGCTTCTGGCCGGTTGAACAGTGCTTGAAAAGAGACAGGTTGAGTTGGGAAATTCCGAATCACTCGGAATGGAACGCGACGGGCAGACAGTCGAGACTGTTGGTGACATAGGACGGCTTTCGTCGCGGCTCACCCACCTGCTCGATCCTCGCCACGCTGCGCATCATTTCTTCGAGGAAGACCCCGATCATGACCCTGGCCAGCGGCGCCCCGATGCAGAAATGGCGACCGCCGCCGAAGCTGACATGCCGGTTGGGGCTCCTGTCCAGCTGGAGCTCCATCGGCCGGTCGAACACGCTCTCGTCCCGGTTGAGCGACGACAACCACACGCTCACCGCCTGGCCCGCCTTGATCTCGGCGTCACCGAGAGGCGTGTCGGCGACAGCGGTGCGCATGAGGTGGTTCACCGGCGTCGTCCAGCGCACGAGCTCTTCGATGGCCGACCGGAGCGTGACAGCCCCGGAGCGCAGCGCGGCGAACTGCGCCGGGTTGGCGAGCAGCGCGAGCAGACCGACGCCCAGAACCTGGCGCGTCGTCTCCCCGGCCGCTACGGCCAGGTTGTCGCAGGTCAGGATGATCTCATCGTCGGTGATGTCCAGCCCGTCCGCCTGCGCGAGGACGAACGCCGACACCACGTCGTTCGTCGGTCGCGCCCTGCGCTCCTCGATCACCTCGGCGTAGTAGGCGAGGACCTCGAGGTGCGCCTGCTGCGCGACCGTCCCGTCCAAGTCCGCGATGTTGTCCACGGCTGCTCCGGCGTAGGCGGCGACCCGCTCCACATCCTCGCCCTCGACACCGAGCAGACCGGCGATGACCTGCAGCGGGTACGGCGCCGTGACGTCGTTGACGAAGTCGTGGGGATCGGCGTCGATGACACCACGCAACAGGGACCGCGACACCTCTGTCGCCCTGGCCCGAAACCCGGCGGCCGCCTTGGGGGTGAAGAGCGCGGCCGCCGCCTTTCGGAGCACGTCGTGCCGGGGCGGGTCGGAAAGCGTCATCATCACCCCCGCACCTGGGTACGGGTCGGAGAGGTTGGGTCGCAGGAACGTTCCCCTGGCCGAGCTGAACCGTTTCCAGTCGCTCAGTACTTCCAGGCCTTCCTCATAGGTCGTGACCGCCCAGAACGGGTCGTGATCCGGTTCGTCGTGCCAGGAGACCGGTGATTCTCTGCGTAGTCGTGCCCAGGTCGCATGCGGATCGCCGTGCGAATACAGATGGGGATCGGTCAACCTGGTCATGACGGGGGTAGCCACGTGCCAGCTCCTTCGCGTGGTGAGTGTCAGTCGCTTTCTTCGGTGGAGACCGCAGCGGTCACCGAGAACTCCCTTTGGCGGACCGGTCTGTCCGCACCAGCGCTCCACGACCATCGCCTTGGTCCGCCCGTCGCGTCGCCATCACTTGCGGGCCGAAGGTGCCGGCCGTGTCCTCGAGCGCACGCAGCATCGCGTTCATCAACCGGATGCCGGCACCGCCTGCGACGGCCGGGTGCGATCGCCCCGCACCGTGGGTTGAACCGGTCCCTGCCGGCCTGGAACCGCCGCTGCCAGGGCGATCACTTCCCTAGGATCGTCCGGAAGGCACGGCCATCCCGGTTTCGGTGACCAGCCGGTCGAAGAACGCGGTCCAGTGGCGCCACATCTCCTCGGCGGAGTCGAGGACCGCCCGCTCCTGCTCCGGGGTGAGCCCCGAGAACAGGGCGTTGGTCGCCTGGTCGACGTGGTCGGGTTCCTGTGTGACATGGATGTCGACCCACGCGTTGCGCTCCGTGCCGGACTCCCGCCTCACCGCCTCACCGATCGCAGAGACCATCAGCAGGTCCGTGACCTCGGTGGCGAAGATGCCGCCGAGCGCGGCACAGTGGTCCGCCGAGCACTTCTCGTACCAGTCCACCAGCGCGGCGGTCTCCGCGAACGGCGCGGAACCGGTCACCGTCCGGCGGTCGTAGCCCGCCTTCTCCATGCTGTCGGCATAGATCAACTCGTGGGCGGCCTTGGTCGAGCGGACACCGACCTCCTGCGAAAGAATTCGTGTGATCGCGCTCTTGGACTCGATGTCAGGCAAGACCGAGATGCAGCGCGCGAGGAAGGTCGGGAAGTAATGCAGCGGGTGCCACCACTGGCCCAGGAAGATCCCCACCTGCTCGTGCGAAAGTTCGCGAGCGTGTACCTGCGTGAAGAACTCGTGGTTGGCGAAGGCGCGGTGCGCCTCGGTTCCGACGAGCTGATCGGATATCGATTCAACGATTGCGACAGTCATGAAATTCGTCTCCTTCTCGAGGTCGGCCCGCACCGACCGAGATTCCCGGTAAAGTTCGGAACGGCTCACCCATGTGTTCTCTGACCACACAACCTCGCTGGCCGATGCATTCCATCGATGACGCGGCTGGTGGTCAGGTGCAGGGCTATCGACGGCGAGTCCGCCTCCGACAGAGCAGGGAGCTGTAGGTGCTTCACGCTCTCACCGGCCCGTTTCGGTGAGTTCGATGCAAGCAGGGAGTCGATCGGGACCCATTCCTCGGAATGGCGACGTCCCGCTTCTGCCGACTGATGGTTCGGCACCTCCGCGTCCTTCCCCTACGCTTTGACGGGGAGCTCCCCCGCACCGAGCACCAGTATTGGAGCGTCGGTTGAACCGGGGACAGAAGCATCAGGTTGATCAGATGCAATCACCTCGATTACCCGGTCCCGGGAACTGCGGCCGCGAGAGCCCTGGTCGGACCAGAGGCGCTACAGCCGCGGGAACTTGTCGCCGCCGGGCCGGCAGGACGGTGGCACCGTCACGGTCGCTCACATCGGCCGGGCTGACGCACACCGCCAGGACCGGGGCCGAGCGTGTCCACCAGGAGGTCGCGCTTGATACGCAGGACCGTCGTAGCTTGAGGTAGACGCCCTGCCGCGCGTCGAAGAGGTCTCCGAACAGCTGCTGCTCACCGATTTCGCCGATTGGCCGGGCTGCGCGAGGCCTCACGCGGATCGCACGGCGCCATGGCATCGACACGCGCTGGTGAACTGCGGACACGGCAGCACCGTCCAGCCGGTGGTCCAGGAAGGCTCTATCTCCAGCACGACAACCGGACTTGCCACCGGAACCGGGCGGGCATCGGTGTCCCTGTCGAGGACGATCCGGTGGTCACCGCGGACGGTGACCCGCTGATGTCGTCGACGCTGACGCGCACCGCCGACCAGGTGGAGGAGTGGAGGGAAGGACTCCGCGCCGGACGGCCCCGGCCGGCGGCGCGGTCAGCCCTGGCGGACGTCCAACGGGCGCTGTGGGTGCGGTACCAGCGGCTCTTCGGGGCGGGCCCACAGCGACCGGACGTGGCCGAGGTGGCGGGCCATGCAGGACTCTGCCGCCTCGGCGTCGCCCGTCAGCATCACATCGAGCAGTTCCCCGTGCTCCTCGGCGGAGGGCAGCAGTTGGTTGCGCTCGTCGAGGCGGGTGAGGCCGTAGAGCCGGGAGCGTTTGCGCAGATCGCCGACCGTCTCGACGAGGCGGTCGTTGCCGCTGAGGCCGAGCAGTTCGAGGTGGAAACGTCGGTCGGCCTCCAGATAGCCGATCAGGTCGTGCGCCCGGGCGGCCGCGACGATCTCCAGGGCGACCGGCCGGAGAGCCTCCAGCTGTGCACGATCGGCGGTGCGGGTGATCTGGCCGACCACCGGTACCTCGATCAGGGCACGGATCTCGGTGTACTGGTCCAGGTCGCGCTCACTCACCTCGGTGATCCGGAAGCCCTTGTTGCGGACCGGTTCGACCAGCCCCTCACGGGCGAGGTCGAGCATCGCCTCGCGCACCGGGGTCGCGGAGACACCGAAGTCCGCGGCGAGGCCCGGGGCCGAGTAGACCGACCCGGGGCGGAGCTCTCCCGCGATCAGCGCCGCGCGCAGCTGATGGGCGACCTGATCGCGGAGCCGCTCCTGAGCGGTGACCAGGCTGCGGTGCTTGAGTTCACCCATCGTGCTCCTCCGGGTTGACGCGGAGTGTCAGCGTACAATGTCACGTTGCGCAAACACCCTGGTGGCGGTCAACAGCCGTAGCCACGGCCGGTGTTCACAGCAGAAAACCCCCGGGAAACGGATCGGACGGGTCGAGGAAGTACTGCGCGGTCCCGGTCACCCAGGCTCGTCCGGTGACCGTGGGGACGACTGCCGGGCGCGCGGCGACCGTGGTTTCGCTGACGAGGCGGCCGGTGAACTCCGTGCCGATGAAGGACTCGTTGACGAAGTCCTGATGGAGGGGGAGCTCACCGCGTGCGTGCAGCTGCGCCATCCGCGCGGACGTACCCGTTCCGCACGGAGAGCGGTCGAACCATCCGGGATGGATGGCCATCGCATGCCGGGAGCGGGTGGCGTCCGAGCCCGGTGCGGCGAAGTAGACGTGTTTGAGGCCGCCGATGCGCTCGTCCTCGGGGTGGACCGGCCGGTCGGTGGTGTTCACGGCGTCCATGAGGGCGAGTCCGGCGGCGAGGATGTCGTTCTTACGGGCCCGTTCGAAGGGCAGTCCGACGCTGTCCAGCGGCAGGATCGCGTAAAAGTTCCCGCCGTAGGCGAGGTCGTAGCTGAGGGTGCCGAAGCCCGGGACGGTGACTTTGCGATCGAGTCCGGCGCAGAACGCGGGCACGTTGGTGAGGGTGACGGCCGTGGCCGCACCGTCCCGCACCTGTACCGCGGCGGTCACCAGCCCGGCGGGGGTGTCGAGCCGCACCGTGGTCACGGGCTCCTGGATCTCCACCATGCCGGTCTCGACCAGGACGGTGGCCACGCCGATGGTGCCGTGCCCGCACATCGGGAGGTAGCCGGAGACCTCGATGAACAGTACGCCGTAGTCGGCGTCGGGGCGGGTCGGCGGCTGGAGGATCGCACCGCTCATGGCGGCGTGGCCGCGCGGCTCGTACATCAGGAGCGTACGGATGTCGTCACGGTGGTCCGCGAAGTGCAGCCGGCGCTCGGCCATGGTGGCGCCGGGCAGGGTGCCCACGCCGCTGGTGATGACACGGGTGGGCATGCCCTCGGTGTGGGAGTCGACGGCGTGGAAGACATGACGGGTGCGCATGGGGAGCCCTCTCAGTGGTGGCCGTCGGCGAGGAGCTTTTCGGTGGCGGAGCGGAGTACGGCCGACTGCTCGGCGGTGAGTGGGGAGCGAGGTGGGCGGGTCGGGCCGCCGTGGTGTCCGGCGAGGTCCATGGAGAGCTTGATCGCCTGCACGAATTCGGGCTTGGAGTCCCAGCGCAGCAGCGGGTGCAGGGCGCGGTAGAGGGGCAGCGCGGTGTCGAAGTCGCCCGCGACCGCTGACCGGTAGAGGGTGCCGCAGGCCTCGGGCAGGGCGTTCGGGTAGCCCGCGACCCAGCCGACGGCGCCGGCCAGGGCGAGTTCGAGGAGGACGTCGTCGGCGCCGATCAACAGGTCCAAGTCCGGGGCGACTTCGGCGATCTCGTAGGCCCTGCGGACGTCGCCGCTGAACTCCTTGACGGCGACGATGCTGCCGTCTGCGTGCAGCTCGGCGAGAAGACCCGGGGTGAGGTCGACCTTGGTGTCGAAGGGGTTGTTGTAGGCGACGACGGGCAGTCCGGCCGCCGCCACCTCGGCGAAGTGGGCGCGGACCGAAGCGGGGTCGGCCCGGTAGCCGTTGGGCGGCAACAGCAGTACGGAACCGGCGCCCGCCTCGGCGGCCTGCTCGGCCCAGCGTCGCGACGCTGCGCTGCCGTAGGCGGAGACACCGGGCATCACTCGGTCGCCGTCACCTGTGGCGTCCACGGCGGTGCGGACGACCCGCGCCCGCTCGTCGTCCGTCAGCGTTTGGTACTCGCCGAGGGAGCCGTTGGGGACCACGCCGTCACAGCCGGCGGCGATGAGCCGGGCGACCTGGGTGGCGTAGGCGTCGTAGTCGACGGAGAGCTCTTTGCGGAAGGAGCGGAAGGGGAGGGTGGTGGCGACCATGATGCCGTGCCAGGGGCGGGTACGCGTGACCATGCGAAGTCTCCTTCTATGAGGTGTGACATTTTATTGAGTGCCCTGGCGGCTTGCCAAGGTTGTCGGAATCCGAACTACCCCTGTTCGCGGGCGAGTTCGGCCAGAGTGACGGGGCAGGCGAGCGGTCTGCGGTCGGCCGAGGGCCCGTCCTCGCCTGCCAGGCGAGCCACGGCGGGGGCGCACATCCGCCCCTGACACCAGCCCATTCCGGCCCGGGTGAGCAGTTTGACGGTGCGGGTGTCGCGGGCGCCGAGACCGGCGACGGCCTCCTGGATCCGCCCCGCCGTGACCTCCTCGCAGCGGCAGACGTCGGTGTCCTCACGCAGCCAGCCGGTCCAGCCGGGGCGCGGCGCATGGGCGGCGGCCATGGTCCGGGCGAATCTGCGCAGCCGGTCACGACGCCTCCGCAGCGTGCGGCCCGTGGTCTTGTGCGCAATGTCGTGGGCCGCCAACTCGCCCTCCAGGAAGGCGAGATCCGCACCTCCCACGCCGCCCGCCTCACCGGCGGCCCAGACTCCGTCGACCGTGGTCCGCTGCCGGTCGTCGAGGACCAGCGCACAGGTGCCGTCCGGGGTGCGGCGGGTGGCGCATCCCAGGCCGGTGGCCAGCTCCAGTTGCGGCACGAGACCGTGCCCGACGGCGAGCGCATCACAGGGGATGCGCAGTCCGGTTCCGGCCAGAGGGCTCCAGTTCCCGTCGAGCCGGGTCAGGGTGACGGCCTCCACCCGGTCGGTGCCGTGCACCGCGGTGATCGCACTACGGAAACGGATGCGCACACCGTGGCGGAGCAGGGTGGCCGTGTGACCGGCCCCTTCGGCGAGCTTGCGGGGGTTGGCGACCAGCGTGCGCGGGGCCCGGGCGTAGCAGGCGTAGCCGCTCGCCTCGGCGACGACCGGCACCGTGGCGCCGGCCGCCGCGAGCGATCCGGCAACGGCGAGCAGCAGCGGCCCGCTGCCCGCGACCACGATCCGCCGACCCGGCAGCACCAGTCCCGCCTTGAGCATGGCCTGCGCGCCGCCCGCTCCCACGACCCCTGGCAAGGTCCAGCCGGGGAAAGGAAGTTGACGCTCGTGGGCACCGGTGGCGAGAAGCACCGTCCGCGCGGTCACCTCGGTGCGTCCCTGCGCGCCGTCGGGCCCGGCGACCGCGTGCACGGTCCAGTGCGCATCGTCGCGGGTGACGGACCAGACATGGTGTTCGGGGAAGTGCTGGACCCGGCCTGCGGTGATCTGCTCGCCCAGCCGGGCGGCGCGCCGCGCGTACGCGCCCCAGGAGTGGTGCAGGGCTTCCGGGCGGGCCGCGCCGAGCCCGGGGGCAGGCTGCCGGTAGAACTGTCCGCCGGGCCGGGTCGCCGCGTCCACGAGCGCCACGCGCAACCCGAAGCCGGCCGCGGTGACGGCGGCGGCGAGCCCGGCCGGCCCGGCGCCGATGACGGCGAGGTCGTGGGTGTCAGACGGCGAGATCGGCACGCCCGTGTCCCTCCTGGGTGGTGATCTCATCCCCGGGCCGTGCCGGCACCAGGCAGGCCCGTTGGTTGGGTTGGCCGTTGACGGTG
Source organism: Streptomyces sp. NPDC048248 (assembly GCF_043201875.1). Classification (NCBI taxonomy): domain Bacteria; kingdom Bacillati; phylum Actinomycetota; class Actinomycetes; order Kitasatosporales; family Streptomycetaceae; genus Streptomyces; species Streptomyces sp. NPDC048248. Next base: position 217,657 of record NZ_JBICZL010000007.1, read on the forward strand.
GCCAGACAGTCGAAGCAGGAGCCGATGCCGCAGAAGGCCCCGCGCGGCCGGCCGTCGCGCCGCGTGGTCCGCCAGGACAGCACACCGGCCGCCCAGAGCGCGGCGGCGATGCTCTGACCGGGCAGTGCGGTCAGTGACCGCCCGTCGAGACGTACCTCGAACGCCGGTCCCGGTGCGGACCGTACGAGGTCGGCGGGGGTGCGGCGAACGGTCATTGTGGGCTCCTCACTGTCGTGGCTTGGCAGTTGTGAGTGCGGTAACGGGGCTGTCACCAGGGGGGATGGCCAGGTGTCCTGGCGCTGGCCGGCTCGGTGCTGCCGCTCCCTGCCCCCGGTCCGACCCCGCTCACCCCTTCTCAGCCCCGTCGACGAAACGATCCGGACGGAACGGCCGCGCATCCAGCGGGCTGGGTGCCCCCGTCAGCGCGGCAGCGATCAGCCGGCCCGTGCCCGGGGCGAGACCGATGCCCGCGCCCTCGTGGCCGCAGGCGTGCAGCAGGCCCGGGAGGCGCGGGTCGGGGCCGATTGCCGGGAGGTGGTCCGGAAGGTAGGGGCGGAATCCTTGGTAGGTACGCATGACCCGGACTCGCGCCAGTACGGGGAACAGGGCCGCGGCCTGGGCGGCGAGCCGGCGGAGCACCTCGACCGAGAGCGTACGGTCGAAGCCGACGCGTTCACGGCTGGCACCGATCAGTACCGGCCCCGCCGCAGTGCCCTCGACGACCGCGGAGGTCTGCAGCGCGGCCGATCCGCTGGCCACATCGGCGACATAGTCCGCGGCATAGACCTTGTGGCGTACGACACGCGGCAGCGGCTCGGTGACCAGCACATATCCCCGGCGGGGCAGGACGGGGACGGTCACCCCCGCGAGTGAGGCCAGCCGACCGGCCCAGGTGCCGGTGGCGTTCACGACCGCGGGGGCCAGGAGATCGCCCCGCGGGGTGCGGACGCCCCGTACGGCTCCGTCCGGCCCTCGCAGTACGGCCGTGACCTCGGCGCCCAGGTGCAGTCGGGCTCCGGAGGCGCGCAGCAAATGGGCGGCGGCCAGAGCCGGTTGGACCTGTGCATCCTGCGGGTAGAGGACGCCTCCGGCGAGGTCCGGGGCCAGATGGGGCTCGACGTCCCGCAGCCGGTCGGCGGAGAGACAGGTGCTCCGCACGCCCACCCTGCCCTGCGCAGCGCGGAACGCGCGCAGGGACGTCATACCGGCCTCATCGGAGGCGACGACCAGGCCGCCCTTCGTCTCGTACTCGATCTCAGGCGGGAGTAAGGCGGCGAGTTCGCGCCACAGCCGGGTGGAGTACAGCGCGAGATCGAGTTCGGGGCCCGGTTCCTTGTCGGAGACGAGCAGATTCCCCTCACCGGCGCCGGTGGTGCCGCCCGCGACGGATCCGCGGTCGACGACGGCGACGGAGAGGCCGGACCGGCCGGCATAGTAGGCGCAGGCGGCTCCGACCACTCCGGCCCCGACGATGACGACATCCGGAGCATCCAGGGGCTGTCCGTGTCTCGTGGGCACGCGCAGTAATATGTCACACAACACAGGCTCTGAAAAGGGCACTTGGCGGGTCTCCATGAACGGCATAGGCACCGGAGCGCTGGGCGCTTGCACGCGCGCAGATGCAGCGCGTTAGTGATCCGTTAGCAGAACGCCAAACCGTTCTTCGAAACTTACTGCCGACAGAGCGGGTGCCTGGCGCCCTGTCCGGTTGACGCAGTCCGATCTACGGGGGAGCCCCACCAATGCGCAAGAGCCTCATCCGCACGACCACCCTGGCCGCCATGGCGGTTGCCACCGTTCTGTCGCTCAGCGCCTGCGAGGGAGGGTCCGACTCGGCCGATGCTTCGTCCTCGCCCGGCGCGGCGCAGTCCGCAGACAAGGGACAGAAGACCGACGGAGGCGCGGACAACGCCGGGGGCTCCGGCTCCAACGGCACCTCGGCAGGGGCGAAGACCGGCGGCTCGGGCGGCAGTGCGTCAGGCAAGGGCGGTAGCGGGTCCGACGCCGGTGGCGGCGGGGGCAATGACAAGGGCGGGTACGGGCAGGTCTGCGGCACCGACGACCTGACGTGGAGCACCAAGTCCGAGACTCAGGCCGGGGGCTACATCCTCATCTCGGTGAAGGCCAAGCCGGGTATCACCTGCACGCTCCCTGCTGCGCTTCCGGGCGTGGCGTTCGGGTCCGACGGCACCGAAGCGGGGCCTGCCGAGCAGGCCGTCGGTGAGCAGGTGAAGCTGAGTGGTGCCGCCACCGCCTATGCCGGGGTGAACCCCAAGACCACCAACACCGACAACGGCAAGGAGCTGACCGAGATCATCGCCTTCGTGAGCAAGGACGACCAGAGCGACCCGGTCAGTCTGAACACCGGCAGCATCACCGTCGACAAGCCGATCGTCACCAACTGGCACACCGCGCCCCAGGACGCCGTCCCCGGGGACGGCGTGGACAGCCACTGACCAACGCGGCGCCCGGAGCAGGGAAACACATGCGGGCCCTTCGCCCGCCAGGCGTGGATACCTCCGTCCCGGGCGTACGCCAACCGTACGGCCAGGTCGACGTCGACCTGGCCGTACGCCGTTACGGATCGGCGTCGGTAGGGCTGGGTCGGGCCCGGAGGCAGTGCGGCCCCGGTCGGTTGTCGAGGCGCACGATGCCTCCCGCGTCGCCGCACCACCTTCCAACGCGCCGCTGTGCCACGCCCCGATCCGGACCGCATGATGCCGCCAGGACCCGCCGGGTGAGACTGCGTTTCGGCCGGATGCGTGCTGCAGCCGGATCGCCATAACCAAGTGAGTGGCCGGGTCCCTGATGAACTCGAAGTCGGTCGACGGCTACCTCGGAGTAGCCGACAAGTTGTGATCCAGGTCACGATCCGCCCTGGCGTGGCCTGGCCCTCGATGTCCACGGAGCGTCCCGCCCCGCAAAGTCGCTGCTCACGGCCCGTATTTGACCCATCGCTTTCTGTCTACTGGCCGGTAGGGGATGCAAGGTGAGCGGACGCGCGTCGTTTCCGGTTGCGTTGGGTCGAAATTTCTCCGAGGTGACTTCCACGTTTGCCTACCCCTGACCGCTTAGCTGTTCTTCGAGGACAACGAAGTCCTCCGGCACACAACCCAGTTGGGGCCCAGGGGGTGGGGCGGTGCCGACGACGGGAAGGAATCGTCTCTTGTTCGATCTGCTGACCGGCGCGCTGGTGACAGCCACCGCTGTGCGCGTTTTCGCCCCCGACGCCGTGCGTCTGGCCAGACGAGGACTTGCTGTGGGCGTCCGAGTGGGAGCCGCCTCGCTGGCTGAACGACGTCGCACGGGTGGTCTGCCCAGCCGGCGCCTTGAGGTGGCGCCCCCGCTGACCGGCGAGGAGGAGGTATGACCGAGAACGAGGAAAGGACAGGCTGGATGGCGCCGGCGCCAGGCGTGCGCGAATCACAGCGGATCCCGGTGGCTTTCTGGGGTTTCCACGACCGCTTCAAGCGGGCCTACCGCAAATACGCAGAGCTGCATCTGGGTGACGAAAGGCTCGCCGGCCGAGTCGTTCACACCGTCTTCCTCAACCTCCTGCGGGGCTGGCCCCGCCTGATGGAAGAGGCCAGCCCCGCCGCCAGCGCCTGGGCACACCTGAAGGAGGCGGTCGACGACGTCCTCATCGCCCAGGGCCGGGACTCCGCCATGGCGGAGACGGCCGTCTTCCACCGCGTCGCCCGCGCGGTACTGGAAGACGCCAGGGACGAGTTCGCCGCCATGGAGAGCAGCGTCGGGCTGTATCCCGCGATCGCCCGCCTGCCCGGACGGCAGTTCGACGTGATGGTGCTGCACTACGTCCTCGGCTGCACCACGGCCAAAACCGCCGCCATCATGGGAATCACCGAGGCCACGGTGCGCTCCCACCGCCTCCACGCCCGCAATCGGATCGGCCGCGAACTGGGTCTTGCCCCCGAACCCGAACACCCCGAGGACTGAGGAGTATCGCCATGCAGCCGCCGCGCACTTTGGATGACCTCCTGCACGATGCCCGAATCTTCCCCGATGACGACCTCGACGACGGGGAAGAGGAAAGGGCCTCCCGTCGCCGCCTGGAGGAAGACTTCACCCACGCCGTCCGGATCGGCGCTGCCCGGGGCGGCTACCCGCAGCCCGCGGTCCTCCCGCCGACGCCTTTCGCCGCCCACGGGCACCCCGCCCCGGCATCCCGCAGGGAACGGGCGGCCCGCCAGCTGCGGGCGCTGTCGACCTGGACCATCCGCGGCCCCCACGCCGCACAGCACATCGCCGGCCTCGCCACCACGCATCAGATCGACCCCGATGGAGCCATGGCCTTCGCCTGCCTGCTGCACCTGGCCGACCGTGACGAACTGGCCGAGTTCCTCTGGCAGTTCGCCGCGGGCGCCGGCAAGCCGGCCTCCGCGGAATGCCTGTACCTGCTGCACCTCACCCGCGGTGAGCTGCGCCACGCCCGGCACTGGGAGCGCCAGGCGGCAGACCTGGAGTCGGCCGCTGCCGATCCGCACCGCCCCAGCCCCCCTCCGCCGTCAACCAGGGAGCCCGAGCCCCTGACCTCCCTCATGCTCCTGCGCGCCCTGCAGATCCTCAGACGTCAGGAACCCGCCACCGAACGCTGGACCACGGCCACCTTCCACACCCGCGCCGGGACTCTCTCCCGGTCCCTGGCCGCCGCCGTCCAGGGCCTCACCACCGAACCGAGCGCCGAGGTCGAGGCCTTGCCCTGGCCCGACCTCGCTCTCGCCGACCGGCTCCACGAGTGCCGCACCGTGTGAGTCCACTCCCGTGTCAACGGGGCACCAAGGGCCTCAGGGTGGAGGGAGTGGCCCTTGCGGAGCCTTCTGGAACTGGACCGTGGTGCCCTAGCACCGACGGCCTCAGGCGGGTGACGCTCCGGGCCGGCGGATCGTCAACTACCGGTATCCCAGAGGAGATTCGGCCATGGGAGGAGCAGGCGCATTCCGGCCGAACAAGGTATGGCGTGCACATGGCACGTATACGATCTGATGCCCCCCTAGGGAGAAGGGCACCCCCCCATGAACGCGAAATTCGCCAGAAAATCCCCCCGCCGCATCCTCCTCGTCCTCGGCAGTGTGGCGGCGATGACCGTACCCGCCGCGACCGCCGGCGCAGCCGCCGGGAAGGCACCCCACGTCGCCGGTCACGCGAGCCCGCGCGGCGGGTGCGTGGTGGCGTACTTCGACCTCGGCGAGACGTTGGTGCACACCGCTGAGGACAACAGCGTGCGCTACATGCCGCAAGCCGCAGCGCACTTGCGCGCGCTGCGTGCCCGTCACATCCCCGTCGGCCTCATCACGAACGTGCCGTCCTCCTGGGGGGCCACCGATGCCGAGCGTGCGGCGAAGCTGAAGGAGGCGGTCGATCAGGACTGGAAGGACGCGACGCCGTTCGCGTGGGCCGACTTCGGCGACCGCATCTTCACTCCCCGGACCGAGGCGGAACGCAAGCCCGCGCCCGCTCTGTGGGAGCGCGCGAAGAAGGCCGCCGGCGGCTGCCAGGTGGTGTACGAAGCGGAGACGGCTGAAGAGGTAACTGCGGGCGGCTCGCTCGGATACGTGGCCTACCGGACGGGTCGGGAGGGCTGGCCCGCCTACCTTCCCGCCCCGTTCATCGCCGCGCTCGCCCAGCTGCCCGGTACGACCGCGCCGGCCCGGCCGTCCGAGCCTCAACGACGGTAGCCAGGGCAGGTAAGGCCCTCGGGCTCAGCGATCGCAGGTCTCGCGTCATCGGGCATGTGGGGCGACGCCCGTACGGTGGGTGGGGCCGGGCGGCGAGAAGTCGTGGCCGTCCTGCCTCACCGGGCAGCGAGCTGCGGGGGTACTGAGAGTGTTCTCACCGGTCTGCCGGCGGCTGTCCGACTCGTAACCGCATCTGCCGACGGCGCCCCCCCATTCACACACGCCGGCCCCTCGTCTGCGCCGACTCGGGACCTGCGCCCTGGTGTCCTTCAGGTGACCAGGGCGCAGATGCCCCCGGTGAGCAGGCCCACGACGACGATCAGTGGGCTGCCCTTGAGGGCGGCGCTGAGGTGGAATCGCAGGTCGCGGTACTCCGCCATGCCCTCGGTGCCGGGAAGGACCAGCAGACGGGGCCGCAGCCCGGCGAAGATGATCCAGTCGAGGACGACCAGGTCCCAGACGGTCAGCGTGGCGAAGATGAGGGCCGCGCAGACGGCCGCGGGAAGGAATTCCAGGCCGTCGTGCAGTGCGCCGTCGAGGTCGATCATCGCCGCGAACATGAGGGGAATGCCGCAGACGGCCCAGATGAACACACCGAAGAGCACCGCCACCCGGCGGCCACGTGCGCTCTTGGGCCGCCCGTACCGGCGCTGGATCGCGGGCGGATAGTCGTTCAGCAAGAAGTCCCGGCTCATGGCTGCTCCGGCGAACACCGCCGCGGTGAACAGCACGCTGAACGCCAGCCCGTAGCCCACGCCGTACCCGAGGACCGCCGACCACTGCATGCCTACCTCCGAAGTCTTCCCGATTCCTGCCTGCGACTGACTGCTGAGCGGGTGTTGTGAACGCCGGCGCCGATGCGCGCGCAACGACTGTTCGGACGTGATCAGGGTGCCGGCTTCAGGTGTCGTGCCCGGCGCCGGTTCGGCGCAGCTTGGCGCGGTGGGCGAGCGCTTCGACGATGCGTTGCCATGCCGGTGATGCCTCGGAGATCCGGGAAGAGACCAGCTGCAGATACCCGGCCCGGTTGCTGTCCCGTTCGTGTTCGACCTCCCACGCGTCCAGGTCGTCGATGAGCCGGTCCAGGCGTGGATCGCGCGGATCCCAGTCAACTGATTGATCACAGGCGAGATAAAGGCGCGTCGTCTCGGGGTCGTCGAAGCCGGCGTTCTTGTCCCGTATCCGCTGCGGCATGACGTGTGGATCCAGTGCCTGCATCAGGATCCACGAGTCGCGCTCCAGCAGAACTCTCCGTTCGCTGACCCCGAGAGCGCGCATCCGGTCCAGGATGGCGACCACCTCGGGGGGCAGAACGAGCCTTTCTCCGCCGGCCAGTTCAGTGATCCGGCGGCGGTATTCGGTGAGCTCGTCGATCTTGCGCTGCAATTCGGCGTCGATGTCGGTGATGGCCGAGGCGAACTCCGCCGGCTGTGCGTGCAGCAGCGCGTCGATACGGGCCAGTGGCACTCCGGCATCGGCGAGGGTCCTGATCCGGATGAGATCCACCGCCGCTTGCGCGCTGTAGCGGCGGTAGCCGGAGGCATCGCGCTCGGGCTCGGGCAACAGGCCGACGTGGTGGTAGTGGCGAACGGTGCGCACGGTCACGCCGGCGGTCGCCGCGAGCCGGCTGATCGTGAGCACCGTCCTCCTCGGGTCTCTGTGCAAGGTGGTGGTGCCGAGTCTATGGGCGAGCCGCCCGGCCGGCGACGTCGCGGATCGCCCGGACCACGGCATCGGGGCGGTCGAAGCAGAGCCGGTGGTGGCTGGTGTCGGAGATGATGCGTTGCTCCCCGTGCGAGACCGCGCTCACCAGGGCCGCGTCCAGTCGCGTCCTGCCGTCATTCATCTCTTGCAGCGTCCGCTCAGACGTCAACGACTGCTGGGCGGGGTCGATGCCCACCACGCTGAGAGCGACCACCGGGACGTCGGGAATGTTCGGCCCGGCCCGCAGTTCGGCGGCGAGTTCGGCCAACCTGGTGCGCTCGGCCATGCCGACGTGTGTCCATTCGTCACTCGCCTTGGCGTCGACCAGCGCCCGCCGCATGTGCTCCGGGTAGTCCGCGAACAGCTCGGTGCTCATCTCGCGCAGGGCCGGGCGCATTCGTTCGAGCTGCTCCAGGTCAGGCATCATCTGCTCGAGCGCGGCCAGACTCGCCGCGGGCGGCATGAAGTCGTCCCAGTCGCGGTGGAAGGCGTCCAACCAGACGAGCCCGGCCACGTCTTGCGGGTACAGCTGTGCGAACCGGTGTGCGTAGAAGCCGCCGAGGGAGTGTGGCACGAGCACGTAGGGGGCGGCGATGTCCTGGGCGCGCAGCAGTTCGCGCAATTCCGTGGCGACCGCTGCGGCGGTGCGCGGCAGCGGGAGGGGATCGCTGTAGCCCGTTCCTCCGCGGTCGTACAGCACAGCGGTGGTGAACTGCGAAACCTGTTGCTGGACACCGAAGTAGTCCAGGCCAACCGCGCCGGCGCCCGGTAGGAACACGACGGCCGGTCCGCCGCTGCCCGACCGATGAATGAATATGCGGCGACCGTCGATTTCCTGGAGCCCTCCGATCGGCGGAGCGAGCCGAGTTGGGGAAGTGCTGTTGTCCGTCATGCGGTAAGGCTCCAACCTTGACGTAGGGTCAGGGTCAAGCCCTTCCGTTCACCACTCCGGAGAGATCGCCGGCGGGGGAGTGGAGGCGTGACGCACCCCGCCTGAGCCGGGCGGTGGTCCCGGGCGGTGGTGTCCATATGGCGACTGCGTGTAGGTGCGGCGCCGGAGTCCGGTGTGGAGGGGCGTCTGATCGTCAATCGTTTGAGCGGTCTCCCCGGTGGGGCGAAACCAGCGCGGTCGATCACTGAACACTTCGCTACTTGGTCCTTCAACACCTGTCGGTCTACGCGGTGTTGGAGTCCGTGGCGGCGGACCGCCTGGCGCGCTGTGAGGATTCCGGGGCGGTCCTCCCGAAGGCCTGTGGGGCGGATCACGGGTCGGTACACTCTGTCACTGTTCGCAACTATGTGTGAGTCGAGGGCTGGGAGTGACGGTGCTGGTGACGCCGGAGGCCGGGGACAAGATCGCTGACCGGTACCTCTTGGAGGAGCCCATCGGCAAGGGCGGGATGGGGGTCGTCTGGCGGGCCTGGGACGAGACGCTGAAGCGGCGCGTCGCGGTCAAGTGCGCGCGCCCCGACGACGGCGAGGCGGCGAAGCGGCTCAAGAAGGAGGCGCAGTACGCCGCGCGGCTGCACCATCCGAACATCGTGCCCGTCTTCGACTTCGTCGAGGAGGAGACCGCCTGCTGGATCGTCATGGAGTACGTGGCCTCGCGAAGCCTCGCGCAACTGATCGCCGAAAGCGGCCCGTTGACGCCCGAGGAAGCCGGGTCGATCGGTTGCCAGATCGCGGCGGCGCTTGCGAGGTCCCACGCCGAGGGTGTGGTGCACGGCGATGTCACCCCGGAGAACGTCCTCGTCACCAAGGAGGGCGTCGCGCGACTGATGGACTTCGGGATCGCTCGCGCCCTGTGGAGTGACACCACCCACACGCACACCCTGACGGGAGCTGTGCGGGGGAAGCCGAAGTACCTGGCGCCCGAGGTGGCCAAGGGCGGGCCCGGTGACGAGAAGGCCGACGTGTTCTCGCTGGGCGCGTCCCTGTTCGCGGCGGTCCAGGGACGGTCTCCGTACGGAGAGGCCGCGCACCCCATGGCCTACCTGGTGCGGGCGATCGAGGGGCATATCGAGACCCCGGAGGGCGCGGGCCGGCTCGACGCCCCGCTGACCGCGCTCCTCGCGGCGGAACCCCGGCATCGGCCCAACGCCGCCGAGGCGCACAAGCTGCTGACGCACGCCGCGCCGCCGCCCCCGCGCGTCCAGGAGATGCTGCACGACGGCCGCACCCTGTCGCTGTCGCTCGACCCCCTGACGTTACGACTACCGCGGCCCCTGCGTCGCCGGCGCCGCTCCCTGACCCTCGCGGCGGTGGCGCTCATCGCGGTGGCGGCGCTCACGACGGGTCTCCTCGTCCTCCTACCCGGCGGCGACGACGGCGGCATGAAGGGGCAGGGCATCACGGACGCCAAGCCCTCGACGTCGGCGCCGGTTTCGGGTCCGGGGGAGGCGGGCGCCATCGGCGCCGCCCGCACGGCCGATCCCTGCGCACTGCTCGACGCGCCATCCCTGAGCCGTTTCGGAGACACCGAACGGGATCCGGACTACGGGCGGTTCGACCGCTGTGACGTGCTGGTGAAGAACCAGAGCGGGGACGAGGTGGCCGGTGTCCAGGTGAATCTCGACAAGGACCCGGCCGAGTTCGGGGATGACGTGGCCACCAGGCGGGTCGGCAATGTCACGGTCGGGAGGATGCAGCGCGACGGGGACGACTGCGTGCGGATCATCGCGACCGCCGACAGCAAGCAGATCGTGGTGGTCGGGGAGCGGTACGAGTCGCCGTCGCCCGACCCGTGCCGGCTGGCCGACGCTGCCACCGATCACGCCGTGGGCGTACTGGACCGGGGCGCGGTCCCCCGGCGCGCCGCGGAGCCCGCCGCGAACTCCCTGGCCCGGCTGGACGCCTGTGACCTGCTGGACGCCACCGCACTCAAGCGGCTGCCGGGCGTCGATCCGCGCGATCCCGACCCGGACTTCGGTGGCTGGGGTTGTGGCTGGAGCAGCCCCGACGGCGAAGCGGGGGCGGAGCTGGTGTTCAGCCGGGACAACACCCTGGAGGATGACGGAGACCCGACCGTCCTCGCGGGGCACAGGAGTTATGTGTCGTCGCGGGAGTCCGGCGACGACGACTGCGTCGTCCGGACGCCGCACCGCTTCTACACGAACTCCGTCGGGGACGAGACCGTCGAGCACCTGATGGTGACCGTGCACGGCCCGCAGTCGGCCGGCTGGCTGTGCGACGAGGCCAAGGCGCTCGCGACCACGGCCACGAAGAACATCACGAACGAACTGAAGGACATGAAGGGGAAGTGACCGCACTGGGAATCTCAGCAGGATCGACGGGCCAGGCTGGGTCTTCCGGGCGGGCCGGACGGCCCGCGGCTGATGGGCGGGTGCTGCTTGCCAGTCACGGCAGCCTCGCCCGGGGCGCCTCCGCGCCGGTGCCGGGCACGGTCTTCGCGCTCGCGCTACCGGGGGCATGACACTTGGGCCCGGGGACGGCCGAGAGATCCTGTTCGGCCGTAACAGGCCCCGGACGCACGTATGTCTGGGCGAGGACGACCCCCAGGTCAGCCGCCACCAGGGCACCCTCACCCACCGCGGCGGCCAGTGGTGCGTGAGCAACGCAGGTCGGCTGCCGATCCGGTGCTCCGAGGGGCGGCTGTTGTTCCGGGGCGAGGAGCCGCTGTCGCTCGACACCGGGTACACACCGTTGTTCGTACGCGGTTCGCGCGGACGCGAGTACCTGATGGAGGTGTTCCGCCTCGGAGACTGTCACGGGGTGCGCGGCAGCGCGAGCCATTCCTGCCAGGTGATGTCGCGGCCCAGATAGCGGGGCTGCTCGAAGGGCCAGTCGGCGGCGATCCACTGCGGCACCAACGCGTCGAGCGCGCCCTCCGCCTCGCTGCCGACGAGGTCGTCCACCACCCACCAGGAGACCTCTCCGTCGGAGCCGGTGCGCTCGGGCGGGTCGATGTAGACGCAGCCGAGAATCGCCGTCTCCTCCTCGTCCAGCAGCGCGTAGTTGAACGACTGGTGCGCGGCTATCTCCTTCTCGTGCCGCAGCAAGTCGATGCGGTCCTCTTCATAGGTCATCGTCTCCTTGGGCCAAGCCCAGGCGGAGCCGAAGATCTCCCACAAACGCTCCCGGGAGCCCATCACGGCGGGGTGGTCGAGCGCGGTGTCCGCCTCCCGGATCGGCCGCAGATGAAGCGCGGTGTCGGGCACAGGCACACGGACGGGGTGGACGAAGTCGTTCGGCAGCCAGCTCATGGGGCCGAGGCTACAGCCCGGTCAGCTCGGGATGATCCGTCAGCTCTTCCGGTTCCGGGCGCCTGCCGGCAGGCTGGGCATCTGGTGGGGCTCAGTGATGGGTTCGGGCGTGTGTCGCGGGCCCCGTCGCCCGGTGCGACAGGGCCCGCCGGTGTTCCGCCCCCGGCTCCTCGTCGAGCTGAGGGAGGCGGACCACCCGGCTCCGGGGGGCTACAGCACGTGCGTCCGGTAGCGGTCGGCGATCTCGGTGAGGACCTCCGCACCGTCGCGCGCCCACAGCTCCGGGTTGAAGATCTCGACCTCGATCGGCCCGTCGTAGCCGGCTGCCTCGACACGTTCGCGGAACCAACGCAGGTCGACGGAGCCTTCACCCAGCTGGCCGCGGCCCAGGAGCACACCCTCGGGGAGCGGTGTGATCCAGTCGGCGAGCTGGAAGGAGGCGATCCTCCCCGCCGCGCCGGCACGTGTGATCTGGTCGCCGACCGTGTCGTCCCACCACAGGTGGTACGTGTCGACGACAACTCCCACCTCGCCCGCCGGGAAGCGCTCGGCGAGGTCGAGCGCCTGGGCGAGGGTGGAGACGACGCAGCGGTCGGAGGCGTACATCGGATGCAGCGGCTCGATCGCGAGCCGAACCCCCCGCTCGGCAGCGTAGGGGGCCAGGAGGGCCAGTGCGTCGGCCACCCGCTCCCTGGCGCCGTACAGGTCACGGCTGCCGGCCGGCAGGCCACCGGAGACCAGCACCAGTGTGTCGGTGCCGAGCGCGGCGGCCTCGTCGATGGCGGCACGGTTGTCGTTCAGCGCCCTGCGCTGCTCGGCCGGGTCGATCGCCGTGAAGAAACCGCCCCGGCAGAGGGTGGTGACCGTCAGACCGGCGTCGCGGACCAGGTGGGCCGCCGCCTCGACACCGTACGCCTGGACCGGTTCGCGCCACAGGCCCACACCCGGAACGCCGGCCTTGACGCAGCCCTCGACCAGCTCGGGCAGGGACCACTGCTTGATGGTCTCCTGATTGAGGCTCAGCCTCGCGAGATCGTTCACTGGCTTACTCCGTGAACGGTGAGCAGATGGGCCATACGTGCCTCGGCGAGTGCCGGGTCCGGGAACAGGCCGAGCCCGTCGGCGAGCTCGTACGCCCGTACCAGGTGCGGGAGCGAGCGGGCGGACTGCAGGCCGCCGACCATGGTGAAGTGGTTCTGATGCCCGGCGAGCCAGGCGAGGAACACCACACCGGTCTTGTAGAAGCGCGTGGGCGCCCGGAACAGGTGCCGGGACAGCTCGACGGTCGGGTCGAGGAGGGAGCGGAACCCCTTCGTGTCGCCGGTGTCGAGGATCCGTACGGCCTCGGCGGCCAGTGGACCCAGCGGGTCGAAGATGCCGAGCAGGGCGTGGCTGAAGCCGAACTCGTCGCCTTCGATCAGCTCCGGATAGTTGAAGTCGTCGCCGGTGTAGCAGCGCACGCCGTCCGGAAGGCGGCGGCGCAGCGCGATCTCGCGCTTGGCGTCGAGGAGGGAGACCTTCACTCCGTCGACCTTGTCGGGGTGTTCGCCGATGACCGCGAGGAAGGTTTCGGTGGCCGCGTCGAGGTCGTCGCTGCCCCAGTAGCCGGTCAGCGCCGGGTCGAACATGGGGCCCAGCCAGTGCAGGATGACGGGTTCGGACGCCTGCCGGAGCAGCCGGCCGTAGATCTCCAGATAGTCCTCGGGGCCTTTTGCGCAGGCGGCGAGCGCGCGCGAGGCCATGAGGATGGCCTGTGCCCCAGCCTCCTCCACGACCGCGAGCTGCTCCTCGTACGCGGCCCTTACGGCGGCACGGGTGACGGGGGCCTCGTCGGCCGCGAGCTGGTCGGTGCCGACGCCGCAGGCGATGCGGCCGCCGACCGCCTTCGCCTCGGCGGACGAGCGGCGGATCAGCTCGCCGGCCCCGGCCCAGTCCAGCCCCATCCCGCGCTGCGCGGTGTCCATTGCCTCGGCGACCCCGAGGCCGTGCGACCAGAGGTGGCGCCGGAAGGCGAGCGTGGCGTCCCAGTCCACGGCCGCGGGGCCGTCGGGGGTGGAGTCGGCGAAGGGGTCGGCGACGACGTGCGCGGCGGAGAAGACCGTACGGGAAGCCGGCGGGGCGCCTTCGGTGGGACGCGCGGCGAACGCGACCGGCTCCCGCCGGGGCTCGTAGGCGCGCAACGTGCCGTCCGCGCAGGGAAGCAGGATCACAGCGTCAGCTCCGGGACGTCCAGGCGGCGGCCTTCCGCCGAGGACTTCAGGCCCAGCTCTGCGAGCTGGACGCCGCGGGCCCCCGTGAGGAGGTCCCAGTGGTAGGGCGCGTCGGCGAAGACGTGCTTGAGGAACAGCTCCCACTGCGCCTTGAAGCCGTTGTCGAACTCGGTGTTGTCAGGCACCTCCTGCCACTGGTCACGGAAGGACTCGGTGGCGGGCAGGTCCGGGTTCCAGACCGGCTTCGGAGTCGCGGAGCGGTGCTGGACGCGGCAGTTGCGCAGACCGGCCACCGCGGAGCCCTCCGTGCCGTCCACCTGGAACTCGACCAGTTCGTCGCGGTTGACGCGGACCGACCAGGAGGAGTTGATCTGGGCGATCACCCCGCTTTCGAGCTCGAAGATGCCGTACGCGGCGTCGTCGGCGGTTGCGTCGTAGGGCTTGCTCTTCTCGTCCCAGCGCTGCGGGATGTGCGTAGCGGTCAGCGCCTGGACGGAGGTGACGCGGCCGAACAGTTCGTGCAGCACGTAATCCCAGTGCGGGAACATGTCCACGACGATGCCGCCGCCGTCCTCCGCACGGTAGTTCCACGACGGGCGCTGGGCCTCCTGCCAGTTGCCCTCGAAGACCCAGTAGCCGAACTCGCCGCGCACGGAGAGGATGCGGCCGAAGAAGCCACCGTCGATGAGGCGCTTCAGCTTGAGCAGGCCCGGAAGGAACAGCTTGTCCTGCACGACGCCGTGCTTGATGCCGGCGGCGTGGGCGAGCCTGGCCAGTTCGAGGGCGCCGTCCAGGCCGGCGGCGGTGGGCTTCTCGGTGTAGACGTGCTTGCCCGCGGCGATCGCCTTCTTGATGGCCTCTTCGCGGGCCGAGGTCACCTGGGCGTCGAAGTAGATGTCGATCGTCGGGTCGGCGAGGACGGCGTCCAGGTCGGTGGAGATGTTCTCGGGGTCCAGGGCGTGCTTGTCGGCGAGAGCCTTCAGGGCGTGCTCGCGTCGGCCGACGAGGACCGGCTCCGGCCACAGCGTGTCGCCGTCGCCGAGGTCGACGCCGCCCTGCTCGCGGATGGCGAGCAGGGAGCGTACGAGGTGCTGGCGGTAGCCCATGCGGCCGGTCACACCGTTCATGGCGATCCGCACCGTCTTGCGTGTCATCGGGGTGTTCCTCTCATCCGGTCCGCAGGACGGACCCGACAGTCGGCGTCGCCGTACGGCGAGCGCTTTCTCCGTTGTATGTGAATCCCCGCTGGTTCATCCCTGTTCAAGAAGCGGGGAAGAGAGTGAAGCGGTTGTCCTCAGTGCAGCCGAGGGGAGCGGAAGGGGGCTGCCGGTCCTCAGGGCGGAGCTTTGAGACGCCCCGGCCGGGACAGGAGGAGTCCTCTGCATCGTCATTGATCCTCCGTCAGGTCCCGGGCGGCGGCTCGGAGCTCGATCCCGACCAGGGCCAGGGCCAGTGGGCCGGGCACCAGGAAGAGGAGCGGCGGCAGCATCCAGGCACACACGCCCGCAGTGGAGAGGGCGAGCAGGACCAAGCCGCTGCCGGGCAGGTCGCGTACGGTCCGCGCGGCGGCCGCCCGTACGGAGACGGACCAGCCACCCCGTTGCCCGGCGGCTCCTGCTCCCGCCGGCAGGCCGTACCGGGCACATGCCCGGAGCCCGATCACCGCGCCGAGAGCAGCAGTCACGCCCAGCACGGCGGCGAAGGGCCGCGCCCCCGGCAGCCCCGCACCCGCCAGCGCCGCGTCCGCGGCCAGGACCGGAACCGTGGCGGCGAGCACGCAGCCCGCCACCCACTCGGAGCGGCGGCGCAGCCGCGACCGCAGGGCCGCGACATACCGTCCCGCGGTGGCCGGTTCGCCGTGACCCTGCCGCCGGCGCAGCAGGTCGCAGGCAGTGGACAGGGCGGCTGGGGCCGTGACCACCGGGATCGCGGCGACGGCCGTCGCCAGGCCGATACCGAGCACGTCGGCGAAGAGTTCGAAACGCGGACCGAACAGGTCCCCGCGCTCCCGCACCCCGGCGCTCATCCCTTGACTCCGGAGTGGGCCATGCCCTCGACAAGGAAGCGCTGGAAGGCGAGGAAGAACAGCACGATCGGCAGCAGCGCGAACACCGACATCGCGAACATCGGCCCGAACGCGGACTGGCTGGACGCGTCCACGAAGGACCGCAGGGCCAGGGTCAGCGTGAACTTCTCCGGCGAGAAGAGATAGATCAGCTGGGTGAAGAAGTCGTTCCAGGTCCAGATGAAGGTGAAGATCGCGGTGGTGATCAGGGCGGGCCGGGTGAGCGGCAGAATCACGCTGAAGAACGTGCGGAACGGCCCGCAGCCATCGATCCGCGCCGCCTCCTCCAGCTCCCGCGGCAGCCCGCGCATGAACTGAACGATGAGGAAGACGAAGAAGGCGTCGGTGGCCAGGAACTTAGGCAGGATCATCGGCCAGTAGGTATTCACCATGCCGAGCTCGTTGAACACGATGTACTGCGGGATCAGCACGGCGTGGTGCGGCAGCATGATCGTGGCGATCAGGAAGGCGAACAGCGGGCCGCGCATCCGGAACCGCAGCCGGGCGAAGGCGTACGCGGCGAGCGAGCAGCTGAGTACGTTGCCGAGCACCGCGCCGCCCGCGATGAGCAGCGAGTTGCCCAGCAGTCGCCAGATGCTGACGTCGTTGACCCCGGCGAGCGCCGTGGAGAAGTTGGACCACTCCAGGTGGCTCGGGAGCAGTTTGAGTCCGGCGACGACCTCGGCGGCCGGTTTGAAGGAGGTGGCCACCAGCCAGGCCAGCGGGTACAGCATCACCAGCAGGGCGGCGATCAGCCCGGTGTGCAGGGCGATCCGGCCCCAGGGGAGCGGCGTGCGGGCGGTGGACGTGGACATGGTGGAGGTCATCGGCCCTCCTCGTTGGCGTAGAAGACCCAGGTCCGTGACGTACGGAAGAGCACGGCGGTCACCAGGGCGATGGCGAGCAGCAGCACCCAGGCCATGGCCGAGGCGTAGCCCATGTGGGACGCGACAAAGCCGCGGTCGTAGAGGTAGAGCGTGTAGAAGAGCGTGGAGTCGGCCGGTCCGCCCTTGCCGCCGCTGACCGCGAAGGCGGGGGTGAAGACCTGGAACGCCTGGATGGTCTGAAGCACCAGGTTGAAGAAGAGGACCGGGGACAGCATCGGCAGCGTGATGGAGCGGAACTGCCGCCACTTCCCGGCCCCGTCGACCGACGCGGCCTCGTACAGTTCGGCGGGGATCTGTTGCAGCCCGGCCAGGAAAATCACCATGGGTGCGCCGAACTGCCATACGGTCAGCAGGGCCACGGTCAGCAGCGCCCAGCCGGGCCGGTTGACCCAGCCGCCCGTGTGGATGCCGACGGCCGACAGCAGGTTGTCGACGGTGCCGCCGTCATTGAATATCGCGCGCCACACCAGGGCGATCGACATGGACGCACCGAGCAGCGAGGGCGCGTAGAACGCCGAACGGTAGAAGCCCTTACCGGCCTTGACCGACTTCAGGGCGATTGCCACGGTGAGGGCGAGAGCCAGCTGCAGCGGCACGGCGATCACGACGTACAGCAGGGTGCTGCCGACCGATCGCCAGAAGCGCGGGTCCTCGGTGAACATCTGCGTGTAGTTGCGCAGGCCCACCCAGTGCGGTGAGTTGAACAAGTCGTAGTCCGTGAAGGACAGATAGAGCGAGATCGCCATCGGCAGCAGGGTCAGTACGGCCGCACCGATCGCCCAGGGGGACAGGAACACCCAGGCGGCGCCCTGCTGTTCACGACGGGAGCGGGCGGGCTTGTGCACCGCGGCGGTCCGAGGGTGCGCCCGGGGCGCCGTGCCGGGCGGGGTTTGTGTCGGGGTGGTCATGGCCGCAGCTCCGCCTCCGCCTCGGTGATGTAGTTCTCGGCCGCCTCGCGCGGCGTCATCCGCCCGAACGAGACCTGGTCGTAGTCGCGCTGGAAGGTGGTCTGCAGCGCGTTGTCGCCCTGGGGCGGGGCCTGTGGCGGGTCCTTGAGAGTGCCTTCGAGCGTGCTCTGGTAGCCGCCGACGGTCTTGTCGAAGTCCTCGAGCACCGGCAGCTGCTGCTTGCGAATGGCCTCGTTGACGGGGATGCCGCGGGTGGCACCGAGGATCTTGGCTGCGGCCGGGTCGTTGACCAGGAAGTCGATCAGCTGGGCTGCCCCTTCGGGGTGGGCGGTCTTCGCCGAGGCCCCGAGGAACACGGACGGCTTGAAATACTGGCCAGGGGTGCCATCGGCACCGGACGGCATCGGCGCCAGCGTCAGCCCGTCCCCGACGATCGCCGTCAAACCGCTGGACGGAGCGTCCCAGTTGATGTCGGCGATCGCCTCCCCGCGTGCCAGCGGGGTGTTCTCCACCGATCCATCGAGCTGGGTGGTCTGTACCGCGCTGCTCACCGCGCCGTCCTTCCGCAGCGCGTCGGTGAACGACCACCAGCGGGTGAGGTCCGCGGCGGTGAAGGCGAGCCGGCCATCGGTGGTGTAGAGCTTCTTGCCCTGGCCGCGCAGCCACACCTCGAAGGCGTCCTCGCTCTGGCCTGGGTCTGTGGCGCCCGCCTTGCCGGTGGCCCTGGCGAGGGCACGCATGGCATCTGCCCAGTCCTCCCAGGTCCAGCCCTTCCGGGGTGTCTTGACCCCGGCGGCCTTCCACTGCTCGGCGTCGTAGACGACGGTCTCGGTGCCGCGGCCCTGTGGGATCGCGTACTGGCGGCCGTCGACGACGCCCGTGGCGAGCAGGCCCTGGTCGATGCCGCCGGTCCGCAAGGCGTTGTGCTTGCCCAGGTCGAGCAGGACCCCGGCGCTCGCGTACTGATCGATCTGACGGTAGTCGAGCTGCATGACGTCAGGGGCGTCGCCGCCCGCGGCCTGCGTGGCGAGCTTCTGCTTGTACGCGTCGTATCCGGCGAAGGAGGTCTGTACCTCGATGTCCGGGTGCCGCTTCTCGAAGAGCGCGACTGCGTTTTCGGTGCGGACGGCCCGGTCGGGGTTGCCCCACCAGGCGTAGCGCAGCACGGTCTTGCCGCCCTTCGTGTCCGACGACCCGCTGCCGCACCCGGCCAGGGCGGCACACAGCATGAGCACTGCGGCGAGGCAGCAGGACCTCGTTGTCCTGTTTCGGGTCATGCCTCGGTCACTTCTCCTTACGTGGTGCTGTGTGAGGGCGGACGTGGTTACTCGCCGTAGTACGGGAGGGTGGTGCCCGACAGCTCGTACTCCTGGCGACGGCCGCACATTCCGTAGCCGTCGTGGCGAGTGGGTTCGGCCGTGTGGACCGCGGCCTCCGCGAGGTGGGAGGGATCTCCCGCGGCGAGGGCGGCCAGCTGCCGGCCGGTGCGCCGGGCCGTGGCGAGGGCACCGGCCTGCCAGAGCTCCTGCCACTGCGGGACGCGGCTGCGTACGAGGCGCGCGGCAGCCCGCTGGAAGTCGAGGAACGGCCCGTTGTCGCCTGCTTCGAGGGCCTCGCGCAGGGCGAGGTAGCCCTCGATGGCGAGGTCGCGACGCTCGCGGGTGGCCGCTTCGACCGCTGGGCCCTCCTTCCCTGGCAGTGCTGCGGCGGCCGCGTACCGCTCGGGGTCGGCGAGGATCTCGGTCGGGAAGGTGAAGATGGCGTCGCCGGCCTCCGGCAGTCCGCTGTTCTGCATCAGCACGGTGACCTTCAGAGCGTCGCGCTGCACCATGCGGTGCACCGTGCCGGGTGTGAACCAGGCGACCGAGCCGGCCTGGAGGTCCGTCTGCCGGTAGCCGTCGGAAGTGAGGGTCTGTACGGCTCCACGCCCGCCGGTGACGACGTAGGCCTCGGTGCAGACCGTGTGCAGGTGCGGGCTGCCGCCGCACATCCCGTCCGCGGCCTCCCAGTCGTACGCGCTCAGGTGCGACAGACCGACCGCACCGGGCAGCGGGTGCGGGAGTTGGGCCTTGCTCACCAGTCCAGTCCCTTCAGGTGGGTCGCGACGCGTTCGCTGTCCCAGGAGCCGTCGGCGACCACGACCCGGTAGCGGTAGGCGAAGCTCTGCCCCGGGGGCAGCTCGAACTCCTCGAAGAACGCCCAGGAGAAGGCGACGGTCGGGATCGGCTCGGAGCGGGCGAACCAGTGGGAGGCGTGGATCGCGTCGCCGTTCTCCGGAGCGTGGGCGAAGACGAGGGTCGAGTGGGCGTCCCTGCCGTCGTGCTCGCCGGTGAAGGCGAGCCACGGGCTCTGGGTTCCCATCAGGTGCGCGGCGCCCTCTTCGCCAGGGCCCAGCCGGCCGTCGGGACCGAGGACGTCGCCGCCGGTGAAGTCGCGCGGACCTCGCCAGTGCAGCCCCGTGTATCCGGCCGCCTCCCGGCCCGCGGTGGTCGGCGACCCGAAGTGCAGGGGCTCATCCCGCGTATTGGTGAGCTGGATCGACCAGTCCAGCGCCCAGGCGCCCGCCTCGGCGTCGACCGAGTGGACGGTGATCCCACGCACCTCGCGGGCCCACTCCTGACCGCCGTTCTCGATCCAGGTGAGCCGCTCGGTGAAGCTGAAGCGGTCCTCGTCCACCTCGAAGGTCTCGAATCCGTCGTGGCGCATCGAGCCGACCCGCTCCGGGATGGGCCGGTAACCCTCGCCGTGAATGTAGGAGTGGCCGCCCCAGAAGTTCTGGCCGGACAGATGGCTGGCCGTCATCTGCAGGCCCTTGTGCCAGCGGTGGTCGTTGGGGCGGTAGCCGGAGACCGGGCTGCCGGACAGGGTGCGCAGCGGGTGGACGTAAGGCTTGCGCGCCTCGAACGCCTCCGGGTCCGGCCGATACACATACGCCATCAGCTCGACGTCGCCGTGGGCGACCGTGATCCGCTCGCCGTGGGTGTGGGTGACGGTGATCGGCGCGCTCATCGGCTCTGCTCCTTCGTGGCGGGCCGCGGGGCCCAGTCGGGGTGATTGCCGTGCATGGCCGCGTAGTACGGGTCGCCGGGCACGATCTCGCCCGCCCGCACCGGCAGACCGGTAAAGGCCGCCTTGTAGAGCGCGGCGAGGAACTCCAGGGTCCGGCGGGCGTCGTGGCCTCCGCCGGGCGGGCGCGTCCCGGCGCGCATCGCCGCGAGGAGACCTCCGAGCTGGGCCGCGTGTGAACTGGGCAGGTCGGTGGCGGGGGACTGCCAGACCTGCGTACGGGCCGTGTCAGCGGCGGTGTGCGGTGCCGGGGTGTAGACCCAGTCGTCGTTGGAGTGCCCGTAGAGGTGGGTGAGTTCGACGGTCGCGTCCGCGCAGTCGATCCGGATGCGGCTCACCTCGTCGGGCGAGAGCACGCTGTTGACGACGGTGGCCATGGCCCCGTTCGCGAAGCGCACCAGCGCGGTGGACACGTCTTCGCTCTCGATGTCGTGCACCAGACGGCCGGCCATGGCCCGTATCTCGGTCCAGTCGCCGAGCAGGTGCAGCAGCAGATCCATCTGGTGGATGCCGTGACCCATGGCCGGGCCGCCGCCCTCGGTGGACCAGCGACCCCGCCAGGGAACGGCATAGTAAGCGCTATCTCGATACCAGGTCGTCTGACAGTGCGCCACGTGCGGGGCGCCGAGTTCGCCGGATGCGAGAAGTTCGCGGGCGTGGACGGCGCCCGAGCCGTAGCGGTGCTGGAAGACCACCGCCGCGTACGGGCCGCCGGCCGCGCCCTCCGCCTCGGCGACGGCGTCGTGCTCGGCGAGCGAGAGGCACAGCGGCTTCTCGCACAGCACCCACGCGCCGGCGCGCAGCGCGGCCACCGTCTGCTCGCGGTGGAAGGCCGGTGGTGTGCCGATCAATAGCAGGTCGGGGCGCTGTTCGGCGAGCATCTGGGCAAGGTCGGTGTAGCCGGCGACGTTCTCCCCTGCGGCCTTGCGGAAGTCGTCGAGACGCTCGGGGTCGACGTCGACGGCGGCGACCAGTTCGACATCTTCGGCGTGGGCCGCGAGGGCGGGCAGATGGCTGCCGCGGGCGATGGCGCCGGTTCCGGCGACGGCGGCCCGGAAGCGCGCGGTGGTTGGGGGCATACAGGTATGCTCCTTCAGCATCTATAGAAAGCGCTTGCTGCATGGGAACCCTAGGCAGCGGTCGCTCGCCGGGACAAGGGGCTGTGCACAACCAATCTCCGCCGCTCCCGCCGCTGGTGTCGGAGGGTCATGCGCCCGGCGGGCGACCCTGGGCGCGATCACTCATGACGCGGAGGTAGCGGTGGCGGTAACCTC
Organism: Streptomyces sp. NPDC048248; assembly: GCF_043201875.1. NCBI lineage: Bacteria > Bacillati > Actinomycetota > Actinomycetes > Kitasatosporales > Streptomycetaceae > Streptomyces > Streptomyces sp. NPDC048248. Next base: position 239,690 of record NZ_JBICZL010000007.1, read on the forward strand.
GGCGCGGCCGGCGTGCTCGCCGCCGCGGTCCCGGGGCGCGGGATCCCGGCCCGCCGCGGTCCCGAGTGCGGGCCGGATGGAACCTGCCGATAGCTGCAACAGGACGACGGACCATGCCGCACCAATCCGGGCCGCTAGCGCCACGCGTCTTCCGCTCTCCCGCCGATCACCCAATGACACGTCGGCCTGATCAAGGCCCGACCGGCCATCGGCCACGCCAACATCGGCGATGGGCCCATCGGAACGGTGTCTCGGCGCTCTTGCCGAACCGGAGGAGTCCGGGGTGTGGCCTGGGCGAGCTCGCGCAGCCTTTGAGTCTCGGTCTCCTCCGTTGGGCGCCGGTCAGCCTCTACGGGACCTTCGCTCGTTGCGCTGCTGCCGTCCGCTTGCGCTCGCCGTGCTCCCCTCCGCTGCTGTCTGCAGTCGGGGGAGGGGCCTGGCGTGGAACACCGGCCGGGCGGCCTCGTGGCTCGCTCAGTTCAGACGACCGAGGCCGGGCCGGGAAGCCTGCCGGGATCACCGGGATCACCGGGACCACAGCGACTGCGCTCACCGCGCCCGCGTGTCGTTCGGATCAGCCGAGACCGCCCTTCAGGTGATTGCGGGACTCCTCACGGGCCGGACAGTCGCCGCAGGGGTACGGCGTTCCAGCAGACCACGATCCGGACCCCTGTGAGGAGATCGGCCATGTACGCAGCAGTGCGACGGTACGAAGGAGTGAGCGATCCTTCCGAGGCAGGCCGCGTCGTGGACGAGGGGTTCGTACCGCTCATGCGTCAGGTCCCTGGGTTCGTGGCCTACTACTGGGTCGACGCAGGGAACGGCGTCATGGTCTCGACCAGCGTCTTCCAAGACCAAGCCGGCGCCGACGAATCGGTCTCCAGAGCGGCGGACTTCGTGCGGGACAACCTCGCGACGCTACTCCCGAACCCACCGCAGATCATGGCCGGCGAGGTCATGGCCTCCGCACCTTGACCGAGGGCATGGGTGCTGCGGTGGCATTCGTGGATGTCGACGGTCGGCCCTAGGCACTCCTCGGTCCAGCACCAAGTGACGGCGCAAGCCACCGGTTCGGGCGCTTTCCCGTCAGGTGTGGAGCGCCGGCATCCTGCCAAGGCGCCGCTGATTTCCGCCTCTCCCGCCGCGTCGCAGTCCCCTCCCCGCAGCGGTGCGCCCCGACGGGTGCGGACGCGGTCTCCGCACACGTCTCCACTGCGGCCCGCCCGCCGACGCGTCTGATCCCGTTCCGGGGCGCCGGGCAACGCAGATATGACACCTGAGGGTTACGGCTCGATCAGTCCGACCCGGATTGCGTACCGGGTGAGCTCCAGCCGGTCCTTCATGCCGAGTTTCTCCAGCAGGTTGGCCCGGTGCCGCTCCACGGTCTTGACGCTGATGACGAGCAGGTCGGCGATGTCCTGCGAAGTGTTGCCTTCGGCCACGAGCTTGAGGATTTCCTCTTCCCGGTCGGTGATGGCCTTGGAGGGGATGGTGCCGCCTTCGCGGGCACGGTCGAGGTAGTTGCGGATGAGGGCGTTGACGGCGCCGGGGTAGAGGAAGGGCTCGCCCCGCATGGTGGCGCGGCAGGCCTCGACGAGGTCGCGGTCGGCGACGGATTTCAGGACGTAGCCGGAGGCCCCGGCGGCCAGGGCTTCGAAGAAGTACTGCTCGTTGTCGTACATGGTCAGCATCAGGATGCGGGTCCCGGGCTGTGAGCGGGAGAGTTCGCGGGCGGCCTGCAGTCCGGTCAGGCGGGGCATGGCGATGTCGAGGATGGCCAGGTCTGGGTGGTGGGTGCGGGCCGCTTCGACGGCTTCGGCTCCATCGCCGGCCTCGGCGACGACCGTGAGGTCGGCCTCGCCCTCGAGGATGAGGCGGACCCCACGGCGGACCAGGCGGTGGTCGTCGGCGAGGAGAATGCGGGTTCTTGTCGCCTGGGACATGGTCAGCGGCTCCGATGGTGGACGGGCACGATCAGGCGTACTTCGGTGCCCCTGTCGGCGCCGGGGCCAAGGGCGAGGTCGGCACCGATGAGCAGGGCGCGTTCGCGCATTCCGCTGATGCCGGCCCCTTCGGCAGCGCCGTCGATGCCGCGGCCGTCGTCGCGGACGCGCAGCTCCACCCCGCTGGGGGCGTGCCGGAGGGTGAGGTCGACGCGGTGGGCGCCGGCGTGGCGGGCGACGTTGGTCAGGCTCTCCTGGGCGACGCGATAGAGGACCAGTTCGATGTCCCTGCTCAGCGGTGGCAGGTCGGCGTCGATGTGGTGACGCACGGCCGGAGTGGGCCAGGTGAACTCGGTGGTCAGAGCCTTCAGGGCGCTGGTCAGTCCGAGTTCTTCCAGCACACCGGGGCGCAGGCGGCGGGCGATCCGGCGAATCTCGTCGAGGCTGGCGCGGGTGGTCTCCTGCACCTGATGGAGTTCCTCCCGCACGGCAGGCGTGGCGTGGTCGGCGACGCGTTTGAGTTCCAGGAGCACGGCGGTGAGGGTCTGGCCGATCTCGTCGTGGAGTTCTTGGGCGATGCGGTGGCGTTCGGCTTCCTGCGCGGACAGGGCGCGGGCCGCGCTGGTGGCGCGTTCGGCCTCCAGGCGGTCGAGCATGGTGTTGAAGGTCGTGATCAGTTCGGCGACCTCGCCGTGCCCCCCGACAGCCGGACGCCTTCCCGGTCGCAGCAGATCGGTGGTGGTCATGGCGCGGGTGAGACGTTGCAGTGGGGCGAGACCGAGCCGCAGCAGCACGCCGTTGGCGACGAGCATCGCGGCCAGTCCGGCGGTGAGGACCGCGGCCTCGGTGAGCAGCACCGGGGTGGAGACGGTGACCGGGCCCAGCAGCAGGGCAGCGGCAGCGATCAGCACCACGGCGTTGAGCAGGAAGATCCGCCAGAACAAGGGCACCGACACCGCCTCCGTCCCATCACCGTCCCTGCCGCTGTGACCTGCCTCGGCGCCACCGCCGGCGCTTGTGCCCCGGCTGCCGTCGAGTCGGTCTGTGGCCGTCATTGTCAGCCTGCGGGGCGGGTGCCCTCGTGTCCATCGGTACCGGCACCCAACTGCTCCAGGCGTTGGGTGCCGGACACCTGCGGAAATGGGTGCTGGACCCGATGGTGACACCTCCAGGCTGCGTGTGACGGTGGCATCGCACCCCTCACCTGCCGTTCCTTGGGAGGAGGAGAGATGACACAGCAGGGTGGCAATCCCCTACACGATCTTGAGGAGCAGCCACATCACAGCGACCCGCGTGGCTACCGCGGCCGGGAAACGGGGCGCCCGCGCCGGCCTCGGGGAAACCGCCGCGGCCCGGCCTGGGCGTTGCTGGTCCTCTCCGTGGCGACGCTGGTCATGGGCCTGGTGCTCCCGCACGGCCCGCTCCTCGCCGCGGGCCTGGTCATGGCCGGTGTGGCGGCGTATTTGTTCGCGCCTCCACAGGACCCGGCCGGGCAGCGCCCCCGCCTGCTCTGACGACCGCCGGCGCTTACCACCGCGGCACCGACGCTCAGATGATCATCGGTGCCCGACGGACCCGTGAACGGAGGACATTCCCGTCGCTCGCAACACGTTGAACGTTCCACGCCGCGGAGGGTGGTGACCCGTGGGACACACCGACACTCTGCTCGCCATGGGCGGCGCCTTCCTGGCCGCCGCCATTCTCGCCCGCCTCGGCAGGCGGATCGGCCTGCCGACCATCCCGCTCTTCATACTCGCCGGCATCCTGCTCGGCCCTCATACTCCAGGCCTGGTCCTGGTCCAGGACGCACACGACTTCGAAATGCTCTCCGCGCTCGGCCTGGTGCTCCTGCTGTTCTATCTCGGTCTGGAGTTCCACCTCGACGACCTCAGGAGCGGCGGCAGGCGCCTGCTCGCCGCAGGCGGAATCTACTTGCTGCTGAACGTCGGCGCTGGCCTGGGATTCGGGTTCGCCCTGGGCTGGGGTGCTCGGGAGGCCCTGGTGCTCGCCGGCGTCCTCGGCATCTCCTCCTCCGCGATCGTCACCAAGGTCCTCGTCGACCTCGGCCGCATCGCTCGCCCCGAGACCCGCCTGATCCTGGGTGTCACCGTCGTGGAGGACATCTTCCTCGCCCTGTACCTCGCCGCGCTCCAGCCCGTCATCAGCGGCGCCCAGGGTGTCGGGGAGACGATCGCCCAAGCGGGCAAGGCGTTCGGTTTCCTCATGGTGCTGGCTGTAGCCGCCCGCTACGGCACCCGTCTGATCGGGCGCCTTATCGCGGTGCGCGACAACGAGCTGCTGGTCATCAGCTTCCTCGGCGCCGCGATCCTCGTCGCCGGCGTCTCCGAGGTCCTTGGGGTCGTCGACGCCATCGGCGCGTTCATGGTCGGCATGATCCTCGCCGGAACCCCCTCCGGGCCGCGAATCCGCAAACTGGTGCATCCGCTGCGCGATGCCTTCGCCGCGATCTTCTTCTTCGCCTTCGGCCTGGCCATCAACCCTGCGGACATCGCCTCCGTCGCCGTGCCGGTCGCCGTCGCAGCAGCACTGACCATTGCCATGAACGTGGCCGCGGGACTGTTCGCCGCCCGCCTGTATCGCTACGGCCCCCAGCCCGCCGCGAACATTGCCACCACTCTCGTGGGGCGTGGCGAGTTCGCACTGATTCTGGCGGCCATGGCCACAAGCGCCGGCCTGGACAGGCGCCTCGCCCCGTTCATCGCCAGCTACGTCCTGGTCCTGGCCGTCCTCGGTCCCATCGCCGCCGGGCGCGCCCACCTGCTCGCCCGCCTCCTCCAGGCCGCGACCGGCCGCCTCCGCGGTCACCGTGCCCGCATGCCTACGGGCGTCACCCCGCAAACCGACGGCCTCACCCCTGCCCGCCACATCAAAGGCTCGGGCGCCGCACTCGACGGAGAGTAGGAACATTCATGGGTATCCGTGGAAAGCCTTTACGGCTCTGCGCATTGCCCTCTCGCGCCGCTCATCGACCGGGGTGAAGCCCTGGGCAAGTCGCTGACCATGTCGAGTGGGGCGGCCACCGCTGGTACCCATCCGCGCTCGTCGTCACCGCGGCGTCGATGCCGTCGCGCGTCACCGGGGCGTCGCGTGCGCGGGGCGGGTCGGTGACGACCTGGGGTGCACAACCTCGCCGCTGCCTCCCGTTCGGGTTCGTGCAGCAGATCCGCTGCCCGTGATGTCCGGGATCAGAAAACTTGAAACCGTAACAAGCTACTTGTGAAGTCTGTAGGGTCCTGTCTCTCATCAGCACTCTTGAGGGGGGACCTCATCATGCGTACCCGTATCGCCTTCGGTGCCACCGCTCTTGCGGCCGGAACGCTTGCCGCACTGATAGCAAGCCCTGCCCAGGCCGCCGAGTACTCCTCGGCCCTGAAGGTCCGCGGAGTTCAGTACGACGCACCGGGCCCCGACTCCAACAGCTGCTCCACCGGGAACACCCGGGACGAGTACCTGACGATCAAGAACTACTCGCGTACGGCGACGGTCAACCTCCGCGGCTACGTCGTCAAGGACGCCACGGGCAACCGTTTCACGTTCACCGCGAACCACTACTTGCAGCCCGGTGACTACATCAGGCTCCGAGGCGGCAACGGCACCGACTCCGATGGCGGCAACGTCGTCTACCGCGACAACTGCAACTTCCTCTGGAACAACGACCGCGACACCATCTACCTCTACAAGCCCGGCGGCAGCCGCGCCGACGTCCACTCCTACACAAAGAGCGCGAACGACCGCGACGGCAACGGCTACGTCACCTTCCACTGAGCGATGAGCCGGCCCCGTCGCCCGGTGCGAGACGGGGCCGGCTCGTGTTCCACCCCGGGGCTCCTGGCAGTTCTGCCGGGCCCCGTTCATGGACGTACTGACCTCATGGCGCAGTTCACCGGCATCGACTACGCGGAGCTCGGCTTCTGTTCTGAACCCTGCTCGATGCTTCCCTGGGCCGAAGGTCAGCCGCCGCGCTTCAGGCGTACGACCACGGGGGCACCGAAGGGATCGCCGGACTGGTTGACCTGGACGTGTCCGGCGCCAAGCCACTCGTCGGTGCCGGGGACCCGGTGGATCTCATCGAGCCACAGTGATTGGTTCGACCCCTTGCGCGCACCGGTCGACAGGGGCAGACGGTGCCGCTTGATCTTCACGCACCGGCCGCCGTCGGTCAGGAACCAGTTGCCGTCGAGGAACAGTCCCTTGTCGTCCTGACCCACCGGGGTCCGCAGTGCGCAGCCGCCGGACGCCTGCTCCTGCTCGACCCACTTCGAGCCGTCCCAGCGCAGCCGGATGTACTCGTCCGCCGGTTCGTTCTCGACCTCGCCGTGGTTGAAGGTGTTGCCGCCGTACGCGCGCACGTCACCGCCGTCGAGCGCGAAGACCTGGGTGAGGCCGGCGCTGGGCTCCGGCGGGATCGGCTTCTCGAAGCGGGCCTGTGGAGTCGCCACGGGCTTCCAGGACGTGCCGTCCCAGTGCATCGAGGCGGGCTGGCTGTACCGCTCGCCGTAGCCCAGCTCGGTGCCCGGCCCGGTGGAGCGGCTGCCGACCGCCCAGACGTCGTCCGGTCCCACCACCGCGAGGTCGGAGGCACCGTACGGCAGCCGGGTCGTGGTCCAGCGGGTGCCGTCCCAGTGCACGGCGGTCTGCTCGCCGCCGAGGGCCCAGATGTCGTCCGGACTCGCCGCTTCGAGGTCGCCGACACTGCTCGGCGGAGGGTTCGGCACCGTGGACCACCGGGTGCCGTCCCACATTGCCCAGGCGGCCACGCCGGCCCCCTCTTGATGGGTCTGCGGCCGCAACCACAGGGATTTGTCCCCGACTTCTTCCAGTTCGGGCGGGTAGTCGGTGGAGTCGAGAGCTTCGGGAAGGGGCTCGCGCCTCCACTGCTTACCGTCATAGTGGAGCAGGTGGGCGTTGGACTCGCCGTTGTTCTCGGTCCCGACCGCCCAGATGTCGTCCTCGGCCAGGACGGCGATATCGGTGAGCTCTCCGCTGAAGTCCGCGATGTGTTCGAACTCCCAAGTGAGGGAATCCGTCCCCGGCGAGGTGTCCTTGCCACCGTGGTCTGCCCTGTCGGCGGAGTCCGTGGCCCGGGAGCCGGTCGACTCGGAGTGCGTACCGCACCCAGCAGCAGTGAGGACAGTGGCCAGCACGGCAGCGGCCAGTATGCCCCTGCGCCTGATTCCCGCAGCTCTGTGCATGATCGCCCCCTCTTCGCTCCCCGTCGGAGCGGTTCCCGGAGAGCGGGCAGCGTACCCGGTGAGCGTATGCCGCGTGCTGCGGCGGGGTCAGGATCCGCTGCGGTCTCAGCGCTGGTGCGTGCACTGCTGCGCAGGGCGCGCACGCCTGATGGCGTCCTGCGTGACGCGCTGACGACCCGAGCTCGAATGGCAGGGAGCGCGCCCAGGGCGCTGCCCGCGCACCATTTCCTGGTGGCGTGGGGGAGCGTCAGGCCGGAGGGGGAGTGGCCCATTCTTCGGTGTGACGGTGCCGGTGCAGGCCGGCGGCTTCGAACTCGTCGTGCGCGTGGCCCGCGGAGACCCCGAGGTACCGAAGGACCTGGGAGATCGGTCCGCCGTCGGCAGGGAGCGGTTCCCCCTCGGGGAGGTGCAGTGGCCCAAGGGTGCGGGCGCCGCCTTCCCAGACCGCGGCGTGCTGCTCGCCGACTCCACCGAAGTACTCGGCCTCGACGTATGCGACGGGACCTGTTGCCGACCAGTGGGAGATGTGTGACGCAAAGCCTCCGGGCATGCCCCAGAACCCGAGTGCCCTGTCGTCAGGTCCCTCGCTGACGGCGTCGAAGTAGGCATTGGTGATCGGCAACAGCGACAGGCTTCCGTGGAGAGGAAAGAAGCGAGCCTCCGCGACTTCCTGTGCGGCCTCCAGCAGTCTGCTCTCGGCGATGACTGCCCGCAATTCGTAGGACACGTCCCTCCCCAACTCGTGACGGGACTGCGCATTTTGGCATTGCTCAGTGTGCAGCTACCCCTAGCTGCAGCCCGCGGCAGTGGAGGAGGACTCGTTGACGGCCTGGGGGAGGTCCTCCGCCTTCACGAGCCCAACTGGGTGGGCAAGGACTCAGGCGAACGGGTCGCCCGCAGTCCCGCTGAGGCGGACAAGCCCGGGGCTGCCCTCGTCGGTGACGCACACGTACAGCGTGTAGGTCGAGTCAGTCTCCTCGGCCATTGCGCGGGCCCAGGCCAGGACCTCCTCGACATCGGCGCCGGTCACCTCGTACTCGTCCGATGCCAGCGCAGGCTTGTCCCAGAAGTACGCCCGATAGGTGGCGTCATCCTGCTCCCAGGTGGTGTCTCGGGGATCCACTCCTCGTACCTGCATCAAGCAACCGTAACGGCCCAGCTCGCCGGCTGTTCGTGGGGTCAGCGGCCGGAGAGCGGCCCGTCACTACCTCGGTATGTGGTTGCGACCGTCGGCTCGGCAGCTGTTCGGGCGAGTTCAGAGGTCGGCCGCCAGGATGTCCAGGGTGTCGCCAGGCGCGGCAGCGCAGCATCTCCAGCGAGGGGTTGGCGTCGAGGTCCGCCCAGAAGCCCGCACCACCGAACTCGCGTATGTCGGCCTCCGGCACCGTAAGCGGGACCCAGGTGACTCCGTTGAATCCGGCTGCCCGCAGGCGCTTCTCGTCGACGTCGCGGCACGGGCGGTTGGCGACGAGCGAGTGACCGACATGGCGGCCGCGAGCGGGAAGCTCGCCATGAGGCCAGCGGGAGGCGGCCTGCCGGCTGTCTCGTTCCGCGGCTCAAGTGGCCGGGTTGAACAGGTTGAAGCGGTCCAGGCGGTTACGCGTGCGCCTCGCTCTTGTGGCTCAGGTTGTGTTCCTCTTGCCTGTACTTGGGGCAGCTCGGGTTCTGGCAGGGGCCCGGCCTCCACAAGGGGACGAAGATTCCCATCGCCTTGTATCGCCTGAGCGTCGCGGTCACGGGGCCGTGGCAGGCGCGGCAGACGTACCCGGCCTGCGGTGCTGTCGCATTCTCGTTTCTGCTCATACGTCCAGATTAGGATAGTTTGCACGAAAATGGGAGAGATTTTACCTTACCGGGTGCGGGAAATGCCGTGCCGGCCCGGGCGCAGCCGTGCTGGGGTTGGGACGTAGCAGGTCATCCATCCTGCGGTGGGTCACCCGTCTCCCGCGTCCTGTGCGACGGGGCTTGTTCAGCCGGACCCGAGGAGGTGTCGTCCTCCCCCGAAGCAGCAGACTCTTCCTGGGCCGTCGGGAGGGGGCGGCGAATGCTCAAGATGACGGCCGTGGCCAGGACCGCGACGATGACCGCCAGGCTGATCGGCGAGGGGATCTCCGGGATGCTGCTGCTGAACAGCTTGTGGGACGCCTGAAGGATCAGCTTCAGGCCGATGAAGGAGAGGATCAGGGCGAGGCCCTTGCTGAGGTAGTGGAATCGGTCCAGCAGTCCGGCCAGCAGAAAGTACAGGGCACGCAGGCCGAGGATGGCGAACGCGTTGCTGGTGTAGACGATGAATGCGTCGTCGCTGACCGCGAGGACGGCGGGCACGCTGTCCACGGCGAAGATCAGGTCGGCTGCCTCGATTGCGGCGACGACGGCGAGCAGCGGGGTGGCGACCCGTTTGCCGGCTTCCTTGACGAAGAACTTCATCCCGGCGTACTCGTCCCGAACGGGCATCACCCTGCGCAGCAGCCGCACGGCGATGCTCGTGCCCGGGTCGAAGCTGTCTTCTTCCTCCTTGAGGATCTTGTAGGTGCTGTAGAAGAGGACGGCCGCGAAGGCGAAGAGCACCGCGGTGAACCGGCTGACCACGGCCACCCCGGCGGCCAGGAAGACGCCTCGGAAGACCAGCGCGCCCATGACGCCGAAGAACAGCACGCGGTGCTGGTAGGCACGCGGCACCTTGAAGTAGGCGAAGATCAGCGCGAAGACGAACAGATTGTCGACCGACAGGCTCTTTTCCAGCAGCCACGCGGTGGTGTACTCCACGCCTGGCGTCGTGCCCAGTACCAGGAAGACGACCGCACCGAAGACGAGAGCGAGACCGACCCATACCCCGCTCCAGGCCGCAGCTTCCCTGAAGCCGATGACGTGGGCCTCCCGGTGCGCCAGGAGGTCCACCGCAAGCGCCACGATCACGGTGACGGCGAACGCCACCCACAGCCAGACCGGCACGTCGAGCACGAAGATCCCTCACACAGGTGGTAGAGAAAGCCTGCCCCTGGTGAAAGTCTGACTCAGCGATGCACGCTTGTCGCTCGCAGCCGCGCGACGACGATCCGGACGGGTCGGCCGTCCATCGGCGTAGGTCTCGGCACCGACAAAGGTGGCTTCCGCGGCGGGTGCCCGGCTCAGCGAGTCGAGCGCCCGGCGGCAATGCAGGACAGTCCCGGGTCGCCCCACCTACTCGACGAATCGCACGTCAGGGTAGGCCGGGGACGGACCGTCCAGCAGGTGCCGCGGCCGGTCCAGGAGATGCTGGTCGAAGAACGCGGTGATGTAGGCGCGCTGGGTGGCGGTGCTGCGCTCGGGGTCCACGGTGCCGATGTACGCCTCGCGGGTCTGTGCCGGGATGTCCAGGTGCTCGTCCAGAGCGGGCACGATGGTCTGAGCGTCGGTGTAGCTGAAATGGCCGCCCCGTTCCAGACTCAGGTCGCGCTTCCAACCGGTCGAACGGTTCCAGAAGGACTGCCAGGACGGCTTGTTCAGGTGAGTCTGGCTCGCCTTGCCCATGAGCATGAAGGGGCGATCCAGCCCCTCCAGAGCGACGGGGAGGAATTCGGTGCTGCTGTATTGGAGCGTGCCGTCCATGTCGATGCCGGCGTCGATACGGCGATCCGTGCGCATGGTCTCGGCCGCGGTGATGCCTCCGGCCGAGTGGCCGTACATTCCGATCCGGTTCAGGTCGAGCGCCTTGCTCAGTCCTTTGGGCAGACGACGCCCCTCGGCATCGGGGTTGTGGCCGGCCCGCAGCACAGCAAGCTGGTCGAGGACGAAGCGGGTGTCGCGTACCCGGGTGTCGACCGCTTTCCTGACCCCCTCGACTCCGGGCGTCAACTCCTTGCGCAGCTCGACGCGGCCGTCGGGGAATTCCACTGCTGAGGTCTCATGAGTGTGGTCAATGGTGACGACGATGTAGCCGTGGCTCGCCAGCTCCACGGCTGTCGAAGTGCCGAGGGCGCGCGGTATCTCCAGGCCCGGCGAGTACAGCACGATCGGTCGCCTGCCGTGGTTGTCGGCCGGGGCCGTGGGGGCCGCGGCCGCCCGGGTGGCCGCCCAGTCCACCTCGCCGGGCCGGGCGAGCCCGAACGAGCCCGACTCGTTCAGGAACCGCGCGACACCGGGCCGCATGTATGGCTGGCGGGGATACGAGCTCGTCGAGCGTGCCGGGTACCAGACGCTGACCATCAGCTCGCGGTCTCTGCCGGCGACCCATGGGTCCGGCCGGTCGCGGTCGACGAGATGGAGTTCGGTGCTCCCGACCGGCTGCCGCCCCGTCGGCTCGGGCAGCTGGAAACGCACCGCAGCACGCGAGGCTGAGGGTAAGGAATCGGATGGGGTGGCGGCAGAGGCAGCCGTACCCGTCCCGACGGTCAGGCAGAGGCCAAGGGCCAGTGCAGTGGTGATGGCTGTATGGATTCGCATGTCGGCCACTCTGGCCGCGGATCCCGCTTCGGCGCATCCGCCGCGAGGACGAGCGGACCCTGGCATCCCACCGACAACGCTCACCAGCGCTTTCAGGGTCCCGTCAGCGAGTGCCTGATAGCCACCGTCAAGATGTCGCGCCACGATCGATGACGCCGTGCTGCGGACGGCGGCCGGCTGGTACTCACGAACCGATCGCAGTTCTCGAAGCCGGGTAGCTGCCGCGCGCCGGGGAGACGGTCGCGGTGCGGGTACGCCCGCTGGGCGTCGACTCCCACCGCCCCCACAGACGGCGGACCTACCGTCTCGACTCCATCGTGGTGGGTGTGCGCAGGTCGGTCGCGAACAACCAGCCGGTCATCGCCGACGTGCGCCTACGGAGGCACACCCGCGCTGTTCTGCCGGGGGTGAACACGGCCCGACCGGGTTCGGCGATCCTTACAGTCGAGTCCATGACGACGGTTACCACGCGCACGGTCGAGTACCCGGCCGACGGCCTGACGATGATCGGGCATCTCGCGCTCCCGGACGGTGTCGACCGCCGGCCCGCGGTGCTGCTCGGACCAGAGGGCACGGGGCTCAGCGACGTCGAGCGCCGCAGGGCCGATGCTCTCGCCGAGCTGGGATATGTAGCGCTGGCCTTCGACCTTCACGGTGGGCGCTATTTGGGGGACCCCGAGGAGATGCTGGCCCGTTGCATGCCGCTGCTCGCCGACCCCGACCGGATGCGAGGCATCGGCCACGCGGCGCTCGACGTGTTGCGCACCGAACCGCGGACCGACCCCGACCGGATAGCCGCCGTCGGCTACGGCACCGGGGGCGCCATCGCGCTGGAACTCGGGCGCGATGGCGTCAACCTGCGCGCGATCGGGACAGTCAACGCAACTACCACGGGCCGACCGGGCGAGGCGGCGCGCATTCGCTGCCCGGTATGGGCCGGGGTCGGGTCGGAAGACCCGATCATGGCGCCCGCCCAACGGGACGCGTTCACCGCAGAGATGGAGGCTGCGGGTGTCGACTGGCGCCTCGTGGTTTACGGGGGAGCCCTTCACGCCTTCCACCATCCAACGGTCGACCACACCGTGCGTCCCGGCGTCGGCTACCACCCACGGCACGCACAGCGAGCCTGGCGTGACGTCGTCGCTCTGCTCGCCGAGTGCCTGCCCGTAAAGGAGTGAGCTGGTAGGCAGCCGCGATTCCGGGCTGAACCGGCCGGTTCACCACCTGGACCGGCTCGGGAACCGTTCCCCCGGATCCTGCGTGACCTCTTGACGACTTGTCGGCTGGTGGTGAGGGGACCTGATGAGAGCGCGGACGATGATGAGCGTGGCGGTATCGGCCTGTGTGGCGCTGGTGGCGTGCGCGTGCGGTCCGGACAAAGCGAAGGAGGACACGGACGCGAAGCCTTCGCAGCCGTCCGCTTCCCCGCGTGCCGAAGAGCCGTCGGCCACGCCGTCCGTGGGCGCTCATACCGAGAAGCCGTCGGCCGAGCCGACCGGCGACCAGCCCGCGCCCAAGACGAAGGAGGGCGCGATCCAGCGGTACGAGCAGTACCTCCACGCCCTGGGGCGTGAGGACATCGACACCGTCTGCGAAGTGGCCGGGCCCGCCGCGAAGAAGGCACAGGACCAGGGACTCGGCCCGTGCACGTCGACGTACGCCACGGTGTTCCAGATGATCTCGCCCGCGCAGAAGAAGGCGTTGAGAACCGCGACGGTCGACCCACAGCGCGTCGCCGTGCGCACGCCCGACAAGATCGAGATGCCGGTCGCAGCGGTCAGGGCCTCCGCCACCTTCTCCGAGAGCGACCTCGGCAGCTACACCCTGGAGTACCTCAAGAATGATTGGTACATCACCGACTGACCCCGACGCGCCGTAGGCGGAGCCGCCCGACGGCTGGCTCCGCGCGCACGCCACCGGCGGCCGATCGACCGGCGCACACCGACGACCTAAAGGCCCGCACCGCGCTGTCGGCTGCTCCGCCCCCGGCGGGGGCGTGCCGGGCGCTGCCGGCCACCTTCGTCGGTCGCGGGGTCGGGCTCATGGAGAGGTGGGGAAGGAGCGTGCTATCTCCGGAAGTGACCGCTGGAACGCTGCGTAATGGCTGACGGCGCCCTGGTCGACGACCCGGGCGCTGCCTCCGTGCGCCGACAACCGCTGCGCACATTGGTGGCTGTTGGCCATGGGCACGTCGTGATCGCCGGTGGCACTGTAGAGCGTGACCGGCACGTTCGGTTTCCAGTCGCAGGTGAAGTCATTGCTGCGCAACACTGCCAGAAGTCTGCCGTTGGGCCGCCGCAGCTTCGCGTACCACTGGTCGGTGAGCAGTTCCGGCAACGTTTCCGGCAGCTTTCCCGCGATCTGGTCCGCCGGGTGGTTGCTGTCGAAGAGCTCTTCCACATGATTTGCGTACGGGGCGCGAAAGACCTCGCGCGGGTCGGAGTAGAGGTGGTGCAGACGGTTCTGTGCGGTGAGGAAGTAGGCGGTGTAGAAGACGGCCGATCCTGGGCCGACCCGTCCGTCGAAAAGACCGGGTAGCTGGCTGGTCTCGAGGTCGTACGCGCCACCGACCGCCGCCACACCGCGCAGTTGGAAGCGCGGGTCGGCCCCGGAGTTCAGCGTACGGCCCAGCGCCATGGCCACCTGCCCACCCTGTGAGAAGCCCGTGGTGTGGACACGCCCGTCGAGCGACCGACCGAGTCTCGGTGCTGCCGCGCGAGCTGCGCGGAGCATGTCGAGGGAGGCATCGGCGGCGGAACGGTTGTCGAGGTAGGGGTGCGTGCCCGGGCCCGTACCGAGGCCGAGGTAGTCGGGGGAGACGGCCGCACGTCCGGCCGAGGCGTAGAGGAGGGAGACAGCACGGTCCGGCCCGTCCGCGACGGATGCCGCGTAGCCCCGGTAGGCCAACGTGCCGTGACCGTGGACGACGGTGGGGAGCAGGTGCCCTCCTCCGCGTGGCAGCGCGAGGAGACCTGACGCGGTGGTGGGTCTCCCGTCCGGGGTGACGGTGCGGTAGGTGAGACGGTACGCGGCGACGCCGTGGCGGGCGGTATCGGTTGGATAGCCCGACATCTGCGCTTCCTTGACGACGCGTCGATAGCTCCGCTCGCCGAGCGGTGTCACAGACAACAGCTCACCACGAGCATGTCCCCGCCCGGCTTCCTCCCCGGCGGCGGGTAGGGACGGGAACGTGAGAAGCGTCGCGAACGCGGCCGACGCAACCACGACCACTCTGCGGCGGCCGACATGCTGGCGCCAACGGGCCCTGCCGGTACGTGTTCTGGCTCGCCTGCTGCGCGTACTGCTGGGAAGTGATCTCATACCCCGAACGCTAGAGACCGGCACTCAAGCCCAGAATGCGGAAACCCGCACACTCCACCTGCGGAAAACCACATCTTCGGTGGCCTTCCGGTCCGAGCAGAAGGGGCGACGGGCGGAAAGCAACTCCCAGGCCAGGAGCATCGATCCCGCCCTTCTCCCGCCGCGGCTGACTCAAAGTGCGTCAGATGCCCTGAGGATGGCCCTCACCCACACCGCGCGGGGCCCAAGGACGCTGCCGACGAGACCGCGAGAGCAACGCCCCTCCCCGGGAGTATGCGGAAAACCCCACCCTGCGCGACGGTTATCCGCATACTGCCGCTGACCCGTGCTTTCTAGCGTTGCTGGTGAATCGCGGCGCTGTTACCTCAGCAGCCGCCTCAGCAGCTTGGAGAACGGCATGGATTTCGTGACTCTCGCACTGCCCCAGGAGCCCGCGAGTGGTTTCGCGGGCTGGGCGGCCGGCCTCGTGGACGCGATGGGCGCTCCGGGAGCCGGCCTCGCCATCGCTCTGGAGAACCTCTTTCCGCCCTTGCCCAGTGAGGTGATCCTGCCCCTGACCGGCTTTGCCGCAGGGCAAGGTGTGATCAGCCTGGCGTCCGCGCTGTTCTGGACGACACTCGGTTCGGTGGCCGGCGCCGCCGTCCTGTACTGGATCGGGGGGCTCTTCGGCCGCGAGCGCGTGCATGCGATCTGGGCCAAGCTACCGCTGGTCAAGAGCTCCGACCTGGAGCGCACCGAGCAGTGGTTCGTCAAGCACGGCACGAAGGCGGTGTTTCTGGGCCGCATGGTGCCGATCTTCCGCAGCCTCATATCGGTCCCGGCCGGCGTGGAACGTATGCCACTGCCGACGTTCCTGGCCCTGACCACCCTCGGCAGCCTGATCTGGAACACGGTCCTCGTGATGGCGGGCTATTGGCTGGGCGACCGGTGGGATGTGGTGGAGGGCTACGTCGGCTTCCTGTCCAAGGCCGTCCTTGTCCTGCTCGTCATGGCCATCGCCGCCTGTGTACTCGTGCGCCTCCGGTCCAGGAACCAGCCCCGGTCCCAGCACCGTCGCACCTCCTGACCCATGTCGATGAGCGGAAACGCGCACCCCGCCCACCCTCGGCCCGCCCCAGCTGAACGATCTTGCCGCAGAGGTGTCGCACCCTTAATGTCAACAGGCGTGAGGGGAGACCGGGCAGGCACAGAGACCCACCGTCCTCCGTCGACGCCCGGGTCACGGCCGGAGGGCCGCCATGCCTCGGCATCCGCGGCCAACTCGGCGCCCCGTCTCCTCAAGGTCATCGGTGTTCTGCTCGGGTGCTTCACCGCACTGCTCGGCCTGCTGTACTTCATCCTGGCCGGGGCCGTCCTCGGCGCCTTCCTTCTGTGGCCGCACACCCGCGGCCGGGCCCACACCGTGCTCGCCGCGGGGGCGCGCAGGATCACCATGGTGGATCGCTCCCGCCGCTCGGCCTTCTTCCACGACACGTTCCCCGACCACCACAGCTCCGACCGTGCGGTCCTTGGCTACCTCGCGGCCCGTACGTACAGCGGAGTGCTGTGCGGCATCGTGGTCGCACTGCTCGTCATCGGCGTCATGCTGGCCGGCCTTCTCACCGCGGGAATCGCCCGGGCCACGCTGACTTGGCAGGAGCTGCTGATCCAACTGGTGCTCGGTGGCGTCCTGCTGTTCCTGGACGTACAGGGTCTCCGCTCCCTGGCGGCTCTCGACTCCCGCCTCGCCCGGGAGTGCTTCGGGCCCTCCGAGCACGAGGTTCTCGTACGGCGCATCAACGAACTGGCCGCCAGCCGGGCCGCGGTGGTGCAGGCCGTGGATGTCGAGCGGCGCCGCATCGAGCGCGATCTGCACGACGGTGTCCAGCAGCGTCTCGTGGCACTCGCCATGCTGCTCGGCCGGGCCCGCCGCAGCAAGGTGCCGGAACAGGCGGATGACCTCCTGGAGCAGGCGCACAAGGAGTCCCGGGAAGTTCTCACCGAACTGCGTGAAGTGGCCTGGAGCATCTATCCGTCGGCTCTGGACGACCTCGGTCTGCAGGAGGCGCTCGGCGGGGTCTCCGAGCGGTGCAGCATCCCGACAAGGATCGAGTACGACGTTCCTGGGGCGCTGCCGACGCCCATCGAGACCGCCGCCTACTTCGTGGTGTCGGAGGCCGTGACCAACGCTGCCAAGCATTCGGCGGCCGAGGACGTCTTCATCAGAGTCAAGCGGTACGACGGGTTCCTCGCGGTGCTGGTGCGCGACAGCGGGACCGGCGGCGCCGACCCGGCGGGCAGCGGTCTGACCGGACTGCGCAGCCGGGTGGCCGCGCTGGACGGCAGACTGGACGTCCACAGCCCCCCGGGGGGTCCCACCACCATCACAGCGGAGCTGCCGTGCGCGTAATTCTCGCCGAGGACTCGACCCTGCTGCGAGAAGGGCTTGTCCGGCTCCTCGTCGAGGAGGGGCACGACGTCCTCGCCGCGGTGGGGGAAGCGGTCTCCTTGCTACGGGAGGTGGAGACGCAGACACCGGACATCGTGGTCACCGACATCCGGATGCCGCCGACCCACACCGATGAGGGGCTGCGTGCCGCGGTGGAGATCCGCGACCGCTGGCCGGAAGTCGGCGTACTCGTGCTCTCCCAGCACGTGGAGCGCAACTACGCGGCACAGCTCCTCACGTCGAACGCCGAGCGGGTCGGCTACCTTCTCAAGGACCGGGTCGCGCAGGTCGAGGAGTTCCTCGACTCGATGGAGCGCGTCCACGCAGGCGGCGCCGCCATCGACCCGGAAATCGTAAGGCAGTTGGTCATTCGCTCCCCACACAGCGACCCCCTCGGGCGGCTCACCCCACGCGAGCGCAGCGTCCTGGAGGTGCTGGCCCAGGGCCATACCAACGCAGCCATCGCGCAGAAACTGCATATATCGCTGAGTGCGGTGGAAAAGAACCTCAATATGATCTTCGACAAACTGGAGCTGTCACACACCACCGGCTACAGCCGCCGGGTGCTCGCGGTGCTGCGCTATCTGGAGTCCTGACACCTGAGGCAGCGAGGGGCCCGGGCCCCGTGCCGGGGGCCCGGTGCTTCGACGGCATACGGTACGGCGACCTGTCCCGTGCTCGCGAGGGGACGGGACGCCGTGCCGGAGCGGCTGTTGGAGGGGTGACCGTGGTCGACTACGAAGATCGCGCTCACGGGGTGGTGACCATGGACGCGAGCGGCGGGGGAGGCCGGATAACCGAGGTCATGCTCCGTCCCGAGGTGACCGTCGCCGATGCCTCGACGATGATCAAGATAAGTGCGGTCTGGTCGAGGCCACCCTCCCCGACCCACAGCTGGCCGTGTGCCTACGAATCTCTGCTGCGCACCGTTCGTGGCCGCGATCGGGCTGTGCGCGGACCGCGTGGTCACTCTGTGGCGAGGGTCGGCCCTCCGACCCTGGCCTCGGAGGTCGCCAGGGTCAGGAGGGCCCGCTCGGAGAACCTATCGAATGCTTTCCATATAAGTCGGTATCGACAGGCTGCGGTCCAATGGATCCGCCCTTTGGCTCAGCGAGCCAAGCAAGACGAAGCCGCCGCAGCGCGATGGGCGTGCGACTCGGCCGGGCGAGCCGGCTGGACCGGCTCTGATGGCTGGGGAACGGCGTAGGGGAAGCTGCGGGAGCATGGTCATCGGTGGAGGACCGAGGCGATATACGGGGCCCGCGCGTTCCGTGGGGGAGTGGGGCTGTGTCGGAGCGGAAGGCTGCTTACCTGGACGGCGGCGAGTCGGGTGAGGCCGGCGACCTCGCGGAGTATGTCGCGGTGTGCCCGCTCGCTCCCCGACCAGCCGGACAAATCATCAGCCTCGCGGACCTTCGCTGGGACGGGGAGGGCTGGTGGGAGGCCACGGATGAGGCGATGCGCGCGCTGGGATGGCGGGACGACGCCGAGACGGAGCCGGCGTTCATGGCCCGTTTCGTCACCGATCAAGGGCAGCACGTCCACGAAGGGGACGCCCGGTTCTTGATGCCGTTCTGCGAGCAGTACCACGTGGGTGAAGACCTGGCGTTCACGGAGGACGAGTGGGGCCCGCCTGCCGGGCTGGACCAGCTTCCGGGGCGCCGGCAGGGAAGACTTCAACGCTCACCTCGGGGCCGCTGTCGACCAGTTCACCCAGCTGCTCGGGCCTCCCGAGCTGGATGTCCTGGTGGACGCGCCTGACGTGCCAGGCAAGCGGCGTTACGCAGGCTGGCGCCGTGCGGGCAACGCTCTCGTCGTCGGGCAGGGGCCGGAGCCTCTCTCCTTCTTCTCGGGCGAGGAAGCGCGGGTATGTATCGGCCCGCTCGGCGTGGACGAAGGGTTCCCGCCCGCGGCTGAGCTGGGTGCCTTCCTACAGTTTTGAAGTGGCGCCGAAATTGATCGATGGACCCGCAAGGCGCTCGGCCATCGGCGCCGAGAGGCACAATGTGAGAACCACGACGGTGATGAGACGTCAGATCGGCTTGCTTGAGCAACCCTTCGAAATGCCGTGTGCCGCAGGGCTGGGGAGCTGCTCCGAAACTCCCTGGCCCTCCTCGACGTCGTCGGGCATCCAGCGCAGTACGTCACCAGGCTGGCAGCCGAGGGCGTCGCAGATGGCGTCGAGCGTGGTGAAACGCACCGCCTTCGCCCGGCCGTTCTTGAGTACGGCGATGTTGGCGGGCGTGATGCCGACGGTGGCGGCGAACTCGCCGACCGACAGATTGCGTTCGGCGAGCAGGCGATCGAGGTCGACAACGATCGCCATCAGATGACCCCGGCCATCTCCGTCCGGAGCGCCGTCGCCCTGCGCACGAGACTTCGCATGATCAGGGTGAGCATGGCGAACGAGGCTCCCACGCCGGCAGCCGCGATCGCGGCTGCCAGGCCGCTCAGGGCGTCCATACCGTCGTCCGGAGAGGGGATCTCGGCCAGCGTCAGGTGCGCGGCGGCCCCGACCGCCAGGGTCGTCGCCACCACCGAGGAACCGATGATGATGTCGACCCACCGGAAGGCCCGCGGGGAGAAGATCGCCCCTTGTCGGACCATGCCGAGCAGTCTCCACAGGGCCGCGAGGGCGACCTGGACGCAGGCGACGCCGAGGATCGCCGTCGCTGAGTAAGGCGCCGCGAAGGGGGCGTAGGCGGGGAAGAGGTCGACCTCGTCGGCCGCCGTGGTCGGGATGACCACGATCTGACCGAAGAGGCCGAGCGCGATTGCCACGGCGATACCGGCCCGGAGCACGCCTGTGATGAGGTGATGCATCTATCGATTGTCGATCGAGGCCTATCGAAAATCAATGGACCTAGTCAGGTTTCGGTCATTCGCGTACGTCGCGCGCGACAGGTTGGCAAGGGCTCATGCGGCACACAGGCTGAGGGTCCGTCATTTGCCGAGGCCGAAGAGCGACCGAAACACGTGTGTTCGAACCGTCGGCCCTCTCGTTAAGCCGGACGTCCAGCCGGGACGACCGCCAGGGAGACCACGTTGACCTTGACCGAATCGCCACCACGGCAAGACGCCGAGCCGCCTCCGCCTCCCATGGCGTCAGACCCTCACAGGGCCGACCCTGAGAAGGGAGGATGCTCGTGAAACCGCGGAAGAAGCGTGCGCTTGCCCCGAGCGGTATCTCGGACGCGGAGCGGGAGCTGTACGGGGGACGGTTGCGCTGGGACCAGTCCTTCGTCCGCCACGAGGGTGCGCTGACCCGGTTGGGGTTCGGGCAAATGGCCGCAGCCCTGCCACGCATGGCGGGAACCGTGCTGCGCACCGCCTGGGAAGTGGACAGACGAGCGCTGGCCGGGGTTGTGACGGCACAGCTCGGGCAGGGAGTGACGGCTGCGTGTGGTCTGGTGGCCGTCAATCGCGTACTCACGCAACTGTTCGCTGACGGTCCGACCGCGGACAAGCTCCGAGACGCTCTGCCCTCGCTGCTGATGCTTGCCGTGGTGTCGGTGGGCTCGGGGATCTTGGCGGCGTGGTCGACAGCCATGTCCGGCCGACTGGAACCACAGGTGGAGCGAGCGGTCTCCGTCCGCTATTACGAGGCCATCACCCGGGTCGAGGTGGAGGCGACCGAACGCCCGGAAATCCAACGTGTTCTGGAGGCAGGCAGATTCGGCACCGACTCGGCACGCAGCATGCTCCGGCTGTCGGTCGGCGTGGGCAACGTGTTGATCGGCATGGTCGCAGCCGCCGTCGTGCTGGTCTCGCTGCACTGGATCTTGCTGCCGATGCTGCTGACCATCGCCCTTCCCAAGGGGTGGGGCGCGGTGCGCTCGGCTCGCCGCGAATACACCTCGCGCCTGAACTGGGTCGATCACAGGCGCGCGATCGCCTCCCTGCTTGCTTACCTGACCCGGCCCCACGCCGCCGGCGAGATCCGCGCCCACGCTGCCGGGGAGAGGCTGCTCGCCGGCTATGAGGAGATGTCTCAGCAGTCGGAGTCGGAGCAACGACGTCTGGCACGGGCGCAGGCGAGCACCGATCTGGTCGCCGGCGGGTTCTCGGGCCTGGCGTCGCTTGCCTGTTACGGGGTGTTGTGGTGGCTGCTCACAAACGGCGGCCTGCCGCTGGCGGTCGGTGGGACAGCGGTCATCGCCATCCGCAACTGCACCGGGCAGCTCACATCCCTGGTCCAGCAGGTCAACCGCCTGTACGAGCAGATGCTGTTCCTCACCGACACCAAGAACGCCACCGAACTGGCTGCCGAGCACGCCATCCCGCGCACCGGCACCCCCCTGCCCCTCTCAGTGCTCGCCGTGCATGTGGAGGACGTGTCGTTCAGCTATCCCGGTGCAAGCTCTCCGGCGCTGAAGGGTGTGAGCCTGTCGGTCCGCAGGGGGGAGGTGACGGCGCTGGTGGGCGCGAACGGCTCGGGCAAGACCACGTTGACCAGGCTCCTTGCCGGGCTTTTGCTGCCCACTGGTGGGGATGTGTGGTGGGAAGGGGAGTCCGGCGAGCGGGTCGGGCTCCGTGAGGCCGACCGCGCGCAGGTTTTCTCCCACGTGGGACTGCTCGCGCAGGACTTCCCGCATTGGGAGATGACGGCCGCGACGAACGTGGCCATCGGCGCCGGCGACCGCCCTCGTGACATGGACCGGGTCAAGGAGGCCACACAGGCCGCCGGCGTGTACGACCTCATCGAGGGACTACCGCACGGCATGGACTCGATTGTCTTCAAGGGGTATGAGCGCGGCGTCCAGCTCTCGGGAGGGCAGTGGCAGAAGTTGGGCACCGCCCGCAGCCGGTACCGGAACGCGCCCTTCTTCCTGGTCGACGAGCCCACATCGGCGCTCGATCCCCACGCGGAGATTGCCGCGTTCGAGGGATTGTGGTCGCTGGCCGACCGCGACCACGCGGTCGTGCTGGTAACCCACCGGCTCGCCGCGACCGCGAAGGCCGACCGCATCTACGTTCTCGACCAGGGGCGCATCGCCGAAGAAGGCACCCATGACCAGCTCATGGCACGCCAGGACGGCCTCTACCGAGAGATGTACGTGGCCCAGGCCGCCCAGTACGGGCTCGGACTGCCGGCGGGCCACGCGCTTCCAGCTCCCCGCGGCGACGCTGACCGGCACGAGGAGATTTTGTGACGCTGCGGAAGCTCACGCCCGCAGCGACCGAACCGTTCCGAGGCCTCGTATCGATGTCGTCCCGTTGACCATGAACGACGCCCCGACCACATCCCCCACATGAAGTGGGCGACCTCCCGTACGGCGGAAGCATTTCCCGGGCTTCCCCGGACCCGGGGGAGCGGCCGTGATCCATTTCTGTGTTTCTCGGAGGTAATCCCAGGAGGAGCCGGCGTTATGCCCTGCATTTGAATGGAGAAACCTTGCCGACCCGCTGTGTAGGAGGTCGTTGCCGGGGCACATGATGGCTCGGAGGTTGATAGATATGGTTCCCCTGCTTCTCGTTCTTCTTCTCGCGCTGCTTCTTTTCGGTGCGGGATTCGCTCTCAAGGCTCTTTGGATCGTCGCAGTCGTCGTGCTGGCATTTTGGCTGCTGGGATTCGTCATGCGTTCTGCCGGTGCCGGTGGTAAGCGCGGTAGGTGGTATCGCTGGTAGCCACCCGAGCCTGACCACGTGCCTCTGGGTGGGGCGGACAACGCCATGTTGTCCGCCCCACCCAGAGGCTTTGTCGGCTGATGCATCATCAGCGCAGGAGCGGGCAAAAGGGACATGTGGTCCGGTGCGGGCGCTGGTTCCGCAGGGAACATCACCTCCAAAACAGCGCCCCGCCGGGCCACTTGCTCCCACCCTCCCTCCTATGGGCCAGCGGGTGCACCGTCTGCGTGTGTCCACATCGTCCGCCTAACGGCGAAGGCCGGCGGCCGCCCGTCAAAGGCGCCCGCAGCGGAGACCCGCACCGCCGGACGTCCTGGTGCCTACCCCGGCCAGCCATTGTGGTGCAGCCACCGCCACCGGGAGACCGGCGCCGGCCGAAGGCAACGAGCCCTCTATTCAGAGCCGGCTACCTCGCCGACAGCCACCGCTACATCGCTCGGGCCCGTGGGGGTGCTGACCAGATGGCGCCAACTGTCCGCGCCGTTCGGGAGATCGCCGACGTGATCGCTCTGTCCGCCGCGACGTTCGACTGCTACCAAGGGGGCACTGGGCACGAACGTTCAGCTGCTGCCCCTGCCTGGCGGGGCGTACGACTGATCGCCTTTCCGCAGGTCAGGCCAGTGTGGGGTGACCTGCGCGATGGTTATCGCGCCACGCGATCTGCTGGGCCGCGGTCAGCCTGCTCCGCTCCTTGGCGCCGGGGCCTACTTCCTGCCGGTCGCCGGGCCGGTCACCGCAACCCGGCCCGGGGCTGGATGAGTTGGTGGTGGGCCGCCTTCGTGGCCGGGCGAGGGCAGCTGGCGCTCGCATTGCTGTATGCGCCTCTCGGGCTCGTGCTCGCCGCGCGGGTCACGCTGCTGCTGCGTACCCTGCCTCTCCCGGGCCCGAAGGCGACCGGGCTGCTGCGTGGTTGTGCGGGTTGCCTGTCGCGCATACCCGCGACCGCGAAAGCCTCGCCCCCCACTTGAGCCAGGAGGTGGAGGACGAGGCCCGTGTGTTCCACAGGACCGACGGCCTGGTGCCGCGCACTGCGACGCCGGCGCCGTCGGCGGGCGTCAGGTGTTGAGCAGGCGGTTGAAGAACGAGCGGTATTGCTGGAGGGCGACTCGGAGTTCCTCTGTCGCCACTTCCTCGCCACGGTGCCACTGACCTTCGAGTCCTTGTTTGTGCTGGGAGAAGGTTGCCGCAAGCGCCTGCATTACCTCGGCGACCAGGGTGTCCGCCGCACCGACCGCCTCACGCGGATCATCGACGAACTCGCTCTGGATCCGCTGCCATCGGCTGTGGAACTCCTCCTGCTCCGGTCCGAGCAGCGGCGCCTCCGTCTCCCGGGTCTCCGGCTCTTGGGCCTTCGGGTGGCGGTTTCTTTCCGGCGCGGGGGCCCGGACTTCGTCTCCGGGCGTAGCGACTCCCCGGTCCGCCGCCGTGGCTTCCCCAGGAAACACCGGCGGTGTCTCGGCGTGGGCGCCGTGAGCCCCGCTCCCTACGTCCTGCGGGGTGCCTGCCAGATCTTCGGTGGACAGGCCGTTCGCTCCGGGCTTTGGTACATCTCGCCGTTCCATTCCGCCTCCTTCTTCGTCGGGGCCGCGCCTTGTCTTACGGGTGCCGTGCAGGCTCATACCCGGTCCTCCGACGGGCGGTGGCCGTCGCGCAGCAGTTCCGTGAACAGGGCGCGGTAGTGCACCATCGCCCCCCGCAGTTCCTCCGTCGTTGCTTCGCGCCGAGCGCTGCGGCCGTTCACCTCGTGGGCGGCGCGGTAGTGCTCCAAGGTGCGCCCGTGCTCCACCGACAGGTCGCTCAGCTGCTGTTCAAGTCCCTCGGTGGGGTAGCCGCGCTCTCTCATGAGCGAGGTCACCAGTCGGTCGGCCTCACGGACCGCGCCGTCGGGCTGGTCCACGAAGCGTTCCTGCACCCGGTCCCATTCGTGGGCGTATCGGTCCCGGGCCGAGGCCGGCAGCTGCTTGATGTGCAGCGCGTCGTGGCGCTCCTCGCGCTCACGCAGATCGCGCTCGGCCGCCCTGCGGCTGCCCTTGGCCTCCACGGCCCGCTCGTACTCCGGTCCGAACCGTGCTTGCAGCCGGCGGCGACGCATGATCATCCATGCGGCCAGCGCACACACCAGGATCACGACCACGACAAGCACAATGATCGTTATGAGCGTTCCAGGGGACATTCGGTCCTCCGCATTCATTTGCTGACACGAAAAGTGAGATGACTTCAGATCGGAACGTGAATTCCAGGCGCGCGGCCCGTACGCTCCGGCTGATTTTTTTTACAGGGCCCGCCACGACGGCCACCGCAAGCGGCAAGACGCTGCCGCTACCAGTGGTGCTTTCGTCTCGCGACGGCGCGCCCATCGTGCCGAGGAGCCACCGAGTGTTCTCTTGGGTACTCCTCCTCGATACCGTGGAATGGAGAGCGAGTGCCCGGTGCAGGGGCGTCGAAACAGCCCGCCCAACTCCTGATTGGCCAATCTCCTGGAGGGATGTCGTACGGTGCCGCGCCCATTTCTGTTGCGGCCGCGCTGATGCGGGTGAGTGCCTGTGTTGGTGGTGCGACGTATGGCCGGAGCCCGCCCTCCTGTGGCTCTGGGTAGCTTCTGTACGGGCGGGGCGTGCATGCGATTCGTTGGCGCGACGCGGATGTGGTTCCCGTCGCGCCGTCGCCCGAGAGGCTCACAGTTGTGATCACCAGCGGCTCACGAGGGGTCGGCTGCTCGCTCACCAGCTCAAGACCCGGGGTATGAAGTGATGCCGGGGGAGAGGACGAACGGCGCCGGTGCCGCGGCCAAGTTCGTTGTTCGGCCGGCGGGTCGATGCCCTGTGTGAGTGCGATGTGCGGGACAGCACCAGGCAAGCGCCTTCGCCGCGTGACTCTCGGAGATCGGCGCCCCGCAGCCGTCGTCGACGGTCTCACCTTCAGCGGCGAAATCATCGGGACGGGCGCAGGCTCTTACGGCCTGGCCGGCACCGGAGCCCGGGCAGAAGCACCAGGAAGCCAGCTGACCAGGCTGGTTGCTCATCCGCCGCAGATAGCCCGATCAGAAGTCGTCAGGTTCCTCCTCGGGCGCCGACCGGAGCCGGCCCCGGCGTTTCTTCAGTGACAAGGCATTGCTCCTTCCTCGGCTGCCAATTGGGCCAGGTGGTCACCGAAGCCGCCGACAGCCCGGGGCCGCAGTCGGCTTGAGGTCTCCACCGGACAGTCCGGGGTGCGCAGTACCCGATGCCGCCAGCCCGTCTTGGTGCGGGTCGCTGCGACACCTTCGCCAGGGGGTTCCGCCGCCCATACGCCCCATCGCTCGGTCGGGCCAGGAGTGGGCCCCTGGAGTTCCGCGAGGATTGCGGTGGCGTCGACATGGCCCTCGACGAGCCGCGCCAAGCAGAGGTCACGCTGAGCGATGGCCCGGAGGGCGGCGAATCGTTGCGCAGTGCGCCCGGAGCCGGGCGGCGGCCTCCAGGGCACCGGAGGCAATGTCCGAGACAACGGAGGCGAACCGTTGTGCTACCTCCTGTCGTGCCGGCCCGGGTCTGAGGCCTGTATCCCCGTCCAGGCCACCGGGCCCTGTGAGGTCGGCGGACAGCCGAGTCGTTCGGGCCAGGGCGTGGCAGTGTCGGGGTACGAGCACGCTCATCATGCCCAGGTGTACCGACGCTGCCCGGCGGGCCCCCGCCCACATGGGCTCGCCGATCGCCCGGCCGTCGGTGCAGCCTGCTCTGAAGTACGCATATTTCCGACTCAGGGAGGTCGCAGCAGCCGTCAGCGCCCAGGGGAGAGGGCCGGTGAGCAGGGAGACGGTTCGTCGTATGCTGCTGGGTCTTTCCCTGCCGAAGTGGTCAGCCGTGCAATGGGTGCTGGAAGTTCTCTACGCCGTGGAAACCGGCGGTCACTCGTTCGGGGCGGAGTTTGAGTCTTCGCGAGATGCGCTGCACAGAGCGTGGGATGAAGCCCAACGGGCTGCCCGGATCGATAAGCGGCAGCAAGCCAATGCTGATACGCCGAGGGCTGACGAGTCGCCGTAGCCCGTCGAGGGAGCCGCACCGCTTTCGACGGGCACACGATGAGAGGAGCCGGTCGGCACGATCAGTTGGGCTGCCCAAGTGGTTACTCATGCGTGAGCTGCACATGGACGAGGTGGAGAGTCATGGCTGGTAAGGGCAGAGAGCACGCTGCGGCCCAGCGGGCTGCCGATCCCGGAAACGAAATCCCGGGCAAGCCGACACCGCAGGCGCCGTCGGTGGAGGAGCCCACCGAAGCGCACGGGCCGCTGCCGCCCAAGCCGGACCAGGACGCGCCGGAGACCGTGAGCCCCACCGGCCAGGGCACCGGCGCGGACCGGAACACGATGGCCCAGGCCGGCCCCTTCCTGACCACCGCTCAGGGCAACCGCCTCCACGACACCAACCACTCCCTCAAGGCGGGGCCCCGAGGCCCCGTACTGCTGCAGGACCACCATCTGCGGGAGAAGATCACCCATTTTGACCACGAACGGATCCCCGAGCGGGTCGTGCATGCCCGCGGGGCGGCCGCGCACGGCGTCTTCCGCGGCTACGGCACCGCGGCGAAGATCACCAAGGCGACGTTCCTGGGGGCGGACGTCGAGACACCGGTGTTCGTACGGTTCTCCACGGTTCTGGGGTCGAGGGGCTCCGCTGACACGGTCCGCGACACCCGCGGCTTCGCCACGAAGTTCTACACGACCGAGGGCACCTTCGACCTGGTCGGCAACAACATCCCGGTGTTCTTCATCCAGGACGCCATCAAGTTCCCCGACGTCATCCACGCCGGCAAGCCCCACCCTGATCGGGAGATCCCGCAGGCCCAGAGTGCCCACGACACCTTCTGGGACTTCGTCACCCTGCACACCGAGGCCACCCACCACACGCTGTGGAACATGTCCGACCGCGGTATCCCGCGCTCCTTCCGGATGATGGAGGGATTCGGCGTCCACACCTTCCGGCTGGTCAACGCCCAGGGCGAAACCACTCTGGTGAAGTTCCACTGGAAGCCGCGGCTGGGAGTCCACTCCCTGGTCTGGGAGGAAGCTCAGCTCACCAACGGCATGGACCCCGACTTCCACCGTCGCGACCTGGCCGACGCCATCGAAGCAGGCGCGCTCCCGCAGTGGGAGCTGGCCGTCCAGACCTTCCCGGACACCCCTGAGCAGACCTTCGAGGGCATCGACCTGCTCGACCCGACCAATATCGTTCCCGAGGAGCTGGCACCCGTTCAGCCGATCGGCCTGCTCACCCTCAACGCGAACCCGACGAACTTCTTCGCGGAAACGGAACAGGTCGCCTTCCACCCCGGCCATCTCGTGCCCGGCATCGACATCACCGATGACCCGCTGCTGGCCGGCCGGCTGTTCTCCTACCTCGACACCCAGATCACCCGGCTCGCCGGCCCCAACTTCGCCCAGATCCCGATCAACCGCACCCACGCCCCCGTCAACGACATGCTGCGCGACGGATTCCACCAAGACGCGGTCCACAGCGGCGTGGCGCCCTACCGGCCGAACTCCCTCGACGGCGGCTGCCCCTTCCTTGCCGGAGCGGACACCGGCGCCTACATCGAGGTACCCCTCGAACTGCCCGCCGCGAAGAAGGTCCGGGAAGCACCAGCGAGCTTCGATGACCACTTCAGCCAGCCCCGCCGCTTCTGGCTCAGCATGACCCCGGTCGAACGCGAGCACATCATCGCCGCGTACACCTTCGAGCTCAACAAGTGCTACGAGCAAGCGATCAAGGAGAGGGCCCTGCGGGTCCTCGCCAACATCGACCCCGAACTCTGCCAAGGCGTCGCCGCGGGACTCGGACTGCCGGCCCCCGAAGCCGACCGGCCCCTCGCCTCCGTCGACCCGAGCCCCGCCCTGTCCCAGATCGGCCAGAGCTGGCCCCTGGACGGACGCATCATCGGCATCGTCGCCGACCACAACGGTGACCTCGCCGCGGTCCGCACCCTGCGCCAAGCCGTACTCGACGCCGACATGGTCCCCCTGGTCATCGCCCCCGCCGGCGGAAAGCTGGACCCCAACGGCGAACCAGTCACCGTCCAGCGCACCTTCGCCACAGCCCGTTCCACCGAATTCGACGCCATCCTGCTCGCCGGAACCCCCGGCCCCGGCAAGGACGCCTACGGCGCGCGCGATGCCAAGGCCGGCGCCCCCGACCCGGCCGAGCAGGCCGAGACCGACCCCCGTGTCCTATTGATGCTCTCCGAGGCATACCGCCACGGCAAGGCACTCGGCGGCTGGGCCAACGCCGAGAACGCCTTCCGGGCCGCAGGAGTGCCCACAGACGCCCCCGGAGTGGTGATCGCAAGCAACGGCACCGAAACCCTGGACGAGATCACCCAGTTGCTCGGCAAGCACCGAGTCTGGGAGCGATTCGCCGCGAACGCCTAGATGTGCTGTCCCGGCACGTTGGTGACACATCAGGTGCGGATCGATCCCTTACTCCGGGCGGGACGCCGCTGACAGGTCGCAGCCGTTGCCGGAGAGCGGCCCTGCCCGGGCGACGCCCCTCTCGACGGCTGACACTTCCGCTGAGGGCCGGGACAGCTCGCATGCAGAACTGCAGGTCGGGCACACGCTGCACAGACCTCGTTGGCGACAGAAGGAGCCGGACAATGCTCATCGCCCACCCCGCGGTGTTGCGTGATCTCGTTGAGCAGTACGAGACTCTCCGGCTGCTCCACGCCCAGGAAGGCAGCAGCACCGTACGCCGGCAATTGGAAGACGTCACCTACACCCTGTGCGTCTCGACCGGAACGCGCGACGGAGACGCAGCCCTGGCCGCCGCACGCCGCCAGCTACCGGGCCCTGCTGCGGAGGACGATGCCGTCCTCGCACGCTGACAGGCTCTCCTCCTTCAGGATGCCGCTGCGGACGAACGCAGCGTGCTCGGCCCGAGAGGTACTGCCTGCCGGGCGAGCAGCGATCCACCCATGTAAGAGGTGACCGGTGGCGGCAGGACGGGGCCAGCTGGCCCTCAGACGATGCCCTTTCGGCGCCCTCTGTTGTCCGGCACGCATGAGCAGGTGTACCGGTTCCAGTACGGGCCCGGCCGGAAATCGGAGGACGTGTATGGCCCCTGGTGGACGTCGGGCTGAACCGGCTGAGATGGGCAGGCTTGCCCGTATCGGGCAGTGGTGTGGGCGAGCGCTGGGATCGGACGGTCCCGAGCGTCATACGGCGCTCCTCGTCAGCAAGAGTGCGCTGGCCGCGACGATTTCCTGGGTCGTCGCCGACAACCTCCTGAATGCGCAGTCCCCGGCCTTCGCACCGTTCTCCGCGGTGCTGATCATGCAGGTCACCGTCTATCAGTCGGTGGTGCAATCGCTGCGTTACGTCGGCGCGGTGGCCGCCGGGGTGGCTGTGCAGGCTGCCCTGGGTTTCCTGGCGGGTCCGGAAGTGGTGACATTCGCGCTGGTGACCGTGGCTGCCCTCGTCATCGGCCGCTGGCCGGCCCTGGGGGCGCAACGCGGTCAGGTGGCCACGGCGGCGTTCTTCGCGTTCTCCACCTACGCCTCCGCGGCGGGGAATTTCGAAAAGCTCGCCCAGCTCGGTCAGATCGTCCTTCTCGTCGTCATCGGCTCGGTCGTCGCCTTGGCCGTGAACCTGGCCGTCTTTCCGCCCATGCGTTTTCGTAGCGCGGAGTTCAGCATCCGCACCCTCGCCCACGCCTTGGGCGACCTGCTCAACGACATCCACCCCGCTCTGGCCGCAGGAGAAGTCGAGGAGGAGCGCACCGAGCAGTGGCGCACCCGCGCCGCGCAGACCGGCGAGCTGATCACCCAGGCCCGGGCCGGTATGCGCACGGCGGAGGAGAGCCTGTACTACAACCCGCGCCGCCTCTTGCGCCGTCACCGTGAACGCACCGGCTTCGAGAACTACGGCGCGGTGCTGGACGCGCTGGAACGCACGCTGTACCAGATGGCCTCTCTCACCCGCAGCCTCGACCAGTGGCGCGACACCGAGACCACCTACCGCTACGTCGCTTTCCTGCAGTCCTACGCCACGTTCCTGGAAGCCATCGCCGACATCGCCCGGCTTCTGACCACCTTGGATGAGGACCATCTGGTGGACCAAACGGCCGAACTGTGCCGACTGGCAGACCAAGCGCAGCAATACCGGGACCAGGTGGCCACGCAAGCCAAGGACGACGGCCTGCCCCTCGCCGACCCGACCCGCCCCTATGGGGTGCTGGTGGTGGAGGCCACCCGCCTGATGGAGGAGTTCCAGCACACCAGCGACGTACTCCGGCGCTACACCTCCACATGAGCCATCGCCATGTGTGCCCTGGCCAGGCGGGCAGCCCATCCGAGCACGCACGCGCGAGCCGGCCGAAGTCCGAGTCGCCGGCGGCGCGGCCCTCCAGCTCACGGAGGCCCGTGGGCCGCGCCCCAGCTGTGGTGGCGGAAGAGATGGTCACCTGCCAGCGAGACACGGCGAATCTTTGAAATCGCCCTGATCAGTGGTTTTCTGACGGTACAGATATCAAACACTTGCGCGATCTCTTTTGGGCACCCTTCAGCCTGCTTCGACCCGAAAGGCTTGAGGGGATGACGTACTGGTCCGCGAGCCCCCTCGCGAGGCCGTGACGCCGGAAACGAACGCGTCGGGACTTCACGAGGCCGAGTAGATCGCAACGCTCGGACCCTGAAACCGGCCGCCGTGCCGCCCTTGACCGGAAGGCCGCCCTTGCGGCTGCATGACCGTCGCGGCTTTGAACATGCCTTGGTCGGTCGACTCCGGCTGAGCGGACACGGGGCGCCTCTCTCGGCGTAGCCGCGAATCCACGCGGTGCGCAGCGTCCATGCGTACGGATTTGGGAAGACGGTCGGCTCCTCGCCGCGCTCGCCAGCCTCTCGGCCTGCTGTGGCTGCCTTGATGATGTCTCGCGCGTGCCCAAGCTGCGCCCCCTTCCTTACCTCTGATCGAACTGCTCGCGTACCGGTCGATGTGCCAGTCAGGGTCGTCGTGGAGCGCGGAGGAGGAGATCCAGTCACCGAGACCCTCCTCGTAGGTCCGCAGGGCGAACAAGGCGTAGTCGTCGAGCGTGAAGTCGCCGTCCGCCATGGCCTGGTCGAGATGGTCCAGATTGGCCTACAGGGTCGCGACGTCGGCGTCCGGAGCGGCGGTCCGGACGGCGGAGGCCAGGATGCCAAGGGCCGGCGAGGGCACCTCGACCAGTGCCCATGGCATGTTGACCAGCAGGACGCGCATGGCCTCTCCCTTCGGGGAATCAGCGATGACCGGTCACGGTGCGCAGGGCGTGCCGCAGTCCCGCGGCGGTGAGTCGGGAGCGCCAGGACGCGAGGGGTTCCCAGGGCGTGCCGGAGAGTCGGGGATCGTCGTACGGCACCCATCCGGTGCCGTGCCGCGGGTAGCGCGGAGGCCCCAGGCACAGCCGCTTGGTGAGCACGATGCGGGTCGCATCGGTGTCGTTCGGCTGTGAGGCGTGCAGATGGTCACCGGCGAACAGCAGGACGTCCTGGGCGTCCATCGCCACGTCCACGGGGTCGCCGACGTCCTGACCGGGCAACAGGTCCCAGCCGTCGTGGCGCAGCGTGCTCCGGTATGCGTCCGGGTGGAACAGCAGTCCGTTGCCCCGTTCCACACGGGTCAGGGCGATCCACAGGTTGATGGAGTTGACGGGTGTGTTGAACCACGAGTCGACATGCGCGTCGCGCGGGGTGAGGAATCCGGCCAGGCCGTCCGGTGCGGAGCCGGGGGCGATGGAGGAGCGCGGCGGCATGATGCGCACCCCGAAGTGGTCGCTCAGATACATCCGCCCGGGCTGCGGCGTCAGCGCGGCCGTGAAGTCCCGCAGCATGGCGCGGGCGAGGGGGCGGATCCGGGTCTCCAGGTCGGTGCGGAGGCGGACGGTCAGCGCGGTGTCCGCGTGGCGGTGCAGCTCTTCGAGAGGGCGGCCCGCCGCCGGGCCGTGCGGCAGATGCTCGTCGAGGGCCGCGCGAACCTGTCGTTGCAGCGGCTCCCATGCGCCGAGGTGCGCCATCCCCCCTTTGAGCAGCACCAGACGGCCGTCGAGTACAGCGCGCAGCGGGACTGGGAGCGTGCCCGCCCGCGCCGGGACGCGGTGCTCCCGCGGATCGTCGGCCGTGCGCCCGGAAGGCTCGACGACATGCAGGTCGGCGGCGCGCGGCGAGGGTGTGGCCGGGTGCTGCTCTGTCGACTCGGACCGGTTCACCACGGCTCGCCTCCGGTGGGCGCCATCCGGTGACGGTGGTCGGACGACGCGTGCTCCATGGCCATCTCCGCCAGACCCTCGTGCAGGCCGACCGAGGGCCTGAAGCCGAACGCCGCCTGTGCCCGCCGGATGTCGGCGCCGGTGTGCCGGGCGTCCCCTGCCGAGGCGGGATGACGGTTCAGCAGCACCGGGCCGACGAGGCGCTCGACGACGGCGACTGCCTGTTGCATGGACACCGGGCCGGCACCGCCCAGGTTCGCGACCCCGGTGAAGGAACTGCGTGCGGCGGCACGCATCGCGGACACCACGTCGGTGACGTAGGTGAAGTCGCGGGTCTGCCCGCCGTCGCCGTACAGGGGGAACGCCGGCCCTCCGCTCGCGGCGGCGAGCAGCCGGGCGAAGGCCATGTCGGGCCGCTGCCGGGGACCGTAGACGGTGAACAGCCGCAGCGCGACGGTGGGCAGCCCGTGAGCCGCGCGATAGAGCTCGCACAGTTGCTCGCCGGCGAGCTTGGTGACGCCGTACGGCGAGACCGGCCGCGGGTGCGCGGATTCCGGCGTGGGTCGACAGAGTGCTTCGCCGTAGACGGAGGAGCTGGAGGCGTAGACGAACTTGGCGGGCGGATGGGCGCGGGCCGCCTCCAGCAGCCGCTGCGTGGCCAGCACGTTGCGGTCGGTGTAGAGCGCGAAGTCCTCGCCCCAGGAGAGCCGGACCCCGGGCTGGCCGGCCAGGTGGTAGACGGCGTCGGCACCGGCGAGGAGCGCGCTCGCATCGGTGCGCAGCAGGTCGGCGTGACGGAAGGTGAAGCGTGGACTGCCCAGCGCGGTTCGCAGGTTGCGGCGTTTGACGGCCGGGTCGTAGGTGTCGGTCAGGCAGTCGACGCCGACGACCTCGTCCCCGGCGGCCAGCAGGTGTTCGCACAGGTGGGACCCGATGAAGCCGGCCGCGCCGGTGACCACGGCGCGCATCAGCGGTCCGCCCGGTCGGTCGCAGCCGGTCCGGCCGGGCGGGTCGGCTCGGTGACCGGGGTCAGGACCCGGTCGGCGCGTCTGCGCCAGGTGTACTCGGTGAGCAACTGGTCGCGGGCCTCGCCGCCCAGGCGGGCTCGCAGGGCGGGCTCGGCGGCCAGACGGCGGACGGCGCGTTCCCAGGCGTCGAGGTCGGCCGGCGGCACCAGCAGGCAGTTGACGTCGTCGGCCATGACCTCCCTGAGGACGGGAAGATCCGAGGCGACCACCGCGAGCCCGTGCGACATGTACTCGAACAGTTTCATCGGCGAGACCCAGCGGCTGATGTCGCCGACACCCCCCGCGCAGGCCACCTGCTGCTGGTACGGGGCGAGGACGATGTCGAACGCCCGGTAGTAGGGGTGGAGGGAGCCGGGCGGTCGATGGCCGTGGAAGTGCAGATGGGGGTGGTCAGCTCGCATCCTCCAGTGCGCCAGATCGGATGCGGTCCCTCCGACGACGTGGAAGTCGGCCTCCGGAACGCGGTCGGCGAGGCCGAGGATGACCTCGATCCCGCGACCCGGGTAGAGATGCCCGACGTAGCCCACCTTGAGCGCGCCCGGTCGCCCGGGCAACTGGGCGGCCGGGCCCGGCGGGGGAGGATTGGCGCAGTCGTGGGCGGTGACCAGTGCCGGCCCGTCGGCACCGTCGAGTCCGTGGAAGGCACCCGCGTAGTCGTCGGCGAGCGCCTGCGAGACGAACACCACGCCGCGCACCGACCGGCTGCCCAGCAGCACCCTTTCGATCGCCCGCATCATCCGGCTGTCCCACAGCAGATGGGTCTCGTAGATGCGGGGCGCCAGGCCGCGGGCGGCCACCAGCGCGTGCGGATCGCGCCCGTAGAGGAGGTCGGGGACGCCGTCGCGGCGTATCGCGCGGCGTACCCCCCAGGCACGCAGCCAGCTGCCGAGCAGTACGGGTGCGCGCATCGGGAAGGTCCGCACGGGGAAGCGGTTGCGCGTCCCGTAGTAGGCGTGCACGTCCTCTGAGGTCATCTCGCCGCGCAGGGCGTAGAGGCGGACGTCGTGGCCGGCGTCGGTCAGCGCGTCGCACATGCGCATGACGTGGACTCCGTTGGCGTAGACCGAGGGAATGCTGCCGGAGTGCAGATAGGCGATGCGCATGCGGCTCCTCCGTACGACGGGGTGACGGCAGGGGTGACGGCGGAAGGCGGGTGGGGGCGTCGAGAGGATCAAGGCCCCGCGGGCTCTGCGGATGCTGCGGGCTTTGCGGGCTCCCAAGGCTCTGCCGGCTTCGCGGCGCGCAGTGAGAACGACAGCGGAAGTGCCGGCAGCGTGTCCGGCAGCCGCCACCAGCCGTCCCGGCCCTCCTCCATGAATGGCAGCATCCGCCAGCCCACGAACGGCCATTCATGCAGGAATTCCACCCGCAGACCGGCCTCGGCCAGCGCGGTGACCAGGTCGCCCAGGGTGTGCCCCCACACGTACTCGACGTCCGGGATGCGCGCCTCCGGCACCGAGGTCGGGCTGTGGTATTCGAAGGAGAGCGGTTCCGGCTCGCCGAAGTAGGAGTAGCGCAGCCGCAGTTCCGGCTCCAGCAGGGTGTTGTCGAGCATCCAGGCGGCGGGGTGGCCCTCGAAGAGGTAGAGGAAGCCGCCGGGCGCCAGGAAGTGCGCCACCACCCGTGCCCACCCGCGCAGGTCGGGCAGCCAGCCGAGGACTCCGTTGGAGGTGTAGACGATGTCCCAGGTCCCGGTCAGCACCTCCGGCAGCCGCAGGACGTCGGACTCGACGAAGCGCGCGTCCGGCGCGACGTCGGCGGCCAGCGAGGTGGCGATCTCCACCGCCCTTGAGGAGAAATCGACCCCGGTCACGCGCGCGCCCAACCGGGCCCACGAGAGGGTGTCGAGTCCGACATGGCTCTGCAGATGCAGCAGGGTCCGGCCTTCGACGGGGCCGACCTCGTCCTGTTCCAGCTGCCGCATCCGGTTGCCACCGGCCCGGAACCCGTCAAGGTCGTAGTGGGCCGAGGCGGCCTTGAGCGGCGTCCACTGCTGCCAGAGGCGGTGGTTGTCGGTGAGGTAGCGCTCCGGATCGCGCGGCGCGCTCGCGGCGCTCACGCGGGCAGCTCGTAAACGGAGACGTGATGGGTACTCGTGTCGGTCAGGGGACGGCCCGACCAGCCGCCGGTACGCCGCACCAGGCGCAGGCCCGCGAACTCGGCCAGCAGGTCGAGTTCACCCGGTGAGGAGTAGCGGAAGGAGACCCGCACGTGCCGCATCCTGCCGTCGTCGAGCACCAGGTAGTCGGAGGTGTAGCGCTGGTGGGCGGGGTGGAGGATCCGGGTGCGCAGCACGAAGCCGTCACCGGGTGTCGGGACCGGCTGGGTACCCTTGCCGACGGTGGCGAGCGCTTCGGGAAGATGTGAGTCGAGCACGAACGTCCCGCCGGGCCGCAGCCGTTGGGCGACCGAGGCGAAGCAGCGGCGCTGGGCGGCCTGGGTGTCCAGCTCGGCGAACGTGCCGCCGGCCGCATAGACGAGAGCGTGGCGGCCGACATCGGGCGGCTGTGGCGGGGCGGAGAAGTCGCCCAGAGTGACGCGGACGTTGTCGCCGCCGGGCTTGGCGCGCAGCCGGGCGGTCATCTCCGGCGAGGCGTCGAGGCCCTCCACGGTCAGTCCGCGCGCGGCCAGTGGCAACACCACTCGGCCGGTGCCGCTGCCCAGCTCCAGCAGCGGCCCCGGCGGCCCCTGCTCGGCGATCGAGGCCAGGAACTCCACGGTCGCGTCGCTGTTCGGCGCCGCCAACCAGTCGTCGTAGCGGGCGGCGAACAGAGCGGCGTAGGCCGGCTCGGCGCACGCGGGCTCGCTAGGTGCGTCGTCGGGGAGCGCGGACATCGGTCCTCCTGGGAGCCGGGGCGAGGTGTGTGGTGGACGCGGAGTAACGACGAGGTCTTCGCGCCGGTCAGCCGAACGGGTGCGGAGGCGCGCCGGGGCGGGGCCCGGCCGGCAGGGGCTGCGATCCGGGGGCGACCAGCCGGACGACCGCCAGCCCCTCCTCCGCCGGTGGCCCCACCGCACGTTCCACCGCGATGACGTCCTCGCCGGTGTGGTCGGCCAACAGCGCGGTCGGCGGTGGCACGGCAGTGGCTTCGACGCGGGCGAGCTGGTCGGGTCCGGGCGGCGGGACGGCCGGACCCGGAGAGTGCCCCGGTGCGCAGGAGCCGGTCC
This sequence comes from Streptomyces sp. NPDC048248, assembly GCF_043201875.1. Taxonomy (NCBI): domain Bacteria; kingdom Bacillati; phylum Actinomycetota; class Actinomycetes; order Kitasatosporales; family Streptomycetaceae; genus Streptomyces; species Streptomyces sp. NPDC048248. The sequence continues at coordinate 277,049 of NZ_JBICZL010000007.1, forward strand.
AGTACGCGAGCGCATCCTGAGCGTGGTACGCCCACAGCGCGTGATCCAGTCCGCTACGCGGGACCCGGGTGCGGGCCAGTCGATCCCAGCCGCGGCGGGCCACCGGTGTCGCCATGCTCCAACGGACCATCAGCGCTTCCCAGCAGGCACGCACGACGGCGTTCTGCCCCTCGCCGGCCGGTGCGCAGCGTGCGCCGAAGGTCTGATGGGCGCCGTCCGACTCGTGCAGGCAGACGGCGACCGCCACGACACCCGCCGGCGCCGGCAGCGCCAGTACGACGGCCGTCAGCGCCTCGCGGTCGAGCAGCCCGCGCACCACGTCGGCTTCCTTGTCCGCGGGCAGTGCGGCCCGTGCATCGAAGGACACCGGCGGCCGGCGGTGCGGAGCGCACCAGCTGCGGCGGACCAGGTCGCGCTCCAGGATCTCCCACGCCGCGTGCGCAGCCGCCGAGGCCGGATCCGGATGCGCGGCCACGCCGGTCGAGCCCGCGCGATGCGTGACCGTACAGCCCGGCGGCGGGCGGTGCTGGAGGAACGCCGTACCGGCCGGCACCCACACCTCCTCACCGGTGCCCGTCGAGCGGCCCCGACACCACAGCTGTCGCACGTCACGGGAGTCGCCGCGACCGCTCCAGGCGGCGGGGTCGACGGCGGGAACGCCGTGCCTGCGCAGCGCACCCCAGTCGCCGATGTGGACGAACGAGCCGATGCCGGGCCTGCCGCCCGGCCGGGCCCGGGCCGCCTCGGCCTCCGCCGACCGGCCGGCGAGCACGCTGCCCATCCGCTCCATCAACTCGCCCCGGGCGCGCCGCCGTACGTCGCCGGGGTCGGCGCCTGCCGCACTGCCGATCAGGACGGGGGCACCGCCCGCCGCGCCGGCACCGGCGAAGGCTGCGGACCGCGCGGCGACGCGGGCCAGCAGCGCGCCGGGAGAGTGCGGCCAGGGACCGAAGACCTCGGGAGTCCAGCGGGCCGCCGATACGGAGACCGTCACCCGCGACCCCCGGGCGTGCCGGCGTGTGTCCCCGTCGGCGCGCTCTCCCGCGCCAGCAGCTCGTCCACCTCGGCGCGTACCGCCTCACCGGCCGGGGTGAGGGACGTGCTGTAGCGGCTCAGCGTCCCGGCGCCCTGCCGGGCCCGGTTCAGCACCTGCATCCGGCGGGTGGCCACGGCCTGCTGCGGCAGGTCCGAAGCCGATGTCTCCTCGTGCAGCAGGCGGTAGAGGATCACCTGACGCGCCAGGACGACGGTCTGCTGGAAGAGACCGGTCAGCGGACGGGGGTCCGCGCGCAGCGGGGTCGGCATGGTCGGGGCGGGGCCGGTGCCGGGTATGAGGAAGGGGGCGCTGAGCGCCGCCGCGTTGCAGCGGGTGTGGGTCCCCTCGTGCACCAGGGCGTCGGCCAGCCGGACCCAGCCGGGCAGCCCGGTACGGCTTGTGGTCAGCCGGGACGCGTTGACGAACACCGCGCCGTGCGTGGTGAAGTCGGTGAAGCCGTCGATGGACGGGCCGTGCAGCAGGGCGATCTGCCGCACTCCTTCTTGCAGTTCGGCGAGCATCGACGGCCATGCCCGGTGCAGCCACTCCGCCGACTCCGCCAAGACCGCGCCCTGCCCGGCATCCCAGCCCCGCACCACCGAGATTCGGCCCGCCGCATCGGCCGTCGAGCCGTGGCCGGGTGGGAGGGAGGCGAGGGCCCGGCCGACGGCCTGCTCCAGATGCGGTGCCGGGTCGGCGAGATCGACGGGCCAGCGGCCGGCGGCCCGCCGCGGGGGCGGTACGACACCCTCGGCATCGGCGCCCGACTCCGGGCCGGCGCCCGGCGCGGTACCGTCTGCCGACTCCATCCGCACTCCGTGCGCCGCTGCCTTGCGGGCGGGATGGCGAGGTGGCCCCGGCGCGGTGGCCCCGGCCGTCCGCAGCACGGCATCGGTGGTGCTCCAGAGGGCATCTTCGTCGCGGCGGGCCGCCACCGCGTCAGGGCTGACAAGCAACAGTCCGGTCTCCAGCGTCGTGAGCACTTCGGTGTCGTCGGTCTCCGGCCTCGTCGTTCTGTGCCCTCCGCTCCGTACGGCGTCGTTCGATGCGGGTACGGGCACGGCGGGCCGGCGTGGCCGAGGTGGACGCCCGGGTGCGTGGCGGGTGGACCCACCACGCACCCGGGGTGCTGCCCTTGGACGGACCGGCGGTCTCAGTCCTCGCTCGGGATGTCGATCATCAGGGCGAACTCGGGAAGTTCCTCGGTGACCTCTTCGATCTCCTGCTGCTCCATGAGTGCTCTCTTTCTGACGGGGGCATCCGTTGCCGGCCGACGGCTCCCGCCATCGGCCGGTCAGCAGCTACCCCGCCCGGAAGGGTCCAAAGAATCGTGCGCCGGCCACCCGGCGAAATGACGCCTTGATCAACGGAGCGGGAATCGCTCGGCAGGTTTCCGGAAAGAGCGGGAATCCGTCCGGAAATCGTCTTCGCGTGTTGTCTGCGTGGCGACAGTGCATACCTGGGACGCGTCATGCGAGGTGCGCATGACCTGACAGGCAACGTTCTGCGAGGGAAAGCAGGCCTGATCGCCCCACTCGCTGTCTCAAGGGCCGAGAAAGCGAGTCCGGGAGCGTCGGAAGGGCCTCAAACACCCAGGAGGTTTCCGCTCCCGGCCCGCTGCGAGGCGCTGTTGTCATCCCCCGGAGAGCCGGAGACAATGACCGGCTGTGGCTCATGACAACTCAAAAATTACGGCATCGAATCCCCTTCAGACGGTTGACGCCGAAGGCGACGTCTACATCCTCTCGTTCCCCAAGTGCGGCCGGACCTGGCTTCGACTGCTGCTGGCCCGCGCGATCTCGACGGCCCACGGCATTCCGATGGAAGTGTGCAGAGACCTTGACCTCACACATTTCAGCGCGACCGATTCGACCGTTCCCCGGATCGTTTTCTGGCACGACGACCGGGTGGCCTTGCGCGCCCCCGAACAGTTGTCGGCGGACAAGGATTTCTACCGAGACCGCAAAGTAGTCCTGCTGCTGCGGGACATCCGCGACGTAGCCGTATCCCACTATTTCCAGCGCACCCGGCGGGAAGACGACTACAGCGGAACGCTCGGCGACTTCCTGACCGAGGGTGTGGGCAGCGTGCGCACCTGCCTGGAGTTCTGGAACATCTGGCACGCCCAGCAGCATGTGCCGGCCGCTTTCCTGCTCTCCTCCTACGAACGGCTGACCGCCGACACCTCCGGTGAACTCGCCCGCATCCTGCGCTTCTGCGGTCTGACGCAGGCCGTGGACCCGTCCGCGGTGGAAGAAGCGGTGGCCTTCGCCCGATTCGGCGCCATGCGGGCGATGGAACGGGACGACGTATTCCGCTCGGAGAAACTGCGCGCCTCCGACCCCGGCGACGCGGAATCGTACAAGACCCGCCGCGGTGTGGTCGGCGGGTTTCGCGACTACCTCAGCGACGAACAGGCCGACCAGGTCGGCGCACTCGTCCGCGGCCACTTGGTCCCGGCCTGGCAGCAGGCCGCCCTCGCGGCCGACAACCCGCCAGGGCCGCTGTTCAGCACCGCGAAGTGACCCCTCCGCGCAGCCCGCGCACCTCGGGGATCGCCAGCGGAAGCACGGACAGCACAGCGATGATCGCGGCCCCGGCACCCAACGCGCATTCCAAACCGAGCAGTTGTGCCGCAGGTGCGGCGGCGAGATAACCGAGTGGAACGGTGACCGACTGGCCGAGGGTCGCGTAGGAGACCGCACGACTGAGCCGGGCACCGGGCACCCGCTCCTGCAATACGCCCGTCCAAACCGTCATCGACACCGCGCTCGCCGCCCCCGCGACGGCGGCGGCCACGGTGAGCCCGGCCGTCCCGCCGTCGACGGCTATCACTGCCAGCGGCGCCGCTATCGGAACCGTGGCCGCGCACACCGTGACCCCGGACCTGACCGGCCGCCACCACAGCGCGACCCCGGACCCGGTGACCAGCCCCACCGCGAACCCGGAGGTCACCACCCCCCACGCGGCAGGCCCGCCGAGCACCTGGTGTCCGTACACCGGCCCGAGCAGCTGGTAGCCGGCCATCCAGACCGGGACGATCAGCGCGCCCTGCGTCGTGATCGCGACCAGCCAGCGCCTGGAGCGGAAGTCCTGCCAGCCTTCCCGCAGATCGTGATGGAACCGACCGGATGACGTCGCCGTGTGAGCCGGGTGCGGCAGGCTCGCGAACAACGCGGCGGCACAAGCGAACGACAGCGCATCCCAGGCGATGACCCAGGCCGACCCCACCAGTGCGACCAGTACGGCACCGGCCGCCGGGCCACCGACCTTCACGATGTTCTGTCCCAGCCGCAGCAGGGCGTTGGCCGCCGGCCGGACGTGCTCCGGCACGAGGTCGGTGAGCACCGCCGAGCACGCCGGGGTGAAGAACGCGGCCGCCGCACCGCACGCTGCGGACAGCGCCGCCAGTTGCCAGACCTGTGCCGTATGTGTCCACAACAAAATCGCCGCCGTGGCCTGGGCGACCGAGGACACGGTGTTGGCCACCGCCATCACCCGCAACCGGGGCCATCGGTCGGCGCTCGCGCCCCCGATCAATAGAAGCACCAGCTGCGGGGCCATCCCACAGGCGAGAACCCAACCGAGTCCCGCGCCGCTCCCACCGGGAAGTCGCAGCACCGCGAAGGCGAGAGCAATCGGCGCGATCGCCGTCCCCGACCAGCTCAGCAGCCGGGCGGCGAAGTGCCGCCGGAAGACCGGTACCGCGAGTGGCGTCCAAACCCCACCCACTCCCGTCGACACCAGCCCACTCCTCTCGCGGTCGCCTCGGCCGGGCACGCCGTCCAGGGATCGTCACACGGCGCACGTGTCGCGCGGCGGAACCAGGCCGCTCGCGATCGGGGGGCCACCCGCCCGAGCGGGCTGCTCGGGCCCGAAGCCACCGTGCGGGGGCTATTGGGGCTACTGGTTTGGCTGCCGGGGTTGCCGGGGTTGCTGGGGGCCTGTCGGGGTCTGATGAAGGCGAGGGGCGAGTCCACGGTCTCGGGCCTGCTGAGATCCGTTCACATGCTCAGCAACGCCTGATTTCGCGCCTGCATGAAGAGCGGATGGGCCACCCGGACTGTCGTCAACTGCCCCTGGCCTTCCGGCTCCGGGCGTTGGTCTGCTGCGAACGCGGCATCAATTCGGCGACGTCTCTGGCTCGCAGGGCGGGGCTCTCGCCGCCGTGGCGCTTCCTGCGGCAGGTCGACGCGCCGTCGGTACGCACAACTCAGGCCCGAGCTCTTGGGGCGGCACGTGTTTGATTCCCGACCGGCCCAGCCGAATGGACAGCAACCCGAAGGCACTGCGCGTCGTCTCGACACCCCGCCGCCGGAGCGGAACCATGATGCTCATGGAGTGCTCGGCCGAAGTGGGAAGGCGTAAGGCGCTGGGGGGAATCGGGGGCCTTGCAATCCTGGGTCTCGGTGTGACGGCCATGGGTTGCACCAGTCGGCAGCGCTCGGCAGAAGCCGAAGCGCGGGAATCCGATTCCAGCAGTCAGTATGTTTTCGGATACGGATCCTTGATCCAAAGGGAATCCCGAGAGGAAACCTGGCCGAAAGCCGGAAGGGCTTTTCCGGTCTCCGTGAATGGCATCACGCGTGGCTGGTACGACCGGGTTGACACCGTCAGCTGGGGGCCCACTTATCTGGGAGCTGTTCCGGACCGGAGCTCCACCTGCAACGGCGTAATCTTCCAGGTATCGCACGGTGAATTGAAGGCATTTACCGATAGAGAGCAGGGGTACAAGCTGACCCGAATCCCTGCTGGCGACATCACCATGCTGGATGGCAGATCGGCTCCACCACCAGGAACGTTCTGGTACTTCGGAAGCACATCGCGTAGATACGTCAGTCGGGAATTCCCCATCGTTCAGTCGTATGTAGATGTTTGCGTGAGCGGATGCTTGGCGGTTGAGGATGAATTTACGGCATCCCGCACAGCGAAGTTTGCTCAGAAATTCTTCACCTCTACGACTGACTGGAGAACTCCATGGATCAATGACCGAATTTATCCATGGCGACCCTTTGTTCATGTTCCGCAAGCCGAAAAGATCGACACTCTGATCCGAAATCAGCTCGGCGACAAAATGTTCCGCTCCATCTCGCTTCCTGGTGTCAGGACCTAAGTGCTGACCCGTGGATTATCCAGGACATTCCGGTTGATCGGTCGGCAGACTTGTTTCGTCATCCGATCGGGGTGAGCGAAAATATCGGACGGGGAGACGACGCTTATCGCCCTACAGCGGTCGGTAAATCGTGACCGGTGCCGTCAGGCCAACGTTGGTGTCGCACATGGCCAGCCGCACGCCGGAGATCTGTGCCTTGTCCTCCGACACTGTGCATGGGGCTTGATCGCTATCACCGGCTCCGTCGGAGTCGTGTAGGTCACTCGTTCCAGTCGAACGTGAACTGGCCCGTGGAGGTGTCGCGTCGGACGTTGCAGCGTATGGGCGCCAGAGAGAACTCTGCTGCCGCCCATCCGGCGACTGCCGGAGCAAGGGCCGCCTCCGCGTAGTCGACTTCGATGATCTGTAGTGTCCGGACTGAAATCAGGATGTACGGGCTGGCGTCGACGCATTGGATGCCGCCGGCTACCTTGCTCAGGCCGAGCCGCAACCATGCAAGTTCGCGTTCGTTGAGTGCCAGTCGGCTCCCGTAGTACGCGTGGTTGACTTCGGAGGCGTCCAGCCAGACCCGGTCGCTGATGGGGACACCGATGGCCGGTGGGATCGTCAGGCGGGCGGTCTCGGCTGCGAGCCCGAGAAACAGCCCGAATCCGCCCGTCTGCACCATGTAGCGATAGGTCTGCATGGCCCCTCGGTCGTTTCGTAGTTCTGGTCGCAGTTGGTGGACTCGAAGCTGGTTGACGGCGAGTTGAGAGGCGTCGCCGCGAGCCACTTGAAACTGGAGCGACAGTGGTCCGGCCAGGCGGTCTTCAGCCCCTATCGTGTCGTGCTCGCCGAGTAACAGTCATCTCGGATACGGTCTTGTCGACGTCGTAGTTGTCCACGCAGCGCGTTCCTGAGCTGCTGGTTCCGTCCCCGCCGGTCGGAGCGATTGTCATGAGTTGTCGAAGAGCTTGTTGCCGGCGATCATGGACCAAATCTGATCAGCCAAGGTGGCGGGGGCCTGTGCGCCATCGACGGCAATGTCGCAGTGGTGTCGCGCTGGCTCGATGTGACGCTCGTGTGCATCGCGTCGGTGATTGAGGTAGTTCTGTAGGAGGACTTCGAGGGGGAAGCCGTCGCGAAGGCATTTGCGCTGGATTTTTCGTACCAGCCGTAGATCAGCGGGTAGGTCGACGAAGACGTCCAATCGGACGTGTGGCTCCCGCAGGCAGACGTGTCGGGCGAACAGGCCGTCGACGATGACGATTGCTGCCCTTTCCAGCGCATGATCCGTGTCGTGGTTGAGGCGTTCGATGTCCATCGACCGGGGGTCGCCGACGTCCAGGCGCGGGATTCCCGCGCCGTCGCGTGCCCACACCCCTTGGCCCTGGCCGGTGAAGTAGTAGTCGTCACCATGGAGTACGCGGACGGGAACTCTTGGCGCGGTGACGGCCAATGCGGCGGCCAGCGTTGTCTTTCCCGCGCCCGCCCCTCCGGTCAGCGTCAGCAGCACACGCCCTCCTGCACCTTCCCGGTCACGGAGCGAGGATCGCATACGGTGCCGCTGGTTCACCGGGAGGACCCTGTGCTTTCCGTCCGGTCGGGCTGGCCACGGTTGTGCTGAGCTGGCGCGGGCGGTGACTGACGTGGATCCACGCTCCCCGAGTGCTTCCGCTCCCGGAGTGCTTCCGCACCCGCGCGCATCGCCACTCTTGGTGACGTTTGGTCTCATGTCGGTGTCAGAACGGCGATTCAGCTTGTCCCAGTCACGCCAGACTGTCTCCAAGCTTCCCCCCAGAAAACAGGGCTACTGTGGTCCCCGAAATCGGTGACGGTGCCCATCGGATCACCGAATCGACAAAGTAGGTCGACTACCTCGGAGTTGGCACCCGGAGCGCCGGTGGCGGGGTCGGGTGGACGGGCAGCGAACCAGTGACCCAGGGACACCGGCCGGGCGCTGCACGCGATCGGCCTCACAGGTCCCACCAGTCACCTGCACAACGCCACCACAGAGGTGGACCCCGTTACCGGGCTATGACACAGCCTGCTTGACGGTCGCTGTCAGCGCACAAGTAAGTTCACCGTGAACCGAGTTTCTACTATGCACCGGCGTCCCTTCGCCGGAGGAGGACGCACCATGGGTTCCCACGCCCGCCCCAACCGGATACACCGCACCGGAGTCCGGATCGCGATGGTCGCACTTGTCGGTGCCGCCCTGCCGATCACCGCCGGCGGCCTCGCCGAGGCGGCCACTCCCGGTGGCACGCACTCCGCGGACGACCACGGCCGGCAGAGCAGCGAGGCCACCACGACAGCCAGGGCCGCGGACGGACAGGACCAGGCCGCTCCCCAGATCAATGCCGACCACGCCTTCCTGCTGGACGCCCGCGACGGCACCCAGGAGCGGGAGCTGTGGGGTGGGGCCAAGGCGGACGAGAGCGTGTCGATGGCCAGCACCACCAAGATCATGACCGCCCTGGTGGTGCTCAAGCACCCGGAGTGGCTCAACCGGCAGATCACGGTGAAGCAGGAGTACCGGGACTACGTCCAGAAGGTCGGCGGCAGCACCGCCGACCTCCAGACCGGCGACAAGCTGACCGTCGAGCAAATGCTGCACGCCATGCTGATCCCGTCCGGCGACGATGCCGCCATGGCCCTGGCCGACAACTTCGGCTCCGGGGACACCGTGGACGCGCGGATCGCCGACTTCGTGAACCAGATGAACGCCGAGGCGCAGCAGCTGGGCCTGGCCGGTACACACTTCGACAGCTTCGACGGCATCTCGAACGGCAACAACCACAGCACCGCCCGCGACCTGGCCAAGCTCGGTCAGCGCGCCATGCTGCAGCCGGTGTTCGCCGACGTCGTGAAGAAGAAGCAGTTCAAGGCCGAGGCTCCGGCGGCCAACGGCCACATCCGGTACTACACCTGGGACAACACCAACAAGCTGCTGAGCAGCTACGACGGTGCCCTGGGCATCAAGACGGGCAGCGGCCCGGAGGCGGGCTACGCCCTCGTCTTCGCCGCTGAGCGGGACAACCGGACCCTGGTCGGCGCGATCCTCAAGGACGACCAGGGACGCTTCGACGACGCAACCAAGATGCTCGACTGGGGCTTCGCCCACTGAACAGGCGGGCCCCCGGCCGGAACTGAGTGGGCACCGAACACACCGCGTGCGGCGTCGCCAGTCCCTGAACCGTCCCCCCGGCAGCGCTAGCAGCGCAGCCACGCTGCCGGGGAAGGTTGGGAGTGGATGGTCTGTCGGCAGCGTGACCGGGGGCCAGCACTGCGACTTCAAAGGGCACGACGGTCTACTCAGCGCTGGATCACAGCGGCGCCCGGAGCATGCGGCCTGAACGCGAGGCAGATTCCCTGGCCCTGGCCCTCCGGGCGGCGCGGGCGCGGCTCCGGCGGGTTCGTAGGAACGAACGTGCGCCGAGTGCAGGGAACGCGATCACTCCAACGAGGCTCGGGAGCAGAGTCGGTTCGTCGGCACCCGGGTGCAGCACGAGTGCCAGCAGCTGGGCAGCGGCCAGTGCTGCCAGGCCGAGGTAGATCCAGCCTGCCCAGGTGGGGCCCTCGGGTTCTGTGCGGGCCGGGATCGGCGCACTGGCACTGTGGTGGACCATTGCCCTCGTGTACCCCACGACGTCCAGTTCATGACGATCGGCGCCAGGGATGATGGCGCGCTTGGCGCAAAACCGGCCCAGTGCTGAGCGTGGCCGGCGCCGAATTGGCGAGCTGGAGAAGTACGAGAACAGCCATCGGCTCTGTGGCGTCCGGGACCCAAGGGCATCATCGCTTCACGCCCGTACGGACAACTTGGGCGGACGGCCCTTCGGCAGCCGGCTCAGGAGCACACGGCCCGGTCATCGCCCAGCCCGGTGGTCCTCCGAGTTGCCAGTCGAGCGGCGCCTCCGAGACGTCCAAGGACGCGTGGGACGCGTTCACAAGCTGCCGCTGACCTGCGGTGATCTCCTCCTGGACCGCCCGCAGGTCCTCGCACGTGGGGGGCCTTCGGGGAGCGGGCGACCAGTTCCGCGAGGGGCCCCACCGCGCCGAAGGTCTGCGTGAGGATGTCGCCGCGCTGCTCCACCAGGAGCTCCTGGTCTCGCAGTGACCTGCCCTGCGCACTCACGCTGGTCAGCAGTGCAGCAGTGCAGCAGTGCAGCAACGCGACGGGCCGCCGTCCGCACATGACGGCGGCCCGTCGGTCCTCTCCTGCCCCAGCCTGGTTCAGGAGGCTGCCGCGGCCTTCCTGATGCGGGGAACGAAGATCTGGGCAAGGGTGTGTGCGGTTGCCGGGTCCATGGGGGCTGCCCTCCCCTTCCAGCCAGACCTGCGCGATCACCGTGCCCAGGCGCATGGTGAGGTCGAGGCCGTCGAGACCGCCGGCGTTGCGGTGGTACGCGTGGCTGGTGACGCCGGTGACGGGACGCACGTTTGCCTTCGTGTACCTGGCTGACCAGGGCTTCCTTGCTGCACGCAGCTTGGGCCGCCTTCTGGTCAGCGAAGGTATCAATGTTGAAGACCGCGGTCTCGCCGGCTGACTCGAAGTGCGCTGACCCGTCGCGATGGCAGTGCAGTCCCAGTGTGCATCCGGACCGCACTCCGACGGGGAGTCGAGCTGTTCCTCGACATACGCACGGGCGTTCTCCAGCGTCCACCCGTCCATCGAGGCAGGGTCGGGGAACGCCGACTGAATCTTCCCGCGTCGCTGTGCGCACCGTTTCCACAAGCGGTGGCGAAGACCGCCTTAGGCTCAGCGGACAGCCACGCAATGGGCTGTCGGATCGTCAACTTACGCTGCGAAACGCCTAGTTGGCGATCAAAGGATTCCCCCAGCGGACGTGATCTCCGCTGCCGGCCCGCCCGATGTCCATCCCTGTCGACGTGTCGACCGGGATCGCAGTTCATCAAGACCTCAACCGCCTCGCTGAGCGATGAGGAGCCGAGCGTAGCCTGCCTACCTCCGAGATTGTGCGCCCCCGGATGCGCAGGGCCACTCAGGGGAACTCGCCACCCACCGGCGCCAGATACCTGAACCGATGGGCAGGTGCGGCCACCATGCCTTCATGACGCCTGCCCGGACCCCCACGTCGCCCTGCGGCCCCCGGCGAGACGCCGCGCACGCCCCGCCGCCGGAAGAACTGCGCCGAGAGGCCAGGTGCGTCGCGACCATGCCCGGCGGCTGGTTCGAGGTGACTCGTCGCTGTTGCTGGTGCAGCTCATGGGCGAACATTTCGGCACTGCGCACGGACTGGGAATGCACCGGATGCCGCACTTGGCACGGGGCGACGGAATGCCTCACTGCGGAGGGCCTTCCGGTCGAGGGGCTGACCTCCCAGGGTTGGGGTGACCTCGGCGGGGTCCCGGACGCTCGGTCGTAGAACGCCTCCAGCTTCTTCGCCCCCCTGGACGTGGTCAGCGACGACGCGGGGTAAGACCTTGTCCGCGGCAGCCTCCGAGCGCGGAAGCGTGCCAGCTGTCTGCGGGCTCGGCGTACGGCGTACGGCGTACGGCGAGGATGGCCCGATACTCTGCAAACCGTGATCAACCCAAATGCGAGCATGGAAGATGCCGATGTCGCGATAGCTGCGGCGTATGCCGGCGCAGAGGCCGTGCGTTCAAAGTACGGGCAGCGGGTCACCCGCATCGAAAAGGCTGCCGGGGACTTCGCTACTGATGCGGATGTGGCGGCTGAGGCGGCGATTCTCCGCGTCATCCGTGCTGTGCGGCCTGATGATGCGGTGCACGGCGAGGAGGGTGGGCAGCAGGGGGCCGCTGACGCGACGCGCCAGTGGTTGGTGGACCCGATGTGCGGCACGCTCAACTACGCCGTCGGCAACATGCTGGTTGCCGTCAATGTGGCACTGCGCAACGGACCGGCCGCGGTGGCCGATCCGTTCAGCGGCGAGGTCTTCTTCACCGACGGTGCGACCGCCACGGTGCGGCGCAACGGGTGCGACACGCAGCTGGTGCCGACAGCTGCCACCCAGTTGGTGGATGTGAACCTGGACCCGCCCTTTCCGAGCGCTCCTGGATTCCGCGCGGTGGACCTGCTCGCTCACCCCGAGTTCGCCCAACGGTTTCGCCCGCGGGTTGTCTCCACGACGCTGGCGCTGGCATGGGTCGCGGCCGGCAAGCGTGCTGCCTATGTCACCGACGGCGGTGACCTGGCCGAGAGCGTGCATTTCGCCGCCGGCATCGCTCTGTGCAAGGCGGCCGGCTGTGTCGTCACCGGTGTTGACGGCGCCCCGATCGGGCAAGCAGGCCGTGGACTCCTAGTGGCTGCGGACGCCGAGACCCACGGTCTGCTGCTGTCGATGACTCGCGGTCGAGGCCAGGGCCGGCACCTCGTAGGTCCCATCCCGTAGCGCAGGACATTGGTGAGATGTCGAGGTCGATCAGAATCGGGAGCACTCGTCACACGCTCTCAGGGTGGCTCACATCAGGGCCGAGGGATCCACTGGACGATCGTCCAGCCCTTCAGCCGCTCCCTCCCGCAGTTCCTCGTCGCGAACCCGGCTGTACGAGGAATTGTCGATGGAGTCCCGCCGCTACCTGGCGGCGTATGTGCTGTTCAATCAGGCCGTCGCCGATCACCTCGGGCTGCACCCCACGGACGTCCAGTGCCTGAGCCTGCTGACGGCCCGGCCCGAGCCGCTCACCGTCAAGCAGGTCGCCGACATGACCGGCCTGACCACAGGCTCGGCGACACGGTTGGTGGACCGGCTCGAAAAGGGCGGCTACGTGGCCCGCACACCCGACCAGCAGGACCGCCGCCGAGTGCTGGTCACGCCGGTCCCGGAACGCATCGCCCGTGTCAACGCAGTGTGGGCCGACCTCGGTCCGGCCTGGCAGGAGCTTCTCGACGACCACACCGAGGAGGAGCTCGAAGTGATCGCCCGTCACATGCGACGGGCACACGACCTGAGCCACGCGCAGATGCGGCACCTGCGATCCCGGCCGAAGCCGGACTGAGTACGACTTCAGCAGCTAGGAGCTGTCCGGACGATCATGCGGCCGGCGAGGCTGCTCCTCCTCGCCCAGCCGGTCCCAGCGGACCCCGCCCGATCCGCAGCTCATCGATTCGAGCTGATGCCGTCACGTGACCGAGGTCTACGCCTTGCAGGCGAGCAGCTGGACCTCTTGGAACTGCCGCCGGTCGGTGGGCTTCGGCTCGATCACCGTGCGGGATGCCTCGGCCAATCCGTGGTCGCGCAGGAGCGCGGCGAGGCGGTCGGGGGACCAGCGGTAGGCCGTTGTCACCGCATGGTCGTAGGCCTGCGTCTCGTGGTGGGGGCCGTCGGTGGCGGGGAAGTCGATCAAAAGGTGCCCGCAGGGAGCCAGGATCCGGGCGATCTCGGCCAAGATGGCGGGCACGTCCTGCGGCGGGGTATGGATGACGGACCACCGCGAGAGGACCCCGCCCAGCGCGCCGTCCGCGATGTCCAGCGCGGCCATCGAGCCGACCTCGAAGCGAAGTTCGGGGTTCGCCTCGCGAGCGAGCTCGACCATCGCGGGGGAGGCGTCGACCCCGAAGGCATTCAGGCCCAACCCGTGCAAGTGAGCTGTGACATACCCCGGCCCACAGCCGAGGTCTGCGACCTCGCCGTCACCGTTGGCCCGCACAAGCTCAGCGAAGGCGCTCAGGAGGGCGCGCTCCAGGGGACGGTCGCGCAGGGAGTCGTTGAACAGTTCCGCGTAGGTGGGTGCGATGGCGTCGTAGGACTCACGGGTGGCACGCAAAGTCTGAAGTTCGGTCACCCCGAAGACCGTAGTCGGTGGAGGATGCATGCGCTTCAAGAACGTCTGACGGAGGCCCTTGCGGCCGACTACAGGCGGAGCCGGCGGAGCCAAATGACGAGGGGAGTTGCGGTGACGGTACCGAGGGCCATGTAGCCGCATTTGTTGTAGCGGCTGGCCACGGCCCGGTGGGTTTGAGCCTGATGGTGGCCTGTTCGGCGAGGTTGCGCCCTTGCGGCGGCCCTCGTGGCCCTCATCGAAGCCCGTTGGCCGCCCTCCTTGTGTTCCCTTGCGCAGGCGGGCGGTCCGAGCGGCCGGCCTTCTCCGGGACCGTGTGCCGAATGCCTCGATGTCGCAGGTACGCGCAGCAAGGGGGCTACTGGAGACCCTGTCCGTGGCCGGGCTGTCTGGCTGGCTTGCGGACCCCCCGGGGCCCAGTCGGACAGACCCGCCCTGCCGGGTGGAGTCCGCCCGCTGCCCAGGACTGACGATCATGGATAGCGGGCGGCGCTTCCCGCCGGCGCTCAGACCAGGGTGGAGATGCAGAACGGGTGGCCTGCAGGGTCCAGCAGGACGCGCCACCGGCTGGGGTCCGGCTGGAATTCGGGTTTGACGGCGCCCAGGGCGATGAGTCGGGCCTGGGCGGCGTCCAAGTCATCGACTCCCAAGTCGATATGGGCCTGCTTTTCCTGGGATGGTGCAGGCCAGGTGGGGCGGCGGTAGTCGGTGAGGCGGTTGAACCCCAGTCCGGCCGTGCCCTCTTGGCCGAGCAGGACGAAGTGGTCAGTGGAGTAGACGATGGGCAGGCCGAGAGCCTCGCCGTAGAAGCGGGCCAGTTCGGCGGGGTCCGGGCAGTCGAAGGTGACGGCCGCGTAGCGGAACGTGGGCGCGGAAGTGTTTGCCGTACTCATGGAGCAGACGCTATGGCGGAACGAGGACAGGTTCGGTCCTGATTACCTGGAGCCCTCAGAATGTGATCAGTGCATCCGCCAGCCTGCTGCGATTGGTCTCCTTGCCGGCCGTTCGACCTTGGTGGACCTGCGGTGAACTGTTCGACCGGACAGCAGCGATGCGACCGAGCGCACAGTTCGGCGGGACATCAGCGCCTGCCGGTACCCCGGCTAGGCCGTCGAGTTCGACCACGGCCTGCGGGGCGGCCATCGCCTACTCGCCGGAGCCCGGGCCGATGGCGCAGAAGCACTCCCGGTGGCTGGCGGGCTGAGCGAAGCCGTACTCGGCGGCGCCTTTGGCGATGACCAGGCCGCGCTGTCGGCATTGAAACTGCGGCAGGTTCTACTGAGACGGATCGGGGACCGGCCGGGCGACGGGGCGGGCGGTACCGCGCGGAGCAGGCTGAGCTGAGAGTGCGGGGGGACCCAGTTGTGAGCGCAGCCGTTTGCAGCCCCGGCTCGCCCCCTTTCTCCGGGCCGCAGCCAACTGCCTCCGTCCTTGTGCGGCAGCGGTGTTGGAGGAAACGGGCGACGTTACGATGCACTGCCCCGGCGCGCCGACCGCGTTGTGGTCCAGTGCGGCGTGCAGACGCGCGCCCGATCGATGTGGAAGGCCCGTGATGGACCCCTTGCTTCCCGACGACCCGCAATCCCTCGGGGCGTATCGCCTGTTGGGCCGGATCGGTGCCGGCGGCATGGGCAGGGTGTATCTGGCCCGGTCCACGGGAGGACGCACGGTCGCGGTCAAGGTGGTCAGGCCGGATCTGGCGCAGGACGTGGCGTTCCGCGGCCGGTTCCGGCAGGAGGTCGAGATAGCGAGGGCGGTATCCGGCCGTTACACGGCTCCGGTGGTCGATGCCGACACCGAGGCCGCCCTTCCCTGGCTGGCCACCGCCTTCGTCCTCGGGCCGTCACTGACCGAAGTGGTCGACGGGCACGGCGCGTTGCCGGAACACAGCGTGCGCGCGCTGGGCGCGGGGCTGGCGGCGGCGCTGACCGAGATCCATGCCGTGGGTCTGGTGCACCGCGATCTCAAGCCGTCCAATGTGCTGCTGGCGGCCGACGGCCCCCGGGTGATCGACTTCGGTATCGCACGTGCCGTCGACGGCGACCGGATGACGCAGACCGGCGTCGTCGTCGGGTCACCCGGCTACATCCCGCCGGAGCAGGCGCTCGGCCAACCGGTCGGCACCGCGGGGGACATCTTCGCGCTCGGCGCGGTGCTCGCCTATGCCGCCACCGGGCATACGGCGTACGGCGACACCACACCGGCCGCCGTGCTCTACCAGGTGGTACACGGCGAGCCGGATCTCAGTGGTGTGCCGGCTCATCTGCTCGACCTCGTCCGGTCCTGCCTCGACCGGGACCCCTCCCAACGACCCACTCCCGCCCGGGTGCTGGAAGCGCTGGCCCCGGAGGGGACGGGCGTCGTCTTCGCCAACTGGCTCCCGGGCGCCGTCGCTTCGACCATCGCCACCCACGCCGCGCGCATCCTGGACCTGGAAACACCGGAGCACGGCACACCGGCCCCCAGCGCATCGGCCCCCGGCACACCGGCGCCGGGCACACCGGCTTCGGGTGTCGGCGCACCGGCCCAGGGCTCCGGTGAGCAGAACGGGACTGCTTCGGCCGAGTTCGGGCCCGCACCGACCTATGTGCTGCACGGGACGCCGGCACCGACTACCGGCCGGCCGGGCCAACCAGGCCACCCGACCCCGCAGTCCGGCCAGTACGGTCAGCAGGGGCAGGGGCAGGGGCAGGGGCAGACCGGCCACGGTGCGTGGGCACCCACTGCCGTGGACACTCCCGCGACAGCCTCGACGGGGGTGAGTGGCGCTCCCGCCTCCCCCTCCCGCCGGAAGTTCCTCGGGCTGATGGCGGGCGGCGCGGTAGGGGTCGTGGCCGTCGGCGGCGCCGGGGTCTGGGCGCTCGGCGGCAACGACAAGGGCAAGGGGGCGGGCGGCGCGAACGGCGCGGGTAAGGCGCCGGGCGGGGGAGCTGGGGAGCGGTTCACCACCCCACCCCCGGGCACCGCCCCGCAGGTGCTGTGGCATCGCACCGCGCAGACGGACAGCCTCAACACCGGCCAGCCGCTGCTCGCCCACAACGGACTGCTGATCATCAGCGGCGACCCGTTGGTCGCCCGGCACGCCGCCACGGGAAGGGCGAAGTGGACCCGTAAGGGTGTCGCACCGGCCGGCGCCCCGCTGATTTTCGCAGCCGGCAAGCTCTTCCTCGTCAGCACGGAATACGACGGTGATGTCATCGGCCTCGACCCGAATACCGGCAAGGAGGCATGGCGCAGCAGGCTCGCCGGCAAGCTGAACGCCGAGCGCATCCTCGCCGCGGACGAGGACCGGATCTATGTCGTCGCCTCGGTGCGCACCGAGGACACCACCGTCCATCTCACGGCCATCGCCGCCATCAACATCCGCACCCGCAAGGTCGAATGGCAGAAGCCGCGGGACAAGGGCACCCACGACTACGACCTCGAAGGCGTCGTGGCGGCCGGCCGGCTCGTCTACACCGACGGCCGCAAGAACGTCACGGTGCGCGACGCCGCGGACGGCCGTCAGCTGTGGACGCAGAAGATCGGCGACGACATCGCCTGGCGTCCCGCCGTGCACGCCAAGCGGGTTTTCCTCGGCGGTGAGCGGCTGCGGTCGGTGCATATCGACACCGGTAAGCCCGACTGGTCGCTGTCCACCGGTGGGCGGCGCGATTTCACTCAGCCCATGGTCGTCGACGGGGTGCTGTACGTCTCGGACCACAGCGCCGGGGTGTGGGCCGTGGACCCGGTGCGCGGCAAGAAGATCTGGCTCTGCGAGGAAGTCGGCGCGCGCCGGGCCCCCACGGAGTTCGTCAAGGTCGGCGACAGCCTCTACGGAGCGTCCTACGACGACATCGGCGGGATCTTCGCACTGGACCCGAAGACCGGCAAGGCCCGTTGGAACTACAACGACAACACCGGGAGCATGGAGGAGTGGCACGTCGTCGCCTCCGGCCGACGTCTGCTGGCCACCCACGGCGACGAGATCTACGGCCTACCGGCGGTGTAGGCACCGGGGCCGGGCCGTACGTCCCTCGACAGTGCGTTTCCGGGGCGTACGGCCCTCGTGTGTCCCGTCGCGCACCAACGCAGCACCGTTTCCCCAGACCGCCCCGTGCCCGGCCCCCCTGGAGCGTCCTGGCGACGCACGTCCCTGGGCAACTGTTCAGCGAAAAAGGTAGTCATGAAAGGGAACGCTGCAGAGCCCAACTCCAGTCCATCGCCGAGACGGTAAGGACGGCGTTGCCCGTGCCGAGATGCATCGCCGCATCATCGGGATCGTCCTCTGATACCTGCTTCGTCCTCAGCGCGGCGCACCGCACCGGGTCCGGGCGCGGCGCAGCTCTGCTCACCTGGCGGGTGTTACATGCGGCTCTGGAACCAGCCCACGGCCAGGGAGCTGAGGCCGCTGCCATTCCTTGCGACTGGCCATGCGCGCCTCAGCCGCCGCTCCCCTGGGGCGTGGCGTCGGGCCCGGTTGCGCGCAGTCCCTCGATGAGCAGCGTCAGTCCGAATTCGAAGTGGGCCGTGAAATCCATGCTGGTGAACACCGGCAACGCGGCTGCGAGATGGGGGTGCCCCTCCGGTGTCACCGCGGCGCGCAACCGGTCGGGGTCTGCCGGCCCGTCGCCCACGACCTGACCGGCGGCCTGCTCCTCCAGGGTGTGGCCGATGGTGAAGTGGACGAGCGTGAGGGCGGCACGGGCCGCGTCGCCGGAGGTGAAGCCGGCCTCCCGCAGCACGCCGATGAGGGTGTCGGCGAAGCTGAGCGTGTGGCTTCCGATGGAGTGCGTACCAGCGTAGACGCGGGCACCGTCACGGCGGCCCAGGAGCGCCGTACGCATCCGGCGGGCCAGTTCGGCCAGGCGCTCGCTCCAGTCCGGGGACGAGAGCGGCCGGTCGAGGCAGTCGGCCAGCAGGGCCTCGGCCATCGCGGTGAGCAACTCGTGCTTGGTCGCGAAGTAGCGGTACAGGGCACCGGCCCGCACGTCCATGGCCTCGGCCAGTCGCCGCATGGTGAGCGCATCGAGCCCGACCTCGTCCAGCAGCGCCAAAGCGGCCTCGACGGTGCGCGCCTGGTCGAGCTTCGGGGGGCGGCCCCGTGTCGTTGCGGCGGCACGGGGGCCGGGGGAGTGGGGGGTTGACGCGGGACTCATGGACCTCATTATAGTGAACAGCGTTCACGTGAACATCGTTCATTAAATCGTGAGCGGTAACACGACCGGAGGCCACTCATGAATGCCGTCAGGGATGTCGTCGCCGATGCCGGTGCCCGGCCGGACAACGAGGCCGAAGTGATCGTGGTGGGCGCGGGCCCGACCGGACTGCTGCTCGGTGCCGAACTGGCGCTGGGTGGCGTGCGGGTACAGATCATCGAACGGCGCGCCGCCGCGCAGCGGGATTCACGAGCGCTGACACTGCACCCGCGCAGTACCGAGTTGATGGACCAACGGGGCCTGGTGGAACGGTTCCTGGCCCGCGGACGCCCCGTACCGGGGTGGCACTTCGCGGGACTGGACACCCCCCTGGACTTCAGCGTGCTGGACACCCGGCACGGCTACACGCTGTTCCTCGCTCAGGCACGCACCGAGCAGCTGCTGGAGGAGCGCGCGAGGGAACTCGGTGTCGCGATCCGGCGCGGACACGAGGTCGTCGGGCTGCGCCAGGACGCCGGGGGCGACGGGGCGGGCGATGGGAGCTCCGGCGCGGACCGTGTCGAGGTGGACGTCCGCGGGCCCGACGGCGTCGTGGAGACCGTACGCGCACGGTTTGTCGTCGGGTGCGACGGCGGGCGGAGCGTGGTGCGGCGGGCCGCCGGGATCGGCTTTCCCGGAACCGACGAGACGCTGAGCGGTGCGCTGGGCGATTTCACGACCGTCGACCCGGCGGCCCTCGACCGCGCGCGGGCCCACGGCGTACTGGCCGTACCACTGGAGCCGGACGGTGCGGGCTCGGATGATCCGGCAGCGGGCGGGACGGGCGGCCTCACCCGGATCGTCCTCCTCGATCCACAGCGGATGCGGACACCGGCCACCGAGCCGTTGACGCTCGACGAGTTCCGGGCCTCCTTGCTGCGGATTTGCGGAACCGACTGCGGGGTGGCGGGGGCGCGCTGGCTCTCGCGGTTCGGCAATGCCACCCGTCTCGCGGCCCGTTACCGCTCCGGGCGCGTCCTGTTGGCGGGAGACGCCGCCCATATCCATTTCCCGGCGGCAGGTCAGGGCCTGAACACCGGACTCCAGGACGCGATGAACCTGGGTTGGAAGCTCGCCGCCGAGATCAACGGCTGGGCGCCACCGGGCTTGCTCGACAGCTATCACGCCGAGCGGCATCCGGCCGGACAGGCGGTCACGGAGAACACCGAGGTCCAGACGCTGCTGATGGAGCTGACCCTGCTGCCCTCCTATCAGCGGCCGGCCGCCGCGCTGCGCAAGCTGATAGCCGGGCTGTTGGGCATCGAGGAGGTCAACCGCCGGCTGGCCGGGCTGGTTTCCGCACTCGACATCGAGTATCCGCCCGCCGACGACGGGGCACACCCGTTGGTGGGGCGGCGGATGCCCGATATCGGGCTCACGGCGGCCGGATCGGCGGCGGTCCGAGTCCACGAACTCCTGTCGCATGGCCGGTTCGTCCTGCTGGACCTCGCTGGGGACGACGACGAGTTGAAGCGGGTCGTCGACCAGGGTTGGGGGCGCCGGGTGGCCGCCTTCACCGTCACCGGGCACGACTCCCGCACCGACCTCGACGGGGTGCGGGAAATCCTCGTCCGCCCCGACGGTCATGTCGCCTGGGCCACCCGCACCACGGCCGTGCAGACCCGCCGCGCCGAACGGGCCCATGCACTCGCCGGCTGGGCAGGACTCCCACAGGGGGAGTGAGCCGCGAGGCAAACGTGTCCTCCGAAGACGTCACCCTCCCAGCGGCGTTTAGCTAGGCGGGCCGCCGAAGAGCCGTGCAGCGTGGTGAGCGTTCGTGAACGCCAGAAAAGGCGTCGCCCGAAAGGCGTACGTACGCCCCACACCGAAGGGACTGAGCATGAAGCGCATAGCCCACGCCCTGATCATCGTCGGCGTCACCACGGCACTGGCCGTCCCGGCCGCCGGCGTCGCCGCCGCGACGCCCGCCGCTCCGGCCGCGCAGCAGGCTGCGAGCAGGGATCACCATCACCACCATCACCACGACCACGGTCTCCTGGACCTGGATCTGGGCTTGGGGCTCCTCTGACGGTTCGGCTTGTGCGGTGGCCGCTGCGTATCCGCCCGCGGCCACCGCGCTGGACGACCCGCTGGTTGTCGAGCCTGAGCTGAGCTGGTGCGGAGCTGTCACGGGAGAGCGCTGGATCCGCCGGGCCGCCTCATTCGACGCCGCTCCTGCCCCCTGACGAGCCAGCTCGACGCCGAAGCTCTGGTCCAACGCCGACCGGCGATTCAGAGAACCGGCTGCTTCCGGCGGCCTGGTCAGACTTCGCCGGTGACGACCCCTGGAAGACCACTCTTACGCTTCGCCGGACTGCGCTGCGACTGCAGAAGGCCCGGCGAAGCATGGCGCCCTCGTCCTGGACGAAGCGTGATCGCCGGAGCCGCGGGCGATGGGCAGCCGGAGAGGGCGCAGCCGGTAAAAGGCCGAGGCTAGCGGCGGAATGGGTGCGGTGGCCTCGTTCTCGGAGTGGCACCAGCTCGGCCGCGAAGATCGCCCGGCAGCGCGGGCGGTTCAGGCGTGGGCGGTGCGGCGGCGGTCGGGGGTGAGGAGATAGGCGATGGCCATGTCGCTGAGTTCGTCCGCGTACCGACTTTGGGCCTCCGCACCTACGGCGGGATCGGGGCGCACGGAGTTGTGGAAGCAGGCGCCCAGGACGGCGCGGGCCACGGTGTCCAGTGCCGTCTGCGGGTTGGAGCGCCGGATCTGATCGGCGTAGGGGGCTGCCGCTTCAAGCAGGAGTCGGTGGATTTCGGTGATGGTGCGGGCCCCGCGGTCCAGGGACCTGGCTCCCCGCGCGCGCAGCAGCTCGGGAAAGAGGTTGCTGCTGTCGGCGAAGGACTGCAGCAGGGCGTGCGCGTAGGCGTCCATGACGCCGGAGAGCGACGGCTCGGCCGAGCGCAGTTGCTCGGCCACGTACTCCTCGCGCCGTTCCAGCATCCGCTCGGTCAGGGCGGTGATCAGCTGTTCTTTGTCGTCGAAGCGGCGGTAGATCGTGCCGACCGAGACGCCGGCGCGTCCGGCGACGCCGGTGATCGTCATCTCCTCCAGACCTGACGAGGAGGCGATTTCCTCGGCCGCCCGCAGTACGCGAGCCAGTGTCGCGGCGCTGCGCGCCTGCCGGGGCTCCCGGTAGGGCGCTGGACGGTCTGGCTCCTCGGTCATGCCCCGCATGGTATCGGCGGCGGTCTGATCAGGTTCTTTTGACAAGTGGCGCCCTCTGCGTAACCTCGTAACGCGAATGTAAATTCACATTCACATTCTACGGAGGTACGACCATGACCGACAACCAGACCTCCCCGCCCGTGACCGTGACCCTCGAATCAGGGCCCACCGGAGCTGGGAGCATCGACGACTTCGAGCTGTTCCACGCCCGCCGAGCCCTGGACCGCTTCAGGGCTCGGCTGGGACGCCAGGGCCTGCTCGACCTCCTCGCCCCGGACATCGAGAAGGGCAACGCCTTCCTGCGTGAGAGCGCGCTCGCCTCCGACGGCAGCTTCAAGGCAGGGACGACAGTGCTCGCGACGCGCGGTCTCACGTCAGGCGCCTTCCTGGCCTAGATGGACAAAGCCTTCGCCGGCGACGAGAGCGCACTCCTCGCGGCACACCCTGAGCACTACGTGATGGCCCCCGGGGTCGACGGTTCGTTCAACGTGGTGGAGAACATCGGCCCCCACGTCTGCTCCTTCTACATGGGCGGCTGGGGAACGGATGCGATGGACTGGGCCGCGGACGCGGACGAACTCCTCCCGGAGCCCGCGTTTCCGCACAAGATGTCCTCCAACCTCTTCCTGGTCGACGGCACCGTCGTCGGGCGTGCGCTGACCCAGTTCGGTGACACCGCGGACGGTTTCACCGCACACCTGACGGTCTACGTGCCCACCACGTGCTCGCAGGACGTCCAGGAGCACCATCTGCGGCACTACGCCGTCGAGTTCAGGAACTGGATCACCGCCGCCGCGGCAGCCCGAGCTTGAGGTCTTCGGCCGGATGCCGGAACAGCGCAGTGGAGGCACGGGGAACGCCGAGCCTGCATGCCCGCCGTCAGGCAGTCCTTGGGCCGCGTCCTGCATGGCCAGTTGGCTGTTGTGCTGGGCATGGGGAGCGGGCGTTGGGAATGGATCGTTCCGGATGGGCTGTGGGACCTTGCCAGGCCGTTGTTGCCGCCGGCTCGGGTGCGGCCGCAGGGCGGTGGAGTCGCGAACAGCGATGAGTGAGGCGGTGTTCCCCGCAATCATCTATGTACTCGTCAGCGGCCGCGCCTGGCGAGCGCTGCCACCGTGTTTCGGGGCGTCGAAGTCGACCGTGCATCGCCGTTTTGTTATCCGGTCCCGTGCGAGGCTCTGGGGCCGGCGGCATCAGAAGGTTTACCAACTGCTGGACGAACGCGACCTCGTCGGCCTCTCCCGGGCGGTCCTCGTCTCCGCCCACGTCCGCGCCAAGAAAAGGGGTGAACTTGCAGGTCCGAGCCCCGCGCATCGCCCGCAAAGGCACCTACTCCAGCGAACGACTCGGCCGTCGAAGGTGGGGCATCGGGCGACCATGTCCTCGCTGAGCCGGCCATCGCCGACTCGACCACCGCTAATGAGCGGGAACCAGGCAACTACCTGGCCTGTCTCGGACTGGCAGCCGCACTCTGCTGCTACAAGCGACTCCTCGAACTGACCGTGCAGGAAACGGTCTAACACATACAAGTGTGGCCACTTTGCCTCTCGACAGGGTTCCAAGTGATCAAATATGGGCATGGCCTGTTCGTTGACGTCCGGTTTCGACTCAGGAGGTATGCAGTGCCACAGGCCGTGCTGCGAATTGCCACGTCTCGTCCCCGAGTTGAAGGGGGCAGGCGCCGCAGTTCCGTGCCGGTGTGGGTCCGGTTATGTGCCATCCGCGCATCCCGGCACTAGCCGCCCTGTGCACGAACCGCCTTCAGGCCGACAGCCACAGACCACGGCGTGTCGGCTGCTTTCACGACCGGAGAAGATCAATGGAGCATGACCTTGTCATTGAGGCTGCCGTCGGCTCAGCGTTCGAGCCGGCTCAGGTGCCGCTGTACTACACGAGGAAGACCTCCGACATCCTCCACAAGTACGGGCCGGGGCCCAGAGTTCACTTCCACATGGGGCTTTTCGGCGCCGGCGCCGCTCCTAACACCACCGTAGGCCAGCGCGTTATCCGACAGCGCATTGTCGACTCCCAGGAGGCCGTGCTCGACCATGCGGCCGCACTGTGGAGGGTGCCCGAAAATCCGCCCGCGTCCATGCTCGACATCGGGTGTGGCCTGGGTGGTGGTTCCATCTACTGGGCCCAGGAGTACGGTGCCGCGGTCACCGGACTGACGGTGACCGCCGACCACATACCCGTCATGACTGAATTCGTACGGCAGGCGGGAGTAGCCGATTTGGTGACCCCAGCCCTCGGGGACCTGCACGACCTCCAGGACGAGCGGCTGTACGACGCCGCCGTCGCGATCGAGAGCTCCGGATACATGGACCGTGAGCGGCTCTTCGCCGTGGTCGCCAAGGCCCTCAAGCCCGGTGGCTGGTTCGGCATCCAAGAGCACTTCGTGTGCCGCCCGGAGTGGACCGAGTTCATCGACGGCTATTACAAGACCCGACTGGGGACGCTGAGCGAGTACATCGCCGCCGCCCGTGCGGCGGGCTTCGAGCTCGAAGAGGACGAGGACATCACCGATGGCGTCGCCGAGTTCTGGGTACAGAGCATGGCCTGGAGCACGGCGGAGCTGGAGCAGGCGGAGCGCAGCGGCTCGCCGTCCCCGATAGCGCGCGACCGGCTGACGGAATCGGCGCTCACCCATGGGAAGCTGTTCCGCATCTGGCGCGATCACGCGATCGAGACGCGGCTGCTCCTCTTCCGCCTCGGGGGCCGCTGAGCCATGGCTGATACGACTACCCGGCCCTCACGCATCGGGTGGCGGCTGCCGCCTTTCTACTGCCCGTTCAACGCGGGCCTCCTCCATCCGAAGGCGGACGAGCTTGAGAAGCGCGCCATCAACTGGATCGACGCCTTCGGCCTCTACCCGGACGAGACCGAGCGCGCCTGGGGCCTGGCCACCCACAGCGCCGACTTCAGCTGCCGCATCATTCCCGACGGCGCCGTGGAACCGCTGCTGCTGTTCATCGAGTGGAACTACTGGGCGAACGCCGTCGACGACTGGCACGATTCAGGGTCCGTCGGCACCCGGACCTCGGGCATCGTCGATCACGCGGCCCGACTGATCCGCTCACTCGAAGCGCCCGGCTCCACGCTCCTGGGGCCCGACCCGCTCACCACCGCGCTCGACGATCTCGTGGCCCGCACACGCGCCATGCTGACCCCGTTCCAGCTGCGGCGCTTCACCGAGGGGACACGGGACTGGCTGTTCGGCGCCACCTGGCAGACCGCCAATGCCGAACGCGGCACGATGCCGACCCTCAACGACTTCGCCGCGATGCGGATGTCCGTCAACGGCACCCGGTTCACCCTCACCTGGTGCGACGCCGCCAACGGCATCGACGTCCCGGCCGACGTGCTGTACTCGGCACCGGTGCAGGCCCTCACCGATGCCGCCGGCTTCATCGTGAGCTGCGACAACGACCTCTTTTCGTACAACAAGGAGGACCACCAGGACCCGTGGGAGCAGAACCTCATCAATGTCGTGGCTCAGACTCACGACTGCTCCCCGGGGGAGGCGATCCAGGCTTCGGTGGCCATACGGGACCGTGTGATGACGCTGTTCGTCCGGCTGCGCGCACAGCTCGCGCGCAAGGCGGATGAGCCGTTGCGACGCTATCTCGATTCGCTGGAGCGCTACATCGCCGGCAGCATCGCCTGGCAGAACCTGGCCCCCCGCTACGCAAGTCCTCGAAACCGCAATGAACTCCCGGTAAAGGGGGCGACGTACGGCATCACGTGGCGGGACACCCCATCAGATCCCACCACAGAGCCCCTGCCCATCAGCTCCATCGCCTGGTGGTGGGAGCAACTCGAAGGCTGACCGCGGCACACCGGCCAGTCGCCCCCGCGCACCCGCCCCCTGACAGGGCGGGTGCGCGGCAAAGCGAGCCTGCCGACAGTGGTGGCACGCGCCGTCAGCCGCGCAACAGGCGGGAGAAGAAGGACGTGGGCTTGCCCTCCCTCGCCCCCTCGACTCCCGTCGGCACGGCCTCCGAGTCCGGCTCGGCGCGGCGCTGGGGTGGCAGCGACGCGCCCTTCCTCGGGCTGCTCTTGGCGGTCGACCGTGCCGTGAATTCCACCGGCAGCGCCGTCAAATGACGTGACATCAGCGAGGACGTCCAGCGCAGATCCCCTTCAGAACAGGACAACGTGAGGTCGGGAAGGCGTGCCAGCAGAATCTCGATTCCAGTGTCCGCGATGGCGCGACCGATATCCTGACCTGGGCAGTCATGAGGCCCTCCGCCGAAGGCGAGGTGCGAGCGGTTGCCATGGAGGGGGATGGCAAGATCGGGCCGGATTGCCGGGTCGACATTGCCGGCCGCCAGGCCGAGCAGCAGCATGTCACCGGCCTTGATGCGATACCCCGCCAGGTCGGTGTCGCTGGTTGCCCAGCGGCCGAGGATGGTGGTGAGCGGCGGCTCGTCCCAGAGAATCTGGTCCAGGGCGTCAGGCAGCGTCATGTGACCGCCGGAGAGGCTGTTACGGAAGCGGTTGTCGGTCAGCACCAGACGCAGTGTGTTGGCGATCAGGTTTGCGGTCTTCTCGAACGCGCCGATCAAGACCAGCCGCAAGTGCTCGATGATCTCGGCATCGGTGAGTCTCGCGGGGTCCTCGATCAGGAACGTCGCCAGATCATGGCCGGGGGTGGTCCGTTTGCGCTCCACGAGCTGCTCCAGCGCCACGGTGATGTAGCTGTTGCTGGCGACTGCCGTGTCCGTGCCCTGAAGCATGTCGCGGGCGGCCTCAACCAGCTTGGGCCCGTATGACTCCGGCATCCCAACAAGACGCGTCATGACGAGCATCGGCAGATACGTAGCGAAGTCACTCACAAGGTCGGCCTGGCCGACCCCTTCAAACCGATCGATGAGCGCATGGGCCTGGCGGCTCACATGGTGGCGGATCCCCCGGCGGTCGAAGCGGCCGGTGGCGGTGGTCACCGCTCCGCGCAGCCGCTTGTGGTCACCCCCGTCGACGAAATTGCACACGGGCTGCCAGGCGGCGACCGGCGTGAGCGGGTGGTCCGGCGGGACGTTGCCCTCCTTCATGTCGCCCCAGAGGCGGGAGTCACGGGAGAACAGCGAGGGATTATGGGCGACGTGGAGGTTCTCCGCGTGCCCCAGCACCAGCCAAGCCGGGAGGTCCCCGTGGACGAGGACGGGGGCCACCGGGCCGTGTTCGGCGCGCAGCTTCTCATACAGGCCCATCGGGTCGGCTTCGGCCTCGAGACCGTAAAGCCTGCGCAGGCCGCCGGGACTGGAACCGTGCGCCGGGCATCCCGGAGGCGGGGTAGGGGTTGTGCTCACGAAAGCTCCTAATTCACTCAGAACGGTCCCGGCTGCACCGGACATGTCAGTCGAACTGTTCGATGGGGAACGCGACACCTTGAGGACTCCGATCGAATGACGCCTTACCTAAGAGCAGCGTGCGGTCCTGCCCAGGGCTGTTAAGTCACGGCACAGACGTGCAGATGCCGCATCAGGGTCATCAGCACGTCACGGCTGGAGGAGCGCAGAAGTGCATCGCAGTCGATGAAACGCACCAGGGCAGGCCAAGAGCTCCCCGCAGCGGCGAAAATCAGCACTACAGCAGCGACAGCCGGCGCGGCCGTCACAGCGGCGGGCAGTATCCATACCAAAGCCGAGGCAGAAGGCGAGCCCCAGCTGACGATCCGTTTCGAACCACCAGCACCCTCAAAACGTCGAAACTCCTAGGACGACACCGGACATGCAGTGCTGACGGAAGTCCCTGCCGCAGAAGTCACCTGCGGTAACCGTCGCAACACACTGCACCGTAAGTAGCATAATCAGTTCGACTCGCGTGCAGGCGCCAAGCCCGGGTGCTCAATGCCGCCGCACCGGTCGCCTCGTACCTGACCGTGGGGCACTCCGCGCCGGCCACCACCCCTCGATGCGGTCACCACCGAGTAGGCGAGATCGTGGTGGTCACCGACCCTCTCCCTTCCCACGGCAGCCGCTGAACCTGAGTCTCAACCTCCGCTGCCCGAGGGCCAGGTGTGCGCTCGGGGATGCGTGAGACTGGCGTGGGGTGAAGAGGTCGGCATCCGGTCGGCGTTGGGCCTTTCCTCTTCGTCGAGTGACGGCGAGGGGCATGGGGGAGGGGAAGTGCGCTCCGGGCGAGCGCGGAGAGTGGCCGCCGACGGGGGTGACAGATGCCTTTCGGAGGGTCAATTCCTGGGCCACGGACGACCGGGTGTGGGGCTGTCGTCGTCGCGGCCTTCGGCCCGCCCTCGGTGCTGATCGGCAATGCCGACCTCTCCTGGGGAAAGACACTTGGCTACCTCACCGATGCCCCTGCCTGTGTGCTGGTGTTCTTCCATCTCTGGAGCGACACCGACCCCGGCGCGGAACCTTCCTGGCCACCGCTTCATGAGCAGACACTGCTCCTGGCGGTCCGCCACGGTGACAGACGTTTTGCCGCAAGCTTCACCTTCATCCCCGAGGGCGGCGCCGCCGGCCAAGACCGAGAGTTGCTCCTCCTGGAGATCGTTGATCGTGGGGGCCCGGGCTGGTGACAGCTCATGTGGAGTTCGCGATGTCCTGGACCATGCAGGACGGGTCTTGGTGACGTCCTCGTAGCTCGGGTGGATCTCGAACAGGCCCGGGGCAAGGTGGGTTGCCGGGTGCTTGCTCGGCGTCTCGGGAGGCAGCCGGATCAGCCCGGGGCCGCCGCCCCGGGTGTCGGGCCGACCCGGCATCGGCTGGATCCTGGACGTAGTAGCGGTGGCCGCTTTGATTGACGTCAGTTTGCCGAGTGCAGGCGACTCACCGCGTTGATGGGCTGCAACTTAAAGAACGATCATTTTGTTTTTGGGGAGGTTGGGTGCCGGCGCGGTCGGCGTCTACCCAGGAGTAGAGGCTGGAAGCGGGTAACTCGTGGCTGTAATGGATCATTTGCCCCAAATCTTCCTGAGCGGTACGGGCTGTAAGCTCTCACTTCGCGCAGTAACATAAAGAACGTTTCATTAATGCGAAGGAGGGTGCGCGATGGGGCGTCCCAGGCAAGAACGGGCAATTCAGACGCGCGAAGCCATCATCCGCGCTGCGGCGGAGGTGTTCGATGAGTACGGCTTCGCCGGAGCCAGCATCAGTCGGATCCTGAAGCGTGCCGAGGTCACGACGGGAGCTCTGTACTTTCACTTCGGCTCCAAGGAGGGCCTGGCGCAAGCCGTGATGAACGCCCAGCCCAACGCGATTGTCCCGTTGCTCGAATCGGATGGGATCCAACGGCTGGTCGACATCACGCTGACCTGGGCATACCAGCTGCAGACGGACCCGCTGCTTCGGGCGGGCGTCCGGCTCACGAGCGAGCAGGACACCTTCGGGGTACGTGACTCCACCCCCTACCAGGAGTGGAGTCAGGTCATGGAGGAATGCCTGCGGGTCGCCCAGCAAAAAGGCGAGTTGCAGGCCGGCGTCGAGCCGGGGGAGCTCGCCGAGTTGGTCGTCGAATCCTGTACGGGCATGCAGATGTACGCGGCGGCGGAAAGCGGCCGGACGGACCTTCCGGACCGCGTGGTGCGCATGTGGCGACTCTTGCTTCCGGGTGTTGCCGTGCCGACTGTGGTTGCCCGCACCGCGGTGAACCCTTCACGTGTTGGACCGATCGCGGAAGCCACCGCTCGCACGAACGACCCGCATGGCGCCGTTGGCTGACAGCCAGTCGGCTGCGCCTGACGGCGGTCAACGTCGATGTCGTCCTGCTCGACGACACATTCAGTGCCCTCTTTTACCAGTCCCTGGTCAGCAGGGGGCACGCGTACACCGTCGCAGCCGGACAGCCCCGGCCGCGCGCTGGACCTGCACTTCGAGGGCAGCGCGCAATGCCCGGAAAACCCACCCGGTGAAGCTCAACGATGAAGCTGTCGAACTTCTTGAGCGACTGCGTGCGTCAGGGCTGCGGACAGTCTGCTCCGGCGGCACACCATCGGCGAGAAGTTGCTGCGCGTGATGGATCGGGAAGCGGCTGTCGGCGACGTCCCGGGGACTGAATCGTCGAGCTGCAAGTGGCCATGATCATCGGTGCATCCAGCGACATCGGCGCGGCCGTGGCCCGGTTGTTCGCTGAGGAGGGGCCTGCGGTGGTCCTGAGGGTGCGGCGTGAGGAGCGCCTCGTGCATGTCGTGGCGGAGGTCCGTGCGGCAGGCCGCCAGGCGGTCGCGGTAGAGAGGGCGTGACGTCGTCCGAGGGCGTGAAGCGAGCTGTCGGGCTGTCTGAAGCTGCCTTCACCGCCAGGTTCCGGCGATGCCGGCGGCGGGTCGTGGTGAACACCTCCAGCGTTGCCGGCGTGTGGGCCTCCAGCGCCCCGCCGCGTAACTCACCGCCAAACATGCAGTGTTCGGTTCGAGCCGGACCGCCACCGAGGAGTGCAGCCCCCACGGGATCCGGGCCAATGCGCTGGCTGTGGGCAGCACGCGGACCCAGATGCTGGACAACGTGCCGAGTGAGTCCCCTCGACGGGAGGAGCGCTCTGTGGCGCACACACTGCGTCGGCGTATGTCCTCACCGGATGGGATGGCCCAGGCTGCGGCCTGGCTTTGTACTGACCGGTCCCGCTTCGCGACCGACGCCACGATGCCGGTCGACGGCGGTAAGGCTGCTGCCTGAGGCCACCGAAGGGAACTCTGGCCGAACGGCCGGAGATGTGATGGCGCCATGAGGGGCGGTCTCTGCGTCGCTCTCGTCGCATCCGGTGGGCCCGGTCATCTGAGGAACATGGGACAGCCCCCTGAAAAAAAGCGAACGATTGCTTCTATTCTGATACCTCCACCTGTTGGAGGTGACCCATGGTCATTCAGGAGAGGTCCGTCCGGACCCGTCGTCGACTGGTGCTGGCCGCCGCCGCCGAGATGTACGAGAACGGTTACGAAGGGGCCACGCTGGCCAAGATCTGCAAGTCCGCCCAGATGTCCATGGGGGCTCTGACCTTTCATTTCAGCTCCAAGCGCGAACTGGCCGACGCGGTGCGGGCCGATGCCCGCACGATCACGCTCCACCGGCTCGAGCAGGTAGGGCTCGCCCCCAGCTCCGCGCTGCCCGCCTTGATCCGCCTCACCGTCGGGCTGGCTCACTTGCTGGAGACGGAGGTGGTCGTACGGTCCGCGGCCCGCCTTGCCCGGGACTGTCCGAGCGAGGACGGCTGGTGGGGGGCGTGGCTGCCCCAGGTGCGGCACCTGCTGGTCGAGGCGCAACGGCGCGATGAGCTGAGATCGGGTGTCGACCTTCAGGTCATGGGCGCGCTGGTGATGCACCTTGTGATCGGCGCGGAGGTTTTCGTGCGCGCCGGGTCGGGGGCGTGCGAGGTGCCGTCCCTCGGGGCGGCGGCGCAGGTCGAGCGCATGTGGGAGGTGGTGCTGCGCGGGGTCGCGATGCCGCAGTGAGAGCGTTTGCCGCTGCTGGGTGCCACGTCGTTCGAAAACCCTAGAAAAAAGAGCGAACGTTCTCTACTCTTTGAGGAGGTCGCGGTTGATCACGGCACGTGGCTTCTGCGTGGCCGGAGGTGCACGGACGCGCGGCACCGGCTCAGTTGAACGGAAACGGGGGAAGGGCCATGAGAGTCGCAGTCGGGAGTGCGGGCGTCATCGGCAGCCGTCTCAGCCGCCGCCTGGCACCCGCAGGCGGAGACGTGCACTTCAGGCCAGGGGGCGCCCACCTCGAAGCCGTCCGCAGGGCCGGGCCGGCCACCGAGAGTCGGGCAGGGGGCGTCCGCGTCACCGCATTGCGGGCGATGGGCGACAGCGCACAGTTCGGCAGCGTCGACGACAGGCTGACCGACCTGAAGGCCTGGCACATCGCACGGGCACTCCAGGCCCCCACCCGCTCGATGGCGCTGCTCGGCGTCGAGAGCAACGTGCCGGCTCCGGTCAACTCCTTCCGTCATGAGGTGCTGAGCGTGCGCGAGGCACGCGGGGGCACCAACGCCCATCAGTGCAAAGGAAACTGACATGCCATCACCAGACGAGGTCGACCTCGCCATCGTGGGTGCCGGACCCAGTGGGCTCTACGCCGCCTATTACGCCGGCTTCCGGGGCCTGAGCACTGCCGTCCTGGACACGCTGCCACACGCCGGCGGGCAGGTCGCCGCGATGTATCCGGAGAAGCTGCTCTACGACGTTGCCGCGCACCCGGCGATCAAGGGGCGTGACCTTGTCGACAACCTGATACGCCAGGCGGCGCCGTTCGAACCGCGGTACCTACTCGGGCAGACGGCGAACACCCTGACCCGCACCAGTGCGGGGTGGATGGTGGAGACGGATCGTGGCACTCGCGTGCAGGCCGGTGCCGTGCTCATCGCGGCGGGCCTGGGCAGGTTCGTGCCACGCAAGCTGCCTGCTGCCGTCGATCACGAGAGCCGCGGGGTCATCTACCACGTGCCACGCCTCGAAGACCACCGAGACCGGGACGTGGTGATCGCCGGCGGCGGCGACAGCGCGGTGGACTGGGCGCTTGCCCTGGCCCCCATCGCCCGCTCCGTCACCCTCGTGCACCGGCGAGCCACGTTCCGCGCGCACGCGCACAGCGTGCGACAGCTGTACGCCTCGCCGGTGCGCGTGATCACAGACGCCCAGATCAAGCGCTGCCTTGGGGAACCGTGGCTCGAAGCGGTCGAGATCGGGACCGGTGGCGAGCTGCTGACGCTGCCTGCCGGCTGCCTGATCACCGCGCTCGGCTTCTCGTCGAACCTCGGCCCCATTGCCGACTGGGGCGTCGAACTGAACTACCGACAGGTCAAGGTCGACGCGACCATGCAGACCAGTCTGCCCCGGGTCTATGCGGCAGGCGACGGGTGCACCTACCCCGGCCGGGTGCCCCTGATCTCTGTCGGTTTCGGTGAAGCCGCCACCGCCGTCAACCACGCCGCCGTCGCACTGAGGCCCGGCGAGCGTCTGGCGCCCGGCCACTCATCCGACGCCGTTGCGACATCCGAACAGCCGCTGACGGCCGCCGCCTAGACCACCTCACACCTTCCCGTACGACCGCCTTGTACGGAGCTTCCCTGCGCCCCACTGCGAAGCCCGACACCTCCGGAGATACGAACCCGTCCCCGGCACAGATGGGAAATCCAACATGCCCCCAGGGAGTCACGCAGCAATGGACCTCAAGAAACTGACCCTGATGCCGCACGGCCTGGAAGTCCTCCTGCCGGAGGGCTCGCCTCTGACCGATCTCGAAAACCAGACCTCGCAGCGCGTCATTCCGTTCGGCTGCCAGTCAGGGGCGTGCGGGGCCTGTGTGATCGAAGTGCTCGACGGCTTCGACTCGCTGGGCGACATGGATGGCGACGAAGTCGACTTTCTTGAGGACCTCGGCCGGACGGACAAACAGTATCGCCTGGCCTGCCAGTCCCGCTTGATGAGCGCTGCCACCATCCGCATCGCGGAGGAAGAGTAAACAAAGTCCAACTTCCGGCCCCCGGCCGCGGATTCGTCGCGTGATGGCGCCGGATCGTCATGAACCGGGGCTCGTCACCCCCCTCTCCTGCTGAACCGAACGAAGAACAGAGATCCTCAGAACTGATAGGAGTTCTTGTGTCGGTGACCACCTCCGAAATCCGGAGTTCCGCTGCACTCACGGTGCCCCCACCCGACCCCCGTGAGTCCATGGCTTTCCTGCCGAAGCCGCTGCAGTACCCATTGACGCTCTTCACAGGTAAGGCCCTGCCCGGCCAGGCAGCCTTGAGCTGGACCCCCACCCTGCACCTGACGACGGCGCTCTCCTCCATGGTCGCGGGGGTCCTGGTCAGCACCCTCGGTTACATACTGGGCGGCGGCTTTCTGCTGCTGCTGATACCGGGGTGGGCGATCACTCTGCACGGCATGCGCAACATGCGGATGATGGTCTATCACCAGTGCTCGCACCGGAATATGTATCGACAGCGAAAGCTCGACCGCATCATCGGGCACGGCATCTCCAGCCTGCTCGTCATCCAGAACTTCCAGCGCTACAGCCGTGAGCATGTAAAGGACCACCACGCAGCCGGGCACATGACGCTCAAGGACCCCACGGTTCAGGCGTTCCTGGTCAGTTTGGAACTGCGGCCGGGTATGACGCGCCGCCAGATGTGGCGCAGGGTGCTCGGCAAACTCGTTTCCCCGCGCTTCCACTTCGCCTTCGCGGTCTCCCGCTCGCGGTCCTTCTGGAGCGAGTCGGCTCGCAGTGAGAAGGTCTCCGCACTCGCCCTGTACGGCCTTGCCATCACCGCCACCGTGCTCTCCGGCACCTGGCCGGCCCTGTTGGTGATCTGGTTCGTGCCGCTGGTCCCGCTGTTCCAGATGAGCAACACACTGAGGCTGTGCGTGAAGCACACGTTCCCGGAGCCGGGTGTGGAAGTCCGCCACGGCCGCGAATACTTCTCCAGCCTGACCAACGCCATCTTCATCGGCGATCCGGCCCCCTCCGCCGGCCTTCCGTTCGGGCGCCGCGTGGCAGCCTGGGCGCGCTGGACGCTGCGACTTGCGTTCCTGCACGCGCCGTCGCGCTACCTCGTCCTCACCGGCGACACCGTGGTGCACGACTACCACCACCGCTACCCGGCGGCCCAGAACTGGGCGAATTACATTTTCGCACGCCAGCAGGACATCGACGCCGGCCACAGCGGCTGGCCCCCCTACCACGAGGTCTGGGGACTCGTCCCCGCCATCAGCCACGTTTTCGACTCGCTCTCCCGCGCTGACGCCCAGGAGTACGACATCGACCGTCTGAAGACGGTCAGCAAGCGCGAACTGTTCGCGGCCTTCGACGACTGACGACTGACGACCCACGCGGGACAAGGAAACAGGTCAATGCAAAGCCAGCAAGCAACAGCATCCCCATCCCGAACCGTGATCCTCGGTGTCGCCGCCAGCGACAGCCACGCCGTGGCCAACCACTTGATCGCTTACTCACTGCGCGCCACCGGCTTCGACGTGGTCAACCTCGGCACCTGCACCCCCGTCGAGGAGTTCGCCGTCGCGTGCGGCGAACACCCGGACGCCGAAGCCGTCATCATCGGAAGCCTCAACGGCCACATTCATGAGGACCTGCGCGGTCTCGCCGACGCCAAGAGTTCCGGACGGATCGCCTGCCCGGTCGTCGTCGGTGGCAACCTCTCCGTGGGCAGTCGCAAGGACGCATCCGCGCACGAGCGCCTCTATGCCCTCGGCGTCGATCACATCCTGGCCGACCCGGCCGATCTCCCGGCTCTCCTCGATGAACTGCGCGTCGCCCGGGACCACACAGCACCCCTGCGTACGGCGTCATGACCAGGACACACAAGCCCCTGGCTCTTCTCGGTACTCCGGCCGGGAAGAGCCCTCCGGGGCACACCGCAACCAGCCTGCCCACCCTTGCGGAGTCCGCTGCCTACATCACCGGGCTCGGCAAGTCCACCGCCGCCGAAGTCCTCCAGGCCTGCCGGGACTCGGGCCGGGTAGCCATCCAACCTCGATGCGGCGTCGGCGGACACCTCGAGATGATGAACCTGCTGACCACCCTCGAGGCCGACGCCCACCCCGACATCCTCACCCTCACCATCGACTCACACACCCGGCTCAAGCGGTTCGAGGAAGCGCTGCGCACCCTCAACCGCCACCCCGCCGATCTCAATGGCTACCCCCTCGTCGCCCACGGCTGGCAGCGCGGCCGGGAGTTGAACGAGTCGGTCACCGCACCGCTGGAGATCAGGCACGGGTCACCGGATGCCAGAAGGCTCTTCGACGTCTCCGTCGCCTCCGGAATCACCTCGTTCGAGGGCGGCGGGATCTCGTACAACCTGCCGTACTCCAAGGCTGTGCCGCTCGCCGAGTCACTCGGCGCCTGGCAGGACGTCGACCGCCGCTGCGGTGAGCTCGCCGACCACGGTGTCATCGTCGACCGGGAGCTGTTCGGTACCCTCACCGCCGTCCTCGTTCCGCCATCCATCAGTCTGGCCATCAGCGTCATCGAGGCGGTACTGGCCGCACGCGCGGGGGTGCGCTGCATCTCCATCGCCTATCCGCAGGGCGGACACCTCGCCCAGGACGTCGCGGCACTGCGTTGCATCCCCGCCCTCGCGGAGCGCTACTTGCCCACCGGCACCCAAGTGCACGCCGTCCTCCACGAGTTCATGGGCGTCTTCCCCCGACAGCGCGGCAACGCCGAGGACCTCATCTTCTACGGCGCGCTGGTGGCCCGCCTCGGTGGTGCGTCCAAGCTCATCACCAAGACCTACCAAGAGGCGTACGGAATTCCCGACACCCGGGCCAACGTGGAGGGCCTCAGGCTGGCGGATCGCGCGAACTCCCCCCTGCTGGGCTTCCTCACCGCCGAAGAGACGCGCATAGCCACTGAGATGGAGCTGATCCTCTCGGAGGTCGGCGACCTCGTCGATACGCTTCTCGAGCGGACGAATTTGATCGAGGCGGCAGTCGACGCCTTCGACCAGGGCACGCTGGACATCCCGTTCAGCGCGAGCCGCTACGCACGCTCGGACATCATCCCGCGGCGTGACGCGGAGGGAGCTATCCGCTACCTCTCCACGGGTTCCCTGCCGTTCTCCACGGCCAACCGCAACCGCAACGACAAGCTCCTCAAGGCCAGACCTGACGTCGAGGCGGGCCTCGGATCCCTGCTGGCCGGACTCACCGGCGACATCAACTACTTCCGCACCGTTTTCCAGGAATCGGACGAAACAGCCGTCACCTCCGACGGTCCCGCTACCAAGTGAGGTACCCATGCGCGCAATCCAGGTGAGTCAGCCGGGCGGCTCCGCGAGCCTTTCACCGACCGAACTCTCCGTGCCCACGCCCGCGGCCGGTGAGGTCGTGGTGCGCAACGCTGCGATCGGCCTCAACTTCATCGACGTCTACTTCCGGGACGGCACCTATCCCACGACGTACCCGTTCACCCCGGGCCAGGAAGCGGCGGGCACCGTCGAAGCAGTGGGCGAGGGCGTTGGGGGCTTCGCCGTGGGCGACCAGGTGGCCTACGCCACCCAGCTCGGCGCCTATGCCGAGTTCACCGCTGTACCTGCCGGCAAGCTCGTACCCGTCCCCGACGGCATCCACCTCAATGACGCCGCCGCGGTGTTGCTGCAGGGTCTCGCGGCCCACTACCTCACCCACACCACGCACCCGATCGCTACCGGCGAGACCGTAGTGGTCCTGGCCGCCGCCGGCGGCCTCGGCCAGTTGCTGGTGCAGCTGGCCGCGCATCGCAAGGCGACCGTGATCGCTGTGGCGTCCACCGAGGAAAAGCAGCAGATCGCGCGGGAAGCCGGCGCCCACCACGTCCTGCCGTACGACCGATTCGACGAACGGGTCCGGGAGATCACCGGGGCCGAAGGAGCCCACGTCGTCTACGACTCCGTGGGCGCCGACACCTTCGACCGGAGCCTGAGCTCACTGCGTCGCCGGGGCCACCTGGTGGTCTGCGGACTCTCCAGCGGTCCGGTGGGCGCGATCGACGTCGAACGGCTGCGCACCGCGGGCTCCGTGACCCTGACCCGGCCTTCCCTTGCCGACCACGTGCCCGACCCGATGTCCCTGCGCGCCGCCGCGGCGGAACTGTTCGGACATGTCGCCGAAGGCGTTCTACGGCCGAAGGTGCAGGCGGAACTGCCGCTGGTCGAGGCCGCGCGGGCGCATGACCTGCTGGAGGGCCGGGGCACCGCAGGCAAAGTGCTGCTGACGCCGTGACACCCCGGCCCAACAGGACGGAAGAGGAAGGCTGAATATGAGCGTGCAAGCGGGAATCGACATCGAATCCGCCGAGGTTGTCAGCACCAAGAGCATCGCTGGGGCGGGCTCCAGAGGACTTCCCGTCATTCCCGCCCCCGTCCTCATGCTGATCGGGATGGTCAGCACCCAACTGGGTGCGGCCTTCGCCAAGCAGATGTTCGGCACGGTGGGCCCCGCCGTCATGACGGTGCTCCGCCTCGGCTTCGCCGCCGCTGTGCTGCTGGTGTGGTGGCGGCCGTCGTTCCGTTTGGAACGGCGGACCGCCTTCACGGTCGCGGGACTCGGGATCACCATCGCAGGCATGAACATCTGCTTCTACATGTCCATGGCCCGCATGCCGGTCGGTGTGGCGCTCACCATCGGCATGGCAGGACCGCTCATGGCCGCTGCCCTGTCCAGCCGGCGGACACGCGACCGGCTGTGGACCCTGCTCGCCGGCGGGGGCATCGCCCTCCTCGGCTGGCAGGGCGGCGCCTCGGGCCTGACGGGATTGCTGATCGCTGTGGTCTGCGCCGTGTTCTGGGGAGCGTATGTCCCCATGTCCGCACGGGTCGGAGCGCTGATTCCGGGCGGCAGCGGGCTGGCCCTGGCCATGCTCTTCGGCACGATATGCGCCCTCCCGTTCGGACTTGCCGAGGGCGGCGCGGCCCTGACCCACCCGTGGGTGCTGCTCTTCGGCTTCGGCGTCGCGATGCTGTCCTCCCTCGTTCCGTACACCTGCGAGATGGAGACGCTGCGCCGGGTGTCGGCGCTGGTCTTCGGCGTGCTGCTGAGCCTGGAGCCGGCGATCGGCGCGCTCGTCGCTCTCACCGTGCTGGGCGAAACGCTGTCCCTCGGCCAGGTACTGGGACTCGCGTCCGTGGTTGTCGCGTCGATCGGGGTCATACGCAGCACCCGCGCCGCCTCCTGAACCACCACCTGTGCTCCCGCGCCCGCTCCTCCCCGAACCGACAGAAAGCTGTGATCAATGAACGACACGAACCGCATCCAGGCCGACGCAGGTCAGCACATCGCCCTGGCCGGCACCCCCGAAGGCCTCAAGCAACTGCGCACACTGGTGGACGCCGCCTTGGAAGCGGTCTCCGGGGCAGCGGTCAAGCGCGGCGGCCCGGTTGCGGCCGGCGGCCCCGACGCGGCGATCGCCGCAGTGCGGGACATCGTCCGCAGCGACGGTTTCATGACACGTGAACCAGGCCCGGAGCGGGTGACGGAGCTGTTCGAGGCGTACGCAGCCTGGGCAGCCGATCTCACGCACCCCGCCGCTCTCGCACGTATGCAGTGCGCGCCCACACCCGCTGCCGCAGCCGCCGAACTCCTTGCCGCAGTTCTCAACCAGTCACTCCATGCATGGGAGAGCGGCCCCTTCGCCCTCGAACTGGAACGCCGGCTCATCAGGGAGATGGCCGGCTGGGTCGGCTACGGCGAAGGGGCCTCAGGAACCCTGACCCCCGGCGGCAGCATCTCCAACCTCATGGGACTGCTGCTCAGCCGTGACCACGCCCTTGGCCGGACCGGGGGTGACGTCTCACAGTCAGGACTCGCCGGCCGGGCGCTGAAGCCACGGATCCTCTGCTCGGCTGCGGCGCACTTCTCCATCGCGCGCGCCGCGGGCTTCCTCGGACTGGGACGCGACGCGGTGGTGACGGTGCCGGTGGACAACCGGGGCCGGATGATCCCGGACGAGGCCCGTCGACTGCTCGACGGGCTCGCCCCGGACGAAGTCCCGATCGCCCTGGTGGCAACCGCAGGTACCACCGACCACGGGTCCTTCGACCCGCTACCGGAACTCGCCGCCCTCACCACGGAACGGGCGATCTGGCTCCACGTCGACGCGGCGTACGGGATCGGTGCCCTGTTCTCACCCCGTCTCGCCCCCCTCTTCGACGGTCTGGCCGAGGCGGACTCCGTCGCCTTCGACCTGCACAAGTTCGGTTGGACCCCGGCCTCCTCCAGCATTCTCCTGGTACGCGACCAAGACCGGATGGGCCCGCTCGCCCAGGAAGCCGTCTACCTCAACCCGCAGGACGACGAAGCCGAGGGATACACCGCACTCCTGGGGACCTCGCTGCAGACCACCCGCCGCTCCGACGCGTTCAAGATCGCTGCCTCCCTGCTGGCCCTCGGCCGGAAGGGGATGGGTGACTGGGTCGACGCCTGCCATGACCAGGCCCGGTACGCAGCCTCCCGCATCGCTCACGCCCCCGACCTCGAACTGCTCGCCGAACCGGTGCTCAGCACGGTGATCTTCCGTTGCCGGACGGATGAGGCCATCGAGGACGAGAGCGCCTGGAACGCCCAGGTTCGCAGGCGTCTGATGGCCGACGGACGGGCGCTCCTGGCCCGCACGAAGGTACGACGCCCGAACGGGGAGCCTCAGGTGTACCTGAAGCTCGTCTTCCTCAACCCGGCAACCACGACCGGCGACATCGACACCTTGCTGGACGACGTCGTGGCCACGGCCGAGGAGGTGAAGGAGGGCATGAGGACGGAGGCGCGTTGACCAACGCCTTCGCCGCGGGCTCACCGACACCCGATGGGCGGCGGCACGTACGTTGTCCAGGGCCGAGCGCTGACTGACCCCGACCCGGGCTCAAATGCCCATTCCGGACTACGAGACCGTGGTCGAGGTCCCTAGGGGCCGCGATCACCGCGATGTCCTTACTGCTTGTGTTGTGTCCGGGGTCCAGGACCCGGGGCTGCTGGGTGGGGGGCTGGTCGGCCGCCACCGCTGTGGCCCGTGTCCTGTCGTCGCCGGCTGGAGGCCCGTCGTGCGTGTGTCGGCGCGCTGCGGGTGCTTTCCCTCTCCCCGCCCTGGGCATCGAGGGGGTCGCGTCAGCCATCAAGGCCGGACTGCCCGTGCATGTCCTGGCGTTCACGGTGCTCGCGGCCGCTGTAGTTGCTGCCTTCGCCGCGGCGGCGTGGTACTGACTACGGTGCGTGTCTCGGGTGGGCTGTGGGTTGTGACGTGCGTGAGCTGCCGCGTGGTTGGCTGTGCGTGGATTCCGCTGCATCCTCGGCAGGTCAACTCCCTTAGCAGCTTGGTCAGTTCTGCCCGTTTGTGGTCAAGGCCGCTGCGGTGGCACGGGCGAAGCCATCCGGGTTGTCGAGCATGATGTTGTGCCCGCAGTTCGGGATGGGGATCACGGCTGTCCCCGCCTGGACAAGCGCGTCGGTGCCGGGGAGCGGGCCGTCGTCCTCGGGCAGCAGGAAGGTACGGGGGATGGTCAGGTTCAGCAGGAGTTCGCGCATGGTGGGGACGGTGCCACGGGTGAGGTTGACGGCGCTGCGGTGGAGGGCCTCGCGGCCGGCCAGCCGCATGGTGGACCACCAGTGGGGGCCGACCCGGTCGCGGACCTCTTCCCATCCGTCGGTCAGGAAGTCCTGCTCGGAGTATGCGGCGATGCCGCTGCTGCCACTCGAACCGGGCGTGCGCGGGATCGGGTCGAGGTTGGCATCGACCAGCACCAGACGGGAAACCAGGTGCGGGTGCCGGACGGCCAGGACGATGGCGACCGAGCCGCCCATGCTGTGCGCGATCAGCTCTGCACCGGTGACCTCTGCGGTGGTCAGCGCCTCAGCCAGTGCATCGGCGTGGGCTTCCAGGGTGTAGTCGAAGTCCGTTGGGCGGTCGCTGATGCCGTGGCCCAGCAGGTCGATCAGCAGCGACCGGTGGCCGGCCAGCAGCGGGTGGACCGCTATCTCGGCGAAGTAGGCAGGCGACGAGGCGCCCAGACCGTGGACGTAGACGCGGGACGGTTCCTGCCCCGGCAGCTCGACCCAGCGGATCTGGTCACCCTCGGTCGTCACGACGGCGTTACGCACAGCACGGCCCCCTGCAATCGGATCGATAGAGGGACGAGAGTAGCTGCCGGCACCTGGCTCCACTTCAGATCCTCGCGTGAACCTGGCAACCGGTATGGGGGAGGGGACACGAGCTTCGCTCCCCACCTCGTCAGAGCCGTCCCCCCCGGCAAGGCGGTGAGCGAGGGCGCGGTCTAGTTCTCCAGGAGCCTCATGGGCCCTGGCATGTTCCTGGTCAATTGCCCCTGGTGGAACTGGTGGCCTGAGGCTGCCCCGCCCGCAACATCCCGCTGCACGAGCTGACCGCGGATACGCAGCAGACCGTTCTCGGTGGGTGGTTACGGTCTGCGTGAGTGCGAGGCACTGCCCGCAGCACGCTCGTCCCACCTTGGCATCGCCGTCGGCGCAGGCCGCGGCGTCAGCTCGAAGGCAGCCCCGCCGGCTCGGCCGGCGGGGCTGCTCAGGTGTCAGATCATCAGCAGCAGCCGCGTGTGCGGAACGAGCTTCCGGTTCACGCTGGTGCTTTGGACAAAGATGGTGAAGTCGTCGTTGTGGTCGGGCTTGACGCGCGTCTCGGTATCGGGCAGGCCGAGCAGGGCTCGCGCCTCGGGACCGGAATACACCCGGTCCGTTTTCTTCTCCAGGACCGCGATCTGCTTCTTCGCCTGGATCTTTTCCGACTTGCTCAGCTGATAGAACGCGCAGCCGGTGCGGTAGGTGTGCCCGCATTCGGTGACCCAGTCCCGGATTGCCGCATCGCGGGCCACGGGAATCAGCTGGTACTGGGACGGTTTCACCGGGGTGAGGCCGGCTGCCTTTATGGTGTCCTTGTTGACGGCGTCAGCGCCCGTGGAGAATACCGTCCGTGATCCGCGGATACCTTGGGCGCGACCCATCATGAAGTTTTCGGTCGCCTGCCGGATGACCTGCCCGGCCTCTTCCAGTCCCTGTGTGCTGGTGGCGTCCCAGATGGCGATGTTGTCCTTCGGGAAGCCGCACTGCATGGCCTCGCGCTTGCCCATCTGGTCCGGCACAAGAACCGCCAGTGTCCAGTTGTCCTCCTGCGTCGCGATCAACTTGGCCACGGCCTGCACCAGTTCACGCGGGTCGCCGGCAGGGGCGTCCGGGCAACGGTGGCTTGCGTTTTCCTGTCCGTCGGTCAGTACGAACGTCAGGAAGCTGTGGTCGCCGTAGAGTTGAGCGGTCTGTGCCAGCTCCCGCTGTGACTTGAGAGTCGCCGCCAGCAGAGCGGTCATTCCACCGGTGCGGTACATCTGCTTCAAGGACGGCATTCGCAGCACGTCCTTGTCATAGATGACGCACTGAACCTTGTCCGCGAAGACGTAGACGGTCACGCGGGTTTCCTGGTCCAGTTCCTTGGATCGGCGGGCCAGATAGGCGATCTGCTGATCGGCGACGTCGACGACCTTACGGCTCAGGTGTGACATGGACGAACTGGCATCCAGCACAAGAGCAACGTGATTGATGTAGTTCTGACTTCCGGACATAACTGCTCCCCCTTGTTCGTTCCGACGTGATGCACTCATCCTTCCACCCACCACTGACAATCGACTTTGAAGCCCGGGACGGGCGCAGGACCGTGAGCCGGCGTCGCCCCCGCCACCACCCAGGCCGTCCGCCCCCGCGCCACCCACGACTTCATCACCGCAGCCTCTGAACCACCCGCAAGCAAGAGGCGCCACACCCGCGCTACCCGGCGTCGTCGGGCCGAACGGTGGGACGTCGCCGGACTGCGATCGGCGCCCCCGGCCTACAGAGCCGACGTGGACCGCAAGCGGGGGTACCCCAAGCCTCGGTCCGTCGTTGTTCAGCGCGGGATCAAGAAGATGACGACTCTCGTCCTGACCGCCGGCGCAGCCGCCCTCTCCCTCACCTCTCCCGCCCTCGCAAACAGCCTGGACAACCGGGACAAGCCGCTCGTGGACTCCAGAACCGTCACCAAGAGCGTGGTGCGCAAGCCCACCGTGACGCTGGACGCGGTCGTGGGCGCGGTGTCCAAGGCGACGGACAAGGTGCAGCGCGCCGACACCCCCGCAAAGCCCCGCATCGGCGGCACCCGCAAGGGCTGACCTCTCCACCGGCAACGCCCAGCGCACCATCTGGGCGCCACGCCTGCAAGGGCGACCGCCCGAGCTCATCGCATCCCGGACACCTGAGCGTTGTCGTCGGCCAGAGCGGCCAACGTGGAACTGCCGCACGGCGGCGAGGTGGAGTGTGCCCCTTGGCCCACCGTGTACGGCGCGGTAGTGACAACGAACTGGCCCTGGCGCGTCCCCACTCGGTGAGGGAGGGACACGAAGCCTGCGCGCTCGTGCCGCACCCACCGACCCGGGCAACGGGTCCGTCGCCACACCTCGACGTCCAGGAGCAACGACCAACCGACATACGTCTTCTGGTCGTTGCCCGCAATCCCATGGCTTTGCCGCGCCGCACGCCAACGTTGCGTGCGCCGGCTCCGCTTCGTCCCCGGCAGCTCGCTGCGATGGGTCCTCGGCGTCTCCCGTCGATCCGGCGGCGGTCCTGCGGCGCTCGCTGCCGCGAAACCCCGGAAGTAGTCGTTCCTGGCGCGGTATCGAGTCGACGGGACCGTTACAGAGCGGCTTGCACTTGACGCGGGCTGTGAGCAGCGGGCAAGATCGAAACGCACCGACCCGGAGTCGGGGAACAAACTCGGGTATGCGTAGGGCATAGTGAAAGAGCCCCGGGGTCGGTGTGATGTAAACGGGGAGCACGGGGATGACACGCACCAAGCCAGTCGCATGCGTCAAGACGCGCCACGCCAGACGCATGCACTGAGGCGCACCACGCCGGACGTATGCGCCAAGACGGACCTGGCCGGACGCATGCACTGAGGCGCACCACGCCAGTTGCATGCGTCGCGACGCACCAATGCCAACTCATGTGCTGAGGCGCACCTTTGCCTGCGCATGTTGCTGGGCTCTGCCGCGCTTCACGGGCGCTTGAGCCATGGAGCCCGGGTCGCTGATGCGCACGCA
Organism: Streptomyces sp. NPDC048248; assembly: GCF_043201875.1. NCBI lineage: Bacteria > Bacillati > Actinomycetota > Actinomycetes > Kitasatosporales > Streptomycetaceae > Streptomyces > Streptomyces sp. NPDC048248. The sequence goes on from NZ_JBICZL010000007.1 coordinate 321,829, forward strand.
AGACCCCTGGGTTCTCACTTTGCAGAGATTTGACGCATGCATGTCATCGTCCTGACTCTGTCCCTGCTCTTCATCGGGCGTCGGTGCCCCGTACCGCGGTGAAATCGGGCCCGCTCCACGCACGATCAACCTCAAGGAGTGCACTCATGGCTGTTTTCGAGTCCGTTGAAAAAGCGAACAGGGTCTTCACCAACCTGTTCGAGATCCTCTTGAAAGACGAAACGTTCACTCGACGCATGCGTGACGCTGAGATCACTGTGCATCTGATCCAGACGAAGCCGGACGTGGAGCTCTACATCACCCCCGACGGTGTGCAGAACGGTGCCCCGGCCCGGCCGGCGGCCATCCGCATCAAGATGAGCAGCGACAGCGCTCACAGCCTGTGGCTCGGGAATCTTCTGATGCCCGTGGCCATCGCCACCGGCAAGGTTCGCATCAAGGGAAACGTCGCGAAGGTTCTGGAGTTCGTTCCCCTCCTGCGCCCGGCGTTCGACCGCTATCCGGAGATCGCCAAGAGCGAGGGCCTCCCCGCTTGAGGTATGGGCCAGCACCCCAACCATCAAGGTCTACCAAGCGAAAGAGAATGCCATGAGCATTGTTGTTGAGCCTGCCGACTTCATGACCGAGCCCGAGGAGATCCAGGAGTTTCGCCTGCAGGTACGCGATTTCGTCGACAAGGAGGTCCGGCCGCGGGTTGCCGCGAACGACCGGGCTGACGCAGCCGAATTCGACTGGGAACTGATTCGGAAGGGCCACCAGGCGGGCCTGATGCGGCTGATCGTGCCGAAGGAGTACGGGGGTCTGGGTCTCGGCGTCCTCGGTGTCGCTGTCGCGTTGGAGGAGATCGCCGCCGTGTGCGCGGGGACGGCCCTGGTATTCGGCGCCACTCTCCTGGGACAGGCCCCCGTTCTTCTGTCGGCGGACCAGCACCTTCAGTCGCGTTTCCTGCCGCTTTTCGCGGGTGACGACCCAGTCCTTGCGTGCAACGGCATCACGGAGGACGAGGCCGGCTGCGGCCTGCTGATCCCCGACAACGCCGTCCACGCCCGGGACGTCATGACCGCCCGTCGCGATGGCGACAGCTACATCCTCAACGGCCGGAAGAGGTTCATCACCAACGCGAAGGTGGCCGAGTTCGGATCGATCTACGCGAACATCGAGGGCCACGACGGCGCCACCGGGATGACTGCGTTCATCGTCCTGCTGGATGCGCCCGGTGTGACCCGCGGTCCGGTGGCGGACAAGATGGGCTACCGAGCTTGCCTCGGAAGCGAGCTCGTCTTCGAGAATGTGCGTGTGCCCGCGGAGAATATGGTCGGCGGCGAGGGCAACGGCGTTTACATCAACATTCAGCAGATGAACATGGCTCGCGCCACCGTCGCGGCCCTGTCCACCGGCGTGGCGCGAGGCGCGTTCGATATCGCCAAGCAGTGGTGCGCCGACCGAATCCAGGGCGGAGTTCCGCTGTACAAGCACCAGTTCACCGCTCGGAAGCTCGCCGAGATGAAGTCGAAGATCGAAGCATCGCGGTTGATGTACCTGCAGGCGGCACAGGCTGCGGACACGGCGATCCCCGCGCCTGTGATGCAGCCGGCCACCGCGAAGCTGTTCGCCGACCAGATTTCCATAGAGGTCACGCAGGAAGCCATGTCCTTGATGGGTGCCCGCGGCTACCTGCGCGAGTACGGCATGGAGAAGTACGTCCGTGAATCGTTCGGAGCCCGCATCTACGAAGGAACCCCTGAGGTCCTCGCTCTTGCCATCACCGAAGCGCTTTATGAGGAAGACGATTTCTGATCTTCCTTGGGGCGGGACGTGCACGAACCGAAATTGGGGGAAAAGGTTATGCAGAAGCAGCCGGGATTATCCGGGGTCGCGTCGGTGCTCCACCCGTGGAGTGTCCCGTCCGGGCTTCCTGACGAGCACGATGCTCGCGAATCGCTGATTCGTGACGCGCGTAGGCGCTACATCCAAGACATTCTCCGCATGCACAGCAGGCTGAGCTTCCACGGCATGGCAGGCGCGCTGCGGAAGAAGGATGCGGTGCTGTACCACGCCAACCACGGGAGAGGGTTGGTGACACTCGTGGCTCACACCGACCAGATCCCCGAGCGGTACCTGATCGGCCTGGCCGGATTCCGCCTGGCGGAGTATCTGCAGGCTGGCTTCGCCAGCGAAGAGCTTGTCTTCGGCCGTTCCCTGTTCTGCGAGCCGATCCGCGAGTTCCATCAGGACGACACCCACGTCATCACCATCGACGAGGAGTCCGGAAGAATCCTCGGCTATGTCGCGCTGGCCCACAGCAAGGACCCCGAACCGAGGCCGCTGGCCGACCCGGGACGGTTGCTGTTCCCCTGCGAAGAGGTTCACTCCATCCGTCTGCAGAGTGCGCTTCCCGATCTTTCCGATGCGCAGGCCCTGGAGACGCACCACATACGGGAGGTGAAACGCCTCGCCCACACCCACACCGTCACTGCCCGGGATCTACGCCTGCGGATCACGCTGGAGCTGCTGGCCGGCCTCACCATGGCAGTCCATGTGGAACGGGACTCCATCCGGCTGCTGATCGGTGATGTGGAGGAACACATTGCCCTGAAGCACCTTGTCCTCCTTGGTCTCGATGTGTACCTGCTGACCGGAACCACACCGAAACTCAGCCGGCAGGATCTCATGCATCCCCGGTACTTCAACGCGGAGAAGGTCCTTCCTTTCTACTCGTGGATGCCACCGGTCGAGGACGTCGCACAGGTGGCAAAGCAGCTGGAACAAGCTGCCGCTGCGTGCTCTCCGATTCGGGCTCTGCGAGGTCTCATGGCAGAACTGTCCGGGAGCGTGGAGCACCTTGCGCTTACCGAAGAGGTGGCGGCCTGATGACAGCCACCCTCGACGCCTTCTACGAGGAGTTCACCGAACGAAACCGCGGCTTCATCAGCGAACGGGCCCAATCGGCGTTACGGGAGGCACGCGTGCTGATCGCCGGCTGCGGGTCCACCGGAGGAGCCGCAGCCGAACCGCTCGCGCGTATCGGTGTGGAGGATTTCGTCCTGGTGGATGTGGGGGAGTTCGAGCTGAACAACCTCAACCGGCAGCACGCTACCTTCGGTGACATCGGGCGTCACAAAGCTGAGGTCGCCGAGGAACGAGTGAGGGCGATCAACCCTCATGCCCGGACCGAGGTGATCACCGGCGGGATTACCAGCGTCAACGCGCGGGATCTCACGGAGACGTGCACGCTGGTCATCGACGGTGTGGATGTCACCGAGCATGCCGGCTGGCGGGCGAAGTACCACCTTCACGAGGCTGCAGCACGCGCCATGAGGCCGGTGTTGTCCGGCTACGACATGGCCGGCACCCAGTACATCCGCTTCTACGACTACCGGCGGCCGGGTTCACGCCCGTTCGACGGGAAGATCACCGCCGGCATGGTGGAAGAGTCCGCGGTGTGGTCCCTGTTGCTGAAGGCCCTCCCTTTGCGGTTCGTGCCGCTGGAGATGATCCGTAACGCCCGCGAGCACCTCGGGGAAGAGGAGTACAGCGTCCCCCAACTTGTTTATGCGTCATTGCTGTTCGGCGCTCTCGCCACCCGCATGACCGTCGAGATTCTCGCCGGGCAGCCCGTACGCCGCCATGTGGTGGTTGACGCGCACAGCGAGGCACGGCGCACCACGCGCAGGTGGGCAACCCGCGTCCAACGAGCACTCATCCTCGCAGGTGGCCTGCGAGCACTGGCAACCGTCATGCGAAACCGTCAAACACACACGAAGAAGCAGGGGGCACACTGTTGAGTACGAAGTCCGCTGACCCGATCGCGAAGCAGACGAGGAAAGCCCAGCAGCTTCTCGTCTCCTCCAGCCGGCACTCCTACGACCCTGGTCTGGACATCGACTGGGAGGCTCCGCTGGAAGAGGGCAAGTGGTTCCTGCCGGAGAAGCGCTGCACCTTGTATGGCACGAAGACTTGGAGCACGCTCACACAGGAGCAGAAGCTCGTCCTCACCCGTGAGGAGATGGCCTCTTCCATCGGTTTGGGTGTTTGGACCGAGCACGTCCTGCTGCAGTTGGTCTCCCGTTACGTCTACGACAAGTCCGTGGCTTCCCCGCAGGTCCAGTTCGCTCTGACCGAGATGGCGGACGAGGTCCGCCACATGATCATGTTCGCGAAGGTCGTCGAACGTATGGGTTCCGAGGTCTACCCCACGCCGTGGAAGATCCGTGAGTCCGGGCGGATGTTGAAGACGGCGGCTCCTGTCGCCGCGTTGTGGGCGCTCCTCCTGCTGACGGAGGAGATTTTCGACAAGGTGCAGCGGGAAGTTGCCGCGGACGAGACGGTTCAGCCGCTGATCCGCACCATGTCCCGTATCCACGTGGTGGAAGAGGCCCGGCACATCAGCTTCGCCCGCACCGAGCTCGAGCGGTTCGTGCCGAGGCTGAACAAGGTTCAGCTGTCCTCGTTGCGGATGATGCTGGCGCTGTCCATCCAGACGTTCGCCGGCGAGTTCTTCAACCCGCTGATGTACCGGCGCGCCGGTCTGCCGGACAGCGTCCGCAAGGAGGCCATGGCCAACCCGCACTCGCGGGAGACGTTCGGCTGGGCGGCGAAGCGGATCACCGACTACTACAAGCGGATCGGCATCATTGGCGGGGCGAGCGAGCGGATCTGGCGCAAGGCCGGCTTCATCCAGGACGCTGCATGACCCACGCACGCGAGCAGCTCCACGAGCACGACGATGACGGATACGAAGGGTGCGCAACGCTCACCGTCGAGGGGGAGGAATTCCCGGTAGAGGTGAAGCTTGCCGGATGCTTCCAGCCCATCGACGGCCACTACCACTGGTACGGACGCATCGCCGCCAACCCTCCGGTGACCGAGGCAGTCGGCAATCGGGGTAAGGCCCCGTGCACTTTGGCCACACCGCAGGCGGAGGTCGAAGGCACGCTGTCGGAGCCGGACCTGTGGAACCGGTACCGCGTCAGCGGGGTCGGCAGGCCGCCCTTCCACGTGGTCAGCACGATCGAAGAGGTCGCAGTCTGACCCTTGCTCAGGCGTCGGTCCCGTGCCCTTCCTTCCCCGGCGAACCCTCTTCGCGAGGGGCACGGGACCGACGTTGTCTCCAGGTGGTTCCTGCTAGGCGGCGACCTTGACCAGCCCGGAGAGCATGTAGCTCACCACCTGTGATGCTTCGCGGCCGGCTTGCTTGCAGTCATCGGCCAGGGCCAGCGATGTGGCTGCCTCGCACAGAGTCCCGAAGATGACTGTCGCGGCCATCTTGATCGATACGTTCTCCCGAAGCTGCCCGGAGCCTTGAAGCTCTTCCAGGATCCCCACCACGAGAGGCAGTGCGAGATCGGCGTCGATCTGCCGGCAACGATGCACGCCCAGGACGCCGGCTGACTGGCGCAGCAGGCTCCGCTTCCGGTCGTCCGTCACGTACGCGTCGATGAATCCCTGAACTGCGGCAACGGTTACCTGCCAGAGGTGCTCTTCTCCCTGCAGGTCGGGCGGGATCGCTGCTGCCACCTGCACCACGACTTCCTGCTGGTTGATCCGGAAGACCTCGTCGAAGATGGCGCTCTTGTCAGGGAAGTGGTGGTAGACGGCGCCCTTGCTCACACGGGCGGCCTTCGCGATGTCGTCGACTGATGTGGCGTCAAAACCGTTCTCCGCGAACAGGTCTCCTGCCGCGTCCAGCAGAGCCGCGCGTGTGATGGCCGCGTACTCCTCACGCCGTGACTTGACTGCCATGTGTCCTCCCAAGAATACTTACCGACCGTCAGTCAATCACAGACTCGAAGTCGGTCTACGACTCGGTGTCAGTCATTATCCAGGCTTCCAACCGACATATCCACCGCAGGAGGCGGCACTTGTCAACCCACACAGAGGCCCCACCGCCCGGCGGCCTCGCCGCACGCGCATCCCGAACCATCCGCAAGCTGCGCTGGCCCCTGCTCGCCCTGTGGGTTGCCGCGTTAGCACTCGCCGGTACCGGCGCATCCCAGATCGCGAAAAACCTCAGCGGAGGCGGCTGGTACGTCCCAGGCACCGCCTCCACCATCGCCGCCCAACAGCTCGAAGACGGCTTCAAGGGACGCGGGAAGGCCACCGCCACCCTCGTCATCCACGACACCCGCTACAAGATCAGCGACGCCAGGTTCGAGCAGCGCGCCAAGGCCGTCGCCTCCCGAGTGGAGGACGACGAGGGCTTGAAGGTCACGGACATGCTCGGCTGGACCACGGCGCAGCCAGGCGACCGCGGCCCCTACGCAGGCGATGACAATCGAACCGTCATCAACTCCGTAGCCATCGGCCTCGAAGACGGCGCCGCGCGCCGGGAACTTCCCGCCATTCAAAAGGACTTGGCCGAGACGTTCGAGAAAGACGGCATCGACGTCTCCCTCGTCAGCGCCGCATCCTTCTGGGGGGACATCAATGTCCTCGGGCAGGACGGCCTGGCGAAGGCAGAGATGATCACCGCCCCGCTGATCATCCTGATCCTGCTTCTTCTCTTCCGCAGCGTGGTGTCCGTACTGGTCTCACTCACGGTGGGCGTCTCGGCGATCGTGTTCACGCTCGGCCTGCTGGCCCCCATTGCGCAGAACTACGAGCTGTCCATCTTCGTGCAGAACGCCGCCACCATGCTCGGTCTCGGCGTCGGGGTCGACTACTCCCTATTCATGATCACCAGGTTCAAGGAGCAACTCTCCAAGGGCCAAACCGTCGAGCACGCTGTGGCATCCACCCTGCGCACATCCGGCCACACGGTGATCGCCTCGGGCCTGACCATCGTCCTCGCGATGTGCGCCCTGTTCATCATCGACCTGAACGTGATCTTCTCCCTCGCGCTCGGTATCACCCTCGTCGTCGCGTTCTCCGTGCTGACCAGCGTGCTGTTCCTCCCGGTCCTGCTGCACCTCCTCGGGCACCGCATCAATGCCGGCCGCCTTCCCCGGTGGCGGAGGAACACCGCCGCCCCGGGCGAGGAATCCAGCCGCTGGTATCGCATCTCCATGAAGGTGATGAAGCGCCCGCTGCTGTTCCTCGCCTCGATATCCGCCGTACTGATCGCCGTGGCCTGGCCGGCACAGGAGATGCGCACCTTCTCCCCGGACGCACGCATCCTCCCCTCCACCTCCGACATCCGCACCGGTTACGACCACGTCCAGGACACCTTCGGCACCGGCTTCACCAGCCCGATTCAGATCGTCGTCACCGCCGACAAGCCCTTCGACAAGCTCTCCCAGCACGACAAGGACGAACTCACCGACCTCGAGAACCGGCTGGGCGCCCTTCCGAACGAAGACAACGTCGCTTCCGCCACGCAAGCTCTGAAGCATCTGTCTCCCAAGGACCCCTTCGCCGCTCTGGATCCCGCTTCGATGGACCGGATCCCGGCTGACGCCCGGGACTCGATCAGGCACTACATCGCCGGCAACAACCAGAAGCTCGTCATCGAGGTCGTCCCCACCGAGGACTCATCCAGCGACCTCACCCGGGACCTCCTGGCCGATGTCCAGCACGAGACCACCAAGCTCCCGAACTCCCTACACCCTCTGGTCGGAGGGCAGACCGCCGAGGACACCGACGCCAACGACGTCATCCAGGACGGACTTCCCTACGTCGTCGCGATCATCCTGGCCGCCGGCTACATCATCCTCCTGCTGACCTTCCGGTCACTGCTGCTGCCGCTCAAGGCCATCGTCATGAACCTGGTCTCGATCGCCGCCACCTACGGTGTGCTCACCCTCACCTTCCAAAAGGGCCTGGGGGCCGACGTGTTCGGATTCCAGCAGACCAGCGACATCCAAAACTTCGTCCCCATCCTGTTGCTGGCACTCCTGTTCAGCCTCAGCACCGACTACGAAGTGTTCCTCCTGGACCGCGTCCGCGAGGAGTACGAAGCGACAGGGGACAACACCGCCTCCGTCGCTCGCGCCCTCACCCGAACCGCCCCCCTCATCTCCGGCGCCGCGATCTTGATGGTCGCCGTCTTCGGAGCCTTCTCCTTCACCGGGATCGTCCCCATCCAGCAGCTCGGATTCGGACTCGCCGTCGCCATCCTCATCGACGCAACCCTCGTCCGGCTCTTCCTCGTCCCCGCGACCATGCGCCTCATGGGCCGCTGGAACTGGTGGCTTCCCGGCCGCCGCACCACCGCTCCGGAGAAGAAGCCCGAGGACGTCACCCGTAAGGAACCGGAAACGATCACCAGCTGAAGGGAGGAGACGACACCATGCTGATCGTCTTCGCGCTACTTGCCCTGGGAATCATGGTGGGAGCCGTAGCCCACATTCCCGTCACCGCCAGTGCGATTGCCGGCACTTCCATCGCCGCCTGGCTGATCACCTTCTGGGTACGAGAGCGCACCTCCGGACGCCGCGAAGGAGACGCATGACGCAGGTATCAGCACCTACGAAAAGCACAGCAAGCATCACGACCAGCACCAAACACAGCACCCGGGAGGCCGACAACCTCGCCGTCGCATCCTTCATCCTCGGCCTGCCCGGGCTCCTGGTCGGGAACATCTTCCTCGGCCCCACAGCCATCGTGATGGCCGCACTTGCCCTGCTGCGCGGAACAGCGAGACAGGGACGGGCGTGGTTCGGCATGATCCTCGGTCTGGCTGACCTGGTCGTCCTGGCAACGCTGGTCTCCCTGGACCAAACCATCTCCTGGAGCCACTGAGGACATCGGCAGGATCACCGCGCCCCGCGCCCACACGCTGCATCCACTGCCAACCGCGCCCGACGGCCGCGCTCGGCTGGTCAGTGAACGCGGCGCCGGCTCTGACAGACTTTCTGGAGTCTGACGCCGGGGGCGGAGCACCCCCCTGAGCGGCACCAGGGCCGGGCGACAAGAGCTGCCCAGGTATCCGCGCGTCGTGCCCAGCCTCGCGCAGATATCTGGGGCACGGTCCTTCGTCCCGTCGGTAGCGCGTGACCCCAGGCCTGGCAACACCCAGTGTCTGACGCTCGGGGCGTAGTCACAGCCCTTCCGTTCCCAGGGACTGCCGAGCTCCTGGACCAGCGAACAGGCGCACGCCGCCCTGGACCATCGCGAGCGATCAGGCCAGCGCTGAGCGCAGGCCTACGGGCCGGCGCAGGGTCGGGCCGGCCTTCGGTGACTCATCAATGCGACCAAGTCCACAACATCCCAACCTCAGAACAACTGCTCCACCCGCTCCGGCGCCGGCGTCGCGGCCCGGCACGTTCTCGGGTCTCGGGGGGTCGGAAGAGTAGGCGTACTCATCCAGCATTGGGTTTCTGGGTGGGATGAGTATGCGTACTCATGTTGTGGTCGGCGTGGCTGCGCATACTCGCGGCATGCCTATGCAATCGCTGGTTTGTCCGGACTGCGCTGTGCCTGTGCCCTCGCCTGTGCCTGCGTGGTGCACCGGTTGTGGGTTGCCGCTGGTAGGGCCGGATGCGGCAGCGTTGTGGCAGGTCACGGGGGAGTTGCGTGCTCTGGATGCTCGCCGGCAGTGGCTGGTGCAGCGTCATTACGAGTTGCTGACGGCGTTGCGGGTGCGCCGCCAGGTGCCTGTGGGGATGCAGGCGAGCGCTCCCGTGGGGGAGGGGGACGGGGCGGCCGGTGGTCCGCGGCGGGAGGTCTCGGTGCGGTCGGTCCGGGCCGGGCTGCTGATCCTCGGCGGTGTGCTGGTGGTGGTGGCCGCGTTGGTGTTCTGCGTGGTGAGCTGGGGGCGGCTGGGCATCGGCGGTCGGGCCGCGGTGCTGCTTGCGCTGACCGCGTGTGCGCTTGCGCTGCCTCGTGTGCTGCGGCGGCGGCAGCTCACGGCCACCGCCGAGGCGTCGGCCGGCGTGGGGCTCGCCCTGGTCGCTTTGGATGCCTATGCCGCCCGTCAGGCCGGGCTCGGTGGTCTGGACGGGGTCGGGACGGATGCCTACTGGGCGGTGGTCACCACGCTGATGGCGGTGGGAGCGGCGGCCTATGGCTGGTGGCAACGGCTTCGCCTCCCGCTGCCGGTGGGATTGGTGTTGGCGCAGTTGCCGGGGGTCTTGGGCACTGCGGCCTTGGGCGGGACGGCCGTGGACTATGCGACAGCGATGGTCGGCACGGCTGTAGTGGATTTCGCGGCCGTGTATGCGCTCACTGCTCATGTCGCCACCGGGCCTGCCGCGTTCCGTGACCGGCTGGGTGGCCTGCGGGCTGCCGCCATTCTGGACGCGGGGGGCCGTGTGATGGGCGGTGGTTGGGCGCTGCTGGGCGGGGCGCTCGCGGTGGGGCAGGCGGTGGATGCCGCCGCGGCGGCGGAGGTGGTGCGGGCCTGGGTGCCGTTGGGTCTGTTGATGCTGGGAGGGGTGGCGCTGTGCCGCGGCTTGCGCGCGCTTCCGTTCGCGCTGCGTTCGGGCGGCGAGGGTGTGGCCGTGGTGGCGTTGATCGTGGCGGTGGGATCCGGTGTGCGGTGGGTGCTGCCCTCGGGGTGGGCGGTGGCCGGGTACGCGGCACCGGCTGCGCTGATGGTGGTGGGCGCTGCGCTGTCCTGTGCGCGAAGCGGCCGGTGGGCGAAGCCTGCTGCGGGTGGCCCGTTGGCACCGCCGTCCGAGGCTGCGGCTTCGGTGGGAGAGCTGACCGCCGCTTCAGCCGTGCTGCTGTTGACGGGTCTTGTGGTGCTGCCGGACCTCGTGTACGCCCTTTTCCGTCCTGTCGTTGCCGGCATGGCGCTGTGGTTCTTCGGTGACCTGCCGGGGTGGGGCTGGCAGCTTGCGGCTGCGCCCCTGGCCGTGTTGTGGCTGGTCGCGTCTGTTGTGGCTGCGGTGGCGGTGGTGCGGGCCCGTGCCGTCGGTGGCCGGAGCGGGGATCGTCCGGCGGTCGTTTTGTCAGGCGCCGCAGCTCTGGTGGCTGTGCCTGCGCTGTTTTTGCTGCCGGTCGCAGGGGGGCTGCCGTACGGGTGGGTGCTCGCGGCCGCCGCTCTGGCGTCTCTGGCCGTGGCGGTGGACGTGGTGCGGCGACCGGGGGCCGCGCTCGTTGCCAGGCTTGTCGCGCTGGCCGCGGGCGGGGCACTTGTGCTGCTGTGGTCGTCGGCCGACCGGGCCGCGGTGCTCGCGGTGTGGGGGGCCTTCGCCGTGTCGGCCGCTGCTATGGCCCATGTCCTGTCGGCGCCGGCCGCCCGGCCTGCCGCACGTGTGACAGCGCGCGTTGCCGGTGCATTCGCCGTCCTCGCCCTGGGTGTCGAAGGGGCCGCGTCGGCCATCACCGCCGGCCTGCCCGTCCATGTCATGGCCTTCGCGGTGCTGGCGGCCGCTGTCGTCGCGGCCTGTGCCGCGGCGGCGTGGCACCGGATGCCGGGGCGTGGCCAGGTTTCAGGGGCTGTCGAAGGCACGGGGTACGCACTTGCAGCAGTGGCCCTCGCCCTGACTGCCGCTCATCCGGGGGCTCTGAGCCTGGCCCTTGCCGTGAGTGGGGTCGTGAGTCTGGCGATCGCGCTGCGCCCGGACCGCCGCCGCGCCGCCCTCGCCGGAACCGTCCTGCTCCTTGCCTCCTCCTGGGTGCGTCTTGCCATGGCGGGTGTCACCATCCCCGAGCCGTACACGCTCCCGGTCACGGCCGCTGCACTGGTCATCGGCCACCGCCGCCGAGCGAGCATCCCGGGGACGAGCTCGTGGCCTGCCTACGGGGCGCCGCTGGTCGCGACGATGCTGCCCAGTCTCACCGCCATGTGGGGCGAAGGGGGCTGGATGCGCCCGCTGCTCCTGGGCACGGCGGCCCTGCTCGCCACTGTTGTCGGGGTGCGCGCGCGTCTGCAGGCGCCGTCGGTGGTCGGTGGCGGTGTTCTGGTGCTGGTCGGGCTGCATGAGCTCGCTCCGGCTGTGGTCCAGGTGCTCGGTCTCCTGCCCCGCTGGGTGCCGCTGGCCGCTGCCGGCCTGCTTCTGCTGCTGCTCGGAGCGACGTACGACAGGCGGATCGGCGAGGCGAGGCGCTTGCGTGAGAAGGTGCGCGGCTTGGGGTGAGGGTGCGACACGGAACTCGCTGACGTTGCGGGCCCTGCTGACGGCGCGGGATTCGGCGGGTGCTTGGGCAGGCCTTTCATGGTGCGAAGTTCTCCAGACGGACTGTCCGTGTGTCTGGACTGTGGCCGTGGGTTTGGCTGGTGTCTGGGGTTGCGGGGCCAGGGTTGCCAGTGTCCTGGGGTGCTCGCTGCGATCATCTTCGTGGCCACGTCAGGCTGCACGTCGCAGCAGCTGTCATCGGCGTCGTGTGGGCCGTCGGGAGCGACGGCCCATCGGCGCTTCTCCGAGCGGACGAAGGTCAGGGTGTGGGCCAAACTCCACCGCCTGGTCCTCGATGAACTCGGCTCCCGCGGCGAACTGGACTGGTCCTGCTGCGCGATCGACTCCGTGAACATGCGGGCCCTCGAAAGGGGAGCTGACAGGTCCGAATCCTGTGGATCGGGGCAAGTGCGGCGCAAAAATTCACTTGATCACGGAGCGGACCGGCGTACCGCTCTCCATCGGCATCTCCGGAGCGAACCTGCATGACAGTCAGGCTCTGATCTCCCTGGTCAAGGGCATACCGCCGATCCGCTCCGCCGCGGACCCCGTCGGCGTAAACCGGGCATGCTGCACGCCGACAAGGGCTTTGACTAGTCGTACCTGCGGCGTTGGTTACGGCAATGCGGCATCACCCACCGCATCGCCCGCGGGGGCATCGAGACTTCGCAGCGATCGGGCCGCCACCGGTGGATCATCGAACGGACCATGTCCTGGCTCGCCGGATGCCGCCGTCTTCACCGCCGCTACGAGCGCAAAGCCGAGCACTTCCTCGCCTTCACGAGCATCGCCTGCACCTTCATCTGCTATCGCAGACTCACCAAATGAGATGGCGTCTAACTGTTGGGGTGGTAGCGGCAGGACGAATCGTCGCAGGAGGTAGGTACCTCCCACCGGCTACTGATGCGGTGCAGGAGGCCCTGATCCGCAGGCCGGGCGGGGAGGTTGCACAAGATTTCGGTGGGGGAGTAGATCGGGCGCGCGTCGTCCTCGATGTGCTCGGGGTCGGTGTAGTGGAATTCCTCCCGGCGTTCCCAGGGCAGGGTGACGTGCGGCCGGTGGTCGAGGGGGTTGTCGTCGGCGAAGGAGGGGTGGAGCTGCCACTGGGTGCCGAAGGCGCGGTTGTGGACCTCACCGAGGTACCAGGCCGCAACCGCGACCAGGGGAGTGTCCATCACCGTGCGGGCCTGAGCGGGGCTGTCGAACGCGTCCCGGATGAGCGCTTCGAGCTGGGGGAGAGAATCCACGGTGAAGTCCCACGGTCCGTGGCCGGTGCGTTCTTTCGCCCAGGCGGTGAATCCGGTGCGCTGCTGTTCCAGCCACTTCTCCAGCACCGGGTTGTGGGCGCTGACGTGGTCTTCAGTCTTCTCTTCGCGCAGGTACTCGGCGTACTCGTCGTCGTCCATGTCGCGCGGGTCGGTCCACTCCATGCCCCGAGGCTAAGCGAACCATGTATACGCGGAGGTAAAGGCCCTGCGTGGCAGGGGAGTTGTCGGTGCGCCGTCAATAATTGTGGTGCTAGCAAACAGAGTTGAGGCCCGAGGGTGAACGGTACTCCCGCACAGGCGCCGAACTGACCACTGCGACGCCTGATTGACTGACTCACTCACCGCCGACCAGCCTCGATCGATCACGTCCTGTACTGGTCCAACTGGCACCGGCAACGACAGCACCATGCCCGCATCAGCCTCTACCAACGACGCGGCCACACACCACCCGAACCTGCCAAACCATCAGGATAGGCGCTGTTGCAGTACTAAAGGTTGTTGCAGCAGGGCGGGTGTGGGCAGGTGGGAGTGCTGTCTGACCTGCTTGGTTCATCCCGTGTGGGCGAGGTTGTGCAGGGTGGCGACGGCTTGGACGGCGTGGTCGAGACCGGGTCCCTTCTGTCGGCAGTCGCGGAGGATCCAGTTCTTCATGCGGGCGAAGGTGTGCTCAACGCGAGCGCGGACGCGTCGGTGTTCGGCGTTGTCTTCCTCCTGGGCCTGCAGTAGGGGGCGTTTGGCTCTCTTGCGGTGCGGGACGATGAGGCCGCATCCCAGGTAGGCGCCGTCGGCGAGAACGGGGGTGCCTTCGCAGTGGGCGGGCAGGCCGGACGCCCGCCAGATGTGGGCGTCGGCTTTGTTCCCGGATACCGGACGGGCGGTGGCAACGACCAGGCGGGTGTCGGCACCGATGATGACCTGCACGTTTGCCGAGAAGCGGTAGTTGCGCGAGGAGGCGCCCACTGTTCGGTCGCGAACGGGGGATGAGGGTGCCCTCCACGATCCACAGCTGTTCGACGTCGGCGACCGGCGCGGGGCCGGCGCCAGTGCGAGCAGAGGCCCGAGCCGTTGGATGATGCGGCAGGCGGTGGCCGGTGAGATGCCAAAGAGCGGGGGGAGCTGCCGCATCGTGAGGTTGGTGCGGTAGTAGACGGCCACCAGCAGCACGCGGTCGGCTAGGGGCAGGCACCACGGACGACCGCCTCCGAGCCCGTGGCCGCCCCGCTCCCGCACCACCTTCAACAGGCCCTCGAAGCCTCTCATCCGCAAGTCCGTGAACGTCTCCACCCACAAGACTCAGCCCGCAACACCCCACCCATACACAAAAAAATGCCCAGCCGACCACGTTCTGCAACAACCTTAAGGCCGCCTGCACAAGTAGACAGCTCCACAGATCAACCCGCTGATCAGAGAAACGGAGTGCCCGTCATTGATGGGGTGCTCGGGTTCTTGAGCCGGGATCTGGGGCTGGTGAGGAAGCCGCGTCGGCAGGAAGCGAGTTGAGCAGCGCGGCGGTGCACTCCTCGGCGAGGTCTTCGGCGTGGGCAGGTAGGGGAGTGCCGGCCCGCAGGTGGCGGCGGACCAGAGAGAGGGGCAGATCGACCAGGGCGAGGGCGACACGTTCGGTGGCCTGGGGACCCTTCGCGCCCAAGGCGGCTGCGAGGGACGCGGCGGCGTTGCGTACACGCTGATTGCCGCGGTCCGCGCGGTGGCGGTGTTCCTCGGACCAGTCGGCACGCCCGAAATCCTGCGCACCGTAGAGGAGGAGGGCGGCTTGCTGAGGGTGGGCGCGGCTCCAGGCGACGACATGGCGTGCCGCCGCGCATCCTGCGCGCCGCGGGTCGGGGTTCGCTTCCAGTGCTTTGAAGTAGCCCTCCTGGAAGTTCTCGACCGTTCGCAGCCACATCTCGGCCAGCAGCGCGGTCCGTCCTGCGAAGCGGTGGTACACCGAACCGCTGGGGGCTCCCACCTCTTTGGCGACCGCGGACATGGTCACCCCGGCCGGGCCGGACGCCGCGGCCTGTCGCACGGCTGCGTCGAGGAGCTGGTGTGTATCGAACCGGGGTGGTCTGGCCATGTTGTAGAGAGTACTCTCCACAATATTAGAGAGAAGTCTCTGTAATAGGTCCGGGGAGGACACATGGGTGTCTACAACGTGCATGAGCGCCTGCTGGCCGCGAAGGAGAGCGAGGTGGGGGCGCTGCTCGACACGCTGTCGAGCAGCGGCGATGCGCTGTGGCCCGGTCGAGAATGGTCGCCGATGGAGTTTGACCGTCCGTTGGCGGCTGGGGCGGTCGGCGGGCATGGCCCGGTCCGTTACACCGTCGCGGCGCACGTCCCCTCCACATGGGTGCGATTCACCTTCAGCGGGCCACGCGGTTTTCACGGATTCCACGAGTACGCCGTCCTGCCCGTTGACGAAGAGCACACACTGCTGCGCCACACTCTCGCCATGAACGCCCGGGGGGCGGCCCGCTTCACGTGGCCACTCCTGTGGCGACCGCTGCACGACGCCTGTCTGGAGGACAGCCTGGACCACGCGGAACTGGCCTGTACGGGCACGGTGGCGCGCCCGGCGCGCTGGAGCCTGTACGTACGACTGCTGCGCGGACTCGTGTCCTGATCACCGGGGGACGCGCGCTCGCGTCGTCCCGGTCGAGGGCGAAGTGGTTGCGGGTGCCGGCCGAAAACACCGCGAAGGGCACGTGGTGGCGGGGCAGCGACGTAGGCAACCAGGGATGGGGTGCCGCCGCCCGCGACCGCCAGCAGAGCGGCTCCGTCGGCGACGGCCTGCCGGGCCGGTGCGGCGATGTCCTGGCCCGCGTCGAGCAGGGCCACCCGGCAGCCCGCCGTCCGGGCCCGGTCCACCAGGTGGAAACGGTCCATCTTGCTGCCGCCGGAGCGAGGGGTTCATCAGGACCCAGGGGGAGCGGGGCGCCTCCGCGACGGCCTGCCCGGAACGTTCGCGGGACGTGTGCCGGCGCGGATTTCAAAGCAGCGCCGACTTACGCCTCGGTTCGGCGGGCAGAGCGCCGACGAAGCACAACAGGTAGGACGTACCAGCAGGCAGCGAACCACAACATGACACCACCGACGAGCAGTTCCGCGAGGAGGCTCGGTACGACGACATGAAGGAGCAGCAGGAGGGTTCCGCCGATCGTCAATGCGAGGAGGACCATGCCACACACCATCAGTCGGCCCGCGATCGCGATGATGTCGTCCTTCATACGCTGCCCGGAGAGAAAACGATGGATCGACACCGGCGCGATCAGGGCTCCGGTGCCGGAAGCCCCGAGTATCACGGTGATCACGTAGACGACGTGGTCGAAGGTCCCCAGTTCATGGAAATACGGAGTGAACGCAACGCTGAGCAGGAAACCGAAGAGGATCTGTACTCCGGTCTGCGCGACTCTCGTCTCCTGCAGGATCTCGTTCCATCTTCGGTTCACACGCTCCCGCGCAGACTCCTGCTGTTCCTCAAGAGGCGGGCGATCCGACCCGTGGCAGGAGGGACAGTGGTGCTGCGCTATGTATGGCTTCGACGCACCCGTCACGGTCATGGCGTCCTCCCCAGGTGAGGCAACTGCTGAGGAAACACGTGTTCCCACTCTGAGCGGATTCACGTCCGTGGTTCCCTGAGGTCGCGCGTAGGCACCTGGAGGCGCTTCAACGTTGCTGCGCGCAAGGCAGGAACACCCGATGTGTCTGCCCCTGTGCCGCCAGCTCTGCCGGTTCACCTCCGCCCGAGCGGAGGTGAACTCAGCCCCGACGGCTATGCCGCCACCGATCGACGAGGGAAGCACTTCGAGTCGCGTCCAAGGGATGGTCCCGCAAATGATCTTGGCATGCAGGTTGATTGTCTGGACTGGATCCTGGGGACCGCTGGGGCGCTCCGCCGCCACGGTCGCATCGTTCTCGCGGACTGTCCGGTTTGGTCACTCGGTGTCGAAGGTGACCCAGGGCGCGACGGGTGGCGGGCGGGTCCGTCTGGGGAAAAGAGCGGAAGATTCCGCTTTGCTATGGTGCGCCGATGTCAGCGATCAAGAAGTTCCAGGTCACCTTTGACTGTGCAGAACCTGAGCGCGTCGCTCGTTTCTGGTGCGAGGTGTTGGGGTATGACATTCCGCCGCCACCGGAGGGGTTCGCCACCTGGGACGATTTCAACCGTACCCTGCCTCCTGAGGAGCAGGGTTCATGGTTCGCCTGCAGTGATCCCTCAGGCGTGGGCCCGCGCCTGTACTTCCAGCGCGTCCCCGAAGGCAAGATCGTCAAGAATCGGGTGCATCTCGACGTCCGGGTCGGCACCGGGCTCGTGGGGGGCGAGCGTCTCGCCACGCTCGAAGCCGAGTGCACACGACTGGTCGCGTTGGGCGCCACCCACGTGCAAACGCTGTATGCCGATGAGGAAAATGAGTCGTGCATCCCCATGCTGGACATCGAGGGCAACGAATTCTGTATCGACTGAGCATTCTCCGAGCCGGGGAGGCGGGGAGCTGCCTCTCCTGGAGCTCTCTGGTCCCGTGTGGGGCGGGAGTTACCCCGTGAGGGCGAGGTTGTGCAGCCGAGCGATGCCGGGCGAGGGCGGTGTGAACGCCGTCGCCTTTCAGGCGGCAGTCACGAAGGATCTTCCATGCCTTCATCCGGGCGAAGGCGTGCTCGACGCGGGCCCGGACCTTGCTATGGGAGGTGTGTGCTCCTCTTTCCACGCTGGCAGTTCGGTCTGGTCGCCTTCACGGCGGGGCGGGATGAGCAGGCAGGTGCCTGGATAGCCGCCGTCCGCGATGACCGTGGCCCGGCCGACGGCAGCCTTCGCACCGGAGAGTTCCCACGCCTTGCCGTCGTGGCAGTTGCTCGTGACCGGTCGGCGGACGGCGACGACGAGGCGGGTATCGGCATCGATGACGACCTGGTGGTTGGTCGATTGCCGGTAGTTCTTCGACTGCTCGGCAACCGTATGCCCCCGTGTGGGCACAAGGGTGAAGCCACAATGCCCCGCCACCCCACGGCCCAACACATCCTCGCCGCAGAGCACCGCGCCGCACACCGGCTCGCCCCTCGCCCGCACACAAAAGCGCATCCTGGCCGTTCCACCCGGAGACGTTCAGAAATCCTTTTCCACCAGGGGGCGAAGTTCAGCTGCGAGCGCTTCTTCGTCGACGGATTTAGGCATCATTGTCGTGTCCCCCAGCGCGATCTGCGCCGGACAGCCCTTTTCGGTTCCGCTGAGGGTAAAGGCCTTCAAGAGCCGGCCGGTTCTGGCTTCAAATACCTGGAAATCGTAGTCAGCCGGGAACACTTCCCTGGTCAGGCCTTCGTAGGGGCCACATTCTCCGACGGCTGACTTGCCTGTCAGCCGTGGCCAGGACATACAGACAGCCAATTGGGCTTGTTTGAAGTCGGCCTCCCTGGGCGCCATCTCAAACACCTGGGGATCGGTGCCGTACCCCCCGGGTATGGACGATGCCCAGGACGACGGGAGGCTGGGGCGATAAGGCGGCGCGCTGACTTCCTCATCATCAGGATCGTAGAGCGCGAAACCGATCACCCTGGGCGGGCCCGCACCGGCGTACGGAGGGCTCGCGGTGTAGAAGGGCACGCCGCCTCGGCAGGCTTCTTCGGGGGGCGTCGTCGCTGGCTGCTTGCCTGCTGGTCCTGTGGTGGTCTCTTTGGGATTTGCAGGTGAAGAGATCGCGGTTCGGGGAGTGCGCTGTGGGTCCCCGGAGCAGGCAGCGAGCAAGGTCAGGGACAACAATGCCAAGAGTGCCCACCTGCGCATGGTCTCTCCTTTGGCGTAACTGCACTGCCGTGACCGGCAGCCTACCCACCCTGCACGGGCCGTTCCCGGGACTTGTTGGACTCGCCCTCTCGCCTGTAGGCGTCCTCCGGGACCGGACTGATCGGATGTAGCGGCGGATGGGGCCGTATGCGACCACGTACTCGTGCCGAGCACATTGCCGAGGTCGAGACATGTTTGATGCCGCTGCCAGCGAAGTCGACAACCGGCTGGAGCGGTTGGAGCACCAGCTCGACGCCTTCACCTCTTATGAGCCACTGGAGGCATTGAATGCGGTGGCGACACTGGCACACGGCACCGGGCGCTTCGGCAGGGAGCCGCATTAGCAGCGGAGGCCGAGAAGCTGTCCTGGGGCGTGAACGGTAGGGCTCTCCGGCTCATGGAGAAGGATGCTCGGTCAGGCCTGCCCCATCACGGCCTCCGGCTCTGACACCACGCGCCTGCAGGGCCGATCGCCAGTGCAGCTCCACGCGTTGGGGCCAGCGCCGCGCCACTCGACCATCGGACCGTCCAGCCGGGCTTCGCCCGGCTCGCGGCCGGCCCGGGTCTGGAGCCGTTCGAAGGCGACCGTGCCCGTGTCGGCCAGGACGGCGACAAGCTCGCCGTCGAGCACCGCGTCCGGCAACCTCTGTGCGGCCTGCGCGATGTCGGAGAATGCGCGTGGCAGGTCGGTGCCGCAGGCAGCGCACTGGGTGCCGGTGCTGGCCGCGGTCTGCCGCTGTGTCAGCGCGTACCTCGGCGACGAGGTTCGGCTGGACGGTGACGTACCGGAGCTTGTTCCCAGAGCCCAATCCAGCGCTGATCTGCGATCCGTCCACGGATGCTC
This sequence comes from Streptomyces sp. NPDC048248, assembly GCF_043201875.1. Classification (NCBI taxonomy): domain Bacteria; kingdom Bacillati; phylum Actinomycetota; class Actinomycetes; order Kitasatosporales; family Streptomycetaceae; genus Streptomyces; species Streptomyces sp. NPDC048248. The sequence continues at coordinate 341,716 of NZ_JBICZL010000007.1, forward strand.
GGGCCCGCCGGGGGGCAACGCGGCCCGCAGCTCGCGCCGCCGCGCGGCTGGGCCGGACGGGTGCGGCGAGGACGAGCGGCACGGGGAACTCCACCCGCCAAGGGCGACCCGGCACCGTGAATGGGTCGGTGAGGCGTAATGCCCAAGCGCGCACGCTGCGATTCGTCGAGGAAGCGTTGAACAGCGGGGACGGCACACTGCGGCTGATCGTCTGCATCGGAGCGGCCACCTGCGCCGCACTCACCCTCGGTGGTGGCGCCTGGCTCGCGGGTCTGCTGTGCAGTGCTGAGGCGCGATCCAGAAATTTTCGGAGTTCGGCGGTCTGAGGATGTCGAGAGCGTGTCACCGGCTCCGTCCCAGGGACATCAGGGGCCACCACCGGATGCACGAGGAAGAAGGAGAATCCAGCATGGCGATTCAGCGGATGGACAACGTGGGCATCGTCGTCGAGGACATGGATGCCGCCATCGCGTTCTTCGTGGAACTCGGTATGGAGCTGGAGGGCAAGGCGGAGGTCGAGGGCCTCGTCGCCGACCAGTGCACCGGACTCGACGGCGTCCGCTGTGACATCGCGATGGTTCGGACCCCGGACGGTCACAGCCGGCTCGAGCTGGCGAAGTACCGCAGCCCCGCGGTGATCAGTGCCGGCCCGCGTAACCGGCCGCACAACATCTTGGGAACGCACCGCGTCATGTTCGCCGTCGACGACCTCGAGGACACGGTTGCCCGCCTGCGCCCTCACGGCGCCGAACTCGTCGGCGAGATCGCCCGGTTCGAGGACAGCTATCTGCTCTGCTACGTCCGCGGTCCGGAGGGCATCATCGTCGGACTGGCCCAGCAACTGCGCTGAGAACGAGAAACCGACCCCTGCTGCCGAACGAGCTCATCGAGGTTCGGAACCGCCCGATCACCAGAAGCTGCTGGCCCGTGACCTGACCCGTCTGGCCTACGTCGCCTAGGACGGACCTCCGCGCAAGGTACTTCTGAGTGTCTGGAGAACCATCCCATCTCGACACGCTCGCCGACCACTTCGGCCCCAGGGGGGTCGCCTCGACCGGACGGGCGAAGTCGAGTTCGGCGGGCAGAACGAAGGGCGGTGGCACGGCGCGGCTGGCGCACTGCGGGCGGGGGAGGGCACTGCCGTAGCGCGCCGCCCTTATCCGAGGACTTCAGCCGAGGACCGACGTCCATGGCCGGGCACATGCAGCGGAGCTGTCGCATGCGCCCTCGTCTTCTCTGGCCTGGCTCGCTATGCCAACGACCCCCGCGTGCCCCACGGGCTGCTAACCGGCTCGCCAGGGCCACCGGGAAGGAGAGGTTCTACAAGTTGGCAGATTGCGAATCTAACGGTGTATACGCGCGCAACCTCCCCTGTTTCAGGCCGTGTTCAGGCATGTCCTCACGGGTGCATGCACGTCTCGAGCGGCAGCGGCGTAACCTGCAGTAGGCGAGTCAGATGCTGCTGATGCGTTGTGGCCGTCCGTAAACAACCTCGGGTGGCTCCCGCACTCCGAGGTGTCAGGTGCCCCGGGAGCGACCAGGAGGTTGACCTGTGATCACGCTGACCGCGATGGGAGGGGTGGCCCTGGTCGAATTGGGCATGGTCCTGACTCCGGGACCGAACATGATTCACCTCGCCTCCCGCGCGATAACCCAGGGCCGCAGGGCGGGCCTGATCAGCCTCAGCGGGACCGCCGTCGGGTTCCTGTGCTACCTGCTGGCCGCGGCGGCAGGCCTGTCCGCGCTGTTCGCCGCCGTGCCGGTGGCGTTCACGGTGGTCAAGCTCGCCGGGGCCGCCTACCTGGCCTACCTTGCGTGGGGCATGCTCAAGCCCGGCGGTCGCTCGCCTTTCGCCCCGGACCAGGACTTGCCCCCGGTCTCCGACGCCCGCCTGTTCTCGATGGGCCTGCTGACCAACCTCCTCAACCCCAAGATCGCTTTGATGTACGCCGCGCTGCTGCCCCAGTTCCTGGACCCGCAGGCAGGCCCGGCCTGGGCACAACTGCTCCAGCTCGGCGGTGTGCAGATCATCCTGGCGGTCACCGTGAACGCGCTGATCATGCTGGGCGCAGCACGGCTCTCGGGGTTTCTGGCCACCCGACCCCGCGTCATGGCCGCCCAGCGGTTCACGGCAGGCGGCCTGCTCGGCGCCTTCGCGCTGCGCACCGCCCTGTCCCGTACCCCCGTCTCCGCCTGACCCTGCCCCGGGTGCCCGATCAGCGGAGCTGCCTTTCACGTTGGTGCGGTCAACTGAGTCTCTCTGCGCTTGTCCAACCGGGCGGGGTTGATCAGTTGCGTTCAGCAGGCAGTAGGGGAAGCCCGAGATCGCCAGGTGCCCGCCGCGATCGGGCTGCATCAGCCTGCTTGGTCCGGAGGAAGGTGCGGGGCATGTCGATGCTCTGCTCGCAGGCCGCGTCCGGCTCGCTCGGATTAGGACTTCTCTCCGTCCCGTCCGCCGCCGCCGCCGTCGGGGGCGGCGGGTGGGGAGCTGCCTGACCGGAGACGCCCCCGAGTACCCTTTGCTGGCCCCGACCACCGCGTTGCTGACGCCTCGTCATCACGTCGAGGTCATCGATCCCGGACCAGCCGGCCCGGAGGTTCCGGGAGCCTGCCCCGAACCGGACCATCCGGGCGCGCCCGCCGACGTCTACCTCCTCAAATCACACCCCTCGGGCGCGGGCCCTCCCCGCCCGCCTCAAGGAACGTGGCGCCCCGGTGCACAACTCCGCGGCGGTGACCAGGTTGTGCCAGGACCGGACAGACATGGCGGCGCTGGCCCACCGGGCCGGGCTGCCGTTCGCCGCCACCTGTACCGTCGCGACGCTCGCCGGGTTGCCGGCGGAGGGAGAGCCGGCCACTCCTCTCGTCATCAAGAGCAGAGACAGCCGTCGACGCGACCTCGTCGCCCGTGTCGACAGTCTGCCGGAACTGGCGGCTGCCTGGCCCGACGAGCCGGTGGTCGTCCAGGAGTTCACCGAGAACAGCGGCTGGAACCACGAACTGTGGGCGGTCGACGGCCAACTCTTCGCCGCGCTGCGCCGCTCCGAAGTCACCCCGGGCGGCCGCGGCCCGGCCCGGCCCCGCGCCGTCCGGGGCCTTCCCGCGGGGTGGCCGGAGCTGGTGCTCCGGGTCGGCGAGGTCTTCGGGCTCGATCTCCATGGTGTGGACACCATCGACGCCGGCGACGGTGCGCCTGCCTTCCCCAGGATCCGTGGGCAGGCGGGCGCGCCACAGGCCCTGGCGGAGCTGGCCCTGCGCGCCGGGGCGGGGGCCGCCGGCGCCCGGGGCGTCCCGGGCGCCCGCCGGGGATGGTCCCGCAGTTCGCGCAAACGCGTCGGTCGGTTGGTGCCCGGCTCTCAGCTCTCAGCTCTCAGAACGCGGAGTGGGCGAACCAGCGCTCGAGCAGATCGCGGTCGCCGTGCACCGTGAAGGCGTCTGAGCCGTGGTCGAGGCGTCCGTAGACGAGCAGCAGCAGATCGGCGGCGGCCGCGTGGATGGCGGCGTCGGCCGATGCGGTTGCCGCCGCCGGGCCCCCGTGGGCCGGTTCGACGCTGAAGCCGTCGGGCCGTAGCCGGACCAGCCAGCCCGCCTCGCTGTCGGTGCAGCGGAAGAGCAGGGTCTCGTCCTGGCCACGGAGGCGGGCCACCTCGGGAGCGAAGGACGCCGCGAAGGGGAGGTTCACCAGGAACTCGTCCACGCCGTCGGCCGCCAGCCACGGGTCGACGAGGGGCCGGATGCCCACGGCCATTTCCGCGTCGGTGCGGTGCACCAGCGTCTCGAACAGCATCCGCCGTACCCAGAACCGGGCGTGCTGATCGGCACCCCAGGCCCACATCGGGGCGTCCGGATCGACGGCCGTGAAGGTCTCGGCCGCCTCAGCCGCACTGGCCGTCAACCATGCCGGGTAGCCGTCCTCGTGATCCGGCAACCGCAGCTCCCCGATCTCGCGGGTGCGCGGGGGTTCCTGGAAGCCCTCCCGCAGCAGCGCCGAGAATCGCCGCTGCACGCTTCCGGTGTGCCTGACCAGGTCGAGGAGTGTCCAGCCCGGACAGCTGGGGACCGGGGTCGCAAGGCTCGCGCCCGCGAGCGCGGCCACGAACTTCGCGGTCTCCGCGGCGATGGCCTCGCGACGGGTGACGTGGGAGGAAGTCCGCTCCGGATCCGGCACGTTCATCTGTTGCGTCCTTGACGTCGGCGGTCCGGCCGCCTGGCCGGCTGGGCCTCTTCCCGCAGCCTGCCACAGCGTGCCGCGGTCGCGGTCTTCCGGTCCGGTCTCAGGAACCGACGCCCCCGTCGTCGCCGCTCTCGCCGCCGAAAAGCCGGCCTGCCCTCTTCGGCTTATTGCCGTCCGGAGTCACCGGGCAGCCCGCCTCAGAGGGGGATGGGCCCCTCGCCGGCGGTTGCCCCAGCCCGCCCTTGATAGAGGGCTCCTGATGAGCCTGCTGCAGTCAGGAGGGCTGGACTTGGTCGAAGAGGGCGAGGGCTTCGGCAGGGTCCGGGCTCACGAGGCGTTCCAGACCGGCCGTCGTGATCTTCGCCCACCTGCCGGCCCGTGCCCACATCTGTTCCTCGAAGGCGCGGACGGCCTCGTCCAGATCCTCAGGGCCGGTGGCGATGGACTCCGCGAGTTCGGCGCCTTCCAGCATCGCGAGGTTCGCGCCCGCCCCCAATGGGGGCATCAGATGGGCGGCGTCGCCCAGCAGCGTCACCCCGGAGACGTGGGCCCAGGTGTGGGATGCGGGCAGGACGTAGAGGGGGCGGTGGACGAAAACGGTGCCGTGGCGGAGGAGTTCGAGGACGGGAGCGGCCCAGCCGTCGAACAGAGCCAGCAGGCTCGATCGCACGGCCTCGACGTCAGCCAGGTCCAGGTGTGTGTGCCAGTCCAGCGGCGCGCGGAACTGGGCGTACACCTTTACGTGGCCGCCGTTGTTCCGCTGGGCGACGAGCGCGCGGTTCACGCCGTACACAGCCAGGGAACCGTCGCCGATCAACCGGGCGAGGTCAGGGTGGCGGGTGTCGACGTCGTCCAGGGAGGTCTCGACAAAGGTGACGCCGGTGTAGTGCGGCGTCGCCGACGAGACTGCCGGGCGGATCCGGGACCAGGCTCCGTCCGCGCCGACCACGAGGTCGAAAGTCTCCTTCCGTCCGTCCGCGAACTGGACCAGTGCGCCATCCCGGGTCCCCGGCACCACCTGCGTCACGCCCCGCCCCCACTGGACGTCCAGAGGGCCGAGTAGCAGGTCACGGAGTTGCCCGCGGTCGATCTCGGGGTTGGCCCGGTCCTCTGGACGGGGTTGCCAGTCGCGCAGGACGGTCCCGTCCGCGTCCAGGATGCGCATGGCCTGCCCCTCGGGACGGGACAGCGACTGGAACTCCGCCAGTAGCCCCGCCTTGTCCAGCGCGCGCTGACCCAGCCCTTCGTGCAGGTCCAGCGTGCCGCCCTGGGGGCGGGCGTCGGGGGCGGGGTCGCGTTCGAAGACGGCGACGGGGTGGCCATGGCGGTGCAGGACACGGGCGAAGGTGAGGCCGGCAGGGCCGCTCCCGACCACAGCGATACGATGTCTCATAGCGATACACTGTATTTTGCCAATACGATGCATCGCAAGAGAACGGTGTGACCATGACTGTGTGGGACCGGCCGGAGCCGCCGACTCGCCCCGTGCCGCTCGACCGGGATCGGATCGTCGCCACTGCCATCGCGCTGGCCGACGAGGGCGGGCTGGAAGCGGTGTCGTTGCGCAAGGTCGCCGCCCGGCTGAACGCCGGCCCGATGCGGCTGTACGGATACATCTCCACCAAGCAGGAGCTGTTCGACCTCATGCTGGATGAGGTCCACGCCGAGATTGTCCCCGAGGAGCAGCCCGGTGACTGGCGGGAGGCGTTGCGGATCCTCGCCCACCGCACCAGGCAGGCCGCCCTCCGTCACGAATGGCTGGCTGACTTGCTCGGCGGCCGCCCCACCCTGGGCCCGAACGGCCTCGCCGTGACCGAGGCCACGCTGGCCGCCCTCGACGGCCTCGCCGACATCGACACCGTCATGCGCGCTGTGGAGACTGTCAGCGCCTACTTCACCGGCGCGATCAGGCGCGAGATCGCGAACCTGCGGGCCGAGCGCGCCACGGGCCTGTCCAAGCGCGACTGGCAGCGCGCCTCCGGCCCGCACGTGACCAGGATGTTGGCCACGGGCCGGTTCCCGGCGCTGGCGAAGGCGGTGCACGACGGCACGGACGTGGACGCCGAGGCATCCTTCGCGACCGGCCTGGACTGGGTCCTCGATGCCGTGGCCGCCAATCTCACCCGGCCTTGATCGTTTTCTTGGTCCGGACGGGCTCGGTCGCCGTGACCGAGCCCGTCATCGAGCGGCCGATCTTGGAAAGCGACGCGTCCGGGGGCGTCTCTACCGGCCCCGGATGCATACACCAGACACTGCAGCGAGCAGGCCACGCCCGGTGGTTCGGGGCCTGTCCGTGCTCAGGTGGGCAAGAGTTGCGAGCGTTGCTTTCACGCGCAGGGCCGGCCGCCAGTGGCCGGTTCGGTGGCCAAACGCTCCGCAGGCCGGATGGCGGCGAACACGGCCAGGGAGGCGTTGGACCGCCAGAAGCTGCAACCCTTCCGCCTCGCGCTAGACGGGCGGGAAGCGCTGGTGCAGGGGGAGTACGCACAACTGGAAGCTTCCCGACGGCAGGTCGGGGGCCAGGGTGCCGGATCAGAACGATGGAGCGAAGGGTGCGGCGCCAGGAAGAGTGCGCGGGCGAGCTCGCTCCCCGGGAGCGGCCGCTCGGCGGTGTCCCGCCACGGCGCGGAACCGCTGTCCACCCCAGGCCTTGCCCTGTCTATCGAGATTCGATAGATTCACATCGTAACTCGATGGAAGGATGGGTCGTGGCAAAGCTGACAGTGGGTGCGCTGCGCGCCGTGCTCGTGGTGGTGCTCGCCGGCACCGTGTTCGTGCAGGCATTGATGGTGTGGGCATTGGCCACCGACCCGGAGGACGGGACGCTTCCGCTGACCCCGCTACGCGTGATCACGATCCTGGGCATGGTGTCGGTCCAGGCCACGGTGGTCTGCGTATGGCGGCTGGTAACCATGGTGCGACGCGGAACCGTGTTCTCCCACGCGGCCTTCCGGTACGTCGACGCCGTGATCGGCGCGATCGTGGCGGCTGCCCTCCTGTGGCTCGCGGTCACGGTCCTCAATGCCCCGGGCCAGCGGGCCGACCCGGGCGTCACCGTCATCATGGGCGGGATTGCCCTGGCCATCCTGGGGGTCGCGCTCATCGTGCTCGTGCTGCGGATGCTGCTCGCCCAGGCCGTCGCGCGCGACGTCGAAGCGGCGCAGATGGAGGCCGAGTTGGGCGAGGTGATCTGATGCCGATCGCCGTCGACATCGACGTGATGCTGGCCAGGCGGAAGATGTCCGTGGGCGAACTCGCGGACCGCGTAGGGATCACGCCCGCCAACCTGGCGGTACTCAAGAACGGCCGCGCCAAGGCGGTGCGCTTCGCGACGCTCGCCGCGCTCTGCGAGGTGCTCAAGTGTCAGCCGGGCGAACTGCTGCGCTGGGAGGCTGAGGACGCCGCGGACGGGTGACGTGCCCCGGGCGGGGCGTCACATCGCCTGGCACCACCGGCCCGTGACGCGGCACCTGGACCGCATGGATGTGGACCGATCACCGACACCCTCCAAGGGCATGGGCGAACTGCTGCCTGACGGCCTGGTCGTCGCAACGCGCCGGTGGCCGTGGAACACGAAGGTGGCGGCGTGAGCACAAGGCAGTACACCCAAGACGGCCTCACCGTGCTGTACATCGCTCATTGGATCGGGGGTGCCGACAACTCCCGGGCCCATCGTCCGACGGATGGACGACGGCCTGCGCATCGCCCACGTGGAGGAGGGCGAAGAACAGACGCTGGATCTTGTTGCAGGTGAGCGGACTCAGCTCGTCCGGTCGAGGCTGGCCGGCGTGTTCGTCAGTGCGGACGACGGCACACGTGCACGCGCGCGGTCAGCAGAGTGAACGGACACTCGTTGCTTGCCCCGACTGGTATCGCCGGGTGTGGCGCCACCAGTAGCGCCCGACGATGATTCATCGAGGGCACGGAGCCTGTCCGCAGCCATCTGTGCCTGCGTGCCGGGGCGTTTGAGTGTGAGGCGTAGACCGGAAGCGAGGTGAGCCACTTCGCGAACCTCGCATTCTGCTCGGACAGCTTCCGGCGAGCTTGTCGTCGCATGGGCGATGACGTCGAGACCCGGTCTCGGGAGCGCTCCCCACCCGCGTGCTGCGCTCCGGCAAGCCGCTGGCGCTGCTGTGTCACGCACCGGCCGCCACGTTCGCGGAGAGGAACGAGGACGGCTCGTGGTCGTTCGCCGGATACCGGATGACGGGCCTGTCCAACCTGGAGGAGAAGTTGCACAGCTTCGGACGCAAGGCGATCTGGCCCCTGAAAGACCGCCTGCGCGAAAGCGGCGCCGACTACCGCAAGGGACGCCTGCCCCTGCGTCCGTTCATGGAAGTCGACCGCAATCTCTACACCGGACAGAACCCCGCCTCCTCCGAACTGCTCGCCAAGCGGCTCGTGGACGACTCGCGTTGATGAGCACGGCGCAGTCGTTCAACGCGTCATGGCGCTGGCCGATCTTGGTTGGGGACGTCGCGGTCGCAACGGTGGAGCCGTCCGCCTCGACCACTCAGTCGAAAGTGCTGGCGAGGTAGGCGTTGCGGGTTCTGATGAGGTGGGGCATGTACCGGCCCAGGACAAACCTGTCCACGATGCGTCCGACAGGCCCCAGCGGTGAAGCGAAGTCGATGACATCTCGCATGATGGTGCCACCGTCGCCGTCCGGCTCGAAGTGGTGGGCGTGACGCCATCGTTTGAAGGGCCCGGACTCCTGCTCGTCCACGAAACGTCGGGGCCGATCGTACGAGGTGATGCGGGCCTTGAGTCGCCAGGTCAGGCCGAAATGGCGAGCCTGGAAGGTCACCGTGTCACCGAGCGATAGCTCGCCCCGGGTCCTGCCATCAACGGCGCGCTCCGACGAATCAGCCATCGAGCGGGTATGCGCCTCCACGTCCAGGCACACCGCGAACACCTGGTCCGGGGATGCGGCGACGGCTGTCACGACCTCGAAGTGCTGCACAAACTGATCCTAGGCGCTGGGGATTGCGGGCCTTTCTCCGGGCAGGTAGGTCGAACCTCAGGCGCGGCGCTCCTCCTGGGTCTGCGCGGAGAGCCGGACGGCTGCGGGACGACCGCGTGATGACTGTGCGGGCCGACGGTGCTCGGAGTTACCCGGGGAAGGCTTGACGGGGAAGCTGTCGGTCACGACTGAGAAGAAATGTCATGCCCTACGAGCCCCGGTGGGGGACGTCAAGCCCTCGGTCGCCGAGCTCGCCGAGGCCGGCGCCGAACCCCTGGGCGGACCGCGTGACCGCGCGCTCGCGGAACCCGCGGGTGACCTCGGGGTGTGGCTCGCCCCGGGCAGCGAGTACGAGCACGGCGCCGACGGTCGCATCTACAACACGGCCCCCGTGTACTCCCGCGGGGGGAGCGGGGTGCCGCCCCCCCCCCCGGAAGATCTTCCCCTGGCGCCCCTATGAACCATGAACCCGTCACCCCCGGCGGCGAGTTCACCGGTATGCACCCATTGAGGTGAACGAGGGAGTCGTGCATGTCAGCTACGACAGGGCAGGTGCGATCCGAGACCATTCGAACCGCAAGTGAGCCTGGGTGTGATGTCAGTGGAGCGGTGTAGAACTTGTCAGCATGGATGATCAGCGGAAGCTTGCTGCGGAACGAGTTCTGCGGAACATGGCTGCCAGCATCGAGGCAGCCGCGCCGGAGGGGTGGCGACGGGGGCGGCTGTGTACCTATCGCGGGCCTTCGGGTGGCGGCGGCGGGAACAGCTTTTATGAGATGGCTGATGGCGCCGAACAAGGGTGCATAGTCCCACAGGGGGCCAAGGAGCTGTACGCGCTCAGCGGTGCGTCCGGTGACCATCTGACGGTTGAACTGACTGTCGAGCCCTCGGGGCGGTTCGAGGCGGTCCTCAGCCAGGCCATCACGCGTAAGCCCTACCCTGAGCAAGACCAGCTTCTTTACGTGCTGCGCCCGGACCAGCTGCCCGTGCAGCCTGGCGCCGAGCAGGACGGGCCATCCGATCCAACACCCGCGGGTGATCCGGAGGAGGCCGTCCGGCTGTTCCGTCAGTACGTACGCAAGCGTGCGGACATCCAAGGGGAGGAGGAGCTCCTGCCTCCTCCGTTGGCCGCGGCCGAGCGGGCCGCCCTGCTGGCCGATTTCCGGGGTGAACTCCCCCCTGACCTGGTGGCCCTTTACGGCGAGGCCGACGGCGACGACGAGGTCGGGCTGTTCCACGGCCACCCGTGGTTCGGTCTGGAGTCCACGACCACCCATCTCCATCACGATTATGAGTGGAAGTGGACGGACGATCCGTTGTGGGCGATGGCCGGCGAGGCGGAGCCGCCGGGGGTCATCCGACGGTGGGTGAGCAGCCCGAGCCCGAACTGGATCCCCTTTGCGACCAGCACCGGTGGCGACTACCTGGCGGTCGACATGGATCCGGGGCCGGCAGGCCGGCCGGGCCAGGTCATCCGCGTCGGGAGGAACTATCACCCCGAGCCCGCCTACGTGGCCGACTCGGTCACGACCATGCTGCGCCGCCATGTGGCGGCGCTCGACCGGGGCGACTACTGGGAAGAGGACGGGTACCTGGACGTCGACGTCGAGATCCCGAGTTACTTGGACGACAGCAAGACGCACTGGCGGGGTGAGGGTCCGATCCCGAAGAAGCCGCACCGGATCCACACCCTGGTCGTCGACGAGGTCAAGAGCCTCGATCTTGAAGCCGTCCGCCGGGCGCCCTACATGAGGGCAGTCATGCTGTTCGGTGAAGGTCCCGTCGACCTGCGTCCGCTGCTCGACATCCCACTTGAGGCATTGCGCCTACATCTGGATGCGGTCGACCTCCATCAGCTGGCCGGACACCCGACCCTGCGCGTGGTGCAACTCTCCACAAAACAACCTGTCGATCTGAGCGCGCTGCGGACGTTCCCTCGGCTCGAAGGGCTCGAACTGTCCGGTGCCATAGTCCAGGACGTTGGCACGGTCGCTGATCTGAGCGGGCTGCTTTCCCTCACGCTGTCGTACGAGCAGTGGCAGGAGCTCGACGAGGTGCCGCTACTGGCCGCAGCGGGACTGGGCGGTGAGTCCACGCTGAGCCAGGTGAACGAGTGGGCAGCCCGTTTCGAAGTCAACGAACTGGGTGGCGGATACGAGTATTTCGAGGGACGCTTCCATTCCGACGACTGACGCGACTGACATCTGCATGCGTGAGTGGGTGGTACCCCTGTGCTCGCGGGATGCATGCACAGACAGACCATCTCCGAGCATCCGGGAAGCGCTTACTCCGGCTGAGACCCGCAGGATGCGCCAGTAGCGGGGTGGATGAGTGCGGGCCTCTGCTCTGCATGGGTGCTGCGAACTGGACTACGAGCCGGCCGAATCGCTCGGGTGTGCCGCCTGAACCAGACGTCTCCCTCCATTTCCAGATGGCACCCCCCAGAGGGAAAAGAGGTTGCCTCGGGGCTAGCGCTCACGTTGGCTGGGCGGCATGGCTGAACTGCGTACTGATCGACTCGTCCTGCGTCGATGGTGTGACTCCGACCTTGAACCGTGGGCGGCGATGAATGCCGATCCCGAGGTGCGAGAGCACTTGGGGGGCCTGCTCACCCGTGAAGAGAGCGATGCTTGCGTGGCGCAGTTCCAGGCCGAGTTCGACCAGCGAGGCTACGGCTGGTGGGCGGTTGAGGTGGAGGCCACCGGCGAGTTCATCGGCTTCGCAGGCTTGGACGAGGTGGACGACGGCATGCCGTTCACAGGAGTGGAGATCGGCTGGCGGCTCGCCCGCTCGGCCTGGGGCCACGGCTACGCTACCGAGGCTGCGCGGACAGTCCTGGCCCACGGCTTCGACACTCTTGAGCTCCCTGAGATCCTCGCTGTCACCACAGCCGCCAACCTCCGTTCGCAGGCGGTGATGCGCCGGATCGGCATGACCCGGGACCCGGCCGACGACTTCAACGACCCCACCGAGCCCGACGGGCCGCTGCGCGCGAACGTGCTGTATCGCATCGCCCGTAGGGCGTGACTCTTACGTTCACCGTTGGGGTCGGTTTGATCAGGATCCGGCGAAGAGTACGTCGGGTGGCGGGCGTTGGCGTTGCGTCAGCTCAGGTAGTGGTGGGGGGCGCCTGGGTCTGCGCGGGGTGGCTATGCGGTGGTGGGAGTTGGCCAGGGCGAACTGCCGCAACGGGCCGAAGTGAGCCTCGATGGGTCGGCCCATAAGACGTGGGCCGGGGCGAAGCACAACTCGACCCTGATCTTCTTCGCGCAGCAGTGCATGTCTGCCGTGTTGTGGTGGAGTCAGGTGATGTAGATCGGGGCGTCGTCGGCTCGTGAGGCACCGATCGCTTTCAGCGTGGCTAAGGCTCGATACGCGGCCTTGTCCATCGGGTTGCCGATCCAGCGCCTCCCGCGCGTCAAGTCCTCCAGTAGCCACTCTGCATCCGTCAGGTAGCGCGTCACATTCGAGGCTCGGCCAGGGCGGAGGCGTATGTCGACCGTGATCTGGACGAGGGGCCGGCTCATTGAGCGGCGCCATCGACGCGCCCGAGGTAGCTGTGAGCGTTACCCAGCCTGCTCTGCGTCGATTGCTGTCTCTTGAGCAGTGATGTGTTCTTGGTCGGACGGAGGTGTTGTGGGTGTGTCGCTGTCGTTCTCGCTGGCCTCTTCACGGCGCTTTTTCAGTGCGAGTTCCTTGGCTGTCTTTTCTGAGTGCAGTCTCATTTCTGCCTCGGCCCTGAGGTCGTACACCGTTTGCCTCCTGAGCTTTACCGTGCATGATCGGTGTGGGAGTGCCCGGGTTGCTGTCCCTCGCCCGACGTCGAGCGAGGGACAGCGGAGGACAGGGCTTGTGTGTCTGTTGTGAGGGCGAACTGTCCGTGGGTGGTGTGTTCGAGAGGGGCGGCCGGTCAGGCTGTCACGAGCATCTCGAGCGTGATACCTCGCTGTTTCGCCCAGTTCTCCAGGGTGGTGCGGCAGGCGTGGTCGAGGTGGCGCAGCTCGGAGAGGTCGAGTTCGATGGGCTTGTCGTGGGGGAGGGCTTCGAGGGTTTCGAGCATGCGGGGTAGGCGGAGGAAGGTGGCTGATCCGGTGAGGGTGACGAGGAGCCGGCCGTCGGTCGTCTCGTGAGTCTCGAGGTGGATGTGGGAGGTCTCCCAGGCGCTTTTGATCACGGCGAGGGCGATGCCGAGGAGGACGCCTTCGAACATGTTGGTGGTGATGATGGCGACTGCGGTGACGGCGAGGACGAGGGCCTCGCCGCGGTGCGTGCGCCACAGGGGGAGTAGGTCCTTGACCGGGACGAGCTTGCAGCCAGCGTGGACGAGAACCCCGGCGAGCGCGGCCAGAGGAATGATGCCGATCGCGGCCGGGAGGAGAGCGGCGAAGAGCACGAGCCAGAGTCCGTGCAGGATGCGGGAGAGTTTTGTCTTGGCTCCGGCCTGAACGTTGGCGGAGCTGCGGACGATGACCGCGGTCAGCGGCAGTGCGCCGAGCACGCCGCAGATGGCGTTGCCCACGCCCTGGGCCATCAGCTCCTTGTTGAAGTCGGTTCGCGGACCGTCGTGCATGCGGTCGACGGCGGCGGCACTGAAGAGGCTTTCGGCCGAGGCGATGAGCGTGAAGGCGAGGACCGTGCCGAGGGCTGCGATGCTGCCCAGCGAGGCGAAGTCGGATATCCCTGGGGGCTGGATGGCCGAGAGGAGTCCTTGTACTTCGACTCGGGGGACGGACCATCCGGCCACCGCGGTCGCGCCGGTGGCCAGGGCGACCGCGGCAAGGGGTGCGGGGAGCAGCTGAGCCTGGGCAGGGAGCTTCTTCCACAGCACCAGGACGGCGATGGTGCCTGCCCCGATGGCGAACGCGGTCAGGGCTTGGCTGGAGGTGGCGATCTCGGTGACCAGGTGCGGCACCCCCAGGATCTTGTCGATCCCCGAGCGGGGCTGCTTGACGTCGGCCATGGTGTAGAGCTGGCCGAAGATCAGAACGAGTCCGATGCCGGCGAGCATGCCCTGGACGACGGCCACCGTGATCGCGCGGAGGAAACGCCCGAATCGCAGGGCGCCCAGGGCGAGTTGGGCAATGCCAGCGAGCAGAACGATGGCCCCGAGAACACCGAGGCCGAATTCCTGCACCGCCTCGAACACCAGGACGGTCAGACCGGCGGCCGGGCCGCTGACTTGAAGACTGCTGCCGGGAAGGAAGCCGACGACCAGGCCGCCGACTATGCCTGTGATCAGACCGAGTTCGGCGGGTACTCCGGAGGCTACGGCCACTCCCACGCACAGGGGTAGGGCGACCAGAAAGACGACGAGGGAGGCCAGGACATCACGCCGCAGATGGGCGGGTTTTTTGAGGGTGGAGAGCATCAGTGAACTTCCTCGCACAGCGGAAGCGGAAGGGGAGGTACTGGGTGGCCCGTGGGGCGGGCGGATACGGGTCACAGCGGCAAGAAGGTTTTGCCGTCCGGCCCGCATGCCTTGGCCGATCCGGTGTGCACCTCGTAGTACCAGGCGTGCACCTGCAAGGTTCCCTCCGCGACCCCTTCCACGATGCAGGGGTGGGTGTGCAGCCGCTCCAACTGGGCGACCGTGTGGAGCTGGACCGCCTCCGCGACGTCCGGGGTGTGGGGGGTGGTGATCTCGGGCCTGGCGGCAGCGTGCTCCAGCCAGCCTTGTACGGCGGGCAGTTCGGAGAGGTCGCCTCCGCTGACCAGCGCGTTGACCGCGCCGCAGTGGGAGTGCCCGCACACGACGACATCGCGGACACCGAGCACCCGTACTGCGTACTCGATGGTGGCTGTCTCGGCGCTGGGGTGCTCGCTGCTGTACTCCGGCACGATGTTGCCCGCCGTCCGCAGCTCGAACAGTTCACCTGGGCGTGCGCCGGTGATCAGGGAGGGCACTACGCGGGAGTCGGAGCAGGTGATGAACAGGACCTCGGGACTCTGTCCGGCCTCTAGGGCGCTGAACTCCTCAGCACGGTCTGCCACATGCGCCGTGAAGGATCGTGCGTTGTCAACCAGGGACTTCATGGTGGCCTTTCTCCTGCGCCGCGACAGTGGTCGCGGGCGCGGTGTGTTCAGGTCATCAGTGGAAGGAACATGTTCCGGTCTGCCTGTAGGCAGCAGACGGTGATTCCGCGGCATCGTTGACGCGGAGTGAAGAGGTGATTCGAGACGGGACGACGCTCGCGCTTTACCGAGCTGAGCGCCTCGCCACGGCAGGGCGACGGAAGTGGGAACGTCTGTGTTCGGGGAGTGACCATGCCGACCAGGGGCCGAAAGCGCACAGAATCCGCCGCAGCTCCATCAACACATCCCCCCGAGTAACGTGGCCATGAGCCAGACGCGCACGCGATCGCGACAGCACGTCAGGCGGTTCGCTTGACTACCGCGCGAACACCTCTTTGCCTGGAGATTACCCTACGGTCGGGGATCAAGTCACGGTCAAATAACGGCCAAGCATCGTCCGCTACGGCCAATTGGCGCATTTCCCAATGCGAACCACCCGGGCGTACGCGCCGTGGTGCGGGATCCGGAGAGCGCTTCTACACACGCCCCACTGTTGGAGATCCGGCTTCACTGCAGCGACGCGTCCTGCCCGGCCACCGTCATGTGCGCCGGGCAGCCTCGCGGCGTGCGCCGGACAAGTACGCGACGGTGTGGCCGGAACGGAGGGAGCGCGAGGGCGAGGATGTCCCTAGGGGGTCTGCAGATGTCACGCCCACATCAGGAGCGATGGGAGGGTGGCGCGACGGCGGCCTCAATCGGCACGCCGTCCAGGTGACGGCCACCCGGTCGCCGCGCATGCCTTGGGCGGCTTCACACCCCTGCGGGACGGCTGTCCCGTCAGCTTGGTGCCGGAGACTGCCATCGGCCCGATCTCGGAGGAGCAGGCCAAGAGCCACCGGGTGGGAGGGCGTCCGGACGGCGACTGTGCCGTGGGTTTCACCCAGATCTCAGTCCAGCGATGGCTAGTGGCGGGCGACCGGGGGAGCCCGCCCGGCCGGCACGCCTCGGCCAGGGCCCAGTCGCCGAAGGGGGAGCGGTAGTAGTTGCCCGGGCAAACGGTCGACAGGTGCATCGAGGTCTCAGCCGTCTTGGAGGCTGCCCGAGGGCAGAAGCCACACGGTCGATGTCCGTTTCGGTGATGTGCTGGTGGAAGGGCAGGCTCAGGATCTCCGCAGGTCAGTCTGCTCGGTGGCCGGCAAGGTGCGTCGCCAGGCCGCGAACGCGGGCTGGAGGTGGTTGGGCGGGTAGAGGAGGCCCACATCGGGGCTCCGGGTCCGCAGGCCTCATCCCGGTGCGGTACTCGGACCTGGCCCAGGTGCCGCTCCGCGTGGTGCTGGTCAACGTCAATGAGCTTCATGCCGTCCAGCACGGAGATCCCGCTACAGGCCGTGGCGAGCGCGCACGGGTGGTGGCGAAACTCTTGAGCTGGGCAGTGGGAAGGCGCGAGCCGCACAGTAGCCGACGAGCTACTGCGTGAGCTGCGGTCTGAATTGTCCCCCGCCGGGATGGCACCCCTGGAGGGTGGATCAAGTCAGCCGAGCTCACGGCTGGGGGAGGCTCCGGGTTCGAAGCAGCCCGAAGGCGTGTTGGCGCACGTTGCTCCGCGCGCGAGCGCCGTGCGCGGCGGCTGGAGCGGGCGCACCCTGGTAAGAGGGAAGCTGGAGGTGATCGTCATGTTGCAGAGCGCCGTCGGATGGCATGTCGAGCTGGAATTCGAGGAAGATGCCAAACGCACGCGTGCGGCCGCACTGGTACGGCTGCGCGACGGCACCGAGGTACGGGCCCACGGTTACGCCAGCCGTCACCCGGTCGACTCCAATCAGCCCAGGGTCGGTGAGGAGGTCGCGGGCGCCCGCGCACTCAACGAATTGGCCATGAGGCTGCTTACCAAGGCCCACGACGAGATCGACGATGCGTCCGGCCGCACGTCGTATCCGCTGACCTGAGACAGGCTCCTACGCGGAGGCCGGGCGTACCGGAGGATGCCGCTCGTGGAGAGGTCGGCCGGGAGTGCCTGGCGCGTCAGCTCTGGTCTGGATGTCGTCTGCGCCGTTTCCATGCGTGTGTCCTGCGGAAGGTCTCCTCGTACAGGAGCCGGCCCGTCAGCGCACCTCCGAAGACGACGACACCCACACCGACCAGCCAGGACTGGATGACCAGGACGGTGCCGACGGGGCCGTAGGTGACGGTGCTGGATGCGATCAGCGGCGAGAAGACGAGACTGGAGAAGACCCTCAGGCCAACGAGCCCGACCACGGTGGCCACAGCGCCGGGGAGCAGGGCGCGCCAGCGGACCCGTCCGCCGAGCAGTACGTGCTGGGACCACCAGAGGAACAGTACGGCGCTCAGCGACGCGATGGCCCCTCCCGCGAGGGGGTCGCGCTGCAGCGTGGTGGCCGAGAAGAAGAGAAATCCGGTCAGCACACCGAGCCACAGCACATGTCGCCAATGGGCATGCCAGCGGGCCGGCGGTAGGCCCCAGACTTTTTCGTAGCCGGTCTGCACCGCTACCCCGAAGGTCAGGCCGAAGAGAGCGAGGGCGACAAAGCCGAACGCGGTCGTGCTGCGCAGAGCCTGGCCGGGGCGAGCGAACAATTGCTCGATCAATTCTCTGGAGGCCGTCGAGACCCCGAGCCCTGCTCCCAACCACTGTGCGAACCCACGCCCGTGCTCGGGATCACCAGTGGAAACAATGATGAGCAGCGGCACCAACGTGAGGAACCCGAGCGCGGCGAAGCCCAGCGCGCGCTGCCCCAGTTCAAGTTTCCTGCTCTGCCGCCACCCGCGGCCGACCGGCGACCGGCTGACCGCGCGTCGAAGCCTTCCGATCAGGGAGGCGCGTTCCGCGTCAGCGGGGCTGGGCTTCTTTGGCATACCTGTCGACTACCACGCCCCGTACCGGCATCTCGCGAGGGCGCGGCGCTCGCTTCTGTCGTGTTCCCGGGCCGGGCTCGTGCCGGTGTGGTGTCGAGCAGGACGCTGACGGTGCCGGCAGCGCGGGAAAACTCCTGCCGGTCGGCCGTAGGTGGCTGGCAGGCATGCGGCAATCTGCCCAGTGACCAAGTCGATCTGTGGCCGCATGCTCAGCACACCGACTCATTCCGGGCCTGGCCCGGACGGGCCCTGGGCAGCATCCTCCGCGTCGTCGCCTGTGGAGCAGGCGCTCAGGCCCCCGGGCCCGGCCCTGCGGCTTCGGTGGGCAGGCCGCGCGTTGTGACGAGTCGGGCGCTGCCGTCGGTCAGTCGGTAGGACAGGCCCACCACGGCCGTCCGTCCGGCGGTGACCTGATCGGCGAGTACGCGGGAGCGGTCGAGGAGGAGGTCGACGGTGTGCTTTATGTGCTCGGCGATGATGTCGTCGTCCTGGGTGAGCCCGGCGGCGCGGGCTGCCAGAACACTAGGGGTGACACGTTCGATGACGTCGCGCACGTACCCGGTGGCCGCAACGCCGTCGGTCAGGGCGGCACGGGTAGCCGCGACCGCACCGCATGAGTCGTGACCGAGCACCACGACCAGCGGGCATTCCAGCACGCTCACGCCGTATTCGATGCTGCCCAGCACCTCCGGCCCCGCCACATGGCCGGCGGTGCGGACAACGAACAGGTCACCCAGGCCCCGGTCGAAGATGACCTCGGCGGCCAGGCGGGAGTCGGAGCAGCCGAAGAGCACAGCGAACGGACGCTGGCCGGATGCGGTCTCCGCACGGCGCGCGGCGTCCTGGTTCGGGTGCTCCGGGGTGCCGGCGATGAAGCGCTTGTTGCCGGCCAACAGCAGCTCAACGGCCTCGGACGGAGTCAGCGGTGGGGCGTCAGTCATGGCAGCAGGCTACGTCCAGGCCGAGCTCGCCACTCTGTCGGGGCCCGCCAACCGGGCTGGGGCCGCCTGTCCGCCGCTCTCCGACGAGCCGGCCCCGGTCGACCGCCGCATACCGCTCGCGGGCGCCACTCCGGGGGGATTACTGCGCTGTCCGGACCAGCGCTCGCCGCCTGGTCGGCAAGCCAGGTGCGGAACTCGCTCTCGGTGTGTCGGGTGGTCTGGCCCTTCCGCACACCGACGGGGACGCGCCGGCGCCGGCGTGGAGACCTTTCGGCCCATTCGAGCTCCCGGTGGTGATGGCCCGCGTGTTCGGCGGGTACACGTCGTCACGAAGGTCGCACATACGTACGTCAGATCTACCCGGGAGCCTTGATGAGTGGCCAAAGCCTTGCAGGCAAGAAGATCGCGATCCTCGCCGCGAGCGGGGTTGAGCAGGTAGAGCTGGTAGAGACCCGTGATGCCGTGCGCGCGGCCGGTGCCGACACAGCGATCATCTCCGTGCCGAGCGGGGTGCAGGACGGGCGGATCCAGGCGATGAATTCCGACATCGTGCCCGCTGACACATTCCAGATCGACTCCCTTGTCAGTGCCGTGTCGGTGGACGACTTCGACGCCCTGATCCTGCCCGGCGGCACGATCAACCCTGACAAGCTGCGCCAGGACGCTGAAGCCGTGGCGTTTGTGCGGGCCTTCGTCACCTCCGGCAAGCCGGTCGGTGCGATTTGCCATGGCCCGTGGACCCTGATCGAAGCGGGCGTGGTGCGGGGCAGGACCCTGACGTCGTGGCCGAGCCTGCGCACCGACCTGCGCAACGCCGGCGCCACCGTCGTGGATGAGGAAGTCGTCACCGACAACGGTCTGGTCACCAGCCGCAAGCCGGACGACTTGCCTGCTTTCTGCGCCAAGATCGTGGAAGAGTTCGCCGAGGGGCGTCACCAGAGCTGACCATCCGACCCGACCAGGAGTTTCGCCTACCAGCTATCTCGGACTAGCTCATCCCGAGGAAGCACCGCAGCCGGCATCGGTACGGCCCGAGGCTGCCTCGTTCGTGATCGTCCGCGGCGATCGCCAGTAGCACCAGCAGGCCCAGAGAGGTAGGCAGGGGCAGGGCATCCGGAAGGAGCAGCGCCCGCAGGGTGGCAGGAACCGTAGGGCATTCGACCCCATGTCGGCACCGACCGCGGGAAGCAGGCTGGGCAGGTGACGCTGGCGGACTGCCCGGATGGAGCAGCGAGACCAACGAAGAACGGGCGCAAGGCAGCTTTAGCCACCAGACCCACAAGTGTGGGCAGCGGCTGGCTGAACGTGCGGTGTCCTCTCTTGCTGCGCTGTCGGTGCGCGGTGGTCCTGCTTCGGTCAGGCTGACTTGCTGAGCTGGGCCAGCACTCTGCGGTGGCCTCCTCCTTGTCGACCCCCAACTCCATGTTCAGGGTGTCGAGCTTTCCGCAGCCCGCTCCAGTGCGTCGTAGCGCCGAGGGCGGCGTAGGCGCGCAACAGAATGCGCCAGAGGTTCTCTATCTCGGTTGCCGCGTTGAGCGCCTCGCCGCGCACAGGGCGCCACGCGGATCGCCCTGGGCCAGGCGGCGCTCGGTTGCGGCGTCGACGATCGCGGAGATCACGTCCTGGTGCTGGTATTCGGCCCAGGCGTAGCGGCGGCGGTTGACGCTGGAGAAGGGCTTGCCGCAAACAACTGTGGGATGAGGGGGGACCCTGCGCATCGCCGAGTCCCCATCTCAACTGTGGCTTCGTCTTGAAGGCACGCGGGTCAGACTTTGACCGCCGTGAGCTTCTCCGGGTTGCGGACGCAATAGATGGCCGTCACGACACTGCCGCGGATCTCGACTGAGGTCACCTGATCGAGTTCGCCGTCGATGAGTACCGTCAGGGTGGGCATCCCGTTGTAAGTGCCCATGCGGACGTCGAGTTCGCCCCTGCGGGCTCCCTTGTCCAGGAGCCCGAGAAGCAGCCTGGCCACCTTCTCGGGTCCGACCACGGGGCGCCGCGCCGCGTTCACGACCCCGCCGCCGTCAGCCAGGAACACCACATCGGGTGCGAGCAGGTCCATGAGGCCTTGGACGTCACCGGCCGCGGCCGCCGTCAGGCACCGTTCGGCGACCGGCCGTGCCTCCGTAGGGGTGGCAACTGCCGTGTGTCGACTCGCACGCACGCTTTTGCGGGCGCGCTGGTTCAACTGCCGCACAGCAGCCTCGGACTTACCCACTGCGGCGGCGATCTCCGCGTAGTCGAAGCCGAACACCTCGCGCAACACGAACACCGCGCGCTGGGGCGGGGTCAGGGTCTCGAGAACCAGCAGCATCGCGGTGGTTGCTGCCTCGCCGGTGAGCACATGGTCGATGCCGGCGGGTACGTTGCTGACAGCTTCGGTCACCAGCGGCTCGGGCAGCCACGCTCCTACGTAGTGCTCCCGGCGGCGGACGGCCGACCGCAGTACGCCGAGCGCCTGCCGGGTGACGATCTGTGCCAGATAGGCGCGCGCGTTCTCCACGGAGGAGCGGTTGACCGACCGCCACCGCAGGTAGCTGTCCTGTAGGACGTCTTCGGCGTCGGCAACCGAGCCGAGGATCTCGTAGGCGATCGAGAAAAGCAGGGCCCTGTGCGTGGTGAACTCGTCCACTGGATCAAGCTGTTCGGTCACTTCGAGCTCCGCAGCCAGGCGTAGCTGGCGGTGCGGGCGCCGAACTTCGCGTAGCGACAGATTCGCTCCTTGGTCACGGCAGCGGTTCGCCCTGCGAAGTAGAGCCGGCGCACGGTGCCGTTCCTGCGGTTGACCTGCAGCAGCCCGTCGCGACGGCCCAGGCTCAATGCCTGTCCGACGTACCCCATGGAGTAGGGCTTGAGCTTACGGCCTTGGATCATCCGTGCCAGCGTATCCACTGCGTGTGCGCCCTGAGGCATGGCCGTCGCGCAGGCTGCTCGAGAGCCGGGGACCGCCGCGCAGTCGCCAACGACGAAGATCTGCGGGTCGGTCACGCTGCGCAGATGCTCGTCGACCACCGCACGCCCGTCGGCATCCACCTCAAGTCCACTGCGGGCGGCCAGGTCGGGCACGCTCCCGATGACCGCCCACAGTGTGAGGTCGGAGGTGAACGGCGGGCGTGAGTGGAGACGTACCAGGTCACCTCCCCCTTCCCCGGCGCCATGGTCAATCTGCGTGACGGAGTCCACCACGACCTCCACATTCAGGCGGTCCAGGCTGGTGCGCACACGCTTCTGCGCTCCTGGCGACAGGCTCGGGGCGATCGTCTGTCCCACGAGCCGCACGCGGAGGTCGGGTCGGCCGCAGGCGATCTCGGATGCCGTCTCGACGCCCGTCAGCCCGCCACCGATGACGGTGACCACCCTCCCGCCGGGTAGCGCTGCCAGCGCGGCCCGCGCCTCCTCCGCTCCTTCCCAGATTCCCACTGGAACGGTTCCCGTCAGCGGCGCGACCGTGCTGCCCACCGCGAGGAACAGGTAGTCGAAGTCGAGGGTGGCCCCGCCGCCGAGGGCGACCTGTCCGCCGCCGATCTTGTCGACGGTGCCCACCCGCGTCGCGACCCCTTCGCTCAGCATCGACGTCAGCGGGGTCGCCGCGGCTCCGGTCCCGGCGATCTGCTCGTGCAGCCGCACCCGCTCGACGAAGTCCGGCCGGGGGTTGATCACCGTAATCTCCGCCCCCTTCACCTTCTTGGACAGCCGGTTTGCCGCTATCGTCCCCGCGTAGCCGGCTCCCACCACCACGACCCTCATGCGTGCCTCCTGTTGTGAAATCAGTTCACACACGGGATGCAGCCCACCTCGCGTTGGTGACGGGCAAGGCGAGTGACCTGCATCACTCAGGAGTCATCCGCCTACTCGATTGCCCGCAACGGCCACGGTCTTGCTCAAGCGCTTTACGTCGGATCCCTCATCGCCGATCTGATCGTCGACGGCGAACCACACGAGGACTTGGAGGGGTTGTGGATGAAGAAGCCTGAGTTTCCACGCCCGACGATGGCGGGACCGCTGGGACTGCGCTCCATCTGGACCGTCGACCGATTCAACGATCTGGTCAGCGGAAGCCGGCGCAACGCCCGGAGAGGCTCGGTGCCCGTGGCCTGACCGTTCCCGACAAGAGAAGGGAGGGACGAAGACATCCCTGCCGCGAGGCGCCTCGGTGTCCGTCCGTGTGGCGCTCGGCGAGCCTGATCTGCCGTCATGCCCCCGCGGGTGGGCCCGGGCCGACTAGTGACCATCATGGGGCGCCTCGCATGGAGCGCCGCACGCACCCAGTGGACGGGCAGAGCACGACGCTCTGCCCGCACCGCGACTTCATCCAGGCGCCGTAGATCTCCAGGCAGCGTTTGATCCCGAGTCGTGTGCCGGCGTCCAGGTCCGATGCGTCAAGCAGCTGGAGTATCAAGCCGTGGCCCGTGAAGGACGGAACCGAGGCCTGGGGCCCCTGTGGGCACCGGCATCCGGGCGTTGCCGACCTCGGCCGGCGCGCCACCGGCCTGAACCTTGGCGTCCTTATTTCACCGTGCGGGGTCAGCCGTCGCCCTGGGCACGGGTCCGCCAGAGGTCGTTCTGGGCGCTCGCGTTTTCCCAGAGCCGGCCGACTCCGTCCGGTCCGATGTCGTCGAGCGGGACGAGGAACCGCTCGGAGAGCGTTGCGGCGAACTCGTCCGGGCCGCTGATGGTCCAGGATCTCCTGCCTTCGGCGCCGATCTGCCGCACCGTACGTGACACCAGCAACAAGGTGTGCCCCGTGGCGGCCAGTGCGGCGATCAGCGTGGTGACGTAGGGCGAATCCGGGGACGTGGACAGTTCGTGCGAGCGGACGACGAAATCGGCGGGCTCGCACGGCTGGAGACGAAAGTCGTAGGAGGCGATCGTCCCGCCCGGGTGATGGTGGAAGCGCCACGTGTCCGGCGCTATTTGCTCCAGCCGATAGGTGAACTCCCCCTGTGTTTGCAGCCCTTCGCGCAACGGCAGCGGTTCCAGGAAGCCGTCTCCGATACCGGCGTCGGCCAGCCAGCGCCGACCGTCGAGGTCTACGAGCAGCGCGTTGTGGTTGCCCCACATCGCGTCTCCGCGGGTCTCGCGCAGGACGCCGCTCTCGATCATCGTCACCTCGAACCCGGCCAGGCGCAGCAACATGGCGAGGCCCGCGTTCTGTTCGTAGCAGTAGCCACCGCGCCTCCGCCGCACGAGCTTGTCGAACAGCGCATCGGGATCGAGGCTGATGGGCCGGCCGAGCTGGATGTCGAGGTTCTCGTAGGGCACCGTGCGCCGCCAGGCCCGGTGCAGGGCGAACAGTGTGTCCAGGTCGGGAGTCGCACCGCCTTGGTGCCCGATCCGTTGCAGCATCGCGTCAAAATTCATCCCTGACCCCTATCTGATAGAGAACCCGCCACTTAGGCGCAGTATATGGCTGATGGCGGCTCACATATACTGCTGCGGTGACAACTTCGACCTCCGGACGCGAACTGCGAGCCGATGCCCGGCTCAACCGTGAACAGATCATCGAGGCGGCCCGGGCCCTTATCGCCGAGCGGGGCCCGGACGTGCCGACAGAGGAGGTGGCCCGCCGCGCCGGTGTCGGGACCGGCACCCTCTACCGCCGCTTCCCGGACCGGGACGCGCTGATTCGAGGGGTTGCGCTGGACGGCTTTCACCGCGTCGTCGCCATCGCCCGCACGGCCGAGGACGAGGAGCCCGACGCCTGGCGGGCGCTGACGCGATTCGTGGTTCAGGCCGCCGCCGAGCTGCGCCTGGCCACCTGGCTGTCGGTCTGGTTCGCCAGCACGTGGGCCGAGCTCCAGGAGGACCCCGAGAACCGCAGGCTGCGCCAGATCCTGCTGAAGATCCTCGATCGGCTCGTCCACGGGGCCCAGGCTGACGGAGACATGCGCCCGGATGTGGACACCGGCGATCTGGCCTTGATGATCGCCCTGCTGCTGCGACCGGTCCCCGGGCTGCGCGCAGAACTCGCCCGGCGCAACGCGGATCGCTGTCTGGCCCTCATGCTCGACAGCCTGCGAGCCCGCGATGACGCCCAGCCGTTGCCTGACCGGGAGATCGCCGTCACCGACCTGGACCCCGGCGTCTAGCGCGGGGCGGCATCAGCTCGTCTTGCTGCTGCACCCGGCGGATGTGTGAGGCCGTTATCCGCAGGCTCCTACCTGCGTAGGTGCAGGGGACGTGGCGGGCCCGGATGGCTTCGACGGCCCGGTTCTCGGTCTTGCCGAGCAGGTCACCGGCCTCTTCCGGGGTGTAGCTGCGGAGATTCTCCTCGGCTTGCCGGACGGCGATGAGCTCGTTGAACTATTCCGCGGCGGCAGTGAGGTGTTGGAGGTCACCGTCGTGCGAGAGTGGCATGCCCTCTGCAGCGGGAATGTGTGCTCCCGGCTGAAGCAGAGGCGGGGCTCAAGGTCGGGCTTGCCCGGCAAGCGGGCCGCCGTCACAAAGCCGTCAGGAAGCTCGGCAGGCGAAACCAGGCGGGGAGCAGGCTGAACGGGAGCGACGCCAGGCCGCCGAGAGCCAGCCCTGCGAGAAGGAATGAAGCGATGACATTGCACACCGATGTGGCGGAGCTGCTCGCGGGAGCCGGCATCCTGGACGTGGACGTTGATGATGTCGTCGCGGATGAGCACGTCCGATCGTCCGCGTACCAACGCGTCATCTCGGTGGCCGCTTCCTCGCGGAGCCGCGACCGAGACCGCGCGATGGTGGCCACGATCCTGCGCGACCCCAACGAGATCTCGTCCAAGACGGCGGTGGTCGCCCTCGTGGACAGCGTTGCGGTGAAGGTGACCGGTCCTGCCGAGTTCCGGCAGTGGTCCGCCGAACTACTGCCGGAGACCGACCAGCTCAAGACGGAGCAGTTCCGCGAGTTCATCCGGCGCCGCATCCACGACTGGCTGTTCTACCTGTCCATCAAGGACGGTCACGTGCCGACCGCGGCCGAGTTGGCGAAGGTCACGGACTGGATGCAGCGCCTCCTCGCCGAGGAGTCGACGTCGCCGGCGGTACTCGCCCTGCTCGCCGAGTCAGCCAGCAGGAAGAAGACACGGAACATCGCGAAGAACCGAGCCGGAAGCCGCAAGCTGAAAACGCAGTGACTCGGGCCATCGGCAGACGCGACGACTGCATCACCACAAGAACGGTGTCATGTCCGACGATCACGCGGGAGAACACATCCAGGGCGAAGGCTATGTAAGCCCAGCCGGGCCAGGTTCTGACCCAGGAAGTTTCGTTTGGATCAAGATGGGGGCGAGCGACCGGCAGGCGCTTCAGGGTGGCGCCCTTGGGGCGATGCAGTCATGGACCCATCCGCCGAGAACGACAGATCTCGTAGTCACGGTGCCTATCCGAGCGGGCACCAAACCACCTGAGATGTCTTTCCAGTGGGCCGTGTTGCCCTCATTCTCCTGGGCAACGTGTATGTGGAGCGCAGCAAATGGCGCCAGAGCCAACGAAGCGAGCAGAGAGCCGTGTTCTCTTGATGCCGCACCCTCCGTCGCCGTTTGCTCCGCGGTCACTGGTGGCGCGGGCAGGGGGAGCCGACCGAGGTAGCGCCCTTCGGGCCGCCCGCCCGCGCCCACGTCCCACGCCGGCGGGTAGGACAAGTAGTTCAGCCGATACGGATCGAAGTGACCGTGTAGACCACGGCCGAGCTCATTGACGGTCCGCGGCAGGTCAGCCGGCACGGCGGTGTGCGGTAGGCCTGCACCTCGACGTCGATGGCCGCGGGACGTGGCGGGCGTCCGGTGATGCGGATCCGCCAGCGGTCGATGTCGCGGGAAGTCTCTGCGATGACGTAGTCATGGCGGCCGGCGGGGCCGAAGCGTTTGAGCACGGCTGCGACAGCGGCCTGCTGCGGCGGGAAGAGATCCGTGTATCCGCGCAGGTGCTCCGCGTGAATGCGGTCGGCGAGGTGCTCTTCGATCGCTGCGACGGACGACCTGGCATCGAGCCCGCCGTAGTAGACGCCATCAGGTGCGACGACGACATTGGCGGCGAACCTGTCACCGCCCACGTGGGTGCATTCCCACACCAGGCTCGGCCAGCGCTCACTCAGGGCGCGGCCCACGGGCCGTCCGCGCAAGGCGCAACAGGCGTCGTGCTGACCGTGGGTGCAGACGAGGACGACGAGCGGACAGCCGAGGTCTCCGGGGGAGCTGAGGGCTCTGACGATCTGCGCCAAGTCCTCACCTCGGTTCCACGTGCCCCATTGCTGCCGATGGGCGCCTGAGCTGTCATGGCGCAGTACGGCCCAGCGACCGGAGCCTTCGGGCTTGCGGGGGCCGTGCCGCCTGACCAGAAGCACGCGTGCCCGCATCGCCTGGGCGGCGGAGAACACGCGTGCTTTGGTGGCAGGCTCAAGATTGAGGCCGTCGAAGCCGTTGGGAGGCCAGCCGCCTCGGTACTCGATGAGGACCCAGACAGAGCCGTGCGGTGCGGTGCCCACGATCGAGTCGCCGCGCATCCGGGCTGCATCGGCGCAGAAGAAGCGGTCTGTCGCACTCACCGCGGCGTAGTCACCGTTCGGCGGGCACCAGTACGCCCGCGCGCAGCAGTCTCTCGACGAGTCGGACGCCGAGATCACCGGCGGTGTGGACCTCTCCGTCGAGCACGCAAGTCAGCGACGGCAGGTCGGTCTCCGGGAAGTCGAGCCAGCCCACGCGTGTGGTCAGGCGCGCGCCCTCCAGCCGCGCCTCCAGCGCCTCACGGAGCCGCACCCGGGAATCAGGGCCGAGGCCGTCGACGGCCCTGAACTGGGCCAGCGGTCCCAGCGGCGCCGGGCGTCCGTGCCCGCGCCGGGTGCGGTGAAACAGCGGGGCGGAATCGGCCTCTGTGACGGCGGCGACGAGGCGTTCACGGACGATGTCGATCTCGCCGGCCGGTCCGTCCACGCCCAGAGGCAGGGTCTGGCGCATCTGGGGATCCTCGCGCAGCACCGCGAGTGCGGATCGGGCGAGCTGTTCGGCCAGTGCGTAGCGCGTCCAGCTGTGAATTCCGAGCGTCAGGTGGATCGAGACCTCGCCCTGCGCCTGGGCGCCGTGCAGCCAGCCCCGCGGCAGGTAGAGGACATCGCCGGGCTCGAGCACGGTGTCGATGTAGGGCGTGCTCTTCGCGGCCCGGGCCACGGCGGAGCGGTGATCGGTCCAGGGCTGATCGGGCAGCGGATCCGAATGGACGGGCTCGTGGACGAGCCAGAGCTTGGTGCCTTCGATCTGAAGGACGAAGACATCGTGGACATCGTAGTGGTCGTCGAACCCGTGGTTCTGCGGTGGCGTGACGTAGGCATTGGCCTGCACTGGATGCCCCAGCTCGGTGCTCAGTCTGGCGCTGAAGTCCGCGACCGGCTGCCACGTGCGCTGCAGAGCCTGCAGGACGAGTGTCGAGCCGTCGGCAAACGCGCGCCACAGCGCGGTGTCGTCGAGCTGGTCGGAGATGGTGGCGCCGACGCCGCCGGACGAGGTGAATGACGAATCGGGCAAGGTGGCGCCCTCCTTGGCAACGCGGAGAAAGGGCGTGCGCAGTCCGCGACGCGAGATCAGTTCGTCCACGTCCTCGGCGGAGAACAGGTCGGAGAAGTCGCTCGCACGGTGGGTCAGCAGAGCAGTCCGCGCCCAGATGTCGCGGGCGAACGCCTCCCGGCTCAGGTTGGTCAAGCGCGTCTCCAGAACCCCGGGGCCTGCTGTGGCGCCGGCGCCCGGTAGCTCGGTGCTGGAGGTACTCAAGAGCGGCTGCCGGACTCGTCAGCTCCTCCGTCGGCTCCTCCGTCGTGGGTGCCGGGTGTGCCGGCTGCGCCGCCGTCCGCGGGGCCTTCTGCTCCGTTGTCGGCTCCTCCGTCGTGGGTGCCGGGTGTGCCGGCTGCGCCGCCGTCCGCGGGGCCTTCTGCTCCGTTGTCGGCTCCTCCGTCGTGGGCGCCGGGTGCGCCGGCTGCACCACCGTCCGCGGGACCCTCTTGCTGGTTCGGAAGCTGCTCCGGGTTGGTCATCATGCCTCCTGAGAATGGGACGGCAGGGACCGGGCTCTCGCATACGTGCCTGATCGGCAGAGAGGGCGATCCTCAAGGACACCGCCCACAATCACCGTATCGCTGTGGGGCGAAAGCATCGATTCGAGAGGGAAAATCTCCCGGGCGCCGGACCGGTCGATAGTCGTCGAGGCTAAAGAAGCCGTCGAAGGTGTGGGTAGTGGACATGCAGCTCTCCTCGAGTGCGGTTCGCTGTGTGTGCACTCGGACCGGAGTCCACGACGAAACCCGTCGGCAGAGGTTGATGGGAGCGTCGGCCGTGGTCGCCCGAGCAAGCTCTAAGCGAGGGCGAGATCGATGGTGCCTTCGATGAGCCGGGCTATGGGGAGCAGGGTCGAGAGAGTCGGTGGTCCCAGGACGTTCTGCCAGGTGACGATGAAGTCGCGGTCGTGCGCGACTTCGTGCACGATGGCGCCTTCCGAGAGGACCTCACCGGGGGCGAACGGGGGGAGGGGGCCCCTGCCGACCTTGGAGTGCGTCACGAGGAGGTTGAGGTTCGGCGGCCAGATCTGCGGCGATGTGTGGGTGAACCACGTGGCCCCTCCGGCGAGCAGGTCGAGCATCGAGTTGCTGTCCTGGGGGCCCACCAGAGCCTCCTCGCGCATGAGGGCGTAGAGATTGGCCATCTGGTGGGTCGTGGTGGCCTGTGCGACCATGCCGTCGTTGTCCGAGCTGATCCGCACGGGCGGCCATTGACCCTGGAAGTCGCCGGCCAGCCATATACCGATAGCGGACGGATCGTCAAAAAATCCCCCGTTGGCGAGAGCCCCGTTCAGATAACCGAACCCGAGCCCATGAATAGTTGCGGCTGCTGCGGCATTGGATCCGCCAATCATGTCTTGGAGGGAATTCCAGAAACTCTCACTGAAATTCACCGCGAGCTGCCCTGTCGAAGGATTGAACGGACTGTCAAAGACCTTTCCATAGTCGGGGAAAAGGTGGAGGTCCGTTATTGCGGACGCATTCGCGATCCTGGGTACGGCCTCCCTGATGGACGGGTTGAACTGCTCCCGCAGTGCCGTCAGGAACTCCTGGCGGCTCGTCAGGCCGTGGGAGACCGGTGTCACGTCCTTGCGCAGCTCGAATGCCGCATACATGGCGGCGACCTTGAGCAGGCTGGCGGAGAAGTGCTCCTGGTGTTGGTTTCTTCCGGCCGTGGGATAAACGCCGACGTGGCTGCTCACCAGTGCAATGGTCACAGCCGCCCGGTCGACGATGTCACGTTCGACGGTGGTGAGGTTTCCTAACGCCGTGTCGAACGAATTCTGCATCTCCGCGCTATCCTGCAAGATGGTGTCGTACGTAGTCGGGAACATATTTCCATCATGCGGCGCCGGAACAGTTTGGGCAGCATCACGAGGTCGTCGGTGATCGAGGACACGCCCATGACTTTCGCGCCCGTTGTGGTGGTGTCGCTCGGCCACAGGCCCTGGCCGGGGGCCGCTTGGGCCTGGTGGGACGCGGCAGTCAGCTCCGCGCGCAGACCGGGGAAGAGGCTCCGGTAGAACGTGGGGTAGGCCAGGCCAGAGGCGAGCAGATGGTGGTTGGCCGTCGTCCTCAGAATGGTCGCGTCGACATCGATTTCCAGACCGCTGGGTCCCGGCGGGGCGCCGCGCCCGATCAGAGCCACACAGCGGCCGTGCGCGTCGGCGCCGCGGGTCAGCACGAACCCCGGCGTACTTTCGGGTGTCGCGGCGGTCACGGTCTCGTCCGGCTGGTGTTGGATCTCCGTGAATCCCAGCCAGCTCAACAGTTCGTCACGTGCCGCATGCGCGAACCCCAGAGGCTGGTGAAGCCGCTTCGGGCCGTAGTGCGTCTCCAACGCATCGATCGCGTCCAAGCGCAGCTTGGCCCGACCCGTAGCGCTGTGTTCCACCGCACGACCTCCGCCGCCTCCGACGAGGTCCCACACGTTCGGGTCGTCGGGCGTGAAATGAACGGTGTCCCCGTCCGGCTGGGCCCCCTTCACCTGGAACGAGCCCTTGATGAGCAGCATCGGCATAGCGTCTCCCGGCGGTGTGACGGTGCCTGATCAGATCGGCTGGCAGACCACATGAACCACGCTATGTCAGGGTAAAAGGGCTCGCAATCGTAGGCTTCGCGCGGAGACGCGGACAGGCCGGGGCCATCCCGGGGCCATCCCGGGCGCAGCATGAGTCCCGTCGCGCGCTCCAAGCCGGAGTCCCGTCACGCGCAGCCAGCGCCTGAGGTCCGTGCGGGGCCGAACGGGTGTCGTACGGCGCGGGTTGCGCCACCCGCCGAGTGTGCTCCCGCGTCCGGCGCCTGCGTAGCGCCTATGCTCGCGGCCACCGAGCGCATAGGGGACGGTGCGAGATGTCCGTTC
The DNA here is from genome assembly GCF_043201875.1 of Streptomyces sp. NPDC048248. Lineage (NCBI taxonomy): Bacteria > Bacillati > Actinomycetota > Actinomycetes > Kitasatosporales > Streptomycetaceae > Streptomyces > Streptomyces sp. NPDC048248. The sequence continues at coordinate 373,051 of NZ_JBICZL010000007.1, forward strand.
AAAACGCGCGGCTCGCCCACCCGGTCTTCCCTGATCCCCGCGGGCGGACGTCGAGCGCAGGCGCCCGCCGTGGCTGAGGAGGCCGGGCGGGCACTGCTGGGACTGCTGCGTCGGCGGCTGGTGGATCTCCTCGACGGTGCAAGGCAGGCGCTGCAGCTGGACGGGCTCGGTCCCGTCGACGGACCATGGACGGGTTCGGGGTTGGAAGGGCAGCTGCTTGCGGCGCCGGGGCACACCGGGGCAGGGGACGCGGTCACCACGAAGGTCCTGGACATCCTCGATCAGGCTTCCGTCCCCAGCGGGCAGGCCGAGGGCGGGCTCTTCGGCTGGGACCCCGAACCGGGTGGGCCCTCCCAGGCCCGCGGCATCGCCTACGCGCTCCGCACCGGCGACGTCTCTCGGACGGACAGCCCTGTTCTGGCTGCTGCGCTGGCGGTCACCTCACCTCCCGGGGGAGCGGCACGGCTCGAACTGGTGGCCTCCGGCGCGGCGAACGGCACATCGGCACCGGCACTCGAATTCGGCGGCGGATGGGCGCTGCGGGTGGATGGAGAGGTCGCCGGGGTCCTGCGGGTGGGGCTCGGGGCGGACGGGGACGTGGACGTCTCGGGCGGGGCCGAAGGGGACAGGCTCCGGATTGAGGTCTCTCGGCGGAGACCGGCAGCCGGGCAGGGCAGGGGGCAGGAGCCGGGGATCGATCTCGGTGGGCTCGCCCTGACCCTTGAGGTGCGCATTGCCGGGGGACGGCCCCGGCTGCGTGGCGGACTGAAGATCAGTGGCGGTGAAGTCCGTCTGGCCCCAGGTGACTTCTCCGCCCTCGTGCCCGCCCTCGGGCCGCTGCCGCTCGATGTGGAACTCGGTGTCGACGGTGAGCGCGGCGTGGACCTGGCCGGCAGCGCGGCGTTGGTGGTCCGGCTCCCGACCGGGGCGTCGATGCCTGGTATCAGCGCCGGGCCGCTCGACGTGACCCTGCGCCCGGCGGCGCCGGCCGCGGACGCGGTCCAGGTCCATGTGACCACCGCACTCGGACTCGACCTGCCCGGCCTGCCCATCCGGCTCGCTCTCGCCGGGGTGGGGCTGGAGCTGCCGTTCTCGCTCGGCGGGAGCGAGGTGCTCGGTTTCGACCCCCGCGCACTGGTGCCCATCGCCCCCGCGGGGGCGGGAGTCGAGCTGGACCTGCCTCTCGTCAAGGGCGCCGGGCATGTCCGCAGTGCCCAGCAGGGCGAGTACGCGGGCACGCTGACGTTGCGTATTCCGCCGGTCTCCCTGGATGCCTTCGGTCTGCTCGGACTGCGCCCTCTGTCGTTCCTGGTGGTACTGGGGGCGGCCTTCCCGCCGCCCGGCATTCAGATCGGCTTCGGCTTCGCCATCACGGGCCTGGGCGGTGTCGTCGGTGTGAACAGGCGGGTGGACCGGGAGGCGCTGGCGCAGGCGGTGGCCGACGGCTCCGCCGCGGCCTTGCTTTTCCCCACCGATCCGTCAGCGCAGTCCCGACAGGTGATGGCTGCGCTTCCGGGCATCTTCCCCAAGGCGCCGGGTCGGGCCGTCGTAGGGCCGATGTTCCAACTGTCCTGGGGACGCTTCGTCAGCGCCTCGGTCGCGCTGCTGCTCGAACTGCCCGATCCGGTACGGGTGTCCATCCTCGGCAAACTCGTGGTTGCCGTCCCCGATCCGCTGCTGCCCCTGGTGCAGTTGCAGGCCACGTTCATGGGCCAGGTGGACCCCGGCGAACCGAGTGTGACCTTCCAGGCATCCCTGATCGGTTCGAGGATTGCCGGCGTTCCCCTCGCGGGAGATGTCTTCCTCCTCAGCCGGGGCGGCGCCGAGGCCGAGTTCGTACTGTCCGCAGGCGGTTTTCACCCCCGGTACAACCGGCCCCGAGGGGTGCCCGCCCTTGCCCGTCTGGGCATGGACCTGTCTCCGTCACCGCTGATCGGGCTGCGCTGCGCCGCCTACTTCGCCGTCACCTCCAACACCGTGCAATTCGGCGCCCGGGTGGAGCTGGTGGCCGAGGTGGCAGGCTGCGGCCTGCGCGGGCATTTCGCGTTCGACCTGCTCATCCAGCTCAGGCCGCTGTACTTCATCGCGGAGGTCTCGGCGGGCGTCGCCGTCGAAATCGCCGGGGAAACGCTGGTGGGCATCCAGCTCTCCCTGGCGCTGGAGGGCCCCACGCCCTGGCACGCACGTGGCCGCGGGTCGGTCGACCTGTTCCTGTTCAGCGCTTCGTTCGACTTCGACGAGGTGTGGGGAGCTTCGCCGTCGGCCGCGCAGCCGGCCACTCCGGACATCTTCAGGCAACTGACGGTCGCATACGGGGACCCTGCGTCCTGGACCGTACGCGCGCCGGATCCGAACGCCGGACCGGTGCGGCTGACCGGGCGGGCCGCTCGGGCTCTGAGCGAGGGAACCGTCGTACATCCGCAGGGCTCGCTGGCCACCCGGCAGCGCGCCCTGCCTCTCGGTGTGACGGTCACCCGCTTCGAGGGGCTGCCCGTCGCCCCGCAGTTCTGGGACGTATCCGACCCGTTCTTCCGCGTGGGCCAGCGAGCGGAGGGTACCGGCGAGGAGCGTGAGCAGTTCCCGCCCGGGCAGTTCCTGGACCTGACGGACGACGAGCGGCTCAGTCGGCCCGCCTTCGAATCCTTCAAGGCCGGACTGGGCCTGACCGCCGACGGGTTGCTGTTCGCCGCGGCCCGCGGTACCGAACTCGACTACGAGACAAAGGTCGTCGCCGGGCCCGAGGAGACGCGGCGCCTGACGGTCGGCCACCTGGGCTCGCTGTTGCGCCAGGTGGAGACCGTCGCCGGGACCGGGATCGCGGACCCCCTGTGGTGGCAGACCCCCGACGAGCGCATCGCGGTGGCCGCCGGCCCCGAGCTGGTGGTGGCGGACACCTGGTCGCTCACGTCGCGAGGCGGAGCGGGGACCACGGTGACCGAGGCGCATGAGTTCGCCGGGCTGCTCGCGGACCGCGGTCGCCCTGTAGGTGTGGTGGAGAGCTGGGAGATGACGGACTGATGCGATGCCGGATCTGACGTTCGCGTCCTGGGCGCAGTCACCGATCGGCCGGGCCATCGCCACGGGTGGTGGCCCGGGACCTGTCGGCACCGCGGCGTTCCGCCCCGGTCTGGTGGTGCGGCACCCGGACGGACACACCACTCCCGTGTTCGGGCCGTCCATGCGCATGCTCGGCCCCGAGGGAGTCTCCGGAATCGACCCGAGAGGCGTCGTCCGATGCGATCCTCCCGACGGGGCAGGCGAGGTGGAGGCGAACTACCTGGCCTCCGTGGAGTTCGACTGCCTCGAACTGCCCTGGCTGTTCACGCCGGCGGCCCCTGACGCCCGTGGGCGGCTGCGTCCCTGGATCGTCCTCGTGGTCGTCGAGAGCGAGCGCAGTGTGCTGCGCCCCTCGGATCCCGCACCGGTGCTGAGCGTCGGCCGGGACCAACTGCCCGACCTCGAAGACTCCTGGGGCTGGGCGCACATCCAGCAGCCGGCACCGGACGCCACCCCGCCTCCGGGCCTCGGCGCTCTCGTCGGTCGTTCGGTGGCGCGCCTGATCTGCCCGCGGCAGCTCGCCCCGAACACGCACTATCGGGCGTGCGTCGTACCGGCGTTCGCCGGCGGCAGGGAGGCCGGGTTGGACCTGCCGGTGACCGAGGCGAACATCAACGCGCATGCCTGGAAGGTCACCGACTCCGGCGATATGGACCTGCCGGTCTACTTCTCCTGGCAGTTCGCGACCGGCCCGGCGGGCGACTTCGAGCAGTTGGTGCGCCGCCTGGCTCCTGCGGAACCGGAGCGGATCGCCGGGCTCGGATGCCGCATGGTGGATATCGGCAAGCCGTGGAACGCCGACGTTGCGCTCTCCGGTCCGCAACCCGCCACCCTCGCTGTGCAGGGCGCGCTCGTCACCTTCGACGAAGCGCCCGCGGGCACCGCCGACGAGGACACGCTCACCGACATCGCATTCCGCCTCCAGGCACATCTGAACGCACCTGCGGATCGGGTGGCGGGAGAGCCACCGGACGAACGCGCCACCGCGGTCGCCCCGCCGATCTACGGGGGCCGTCACGTCAGCCGACAGCGGGTCATGGTGGATCCACCCGCGGAGCCCCCGGCGGATCCCTGGGTGGAGGAGCTGAACCTGCTGCCGCCCGGCCGGGTCGCCGCAGGACTTGGCGCGGAGTATGTGCGCACCCACCAGGAGCAGCTGATGGCGCGGGCCTGGGAACAGGTGGGCGCCGTCCGGGAGGCCAACCGGCGCCGTGCTCTGGGCGAACTGGCCGCCAGTGTGGCCGAATCGCTGCACCGCCGTCATGTGCAGACCCTCGCCCCGGGGGAGGCTGTCGCCCTGAGCAGCCCCGCGGCCTGGCGCATCCGGCGGGCGGCCGGAAGCACCACCCTCGCGGCCGAGATCGGCGTCAGTACCCTCGCCGACGCCGCGGCCACCCCCGCCTTCGTACGGCTGCTCCGGCCGGGCGGGCCGGTGGCGCGAGCGGCGCGTACCGACGTCCGTCCCCTCATCGAACGAGGGCTGACGGGGGAGGTGGTGCCACCCCAGGCCAGGCCGCTGCTCGCCGGGGTGGAGAACACGGAGATCGAAGCGACCGGTGCGCTGGGCGACATGGCCTTCGGCGCGGTGGTGGCGGGCCGCTCCACGGCCGTCGCCCGACGGCTCACCACCCTGTGGGCCCTGTCCGACGCCGCCCTGGCCAGCGGGCTGACGGACGAAGCCGACCGCCTGCGGCAGCGCCTCGAGGCCGTGCCGGTCGACACGGGGGCGATGGCATCCGGGGACCTGAGGGCGCTGCGGCTGGCCATCGCGCCGATGCTGGGCATCGCCGGCAGCGAGGTGGTCGGGGCGGAAGAAGACCTGTTCTCCGGCGCGCAAGGGGAGGCGAACGGGCCCGCACTCACGCCGTTCGGGGTGCGCGTCGATATCGGCTCACTGCACGCCCGTATCGTGTCCGCGCTGGCTCCCGCGGACCGGATCGTCCGCCGCGTCGCCTCGCAGGTGACTCTGCCCGCCCGGTTCGGAGATCCGCTGTCGTTGGCGCCGGTGATGGAACACCCGGTCTTTCCGGCGCCCATGGCACTGGCCTTGTTGGACATGGCGCCGGACTGGTTGCTTCCTGGCATCGCCGACTTCCCTGCCGACTCCGCCACCCTGCTGATGGTCAACGCGCCGTTTGTCGAGTCCTTTCTGGTGGGGCTCTGCCACGAGTTCAATCGCGAGCTTCTGTGGCGTGAATATCCGACCGATCAGCGCGGCACGCCCTTCCGTTCCTTCTGGCCGCGCGCCGACGGGGCCACGGACATTCCGCCGATCCACACCTGGACCGGTCCGCTCGGCGATCACCTCGCAGGATCCGACATCTGCGTGCTCCTCGTCAGGGGTGCTGTTGTGCAGCGCTTCCCCGGGATGACACCGGCGTGCGTGCCCGCCCGGTCGGCGGGTCCGGGCCTGGCTCCAGTGCCGGACACCGACCCGGCCACCTGGCTGCTCCCGTTGTTCACGCTGCGCGTGGACGCGGCAACTGCCGCCTATGCCTTCGCCGTGGATCCCGACGAGCTGCGGGGGACGCCCAGCGCACAGGCTCCAGGTCGCTTCTTCGCGTTCCAGGAGCACGGCTACCGGATCCGCTTCGGGTTCGATCTGGCCGACACCCAGCCGCCCGACCCCAACCGTCCCTTCCACACCTGGAATGACCTCGACTGGGACCGGGTGCCGCGCTCGCGCGGATTCGCCGTGGCCGGGAGGGGCATCGCCCCGCCCGACGGCGAGCCGGGGCTTGACGCGGCTCGCTGGGACCGCGATTCCGCGGACATCGCCCGCATCTGCCTTCAGCGCCCGTTCCGTGTACTCATCCACTCCCACGAACTGGTCGGAGGCTGACGTGCCGAACGCTGACATCGACGAACTGGCCACGTTGTACCGGGCCTGCCGACAGACTCGGGCGGATCACGAAGAGGCCTTGCGGGAGCTGCAGGACGCCGATGAGCGGCTGGCGTCGATGGAACGACTCGCCCCCTGGGTGGGGCTCGACCCGCGTAACATCCAGGCGTTCAACGAGGAGAAGAGCCAGCGCGAACTGTTCGTGCAGGGCGCACGGCAGCGGCTGGTCGACGCCGACTTCGCCAGGAACGAGGCCGACAACGCCTACGACACAGCAGCCGAGGCGGCCCCGCCGCTGTGGGACGAGGACGGTGACCTGCCCCTGCTTCTGCTGCCGTTGCGGCTGGAGACCGTCTACCGGCCCGCCGGTGCCGGTGCCGAACTGTGGATCCGCGCCTACCCCGATGACGTACACGTCGACGGGCACGAGGTGGGACTCACTCCGCGGGAACAAGCCGCCGGTGAGGAGTACCGGCGTGCGGCACAGGAGCCGGACCCGGAGGCCGCGGCAGTGGCCTGGCGGGAGCTCGTGAGGGAGTTGGGACCCTCGCGCGCCGCCTGGGTGCGGGAGCGGATGCGCCCCGGGGCGCCGGCCCCGGACGGTGACTCGCACTCCCGTACAGGCACCTGGACCCGCGCCCCGCACACCGAACTGATGCCGGACCACCTGGTGTTCTCCGGCTACCGGGAGGGCCGGCTGGCGTGGCGGACCGAGGGCGCTCCCATCCCTTCCCCGCTGCCGGTCTCCTTCGCCCCGCCCGGCTCGGACGTGGCCCCGGCGGACCCGGACCTGCCCTGGGACGAGGGATGCCACTGGCTCGTGGACTTCGACGCGGCCGTCGCGGCCGGGATGGCGGTCCGGGTGCCGCTCGCAGATCCGGACCTGCACTACGACCTGATCACTGTGGCCGGTGCGCGGACCGACGACTCGGCGCTCGACGGGGCCCGCCGCTGCGAGAACCTGCTGATCGCTCACACCTACACCGACGGGCTGGCGGTGCTGCCTGCCGGGACTCCCACCAACAACACCTCGGAGACCCGGTCGGGATGGCGCTCGCGTCCCGAACCGCGCAGCCCGGAGGAAATCGACCGGCTGCGCGAGGAGTATCTGCCCGACAGCACACAGCCGGCGTCGAGAGTCGCCCGTGCCCTCGGCATCGATGGCCACGACAGTCTCGCCCTGGCCCCGGACGCCCTCGTCGACGATGAAGCCGTGATCGCACGGGTGAACGCGATGATCGGCCGCTGGTTCACGCACTCACCCGACTTCCGCTCCCCTTCCGACAGGCTCTTCCCGGCCCTGGAGGGATACGACTTCCTCGTCGACCACTTCGGTTCGTACGTCCGCAGTCGCGGCCCGCTGCCCACGCTGCGGGTGGGGCGTCAGCCCTATGGCCTGCTCCCGGCCGGCTCGCTGACCCTGTGGCGCGGCGACGACGTCGCCCGGGAAATCGTCACCTCGGTGGCCTCCGTCCACGACGCCTTCGCCCTGCGGGTCCCACGCGCCCCGCGCTTGGGCTCCGGACCGGACCAGGACGCGGTCCTGCTGGACCTGCTCAGCCGACGGCCGGCCTCGCGCCGGGTCCGCCGCAGCAACAAGGACCCCGTCAACCCCAAGCGGACGGCGGCGACTCCCGCCACCATCGGAGTGGTGGGCGCCGGGAGCACGTTCGCCCACCGCGGCCCGCAGGCACCGCCCAGGACCGAGATCGCCGCCGCTTTCGATCCCACGCCGGAGATGCTCGGTCTGGTCGCGGACCGGCCCCTGACAGCGCTCGCAGCCATCGCCACCCATGGGTTGGATATGTTCACCACTTGGGATCCGGCAACCGAGGACATGCCGGATCTGGCCTTCCTGCGCCCCGAACGGGACCAGATCAAGGCCCGGCTCGCGCCCCTCGTGGACTCGGACGCAGCCGGACTCCTGTACGCGCTGGGGGTGCCCATCCTGCTCGACGGGATCTTCTCCGGATTCTTCGCGGGATTCGTCACGCAGCGGCTTCCCGAGGATCCCGAGATCGTCGAGCGGTGGCGCGCGATGCTCAGCAGGCACGCCAACCTGGCGGACGACGTCGTCTTCCTCGAACAACTGGCCGAGAGCGATCTTCCGCTCGTGGAGCAGTTGTTGTGCGAGAGCCTGGACACCACCGCCCACCGGCTCGACGCCTGGGTGACCTCGCTGGCGACCGCCCGCCTCGACCGGACCCGCGAGGACCGGCCGGCGGGCCTGCGTACCGGGGCGTACGGCTGGCTCGTCGACGTGGCACCCATGGAACCGGACCACCGCACGGCGGGTGACGGGTACCTCGTCGCCCCCTCGCTGCACCACGCGACGACGGCGGCGGTGCTTCGCTCGGGTTGGCTCGCCCACAGCAACCGGGAGGCGTTCGCGGTCAACCTCACCTCCCGACGCGTGCGCCTGGCCCTGTCACTCGTGGACGGGGTGCGCTCCGGACAGGACCTCGCCGCGCTCCTGGGCTACCGCTTCGAAAGGCGTCTGCACGACGCGGGGCTCGACCGGTGGATTGCCTCCTTCCGGGAACGCTATCCACTCGCGCCCCTCGCCGATCCGGAGGGCGAGGGCGCCGCCGACGCCCGGACGGCAGTCGCCGCCCGCAACGTGGTCGACGGCCAGGCTCTGCGGCGTGCCCGGCTCGCCTTCGACTCCGAGGAACCCCCGTTGGCGGCCGAGGACGACCAACTCGAAACCATCAGGATGCTGATCGCCGAACTCGACGACGCGGTCGACGCGCTGGGCGATCTGCTGCTGGCCGAGAGTGTGCACCACCTCGTCGGCGGCAACCCACTCCGAGCGGGCCTCGCGGCCGACGCCATCGGCCGGGGCGAAGGCCTCCCCGAGGAGTTCGAGGTGGTCACGACGCCCCGCAGCGGCAACGACATCACCCACGCGGTCGGCTTCCTGACACCGGCCGCAGGTGCTGCCGGTGGAGGCGGATGGTCCGACACATCCGCGCTCGCGATCCTCGAACCACGATTGGAACAGTGGTGCCGTGCTCGCCTGGGCCCCGCGGACCAGTGGCGGTTCACGTTCCCGGTCGGCGGCGGCGCTGCCGATTCGCCGGTCTCCCTCGCCGCCTTGGACGTCAGCGCCCTCCAAGTCGTTCTGAGCGCCACGCCCGGCGCGACGTCACCGTTGATGCGGCTGCTGCGCCGGGCCGGCGGGGTCGATCCGGCCCAAGGGCTCGCTGACGAAGCTGGTGACTCCGGCGGCCGCTACGGTGAACTGGCCGCCCTGACCGGCTCCCTGCGCGCCGTTCTGGCGACTTCCCATCCGCTGCTCGCACCGCATCTCGACCCCACGGTGGCCGACCCGTGGGCCGCCGCCGATCTGGACGATCTGGCGACGCGGATCGGGAGTTGGCTGGCCCGGGTGCGCGCCGCCGCAGACGCCTTGGGCCCGCAGGCCGAAGCGCTGGCGGGCGCCTCCGCAGGTGCCGGGCAGCAGGCCGCGGCCGAGGAGCTTCTGCGCACTCTCGACATGCTCGCGGGCGCCGGATTCATCCCGGCGGCCGCGGACGGACCGCTGCCTCGGCCCTCCGACGGTGGAACCGATCCGTCCCTACTGGTAGTCCAAGCTCTCCGCATCCGCACCGCCTTGGCTGACCTGGGACTACCGGGTGCGCTCCAGCCCCCACCGTCCGGCGACCAGCGCACGGCCACGACAGCACTCGCCTGGGTCACTGCCGTGACACAACTCGTGCGCAGGGTGGTCGGCGACGCGATCCCGCTGGTGCCCGTACTGAACCTGTCGGGTGACGCAGCGGCCAGGGCAGCGGCCGCGACCCTGGACCCCAGCCACCGCCCTGAAGGCGCCGACGACGAGGCCGTAGCGGACTGGCTACGTGAGTTGTCCCAGGTCAGGTCCGCGGTGTCCGATCTGGATGAGGCCCTGCTCGGCTCGCAGGTTATGGCGGGCAGCCGGCCGCCGGGCTTCATCGTCGCGCAGTCACCGGCCACCGCAGCCCACCCGCCCTGGGCTGCGAGGTCTGCCCTCGGCTCGGGGCGGTCGGCGGTTCGCTCCTGCTGCGTTCTGGCTGCCGATTCCACCGATGGTGGCCTGGATCCGCGTAGCGTGGCGGGGCTGGTGACGGACACCTGGACGGAGCTGGTTCCGAGCCAGGGCCGGGAACGCGGCACAGCGGAAGAGATCGCTGCCATCGCGTTCAAGGCGGACCGTCCCGGTGCCCGGGCGCCGCACGCCCTGCTGCTCGCGGTGCCGCCCGATCGCTCGCGGGGCTGGCGAATGCAGGACGTGCACGCCGTGATCGAGGAGACGTTCGACCTCACCCGCATCCGGCCCCTCGACCTGGGAGATCTGCCCGAGATGCGCGGCCCGCTGCCGCTCGAGGCGCCCTTCACCATGGAGTTCAGGGAGCTCTGACAACCGATGAGCCGATTCGAACCGATGCCCCGCGACGACGGCGTCGGCGACGCGGTGGCCGCGCGTGTCCACGATCCGCTGTGGATGCTGGGCCGCCAGTGGCAGTTCGGCGAATTCCTCGGCGAGGACGCGGGGAGCGTCGTCCAGGTCGAGGCCACTGCCGACACCCACCGGGTCGACGGCTGGCGCCCCGCCACGGAACGCGCCTTCCGCCCGTACGACCCCGCCAAGGCGCCCCTGGAGCGGCTGGTCGAGGAGGAACCACCGGTCCCCGGGGCCGACCCCCGGCTGCGTGCCGCGGCCGGTGCCCGCTTCGTCCGGCAGCTGACCGATGCCGCCCTCGGTGCGAATCTGCCTGCTTTCGTGGCCCGTTACGGCTTCTCGGACGAGCAGCCCGCGCCGCGCGGGCTGTCGGCCCTGCTCCATCGCAGTCTGCCCGACGGTGTCTCACTGGCCGCCGGACTGCGCGTGCTGACCGGCCCCGACGGCTCGGCTGCGGAGGCTGAGGCCGAAGCGCTTGGGCTCGACACGGCGAGCCGGGCCGCCCTCGCGGCGTCGGCGGGCGAGTGGCTGCAGTGGTGGGAGGCCAGAGTCCCCGCCCCGGCGGGCGAGCTGGACGGAGGCAGTGGGCGCCACCCCGCCGCATGGAACGAGAACCGCCTCGAATACGCCTTTTCCGTACGGGCCTCCGGACTCGGCGACACCGAGTTCGCCGCCGCCGAATACATGGGCGGACGCCTGGACTGGCATTCCTTCGACGCGGTCCCCACGACGGGGCCTGGCCCGGATGCGGAGCCCGGTGAGTTGTTCCTGCGTGGGGTCCCCGCCCCCGCACGGTTCGGCGGCATGCCGGCGAACCGGTTCTGGGAGATGGAGGATGCCCGGATCGACATCGGCTCGGTGGACGCCGCTCCGCATGATCTCGGCCGCCTGATGATGGTCGCCTTCGCCACCTCGTCCTCGAACGACTGGATGGTGGTACCGGCACGCCTGCCCGTCGGTACGTTGCTCCGCGTAAGGAACTTCACCGTCACCGATGTTTTCGGCGGACGGGAGGAACTGGCGCCCCTGGCGGCCGACAGCCCCGATTGGAATCTGTTCGCCCTCGCCGACGGGCGCGAGACCACCGGCGCCAGTCCTTGGTTTCTGCTGTTCCCGGCCCTTTCCGGCAGCCTTGAAGGTGCACCTGTGGAATCGGTGCTGCTCGCCCGCGACGAGATGAGCAATCTCGCCTGGGCAGTCGAGGAACGCGTGCAGGACAGCTCCGGTCGACCGCTGGACCGCTACGACACCTGGGCAGCCCGCCCGGTGACGGCTTTGCCCCCCTCCCTCCTGCCCCGCTACCGCGTCGACTCCGAGGTACCCGACCACTGGTACCCCTTGGTGCCCGAGCAACTGGAGGATCACGAGTCGATCAAACTGAGGCTGGTGCCCCTGGTCCGACGAACGGCCGGGGAGATCTGCACCGTGACGCCGTTGGGCGCCCTGCTGGAGTCGGTGTCCGCCTCCGGGCAGGGGGCCGATGCCTTGTGGCTGCACGAGGAGGAGGTACCGAGATCCGGCGCCACCGTCATCCGGGCCCATCAGCGGGCGCGCTGGCACGACGGCTCGGTGCATCAGTGGATGGCCCGCCAAAAGACGAGCGGCACCGGCGAGGCATCCAGTGGCCTGCACTTCGACCGGGTGGAGGCACCGAACGCCCGCTGAGTGGACCGTCCGCCGAGGTCGTCGATCGTGCGGCCAACGGTCTGCGAGGACGTGCGGTCCCGCGCGTGGGTCAGAACAGGTTGTTCAAGCGTTCCCGCAGTTCGAGCATCCTCGGCTCGTGGCGGCGGGAGCGAATATAGCGGTGGAGATCCAGGGGAGTGACAACCCCGTCGCCGTCCATGTCTGCCGTGCCATGACTGGCGAAGACCTCCTCGCGTGGCCCGCCTACCGCCCCGAGCACGGTGTCCGCCGCCAAGTCCAGGCCCGGCACCAGCAAAGAGGACCATACCGCGGCCTCGTCCGCGTCCGAGGGAATGCCCACATTCAGAAGGTGGGCCGTGAGCACCGGAGTCAACTCTTCCGGCATGGCGTCCAGCACGTTCCCCGGCAGATCCGCCCAGCCCGCCGCCTCGAGCTGATCAGCCGTCAGCTGCAGTGGCCCGTACCGGCCGGATGGGTGGTACGCCGACGTCCGCATGCCGCTCTCCGCGTAGGCCACGGCCAGGAGCACGCCGGGGGAGACGTCCGCGCCGAGTGCGGCGTCGCTCAGGGACCGCAGCACTCCATCAGATACGTCGGGGGTGAGCTGCGGGGCCGGCCACTGCTCAGGATCGCCGGTCATCAGCCAGGCAGCTTCCGGAGGCGCCATGCCGGATTCCACCAGCTGGGGCCAGTCCTGCGAGAGCAGACGACGCACCCCGTCCGTCGTCCGGGTGTTCATGTCGAACACCTGGTACGTCCCGGCGAAGCCGAAGGCCGCGAACATGTGCAGTTCGCCGCCGGGCACGAAGACGGCCTTGCCACTGCCGTTGAGCAGGTCCTGTGAGCCGTCAGGGGCGGTGAACCCGAACTCCTCGTAGGGCCGCATGCCGTCGAAGGTGTCGTGGACCGGATCGTGGAAGCCCCATCCGTCGAGTGCGCGGATGAGCACCGTGGAGCGATCGATCCCCACGATGTCTTGCCCATTCAGGGGTGGCGGCAGACCCAGCCCTGCGTCGATGGCTGCCGGGAACTCGATGACAGCGCCGGTCGCCATGTCCAGACGTATCGAACCGGTGGCGCCCCCCGGCCCGCCGCTGATGAGGACGATTTCCGATGGCCCGGTCTGTATACCGCCCATGATGCCCAGCAGCGGCCGTACGACACCCATGAGGGCGAGCGCGGGAAAGCGTGCCGCGAAGTCCTTGGGCCGGGACCAGTGCACGCCGTCGTCCCGCCCGTCCATGCGTATGACGAGCCCACCCGCGGTGAACCAGATGGAGAAGCCCACGTTCCCATGATCGCCCGTCCCCGGGCTCCTCGCCATCGCGGAGGCTGATGCACCGAGGCCGGCGGGGTCGAGGGGGCCCGGCGGCCCGCTCAGATCGTGGGGCGGGCGGCGTCGTCTGCCGATAGCGCCGCCGGGCAATCCTCCGGAGGGCCGCCTCACCCGAGGCCGTGCCTCAGATGCTGGTTCGGGGCGAAGCGGCGCAACCGGTGAGGAGGCCGAGGATCTGCTCGACCAGCTCGAACGCCGGGAGCATTGCCTTGCACTCGTCCGCGTTGAGCCCGCCGAGATGGATGACCACGCCACCGTTCTTGACTTCAAACGGTGCCGGCCCCGTCCGGACCGGGGGAGTCCTGTCCCAGGCCCCGACGGATCGCGATCTCCACGGGTGAGTACCCGCCGTCGGCCCGCTCCAGTTCGTACGGCGCTGCCGGCATCAGCGGCGGCTGGGCCATGAAGCGCGGCCGCACCCCATGGTGCGGTTGCGCCGCGTGCACCAGGAACGGATGGCACAGGAAGACGTCCCCCGGGGACCCGGTGGCGAGGGCGAGTGGCCGGTGGTCGGACGCCGCCACCAGATCGGGCGCAAGGGCCAGCCCGCTCGCTCCGTCCTCCCCGTACTTCTCCAGTACCTTCGGCACATCGAGGTGAGAGCCCACCCGGATCCGGGTCGGGGCGTCCTCCTCACCGACTTCGCTGAACAGGAACAGCATCAGCAGCGCCCGGCCCCGGGAGCGCAGATTGGTGAAGTACCAGCTCTCGCCCTCCGGCAGATAGCTCCCCTCGATGTGCCAGCCCGCGTCCGCCGGCTCCTCCTCGTGCGGGAAGCGCAACGGGAACGTGCCCAGCGAGTAGCGCGGCTCCCAGCGCCCCTCGCCGACCAGCAGGTCGTACGCGCGATGTAGGGACGGGGAGTTGGGGGCGGCGCCGAACGGCCCCTGCGCCATGCCGGCCACCCAGTGCACGGGCTGCGTCCACGTCGCCGGATCGTCCGGATCGCAGCCCGTCTCCCGCCACAGCAGCCGTGCGCAGTCCGCGGCCACGCGCGGCGCGACGGCGCCATCCAGCTTCACGAAGCCGTCGCGGAGAAAGCGGGATACCAAGGTCGTGTCATCCATGCCCCCATCGTGCGGCGACACCGATCCCGGTCACCCGACAGCATGCGCACCACCTTTGTCGGGTGTTCACCTCATGCCCGCGCTCCGAGAGGAGAAGGAGATTCTGGTGCACGAGGACCGCAGGCCGGGGCGCCCGTTGGAAATGGGCGTGCCCGTCGATGAGTCCCTGCCCGCGCCGGCCTCCGAGTGGCGAAAGCCTCCGTGCCCTGGCCGCCCGGGCTGGTGCGGCGACCCGAAGGAAGGTCGCCGCACCAGCCCGGGCTCCGCGTCGGCCTCGTGCGGCTGCAGCTCAGTCCGTGTACACCTCGGCCCGGTCCACGCTCACGAAGGCGGCCCCGGACGACCCGTTGTGCTCGCCGGTCACCCGGACCCGGAGCGTGTGCTCGCCGTTCGCCAGGCGCGGGCTGAGGTACTGGAGCGTCTCGCCGGTGCGGATCGCGCCGTGGAAGTCGACGCGCTTCTCCGGGCCGCCGTCCACGCTGATCGCCGCTATGCCGTTGCCCGTGTCGCGGACGGAGAGCAGCGCGATCCGGGTGCCCGTGAAGGTGTACGTCGCGGTGTTGCCGGCCTGGTCACTCCAGTGGTCGTCGCTCCAGAAGCACTGCGCGGCGCAGCCCGTGCCGGAGTTCCAGGTGCCGGTGTACGCGACTGTCCCGGGCCCGCTGGAGCGGCCGTCGTCGTTGATCCAGTAGGCGCCGGAGCCCGGGTCGCCGGACGGCAGGTCCTGTGTCGCGCCCATCGCCAGGGGAGCGCCGAGATCGGGACTGCCGTCGGCGTTCCAGATGATCTTCTGGGCGCGGGTCGTGCGGTCGCTATAGGTGTTCTGCGCCGTGGTTTTGGCGTGGTAGATCAGCCAGTCCTCCTTGCCGTCGGGGGACTTGAAGAAGGCGTGGTGCCCGGGGCCGAACACACCGCGGTCGTCGGCGCGGGAGAACACGGGGCCCGAGTGTTGTGACCAATTGCCGGGGACGAGCGGGTCGACGCCGTCGGGCAGCGACATCATCCAGACCTGGTAGTCGGGCTTGCCGGTGTCGCAGGTCGAATACGTCATCCAGGTGCGGCCGTTGCGGTTCAGGAACTCGGGGCCTTCGCGCACCTCGGGGCAGCCCCCGGCCCCGTCGATGGCGACCGCGTCGCCCGAGACGGTGTACGGGTTCGACATCGGCGCGATGTTCAGGCCGTTGTGCTGGTACGCGTTGATGCCGCTGTACGCGAGGTAGAGGCGGCCGTTGTGCTGGAGGATGCCGGGGTCGATGGCGAAGTCGTTCGCGTGGTTGGGCGGGGTGAGCTTCGCCTTGAAGTGGTACGGGCCCGCCGGGTCGTCCTTCTCCGACTCCAGGACGTACAGCCGGTGATGGTCGTCCGTGCCGTCGTCCGCCGTGTAGTACAGGTACCAACGGTCACCGAAGCGGTAGAACTCGGGAGCCCAGATGTGCTGGTTGCGGGAGGCGTCGGTGTCCGTCCACACGGTGATCGGGTCGGCGTCGAGCAGCGTGCTCAGGGACGGTGAGCGCCACATCTTGATGCTGTCGCCCTGAGTCGTGGTGAGGTGGTAGGCGCCCTTCGCATACGAAACGAAGGGGTCGGGGCCGGTGTTGAGCGGATTACGGAAGGTACCGGCAGCGTTGGGCGCCTCGCGCCCCGCGGTGGCCTCCGGTGCGCAGACCAGGCCGACGAGCAGGGTCAGGAGAGCGGCGAGCAGTGGCGTGCGGTAGCGGGCGCGCATGGGCGAATCCCTTACATCGATGTAAGTGCATTGCTGCAGGACCGTAGGGAAGAGGCCGGGGGAGTGTCAACGCACGGTGTGCGCAGGCGAGTCGGGGCGGCCTCACTGGCCGCCGAGACCCGTGGTCGCCACCGATTTCACGATGTGCCGCTGGAAGAACACGAACACCGCTACAAGCGGCATCGCGGCCAGCACGGCCGAGGCCATCGACTGCGCGTACTGGACGCCGTACGCGTCCTTCACCGAGGTGATCCCGACGGGCAACGTCATCAGCGACGGATCGGAGGTCGACACGAACGGCCACAGGAAGTTGTTCCACGCACCGATGAAGACGAAGATCGCCACGGCGGCGAGCATCGGCCGGGACAGTGGCAGCATTACCGACCAGAAGATCCGCCGGTGCCCCGCGCCGTCGATCCTGGCCGCCTCCTCCAACTCCCGTGGCAGCGAGTCGAAATGCTTCTTCAGAATGAACACCATCACCGGCGCCACCGTCTGCGGCAGGATCACCGCCGCGTACGTATCCAGCAGGTGCAGCGTCAGCATCTGCTGGAACCACGGCACGATCAGGATCTGCGGCGGCACCAGCACGGCCGCGACAGTGAGGACGAGGAGCGCGCGGCGGCCGGCGAACAGCGTGCGCGAGAACGCGTACCCCGCCATCGCGGAGACCAGCACGGTGACCACGGTGACGGCCGAGGAGATGAGCAGGCTGTTGAGCATCCACAGCGGCAGGGCTCCGCGCTCCCACACGCTGCTGAATCCCTGGAACGTGAAGCCGTGCTCCGGCCACAGCCAGTGCAGCGGATCACTTGCGTCCCGCTCGGATTTGAACGCCGTCAGAAGCGCCCACGCCATCGGCAGCAGCCAGACCAGGGCGGCCACCGCCAGCGCGGCAAGGGCGAGCGAGCGCGCCGTGCGGCTCGCCCCGAGCGTCAGGTTCGTACGCGACCGGGCAGGACGCCGCGGTGGTCTCGATGTGCGCAGGGGCCGGGCGGCCCGGGGTTCGGAAGCGGCGTGGGCGGGGGCATCGGTGGCGGTCATGGTCACTTCTCCCGGCGGCGGAGTGCGAGGAATTGGGCGGCGGATGCGAGGAGAACGAGGGCGAAGAAGATGTAGCTGATCGCCGAGGCGTAACCGAGCCGGTATCCGGTGAAGCCGACGTCGTAGACATACTCGACGACAGGGCGCGTCGAGTTGTTCGGGCCGCCCTTGGTGAGCAGGTAGACCTGGTCGAAGACCTTCAGGGAGGCTAGGATCTGCAACACGGTGATCACCATCGTGATGCGGCTCAGTTGAGGCAGCGTGATCGATCTCAGGCGCCGCCATGCCCCGGCTCCGTCGATCGCCGCGGCCTCGTACAGGTGGTCCGGGATCGACTGCAACGCTGCCAGGTACAGCAAGAAGTTGAAGCCGACCGTCCACCACAGCGTGGTCAGCGCGATCGCCCACATGGCCACCGACTCAGCGCTGAGCCAGGCGAGTTGTCCGAGTCCGAGGGCGTCGAGGAGATGGTTGTAGAGGCCGAGGTCGGGCTGGTACAGCCAGAGCCAAAGGAGACCGACGACGCCGACGGGTAGCAGATACGGCGCGAAGAACGCCAGCCGCCACACCCACTGACCTGGCAGTCCGGTGTGCACGAGCAGGGCCATGCCGAGCGCCACGACGACGAGCGGCACAGTCGAGATGAGGGTGAACCACGCGGTGTGCCCGAGCGCCCGCCACATCTCCGCGTCCTGGATCGCCTCGGTGAAGTTGCCGAGGCCGACGAAGGAGGGGGTGTGCGCCGACAGGGCCCGGTCCGTCAGGCTCATCCACAGGCCCTGGCTCAGTGGCCAAAGCATGAACACCGCGAACAGGACGAGGAAGGGCAGCGCGAAGAGCAGGCCGGGGGGCAGCCGCCGCCGCACCGACACCCCTGGCCGGCGCGAGGCGTGGGGAGAGGACATCGTGGTGCCTCCTGAGGGGGCGCGCGGCCGGTCAGGCCGGGCTGGGCTTGGCTAGGAAGGTGTTCAGACGACGCACCATCGCGCGCGCCGCACGGTCCGGGGCGAGACCGTCGAGCAGGGCCTGCTGGAGCACCTGCGACATGGCGTTCTGGAAGTCGGAGCCCGCGCCGGCGAACCAGACCGCCGGGTCGAGCACGACGTGGTCGGCGGCCGTCTTGTAATGCGCCTGGGGCAGCAGGCCGGCGTACTCCGTGGTCCGGGTGACCGGTTCGTAAGCGGGAATGTGGCCCGCCGTCGCCCAGATCTGACCAGCCTTCAGGAGCGTCGCCACCGCGCGGTGCGCCCGGCGGCGGTGCGCTGCTTCGGGGTGGTCGCGGTGGGGGAGGACGAACGCGTGCGAGTCGGCGTAGACGGCCGGGGTGCCGAAGACGGTGGGGAACGGGGCGGCGCCCACGTTCTTGTCCGCGGCCCGGTACGTGCCCAGCTCCCACTCGCCCGACAGGGTCATCGCGGTCTGCCGGTTGGTGAACGCTGCCAGGCCCGCGTTGTAGTCGAGCCGCTTGGGATTCACGCGGCCGTCCACCACCTTGGCCATGAACGCGATGACCTCGGCCATCCGGTCCACGTCCACCTCGGCCGGACCGCCCGGGGGGAGCGTGAACGCGCCGCCCGTCTGCCGGTACAGGCCGTAGAACAAGCGCCAGCCCTGGGCGGTGTCGGTGACGTATCCGAAGGCGATGCCCTGCTTCCCGGATGCCCTCGCCAGCTCCTTGCCCGCCGCAAGGAAGCGGTCGGGGGAGGAGAACGCGTCCACGTCGAGCGTGCCGTCCTTCGTCAGCAGCCCGGCTTTCCGCACCGGCTCGGGGTGGAAGAAGACGATGAAGGGGTGGGTGTCGAGGGGGACCGCGTAGGTCCTGCCCTCGTACTGGGTACGTGACCACACTGCGTCGGCGAAGTCCTCGCGCCGGACACCGAAATCGGCCAGCAGGTCCAGGTCCCACGGATCCACGAGGCCGGTCGGCGCGTACCCGGCAAGACGCGACATGTGCGCGACGGCGACGTCAGGGCCGCGTCCGCCGGCCGAGGCCATGGCGAGTTTCGTGTAGTACGGGGTGCCCCACTCCAGGACGGTGCGCTGGATGCGGGTGCCCGGCATGCCGGGCCGTGCCGCGCGCACCATGTCGTTGAGCAGGGCACCGTCGGCCCCGCTGAACAGGTCCCACAGGCGGACGGCCGACTCGTCGGCCGCCGACGCGCTGTCACAGCCGCTGAGCGCCCCGGTGCCCAGGACCGTGGCCCCGGCGGCGAGCGCGGTGGTGAGCGCGCGTCGCCGGGTGAGCCCGGGGCGAGCGACGGGAGCAGGTGTGCCGGTCATCCGGCTCCTTCCCCGGGTTGCGGCGGACGGACCCACCGCCACCCGGTCGTTACATCGATGTAATGGTCAATGACCGATCTGGTGCGAGCCTTCGAAGGCCGCGGGACGCCGCTGCGCGGCCCGCAGCAGGGCGGTGTCAACCTTTTCGCCGCGGTCGAAACGGTAGATGCCGTTGCGCTCCTGGAAGACATCGGTCAGCTGGGTGTAGCAGTAGCCGAACATGTCCGGGTTGCCGAGCAGCACCCCCGTCAGGCCGGTGAAGCGGTCGATGAACTCCTGTGCGCTGCGAGGCCGTTCGCCGTACCCCCAGGAAGAGTCGAGCTCGTCGCCCGCTGCCTCGGCGGCCGCCCGCGGGTCCCACCAGATGCCGCCGAACTCGCTGCAGAAATAGGGCTGTCCGCCGTACGGGACGGACCATGGGCGGCCGTCGGGCCCCGCGTTCACGTACGGCTCGTCCTGCGCGAGCCCGTGCATGATCTTGGCGAAAGCGGTGGGATCCTGCTCGTAGCAGTGCGAGTCGTACACGTCGGTCTCCGGGACCCGGTGCGCGTAGCCGGACGCGTCGATGACCGGGCGCGTAGCGTCGGCCAGCTTGGTGGCCAAGAACATCGCCCGCGTGACGTCATCAAGCTGGGTGATGCGGTCGTGCAGATGCTGGTACGTCTCATTGAGCGGGCACCATCCGACGATCGAGGGGTGCGAGTAGTCCCGCTCCAGGGCCTCCAGCCACTGTGTGACCCAGCCGGCGTCGGGGCGTTGGTTGTCGTCGCGCACGCCTACCTCGCAGCCCCAGTCGCCGAACTCGCCCCACACCAGGTAGCCGAGCCGGTCCGCGTGGTACAAGTACCGCTCCTCGAAAACCTTCTGATGCAGTCGGGCGCCGTTGAAGCCTGCGGCCAGGCCGAGTTCGATGTCGCGTACGAGGTCCGCGTCACTCGGCGCTGTCATCAGGCCGTCCGGGTAGTAGCCCTGGTCGAGCACGAGGCGCTGGAAGACGGGTACGCCGTTCAGGAGCAGCCGCTTGCCGTCGGCCGAGACCGAGCGCAGGCCCGCATAGGACCGGACCCGGTCCACCGTCGCCCCTCCCTCGTCAAGGACCTCAAGCGTGAGGTCGTACAGGTGCGGGTCGCCCGGCGACCAGACGCGCAGCCGATCCTCAGGAACGCACAGGGCGAGGCGGGGGCTGAAGTCGAGATCGGCGCGGGCCTCGGCGGTGACGACGGCGCCGTGCTCGTCCGCCAGGGTCGCGCGGACCCGGTGTTCGGGTGCGTTCCCGGTCAGCGGCAGCTCCAGGAAGAACGATCCCGAGGCCAGGTCCGGCGTGATGCGAGGCCGCTTCAGCGCCACGGTCCGCGGCACCGGCTCCAGCCATACGGTCTGCCAGATACCGGTCGTGCGGGTGTAATGGCAGTGCGTGTTGGCGTACCAGGTGGCCTGCTTGCCGCGCGCCTGCGGACCGTGCCGGCTGTCGCGGGCCCGCACCACGAGCGTCAACTCCCGGCCCGCCACGGCCACCTCGCCGAGGTCGGCGGTGAACGGTGTGAACCCGCCGCGGTGCCGCGCCACCTCCACGCCGTCCGCCCATATGGTCGTGTCGTGGTCCACGGCGCCGAAGTGCAGCAGCACCCGGGCGTCGGCCCACTCGGCGGGCACGGTCACGGTCCGCCGGTACCAGACAGCCTCCAGGAAGTCGGTCTCGCCGACCCCGGACAGCTCCGACTCGGGGCAGAACGGCACCGTGATGACGCCGCTCAACTCACGCTCACACAGGCCCCGTTCGCGCCCGGTATCCGCGCGATCGATCTCGAACTGCCACTCGCCGTTGAGATTGAGCCAGGCCTCGCGGGCGAACTGTGGACGCGGGTACTCGGGTCGCGGCAGGGCCTGGGCATGCGGGACGGGCATGGTGCTCCTCGCTCGTGGGTGCGGTGCCACTCGGTGCGGGACTCATGGCACCATGGGGATTACATCGATGTAAATATCCGGGGCGTTCGAGGCTCCGGCCTGAAGCCGATTCGTGATGCTCGATACGATCGCGGGCGGCAGACGGAAGGAATGAGCAGCGTGGCGGCCAGACCCAGGATCAAGGACGTGGCGGAGTACGCGGGCGTCTCGCCCAAGACCGTCTCCAACGTGATCAACAACTTCGAGCATGTGTCGGACCGGACCCGCGAGGCCGTGCGCGAAGCCATTGTCGCCCTCGGCTACCGCGTCAACATCGCCGGACGCCAGCTCCGCCAGGGGCGCACCGGCATGATCACCCTGGCCGTGCCCGAACTCGACGTCGCGTACTTCTCCGAACTGGCGAAGCACGTGATGATGGAGGCCGACCGGCGGGGCCGAACGGTGCTTCTGCACCAGACCGGCGGCGCCCGCGAGCGGGAACTCGCCGCGCTGCACGGCTTCGACGCGCAGTTCACCGACGGGGTCATCCTCAGCCCGCTCGCCCTGCAGCCCCGCGATCTCGCCACACGCGACCGCGGACTGCCGGTCGTCCTGCTCGGCGAACGCCCCGCCGAGGGCAGTACCGACCATGTCGCCATCGACAACGTGCGAGCCGCGCGCGAGGCCACCGAGCACCTGCTGGCACGAGGGCGGCGCCGCATCGCCGTCGTCGGCGGCAAGGTGCGCGGCCCCCAGGGCACCGACCGGCTGCGCACCGACGGCTACCGCGAGGCGCTGAAGGAGGCCGGCATCCCCTTCAACGGCGACCTCGTGGTGCCGGTGGACGCGTACCACTGGACAGACGGAGCGCGGGCAGCCGCCGCGCTCATGGGATCCGAGCAGCGCCCGGACGCCCTCCTCTGCCTCAACGACCACCTCGCGCTCGGAGGGCTGCGCGCCCTGTACGAGCTGGGCCGGAGCGTGCCCGGCGACCTGGACGTGGTCGGCTTCGACGACATCGAAGCCTCCCGCTTCAGCGTGCCGAGCCTGACCACCGTGTCCCCGGACAAGAAGGAGATCGCCCGCGCCGCCGTGGCGCTCCTGCTCGACCGCATCGAGGAGCCGGTGGCGGGCCCGTTGCAGGACCATGTGGTGGGCCACGAGCTGAAGGTGCGGGAGAGCACAGGGGGTTGATGGCCGACTGTTGCCACCAGGCGAGGTTGCCGGTCCGGTCCGGGGGCCCGGCAGGTCGGTGAGCAGTCGGCCACGTTCTTCTACCGAGGCGTTCCCGCTGGGATGCTCCGGCGTCAGCGGCGTCAGCGGCGTCAGCGTCGTCAGCGGCGTCAGCGGCGTCAGCGTCGTTCGTGGAGTTCGTGGAGTTCGTGGAGTTCGTGGGCTCGGGCGAGCTCCACGGTGTCGGCCATGGCCCGGCGGAGGTCGGCCGGTGCGACGACCTCGACGTCCGCGCCGAGCCGCAGCAGCTCGCCGCAGGCGTGCTCCGTGCCCTCGATCGGGATCACCGCCTCGACCCAGCCGTCGTCGCCGACGGCGGTCGTTGTGGAGGAAGCGCGCCCGGTAGGGCATACCGTTCGACTCGCTCGCCGCAGCTCGATGAGCTGATGCCGCCTCATCGCGTTGAGCACCCTGGCGTCGATGCGTGGGCAGGACGCCGACGAAACTCACATCGACGGCCGGGGCGCGGATCTCACCGGGCGGGGTGAGGTCGAAGGAGTACGCACCGGCGGTGCCGACGGGTCGCCCGTCCGAGTCATGGCGAGAGGTGGTTGCGGTCCATCTCGTGCGCCGCCCGCCAGACCCCGCCTCCGCCCTCGGTCGGGGGCTCCGGGAAGCGTCCGAACGTGGCGTGGAGTGTGTCGACGCAGATGCCGAGATCCTTGTCGGTTGTCGGACGGATCTCCATTGCTGCCGCTGCCTCCCCGGGGACGCCACCGCGACCAGTGGTGCCCGCCGCAGTGCACCGTTGACCGGTGGCCTGGTCAGGCGAATCACGATCTGAAGGGGCGGGCGGCTTCCCCTCACCGTCGACAACCGGCCCGGCCGGCGCGAAGTGAAGCCGGGCGAGGTCCGCGATGGTCACGCAGTTCTGGTGGCCGCGTCGCTCACCATCCCACCAGTGTGGCGGGTTATCCGACTCCGACTCGGGCAGCAACGGCGCTATCAGCGACCGCAGACAGTCCGCCGCTGCCGGGTGTGGTGCGGGGGAGAGGGGGGAGCGTACGCAGCCGGAGGCCGGTGGGCTGGGTGCTCTCACACAGCCCCGAGCAGGGCGTTCGGTCGGTGGCGTGGCGCTCGGGGCTGTGTGGGCCAGGTGGGCGTGGTTGTGCTGCTGGGTGGGTGTGGTCAGGCTGATGTCTTGGGGCAGTTGCAGGGGTGTACCCGCTCGGCGTGGCCTGGGGGGTTGACCGGCGTCAGGTGGTGGACTCGGGCGGGTGGGAGGTTTCCCAGTACCGTTTCGGTGCGGAATGTGTGGCGGTGCAGGATGCGGCGCAGTACGTCGAGGCCGGTGCGGGTGCGTTCGCGGTCGGCTTGATCGGCGAGTGCCCGGCGTATGGTGTCGCCTCCCATGTATCCGAAGAGGGACAGTGTGCCGCCGGGCCTCAGGGACCCCAGCAGCCCGTCGAAGATCTCTTCGGTCGTGCGGGCGTCGAAGTTGGCGAACGGCAGGCCGCACACGATGGTGTCGTAGGAAGCGAGTTTATGTTCCTGGATCAGGTCCGTGTGGATGCGCAGTCTGGGGTCATCGGCGTAGGTGTGTTGCAGCAGGGTGGCGAAACGTGGGTTGGCCTCGATCAGATCGAGGGTGTCCAGTTGTCCGAGTGAGTCGGCGATGTAGCGGGTCACCGCTCCGGTACCGGGCCCTACCTCCAGTACCGCGCGGGAGCGGCCGGGGCTGGGGATCATGTAACGGGTGAGGGCCCTGCAGAGCCGGGCGCTGCTCGGGGCGATTGCCCCTACGTCCCGGCGGGTCTTCGTGTATTCCCGGAGGAACAGCGTTATTTCGGCCACGCCGCCATCCATCTGTCGAGTGCTTGCAAGTGGTCGAGGTGCCGGTGATGACACCTGTTGAGATGGCCTGCTCGGCGACATCGTGCCGTGCAGTGTGCCCCTGAACTGGCAGAACAACGGATGAGCGGTCGGGGAGATGTCGTGAAGGTCTTCGGTGGCCGTGGCAGAGCGCGATGGCTCGGAGGCCATGCCGTCGGGGTCGCCGCGACGGGACCGGCGGGTGGCGATGTAGGGCCTGCCTGGTACCGCGCTCGCCGCGGTTTCAGGGCCGCCCGTGGGTCGGGGGGCAGATCGTGGAACCGGCGGAACCTCTCTGGTGGAGTCGAGGTGCGTTCCCGAGCCGGGTTCCGCAACCGTGGCGGACGCCGGTTGATACCGGCGTCCGCGGTCTGACTCTTGCGCCTGGCGCGGATCGCATCGCCGTGCTCGGGTTCAGGAAGTGCGGCTCGCATGGGGCCGCAGCGCACTGCTGAGCATGCTCGGCGGCACGACCGTCAGCGTGGTCCTGACCGGCGTGCTCGTCGCAACCCGACCCGCGATGATACGGGGAGGAGCCGGATCAGTCCCCGGCAGTCGCGCGGACGCGCACCGTGGTCGGAGTGCAGGGTTGCTGGTGGCGCCGCTGGGTCCGCACGGCGAGCTCGATCGTGCCCGAGGTGTCCCGGAGGGTGAGCGGCACCGCGATCTGTCCGTTGTGGCTCGTTCCCCGCCGCCTCATCGCATCCGCAGCGCCACCGCCAGCAACGCCGCGTCGTCCGGCCTGCGTACGTCGCGGCCGGTCAGTTCGTGGAAACGGGCGAAACGGTGCTGGATCGTGTTGCGGTGGCAGTAGAGGGCGTCGGCGGTCTCGGCGATGGAGCCGCTGCCGCACAGGTGCGTGCGGACGGTCTCCAGGAGACGCTCCGCCTCGTTGCGGGTGACACCTGGCACCTTGAGCCCGCCCAGTACGTCGGCTGCCAGTTCTCGTCCGAAACTGCCAGCCCGGTGGGCGAGGACGTCCAGCCAGCTGTCCTCCAGGAGGTGTGGCGAACGGGCGTCCGGGGGGAGCACCTGCGCCGTTGACACGGCGAGCACGGTGGCGCGCGGCACCGCGGCAAGACCGGTCACGGATGGGGCGACCCCGCAGGGTGAGCCGTCGAGGTGACCGAGGACGTCGTCACGCGTGGTGCGGTCGCTCAGCTGCACGACGAGGACGGCGTCTCCGCCCACCATCTGCTGCTGCACGGGTGCGCCCGCCGCGCGCAGTGCCATCGCCGCGCCGCGCAGTTCCGGTCCGGCCGCCGCGGAGGACGCCGCGCTCAGGAACTGCCCGTCGCCCGAGAATCCCAGAGCGAGTCCCGCGTCTCGTACGACCGTGGGGTTGCGGCCCTCGCTCTCCAGGAGCCGCGCGAACCACATGCGCCGCTCGTCCTCCTCGAGTCGCCCCATCTCCAGGACCGTGCGCTGATAAGCCGTCATGATCCCGGTGACATGGCCTTCCACGGCCTCCCACACGTGGTAGGCGGAGCCCACGAGTTCTGCCATGTCCTGCGGTGCGGCGCGCCGCACGAGGGCCTGCCAGACCACCCGAAAGTCCAGGTGCGCCGCCGCCAGGAGCGAGTCGAGCGGTACGCCCTGCCGGGCGCGCTCCTCGCCCACTCGCTCGGAGACGCCCGCGATGTGCGGCGGCACCGGCAGCTGGGCCACCGTGCGCAGCAGCAGCTCGAACGCCTGCCATGCCGAGTCACGGAACTGTGTGTCGGGCACCCGGTCCGCGTAGGACGTGCGCACCGGGCGGACCATCTCCAGCCAGTCGCCGATCAGGCCGTCGATGTTGTCCAGGCACTGTCCTGCGAGCTGGACGATGCGCGCAGGGGGAGGTGGCAGCCCGGGGTCCAGCTGTACGGAATTGTGCATCTGACCAATTCTAGGGGATGCATGGGCGATGTTTCCCCATTGGATTTGTGCCTCGTGCCACGGAAGCTGGTGCGGTCCCTGGGCGAACCGTCCAGGTCCCGCCGACCAGGAGGGCCGCTCGACCGTGCATCTGACCCCTCGCGAACAGGAACGGCTCCAGCTGTTCACCGTGGCCGAACTCGCGCGCCGTCGCCGTGCCCGCGGCCGCCGACTCAACGCCCCCGAGGCGATCGCCCTGATCTGCGACGAGATCCTGGAGGCTGCCTGGGACGGGCTCAGCCTGGACGAGGTGATCGAGGCCGCGGGCCGGGTGCTCACAGCGGACGACGTGATGGACGGTGTCGCTGACATCGTCACGACCGTGCAGGTCGAAGCGCTGTTCCCGAGCGGCACTTCCCTGGTCGCCGTCGACCGGCCGATCGGCCTCGGCGGCTTGGAGCCCCCCGGCGCGGTCCGCACCGCCGACGAACCCGTCAAGATCAACGTGGGCCGCCCTCGCACCAATCTCACCGTGCGCAACACCGGCGACAAGATCGTCTATGTCTCCTCGCACTACCCCCTGCACGAGGTCAACCCGGTCCTGGAGCTGGACCGGGAAGCCGCCCGTGGGCTCCGCCTCGACGTCGCGGCCGGCACCGCCCTCGCCTTCGCGCCCGGCGAGGAGCGCGACGTCGCCCTCGTACCCGCCAGCCGCAAGTCCCAGGAGCGCGCATGACCAGCGTCGACCGCCGCACGTATCACGCCCTTTACGGGCCCACGACCGGCGACCGGATCCGACTCGGCGACACCTGCCTGTGGGTGGAGGTCGAGACCGACGACGGCACCCCGGGCGACGAACTCCTCGGCGGCTGCGGCAAGACGGTGCGCGACGGGCTGCTCGCCTCGCCCCGCTCAGACCGCGACTCGGCCCTCGACATGGTCGTCGCGGGCGTCGTCCTGATGGACCCCGTGCTCGGCGTACGCAAGACCGACATCGGCATCAAGGACGGACGCGTCGTGTCCGTCGGCGGTGTCGGCAACCCCGACGTCATGGACGTCGCGTACGCCATCGACTCGCACACCTCGGTCGTGCCGGGGGAGGGGCTGATCGCGACGCCCGGCGTCGTCGACAGCCATGTCCACCTCTCCTCGCCCGAGGTCGCCCCGGCCGCACTGTCCGCCGGTGTCACCACCCTCGTCGGCATGGGTCTTGGCGGCGTCTGGGAGATCGGCTGCAACCCCGCCCACAATCTGCACACCCTGATGAGTGCCTGGCAGGGCACCCCGCTCAACATCGCCTTCCTGGCCCGGGGCTCGTCCAGTTCGCGTGCGCTGCTTGATGAGATAACGCTGGCGGGGGCCGGCGGCTTCAAGATCCATGAGGACTTCGGAGCAACCCCGCGCATCATCGACAACTGCCTGGACGCCGCCGAGCAGGCCGACCTGCCGGTGGCCCTGCACACCGACTCCATGAACGAGTCGGGGTACTTGCGGGACACCCTCGGCGCCACGCGTGGGCGGACCGTGCACGCGTACCACGTCGAAGGCGGCGGCGGACACCCCGACCTCCTGGAGATCCTCTCCGAGCCGAACATCCTGCCGTCGTCGACCACGCCCACCGTCCCGTACACCCCGAACACGGTCGGCGAACTCTTCCCGATGACGATGACCGTGCACCGGCAGAACCACCACTCCGAGAGCGATGTCACGATTTCGCGCGGCCGGATCCGCGCGCACGCCATCGCCGCCGAGAACGCCCTGCACGACGTGGGTGCCATCTCCATCGTGAACTCCGACTCCATGGGGATGGGAAGGATCGCCGAGACCGTTCGCAGGACCTGGCAGCTCGCGCACGTACAGGCGCTCGCGGGCGGCGGCGGGGGAGTCGAGCGGCCCGAGAACGCACGGGTGTTGAGGTATCTCGCGAAGATCACCCTGAATCCGGCCATCGCGCACGGCCTCGCCCACGAGGTCGGCACCGTGCAGGCCGGTCGCATGGCGGACCTGGTGCTGTGGGATCCCAAGTGGTTCGGCAGCAAGCCCGAGTTGGTCATCAAGTCCGGATTCGTGGCCTGGGGCAACACGGGCTCGGGCTCGGGGTCCACCCGGCTCACCCAGCCGCGTACCTACCGGCCCTACTACGGTGCGCTCGGCGCGGCGCCGGCCCGCCTCGCCAAGGTCTTCGTCGCCGAGGCCGCGCTCGCCGACCGGGCCGCATGCGCCGCGCTGCCGAGCGGGCTCACCTACGCGCCGATCCGAGACAGCCGCGGCCTGACCCGCGCCGACATGCTGCACAACACCGCGACGCCGCGCGTGGTCGTACCCCGCGAGCCCGCCCCGGTGCTCGTAGACGGTGTCGAGACCGGCACCGCGCCCGCCACCGAGCTGCCGCTCGCGCAACTGCACCACCTGGCCTGAGAGGTACGCCCATATATGCAACTCGATCTGCTGGTGCGCGACGCCCGCATCCGCACCCTCGACCCCGAACGGCCCACCGCCTCCGCAATCGGTGTCCTGCACGGCGCCGTCGTAGGACTCGACGAGGACGTGGTCCACCTACCCGCGCGGCGGGTCCTCGACGCGGGCGGCGCCACTGTCCTGCCGGGCTTCAACGACGCGCACTGCCACACCGCCTGGTTCGGCCTGACCCTCAACCAACTCGACGTCTCCACGGCCCGCTCGGTCGAGGACGTGTATGCGGCCGTTTCCGCCTACGCCGCTCAACTCGCGCCCGATGCATGGGTATTGGGTGCCGGTCTGGAGCACAACAACCTCGGCGGGGTTTACCCGCACCGCGACGCCCTCGACCGGGCCGCGGGCGGCCGGCCCGTCTGGATCAAGCACACGTCCGGGCATGCCTGCGTCGTCAACACCCCCGTACTGCGCGCCGCCGGAGCGCTCGACGACGGCTTCCGTGATCCGGCGGGCGGGGTCGTCTCGCGCGACGAACTCGGCCGCCCTGACGGACTGTTGGAGGAGACCGCCCAGCGCCTCGTGCAGCGGCAGGTGCTCCCGTATCCGGTGGAGACCGTCGCCGACGCCGTCGGATCGGCCACCCGCCGCTACCTCGCCGAAGGCATCACCAGCTTTACCGAGGCCGGCATCGGAGGCGGTTGGATCGGTCACACGCCCGTCGAACTCGCCGCCTACCAACTCGCGCGTGAAACCGGCCGGTTGCACACCCGCGCCCAACTCATGGCCGCCTCCGACGTGCTGCATCCGCTCACCGCCCACGCCGACGACGGCATCGCCCTCGGGCTCGACCTCGGCATGCGCACCGGGTTCGGCGACGAGCGGCTCTCCCTCGGCCCGGTGAAGATCTTCCTCGACGGATCCCTCCTCGGCCGGACCGCCGCGGTCACCGAGCCGTTCTGCGGGTGTACGCAACACGGTTCAGGTAATGACCGGCCTACCGGCTACTTCCAGAACAGCCCCGAGGCCATGACCGACCTGGTCGTTGCCGCCCACCGCTCCGGCTGGACCGTGGCAGCGCACGCCATCGGGGACCGAGCCGTCGACCTCGCGCTCGACGCCTTCGCACATGCCCACAAGTCGCGGCCCCGGCCTGATGTAAGGCATCGCATCGAGCACGCCGGCATCGTCCGCCCCGACCAGCTGGCCCGCTTCGCCGAGTTGAGCGTCGTGCCCGTCCCGCAGCACAACTTCCTGCACACCTTCGGCGACGCCATGGCCGCAGCCCTCGGCCCCGAGCGCACCGCATGGTCGTACCGCATGCGCTCCTTCGCCGACCTCGGACTGCCCGTCCCCGGCAGCTCCGACCGGCCCGTGGCGCCTGGCGCCCCGTTGCCCGCGATCCAGTCGATGGTCACGCGACTGACCGAGACCGGCGTGCCGTATGGGCCGGACGAGAGCATTCCGGTTCTTGCCGCGCTGCGCGCCTGGACCGAGGGGTCGGCCCTCGCCACCGGCTTCGGCGACCGCAAGGGGCGCCTCGCCCCCGGGCGGCTCGCCGACCTCACCGTCCTGGACGGCGACCCCGTCCTTACGGACCCCGGCCGCATCGGCGCCATCGGTGTCCTCGCCACGGTCGTGGGCGGCGACCCCGTCCATGACCCGCACGACCTCACCCGCACCCCCGCACGCTCCGGTCCCCCGCCCCGCCCGGCCACCGTGGCCGCCCCTCCCCAGGAGAACGCGTGAGCACGTCCCCGAAGCCGGCCCCCAAGGACATCAGAAGGCTGTTGACCGCCGCGTTCAGCGGCACCGCCCTGGAGTGGTACGATTACTTCCTCTACGGCACCGCCGCCGCGCTCGTCTTCAACAAACTGTTCTTCCCCGACCTCGACCCGAAGGTCGGCACCCTCGCCTCTTTCGGCACCTTCGCCGTCGGCTTCGTGGCCCGGCCCATCGGCGCCGCAATCTTCGGCCACATCGGCGACCGGCACGGCCGCAAGGTCTCGTTGATCATCACCGTGGTGATGATGGGCGCCACCACCGGCTGCATCGGCCTGCTGCCGACGTACGACACCATCGGCCTCTGGGCACCCGCGCTGCTGACCGCACTCCGCTTCCTGCAGGGGATATCCGTCGGCGGCGAGTGGTCGGGAGCGATGCTGCTCACCCTGGAGCACACACCGAAGGAGAAGCACGGCAGCTACTCATCCATTCCCCAGCTCGGCTCTCCTGTCGGCACGTTGCTGTCGAGCGGTGCTTTCGCGCTCGTCGGTCTTCTGCCCGACGACGCCTTCTATTCGTGGGGCTGGCGGCTTCCGTTCCTCGTCGCCTTCCCGCTGCTCGGCTTCGCCCTCTATCTGCGCCTCCACATCGAGGAGTCCCCGGTCTTCCGCGCCATGCTGGACGACGCCGAGCGCAACGGGCCCAAGCCGGCACCGCTCGTCGAGGCGTTCCGCCGCACCTGGGGCCGCATGATCATCGGCGTCGGTGCCGCGTTCCTCGGCGTGGGCGGCTTCTTCCTGATGAGCACGTTCATCATCAACTACGGCACGGATGAACTGGGCATCGACAAGCAGACGATGCTGAATTCCACCGTCATCGGCTCCGTCGTCGAGATCCTTGTCCTCGTCCTCGCCGGACGTCTGGCCGACCGCATTGGCGCCTGGCGGGTCTGCGCGCTCGGCGCGGTCGTCACGATGATCGTCGCGCTCCCTGCCTTCTGGCTCGTCGACACCAAGGAGACCGGCCTGGTCTACCTGGGCGTCTCGCTCGGCATCGGCGCGCTCTCCATCCCGTACGCGCCGATCGGCGCCGTCGTCTCCGGGATGTTCCCCGAGGAGTTCCGCTACAGCGCCGTCGCGATGTCGTACAACCTCGCGGGCGTCCTGTCCGGCTTCGTGCCGCTCATGGCAACCTCGCTCACCAGCGCCGCCGACGGCGCGTCGTGGGGTGCAGCCCTGCTCCTGATGACCATCGCCGCCTGCACCGTCGCCGGGGCCGTCGCCGCGGGCGCGGCCCTGCGCCGGCACGGCGCTTCCCTCTCCAGCTCCGTCCAGAACGTCGAGGTCTCCACATGAACCCGCGCCACCCTGCCCGCACCGGCGGGCAGGTCCTGATCGACCAACTCACCGCACACGGCGTCGACACCACGTACGGCGTCCCCGGTGAGAGCTACCTCGCCGCGCTCGACGCCCTGCACGACGCCCCCGCCCGCATGATCGTGTGCCGCCACGAAGGAGGCGCCGCCTACATGGCGGAGGCGCACGGCAAGCTCACCGGGCGCCCCGGAGTCTGCTTCACCACCCGGGGGCCCGGTGCCACCAACGCGCTCGTGGCTCTGCACACGGCCCGCCAGGACGCCACCCCGCTGATCCTGTTCATCGGGCTCGTCCCGCGCGGCCACACCGACCGCCACTCCTTCCAGGAGCTGGACCTACGCGGCACGTTCGGCGCCAGCGCCAAGCTCGTCGAGACCATCGACGCCGCCGCCCGTATCCCCGAGTACGTCGCCCGGGCCTTCGCGGTCGCGAGCAGCGGGCGCCCGGGACCGGTCGTGCTCGGCCTGCCCGAGGACATGCTCACCGACGTCGTGGAGGTCGCCGACGCGACGCCGCTTCCGGTTCCCTCCGGGGCAGTGGCATCAGCCGAACTGGCCCGTCTGAAAGACCTGTTGACCGCTTCCCAGCGGCCGCTGGTGCTGCTCGGCGGCAGCCGCTGGACACCGCGCGCCCGGGCCGACGTACGGGACTGGGCCGAGGCCTGGTCGTTGCCCGTCGCCGTCGACTTCCGCTGCCAGGACCTGATCGACAACGACGCCGAGGTCTACGTCGGGCACCTCGGCTACGGTCGGGCCGACACGCTCGCCGAGCGGATGCGCACGGCGGATCTGCTGGTGAGCATCGGCGCGGCCCCGGGGGATGCAACCACCGACGGCTTCACCCTCCTTCCGGGCGACGGTAGGGGCCCATGCCTTGTGCAGGTGCTGCCGGAGGGGCAGCCGCCGGGCGTTCTGTACCCGCCCGAACTGCCGCTGCTGGCCGCCCCCGAGGCCTTCGGAGTAGCGGTACGCACCCTGCGCCCCTCCTGCCCCGTGCCCTGGGCGGTGACCACCAAGCAGGACCGGGCCGCACACCTGGCCTCCCGGATACCGGAGCCGGAGGCCGACCCTCTCGACCTCGGCGCGGTCTTTGCCGCCCTCGACGCAAATCTGCCCGCCGACACCGTCGTCACGTTCGGTGCGGGCAACCATGCCATCTGGGCACAGCGCTTTCTGACGTACCGCGCGGACAGACGCCAACTCGCCCCCCGCAACGGCTCCATGGGTTACGGCATCCCCGCCGCCGTCGCCGCCGCCATCGAGAGCCCGGAGCGCCGCGTAGTTTCCGTAGCGGGCGACGGCTGCTTTCTGATGAACGGTCAGGAGCTCGCCACCGCCGTCGCTCAAGGTGCCGCACCCCTCGTCCTCGTACTCGACAACTCCCAGTACGGCACCATCCGCCAGCACCAGGAGCAGAGCTACCCGGGCCGGGTAAGCGGTACCGCCCTCGGCAACCCCGACTTCGCCGCGTACGCCCGGGCCTTCGGCGCCCACGGTGAAACCGTCACCACCACCGAGGAGTTCAGGCCCGCTCTGGAGCGCGCCCTGTCGTGCGGCCGGGCGGCCTTGATCGAGCTCAAGGTGGCTGAGGGACGGCTCGCCCCCGGCGTGACCGTCGCCTCCCTGCGCAAGGAGACCTCGCATGTCTGACCTGACCCTCCACGACATCATCGACGGCCGTCCGGTCGAGGTGTCGGACCGCATGGAGCTGACCGACCCGTCGACCGGGGAGGTCTACGGAACGGCACCCCGCTCGGCGCCGGCCGAGGTGGAATCGGCTGTCGCCGCGGCCCGCCGCGCCCTGCCCGCCTGGCGGCGCAGTACCCCGGCCCGGCGCCAGGAGGCACTCCTGCACCTCGCCGACCTCGTGGTGGAGCACGCGGACCGACTCCTCGACGCCGAAGTGCGCAGCACGGGCAAGCCGCGCGAAGCCACCCGCGCTCTCGAAATCCTGCGCGGCGCCGACCAGTTGAGGTTCTTCGCCGGCGCGGCCCGCGTTCTCGAGGGAGTGGCGGCAGGCGAATACGCGGAGGGCCACACATCGTACGTCCGCCGCGAGCCGGTCGGCGTCGTCGCCCAGGTGACGCCCTGGAACTACCCGTTCATGATGGCGGTGTGGAAGCTGGGCCCCGCCCTCGCCGCCGGAAACACCGTCGTCCTCAAGCCGTCCGACACCACGCCCTGGTCGACGGTCCTCCTCGGCGAACTGGCCCAGAATGCGTTCCCGCCCGGCGTCGTCAACATTGTCTGCGGAGACCGCGACACCGGCCGCGCCCTCGTCGCCCACCCGGACGTCGACATGGTGGCCATCACCGGCAGCACCCGCGCCGGCTCCGAGGTGATGGCCCAGGCGGCACGCGACGTCAAAAACGTCCACCTGGAACTCGGCGGCAAAGCCCCCGCCGTCGTCTTCGCCGACGTCGACCCTGCCCGCACGGCCCGCGCCCTCGCCGACGCGGCGTTCTTCAACGCAGGCCAGGACTGCACGGCCGTGACCCGCGTACTGGTCCAACGCGAGGCCCACGACGCCCTGCTGGCGGCACTCGCCGAGGCGGCCCGGAACACGCGCATCGGCTCACCCGCGGAGGACGGCGTCTTCCACGGGCCGCTGAACAGCACCGCACACGTGGCTCGCGTCGCCTCCGTGGTGGCCGGCCTCCCCGACCACGCGAAGATTGAGACGGGCGGCGCACGCCTGGACCGCCCCGGCTACTTCTTCCCTCCCACGGTGATCTCCGGAGTGCGCCAGGACGACGAGGTGGTCCAGGGCGAGATCTTCGGCCCGGTCGTCACCGTCCAGCCCTTCGCCACGGAGGAAGAAGCGATCGCGCTTGCCAACGGCGTCGACTTCGGTCTGGCATCGAGCGTGTGGACAACGGACCTGGGGCGCGCCATGAGGGTCAGCGCCGAACTCGACTTCGGCTGCGTGTGGCTCAACTGCCATCAGGTGATCCTCGCCGAGATGCCCCACGGCGGCTACAAGCAGTCCGGCGTCGGCCGTGACCTCAGCCGCTACGGACTCGACGACTACATGAGGGTCAAGCACGTCATGGCATCACACACGGGGCCATGAAGGCGGACTGAGGTGGGGCGGCACCGTGAAAGGAAGCCCTGTCCCGGAGATCTTGCCGGTCATGGAGCGCTGCATCACCGGTGAGGGAGACCCCATCGGACCCAACGTCGCTGCGCGCCATCAAGCAGGCGGTGAAGTCTGACATCGGCACTGTGTGCCAGCCCCCGCCTGCTACGCCAACTACGGACCAGCGCGCCTTGGCCGGAGCTGGACAAGCCCTGGTGCCGCCCCGACATCCGGAAGATCGCCAAAGGCTGACGCTGATGCTGACCGGCCGGGCCCCGCTCGCCTGCTCTTCCCACTGCGTCATTTACCCGGCCCGGGGGCTGTCCGCGCTGGAGCTGATCCTCCGCAAGGACGCGGGCAGCCAGGTAACCGGAGCCGTCCGCTTCGGCATCGAGCCCTAATCCGTCCGAAATTCAAATCTCCAACGTCGACACCGCCGAATTCGGATTCTGCCTTGGTGTGAGGGGAGGGCGGCTGTGTTCTCTGTCAACCTCTTGTGTTCAGACCTGCAAGGTTTGTGACGTGCCCGGCCCCTGGAACCCGGGTGCGGGGCCATCACGGCCGCTGAGGCCGGTGCATCACCGGCCTGGACAGGCGCGGGGGATTCGTTCCCGGTCTGAGAGTTCTCGACCTGTCGGCTCAGATCATCATTCGCTGCCCGGCCCTGATATGGGTTCGTCTGCCAGGGCGACGATCAGTTGCTGCCCGACCTCGATGTGGTTCCTGTCAGGAATGCTGTTCCAGTCAACGAGCTCGTCGACCGTCGTCCCGAACTTGGCAGCAATGGCGGTGAGTGTGTCACCGGGCTTGACCGTGTAGTACGTGTGTGTAGTGTTTGTGGTCATATCTCCACGCTAGTCCGGATGAATGGACTTCGCTCGGGGCGCGTCGTTCAGACAACCCACGGCCCCGCCACACCCAGGGGGAGTTCTGAGGGCCCGGTAACCGGTCTGAGAACGGTTACGCGCCCATGGTTGGTAGCGGTGGCGGGCCGTAGCCCACCTAGTGGCTTTCGTCCGCCAGGACCACGTGCGGCCCCGCCCAGGGCCTTCCGCGGCGGCGGGGAACGCGTAAGAGGGCGGTGACGTCTGTGAAGGCAGGCGCGCAAGCCAGGGTTCCGCGCGATCATCTGCAGCGAGGTGGATCTTTGTGTTCAGTCCGCTGCGGGACCGGCCGATAGCGTGGTCGGCTGATTCTCCGTCCGAGGCCCCGTTCCGGCCTGGAAAGTTGAAGGCGATCGCGTCGAAAACCTCCCGGTGGCCACGCCGTTCGGCATTCGGTCCGGGAGCAAGCGCAATTCGCCTCTATTGCACATCACTTAACGGCACACCAGGACCAACGACCGGCTGATCCAGTCAAATCGGCCTGGTCGGCTCTGATGCACCACCTGAGCGGCTCGCCCTTCCGGGCGTGGTGTCCGGAATCGAAGGGGTAGCCCGAGCGCGCGGGGCTCACCCGGCTCCCCGCCCCAGCCCCGCAGTGATTCGTACACGCTCCGTGAATTGTTGAACGGAGGACATTCAGGCTCGGTGGCACCGGGCGCAAGGCTGAGGGACCATGGTTCTGGGGCTCCGAGCACTCGACGCTGAGGAGCGAAACCATGAACACCAAGCCCGCCTGCGGGCCGCAACGCGACCCTGACTTCTTCGAAGAAGTCGACAAACTATTCGCCAAGTACCCCGAGGCCGCCGGCAGGTACGCGGTGACTTGCAAATGACTGGAGCTCGACATATTGAAGATAGACTTCAGTCGGCAGGTAGGGGTCACGCGTATTGAGGACGGCCGCATCGTCACGGAGTTCCTCGATCGCGACAAGGTCGCGCGTGCCGCTTACAGCGGCTGCTGCGAGTGGCCGAACAACAACGACGGCCTTTGCAACAACATATGTGATGTGTGAAAACCTGGACGGTCGTGCGTAGGTCCGGGCCTGAAGAGGGACAGGGGCCAGGCAGGATTTGGGTGCGATCCCGCGCCCTCGCAGGTGCCGACGGGTGAACCCGGGACGAGCAGGTCCGGACACGGAGCGCCCGGGGGCTGAGCGCACAGCAACTCGCGGACCGCCTGGGCACCTTCGGCCACGCCTGCCTCTGGCAGTTCGGCTGCCTGGGCTGCGAGCATCGCTCCACCGGCGTCTCCTACCTCCCCGACCTCCAGGTCTACCTCGCGACCTGCTGCGTAGCCGCGAACGCCTCAGGTCCGTCTTCGAAGCCGACGACTGGGCCCGCGCCGGAACCATGCCCAGCAACGAGGTGATCAGCCGGGTCCGCCGCCTTATCGACCGCGTCCGTACGGACCGGGACGACCTCCTGAGGTGCCGGGCCAGCGCTCGGTCTGGGATCGGCGCATCCCATTGATCGCGGGTCGGGCCGTCGTGCATCGGCGAGCAGTCTGAGTG
This sequence comes from Streptomyces sp. NPDC048248, assembly GCF_043201875.1. NCBI lineage: Bacteria > Bacillati > Actinomycetota > Actinomycetes > Kitasatosporales > Streptomycetaceae > Streptomyces > Streptomyces sp. NPDC048248. The sequence continues at coordinate 410,266 of NZ_JBICZL010000007.1, forward strand.
GCGGCCGGCCTGTCGGTGACGGCTCGGTCCACTTCGTCGGTGCGTAGGCGGTTTCGCCGGCCGCAGGAGATGGCGTACTCGGGCACGGGCTCGCATGACGACGGGTCGTCGAAGGCGCAGACGGCCAGGGCGGCAGCCCGTCGATCCGAGGATGACGATCTCTCGGTGAGGCGCTACTCGTTGCCGCGGTCGGCTGTCACCTGCGCATCGAACCATGGGCGGAGGGCTGGCGCCGTCCAGGTGTGGTGGGCGATGGGGCCCGCGACGATGTGGTCGATATGGGTGGCGAAGTGCTGGGCAGCACGCAGGCCGAGGGGTGGCGAACCCGCCGCGCGAGCGGGCCAGGTTCTCACCTCCAGCACCACCTCCACCAGGCGGGCGACAAGGTGCTGTTTCGGCGTCTCGAAACGCGGCAGATCTCGGCCTCCGCCTGCTCGTAGCTTGAACCGCGTCGTGGTGTCAGCGTCATGGTGGCTCCTGGACGGCCCACCGGACATGTGCGGCGCTGAGCGGGTATCGCGCTGGGGAGACAGGACAGGGGCGGCGGCGCGACGGCTCCTCAGTCATGTTGTCAGCCCCCTGATCGCCGCCACCGTCTCGGTGGTTCGGTGGGCCGGGAAATTTGCCGGTTTCGGTCGTAGAGACCCCCGAGTGCTCTGAATGACGCCTCGTCACATCACACGCTTTGTCCGCAGTTGGAGGATTGTGGATGCGTCGATGCCCAGACCCTTGCTGAGGAACTTCCCGAAGCTGCCGTACGAAGCGACGGCTTGGTTCCTGAACGCCTTCAGGTACGCGGTCTCAACTCGCTGCAACGGAATGAGCAGGTCCGGGTTCTCCATGTAGCCCGCGGCCTTCACCTGATCCCGCAGCGCCTTGTCCGTGGCGGCGCGCAGCTCGTTCGACAGCAGGTAGTCGCCCTCGCTCGTCGACGCGGGAACGCCGACCGCCCGCAGGATCGTGTCCGCGAGAACCCCCGTCCGGTCCTTGCCTGCTGAGCAGTGGAACAGCACCGGCAGGGGCGTGGCAGCCACGTGTTTGATCGCGGTTCCGAGGGCGGCGCGGTTGGCCGGGTTGGTGACGAATCCCCGGTACAGGCCCCGCATCCGTGCGGCCGCCTTCCCGTCCCCGAGCTGCGCTTGCTGATATGCGGGGTCCTTGCTGCGCACCACCTGACCGATGAACGCGAATAGGCTGTTGTCGTCCATGGCCAGCGGCACGGTCGTCACCCCGGCAGGCAGTCTGTCCGGCCCGTCCGCCTGAATTTCCGGTGCGGTGCGCAGGTCGATCGCGCTCCCGAGGCCGAGGCCGGCCAGGGCCGTGACTCCGTCGGGCGGCAGGTTCGACAACGACTCGGTGCGGTACAGCACACCCCACCTGGTGGTCTTTCCGTCCACCGTGCGGTAGCCGCCCACGTCCCGTGCGTTCACCGTGCCCGGCACCGGCACCACTCGGGCCGCCGAAGGCCGGTGCGCGCCGTGCGTCGGTGTGCTCGGCACGGCCGGTGCCCCCTGCGCACCGACTGGAGTCATTAGGCCGGCGGCAGCGAACACCACGGCGGCAATTCGCAATCCGTTCCGCATAGGGCCCTCCTTGCGTAGGGGGAGGGCCGGAAGGTAGCGGGGCTAGCCGAAGAAGGGAATGTGCAGAGCAGCAACAAGCTCTTGGCGGACACCACGGTGGGAGTTGAGGGCAGCGGCCATGTCGAGCTGAACGCATTCCCTCGTGCGCACAACGCGGCTGGTCCGAACGGGGCCTGTACATTTTCGCCGCCATCTTGCCGGAGAAACGTAGCCATCTGATGGCACTTATGCCTGGGATGTACTGTTCGTATGGTCGCAGACATCGCCACCGCAGCAGCCGCGACAGCGGGTAAGGCGATGAACGTGGCGCCCGCGCCGTTGGGTTCGTAGATCGCGGTGATCGTCCGGTGAGCATCTTGAGCTGGATGCCGCCAGCCCGGAGCTTGTCATCAGCCGGGCCGGACCTTGATTCGGGTGCTGATCTGCTCCTTGAAGGCCTTGTGGCACTCCGGCCGGTGGCGGGCTTCGGGTTGGCTCGCCAGCGAGGGGGCGAGTTGGGTGAGGGCGCCGCGGGCGGCCGCGGGGGCGCGGCTCGCGTCCATGACGGTGCCCCATCTGTTGTGCAGGTGGCGGAAGGTGTGGCCGTCGGGGTCGGTGAGGTTGGCGGGCACTCGCCAGCGGTGCCAGGTCCGCGCCGGGAACGGGTGGGCGCGGGAGCCGGAGGGCAGGTGGATGGTGAGGGGGTCTTGGAGACGCCGATGTCGACGACCGGCCCACTGCCCTCGGCGGCAGCAAGCAGTCGCAGGGCGGCCAGTTCGCGCTCGCGGCCGGCGACCCGCGGAATGAAGGGGCACCAGGGCCAGGTCGCGGATGCTGGTGGCCGCGGGGCACTGTGGCGGCAATGGCCTCTATGTACCGGAACACAAGGGCCTCGGCAGGGCCGTGGCCGCGCCGCTAGGCCGCCCCTTCTCCATGGCCGTGACCTTCGCCTTGAACAGGGCGCGGGCCTCCTCGGAAACCTCGCCCTGCGAGCCCCCCCCCGAAGGCGCCCGGTAACAGCTCTCTCGGGCTGTTACCGGGTTCCATCCGCGCGCAAATTGATCGGCGACGCGGGCGGTCAGAGGAAGACGATGGTGTCCACCTGCCCGTCGGAGCGGTTGGAGAACGCGAACTCTCCGGCGATCTGGGCGGGCTCGTAGTTGACGAATTCTACGGCGCCATCAAGGGTCTCGAAGGTGAGAGCATGCCACACCTTGGTGTCACGCTTTGACGCCGTCATTGCGGCCTTGCGCTCCTGGGCGTCAGTTCTGGAGATAGTAGCCATGGGGAGTAACTCCTTGGATGAGTTGAGTTGGTGTGTTGGGGCCGTGATCAGCCGTCGGTGATCTTGACAGGCCAGGTGTCATGAGCGGCGCTCATTCGCCGAATCTCGCTCGAATGAATTAAGCAAGAGATAGGCCAGTTTGAGTAATTGCAGCGGTAGGAGGGACCGGTCTGCTGCTGTTGTTACTCGTCCTGCCGCTCTGGGCGGTGGCGGCAGAGCCCGGCCACGGTCCGCAGGTCGTCCGCCCTCAGTTCGGTGAGATGGACCGGGGCGAGCTCGGCCGCCGACGAGACCATGCCGTCGGCGTGACATCGGGCGAATTCGAGGGGCAGCATGCTGGTCGGCGTGCTGATCACGTTGGGGTGGGTGGGGTTGATGTCCGCCCGGCGGGTGCCTGTTAAGACCCTCATGCCGTCACCGGTGTTCGCCTTGATGGTGCACGGAATACTGGCTGTCAGAGCGTGCCGGAGGCGAGGCATTCGGTGAGTGTCGCCGGGCCGCGGGAGCGGAATCCGGTCAATGTTCCATCCAGTTCCGACGCGGCGTAGAACTTTGCCATACGAGTTCATTCCTTTGCTGTTGCTTGCTGACAATAGGTTTCGCAGGAACGTAATAACTTGCCTGGAAAACTATCAATGATCATTTCTGGGCGCGGAATGGCAATGTGCGAGCGTGGCGGAGCACTCCTGGCACCTGGCCATGGTCAGCTGGCTGCTCCACCAGCAGTTCGAGCGGGAATTCGGGCACGCTCTGGAGCTTGAGCGGATGCTCAAGATGTGCCTGATGCGTGATCTCGTGGAGATCGAGGCGGGAGATCCCTCGGCGTGGGCCACCCAGCACAGCGCCGAGCACTCCCACGACAAGGCCCGCATCGAGGAGGAGGTCGCCCAGCGCCGCTTCACTCCTCTCCCGGGCCCGCTCGGCACGGAATTCCTGGACGCCTGCAACTCCCGCGGGTCCAGGTCAGCGAGACCCTCCCCGCTCTGTACGAAGAAGTCCGGGACGCGGCCGTGGAGCGGGGGCTCCTTCCGGCGGCGTCCTGACCCTCGCGCGGCCTGCCTTGCACCGCCGGCCCGACCACCAAGAGGAACCGATTCCAAGAGGGCCAGGAATCTGTGGCCGGCGTCGACGCACGGTTCGACTCTCTAGCCCTGTTCCTCAGCCCATGGTCCCCACACCAACTCAGCAACCGCTACGGCACGGCCGGACGCCTCTTCACCGGCTGGTTCGCCCCCAACCTGACCATGACCGGCGTCTTCACCGGCACGGTCGCGTCGTTCCCTCTTCACGACGGCGCCGTGGCTGTGGTGGAGACGCAAGAGGTGGAGATCGGGTGAGCGGGATTGAAAAATGCCTTCCGGACACCGAAAATATCGTGTCCATGAGCCAAATTTTCGCAAGGCGCAGGTCACTCAAGGGTCTACGCGCGTCGACAGTGGGTGTGGGCGTCTTCCTCGTCGCCTCTGCGGTCACCCTGCCGCTCGCCACCGCCGACGCCGCGAAGCCAAAGCCCGACTCCGAGCGCAACGCCATCGCCAGGGAACAGCGGGTCGCTGCGCACCTGGAGCACATACGCAGCGACCCCCACCAGCTGCGGGAGTTCATGCGCGCCATACCCAAGGGCGCCGACCTGCACAATCACCTTTCCGGCGCGGCCTCCACACGGCTCCTCATCGACCTCGCCGTGCGGAACGGCATGTGCATCGAGGAGGACAGCTCAACTGCCGTGCAGGGCCCCTGCAAGGACGGCAGCCGCCCGGCCTCCGATGTGCGCGCTGATGCCGCCTTCCGGGAGAAGCTGACGCGGGCCTGGTCGATGAAGGACTTCCCGCAGAACAAGCCGAGCCGGGCGGGGCACGACCATTTCTTCGCCACGTTCGACAAATTCATGGCGGTCACCACCAATGACTTCAACGGGAAGCTTCAAGCCGACGTGGCCAACACGGCTGCCAGGAACCACCAGCAGTACCTGGAGACGATGATCAGCCCCGCGTTCCCGCAGGCCGCGAAGCTGGCGAAGCAGGTCGGCTACGACAAGGACCTGGCCGCCATGCACCAGCGCCTCACCTCGGGCGGCAAGCTCGACCGCTTGGTGAACGTGGCTCGCACGGAGGCCGACAACACCGATCGCGACTTCCGCAAAGCCGCGCAGTGCGGCACCGCCTCCGCACAGCCCGGCTGCAAGGTCGAGACCCGTTTCATCTCTCACGCGTTGCGCGCGCTGACACCCGCGGATGTGTTCACGCAACTGGAACTCGGCATGGCGCTCGCGGAAAAAGATAAGAGGTTCGTCGGCGTCAATCTCGTACAGCCAGAGGACGACAAGAACGCGCTGCGCAACTACCGGTTGCACATGCGCATGCTGGACTTCCTGCACAAGAAATATCCGGACGCCCACATCGCCCTGCACGCCGGCGAATTGACCCCCGAGCTCGCCGAGCCGAAGGATCTCACCTTCCACATCAACGAGGCGGTGCGCACCGGCCACGCGGAGCGCATCGGCCACGGCGTCGACCTGAAGCACGAGGACCTGCCAAGGAAGCTGCTGCACACCATGGCGAAGCGCGGCGTCGCCCTGGAGGCGAACCTCACCAGCAATGAGCAGATCCTGCAGGTCTCCGGAAAGGGCCACCCCTTCCAGACTTACCGCAAGGCAGGCGTTCCGGTGACGATCTCCACCGACGACCCGGGCATCTCGCGCACCGACATCTCCCGCGAGTACGAGCGGGCCGCGACGACCTACGGACTGTCGTACCCGGAGCTGAAGGGCATCGCCCGGACGTCGCTGGAGAAGGCGTTCCTGCCGGGCAAGAGTCTGTGGAACGGCAAGACGCCGAAGCGGAGGTACGTTCCCGTGGCGCGGTGCGCCGGGCAGGAACCCGGAGCCAGTGATCCGGGCGCCCGCTGCCAGGCGCTGCTGGACTCCAGCCCGAAGGCTCAGCAGGAGTGGGAGCTCGAAGCTGCCTTCCGGAGCTTCGAGCGGCGCGTCCTTGAGCACCTCTCGTAGCCCGCGCACATCATGAGTTGCTTGCCGCCGCGGCGGGAGAACCTCGCGGCGGAGCTGTCCGGCTGCCGCGGCGGTGAGCAAACGGATCAGACCGATTTCGGCAGCATCAACGAGGGGCGTGGCTCGACGACGCCGACACCCTCGCCCTCTATCTGCGGACCCGGAGGACACTCCGGGAATCCGCCCTCGACGGGGCCGACGCCCACCACATCATCCACGCCGCCAGGCGCGCCCTGAACCCGCGCTGACCTCTCGCACCCGCTGGATGGTGCGAGCCTTCTACAGCGCCGGTCCCGCCTCATGGAAGCTGTCCCGATCCCCGATCCGACAGCCGCACGACACCCGGCGGTGGGCCCCAGCTTCTAACGCCCGTCCGACACCGTTGGTGCGTCGCGCCGTGCCGGGCGTGGCCTCGGCGGTGACCAGCCTCGGACACCAGCCACCAGACCAGGAAGGCTGAGTGTTGGCTGAATCGGCGGCTGCCCCGGGTTGTCGGCCGAGACGCGGGTGTCGGCCGGAAGCAGATCGGGACCGGCCGCGTCAGGTACGGCAGCAGGGTCCGGACCGCGCGTCGCGGTCCGGACCCTGCCCCGTTTGGTGCCGCCGCCGGCGGCGGCGTGTCAGCTCTGTGCGGTGTCTCCGCCGGCCTGCCCGGCGCCCTCAGCTGCGCCTGCCTTCTCGCGCATCTTGCGCACCAGCTCCGCCTTCTGGTCGGCCGCACCCTGGCGGTCGAGGTTGCGGTGCGGACCGTTGTTCTGCCGTTCGGCGCGGGACAGCCTCTTGCGCTGGCCGCCACCCATACCCACGGGGTTGTTGATGTTCTTGCTCACGGTCATGGGTTCTCCCGGTAATGGTGTGAAGTGATCTACGGATTCATCGGTGGGGGAGGGGCGGCGACGCCGAAGGACGTCAGCAGGGGCCCATCACGCTCTCACTCGTAAATCGGCGTCTGGAAGAACATGACAAAGACGTTACCCGGTCCCGTCGGCCCCGCACACCAACTTGTTCGCCGCCCCGGCGTCGGCCGGGCCTTCGGCGAGCGCCCGGGGCCAGCCGTTTCCTTCCAGGAACAGTACAGCCAGCCCCCGCCGGTGGTCGCCGCCCGCCCGGGGCGGGTCCGGAGGGGCTCGATCCTCCAGCGCTGCCGACCGAGGCGTTCGACGGACTCGATGCCGGGCCGCCGATGCGCGCGGCGAGCCAGCCTGCGCTCGCGCAGGCAGGCCGGTGTTCGGCGAAGAAGTACGCCTTGTCCGCGCGGAGTTTGACGGGTCGCGCCGCCGTGGTCCCCGGGGGACCGGACGGCGGGTATGCCGCGGATGAACGGTTTGAGGGCGAGGCTGTCCTGCATGTTCGCGCCGGATACGGCGACGGCGAGCGGGATGCCCTGGGCATCGGACAGCACGTGCGGCTTGCTGCCCTTCTTGCCGTGATCGACCGGGTTCGGCCCGGTCAGCGCTCCCCCTGTTGACGCGAACGGAGGCCGCGTCGACGATCGCCGAGGTCCAGCCCACCTCGCCCCGGGCCCCGAATTCCTCCAGCACCGCCCGGTGCAGCCGACGCCACGGGCCGGCCTCGGTCCATACCGTGAAGCGGCGATGCGCGGTGGCGGGCGACGTGCCGAACGTCGGCGGCGGATGCCGCCAGGTACGGCCGCTGGTCAGCACCCACGACCGGCAGCATGCCGCACGGACATCACGTCACGGGAGACAACCTCTAAGCCTTGGTTGGTGCGGCCGACCTGGCGGCCTGCTCGATCTTCAAGCAGAAGGCTGCACGGGCTTCCTCGTCGATCTGCTTCTCGTGGTCGGCGCGCAACCCGGTCCGGCCGTCGAGGCCCTCGCGCAGGATATCGGCGTGCCCGGTATGCCGGATGGACTCGCCGAGGACATGGACCATGATGGCGAACAGGTTCGTGTCCTCCGCCCACCACGGCACGTGGCCGGGGGCGTCGAGGGGAAGCTCGTTGATCGTCGCGTCCGAGTGTTCCCACGTGCGCCGGTAGAACCCGATGATCTGATCGCGGGTCTCGTCCTCGGTAGCCCACAGATCGCTGCCGTTGGAGTCCTGCCAGCGGGGCAGCGGTTCCGGGGAAGGGCGGTCGAAGACCTCGCCGAAGTACCTGGCCTCGACGGTGGCCACGTGTTTGACCAGGCCGAGGAGGTTGGTCCCGGTCGCTGTCAAAGGTCGACGGGCGTCGTATTCGGACAAGCCGTCGAGTTTCCAGAGCAGCGCCTTGCGGTCCCGCCGCAGTCTCCCGTGCAGGTTGCTTTTCGCGAATTCATCGATCATGCGGCATGAGCCTGCCATGGGCTGCTTGTGGTCTCAAGATCCAGTACGTGGCCGCAACGACCGGCAGAGCCGAGGCCTGGCCATGGCCGCCGCCCTGACCTGCTACAAGAAGCTCATTGCTCGCCGTTATGGTTCCGCGATCGACTTGGTCGCGCATCCGGCGTGCCCGAAACGGCCACCGCGACAACTTCACGAACCTGACCGCCCGCCATGCCTCCCCGACATGGCGGGCGTTCTGCCGTAGCCGCCCCATACTGGGGGGTGCCTGCGAATGTCGCCTTGCCGAAGCCGGCGAGTCCGGTGAGGGTCGCCAGCTGAAGTAGGCGTCGCTGGCAAATGTCACGCGTGGAAGATGCCATGACCGTGCCTGGCCTGGAGCGCGCCAAGGGGCGGTCATTGGTGCGCCACAGTTCTCCGAGCGGGGCTGCGGCCGGGGTGGCAGTCTCTGCGTCGGCTGCGCTGATGGCCGGGCCTGGCCTGTTACGCGTCTCTCTCGGTGCGGAGACGGGCGGCTCCGGAGGAAAGACGGGCCCTGCGTGGTGTCAGGCCCCGGCCCTGCGCAGCGTCAGGATGTGTGGAGGGTCAGACCGTAACGGCTCAGGATCTCGTTGATCGGCTGGTACCAAGTCTCGCCCCCGCTGGTGCAGTTGCCCCAGCCACCGGAGGTGACGCCTTGGGCTTGGTCGCCGCTGAGGAAGGAGCCGCCCGAGTCGCCGCCCTCAGCACAGACACTGGTCTTGGTCATCTGGTGGACGGCGCCCTGGCTGTAGTTGACGGTCTCGTTCTTGGCCAGGACGGTGCCGCAGTGCCAGTGAGTGGTGGAACCGGACCGGCAGATCGAAGCACCGATCGGCGCCTCGTTGGAGCCGCGGACCAGCTGGTCGGGCACGGTGCCCCAGCCGAGGACCACGGGCACGGTCCACCAGCCGCTGCCGACGTTCACCCATGCGTAGTCGTTGTCAGGGAAGGAAGAGCCCTGGAAGTTGCCGATGGCCGAGCGGTCCCAGCCGCTGACCGAGGCGCCCGCCTGGCCGCAATGGCCGGCTGTGACGAAGCCGCCGTGTACGGAGAAGCCGATGGAGCAGCGGACGTTGCCCGTGTAGTAGGGATCGCCGCCGACCGTGCCCGCAGCGAAGGTCCGGGGCTTTTGTGCGGCCTCCTTGACCGTGACGGGACCGGCCTGCCGCGCTCGGTCGAGGAATTCGCGGACGTTGTTGTCGTTCTTGTGGGTTGTGACGACGTCTACCACGACGCGGTTGGCCTTGGGATCGACGTGCCAACTGCTCACGCCGGCCGGGGCGGAGAGCGCATCGATGCGCTTCTTGGCCGCGTCGAGGTGCCTGGCGTTGTGTTGGACCAGTCGTACGGTCGCACCCGCCGCCCGTACGGCATCGGCCTTGTGGGCGCTGGTGACTGCGACGGTCAACTTGCCGCTGCTTGGAGTGAACCAGGAGCCGCCGTAGGACTCACCCGCCGCGCGACGTGCCTTGGCTTCGACAGCTGTCGCTGTCTTCTCGGCGGCCAGGCGCGCCTGGGCCTGACCAGCTGTCAGGCCGAGGTCTCGTTGCATCGCGGTGAGCAGACCGGTGGATGCGGGGGCTTCAGGTACGGGAGAGGGGGCCGCGGAGGCCGGGGCGAACCCGACGGTGGCCCAGGAACCGAGGAGGAGGAATGCGGAAATTCCTGTGCGTATCGCTGTCTTACGTCTCACGGCAGATGGCCCTTCTGTGTTCCAGTGCGGTGGGGTGGAACAGCGAGCAGGTGAGAGCGCTCTCATTCGGTGTCAGCCGGAGCGTAGCCGAGGATCACGAGGAAGGTCTACGCCAAGTGGGAAGTAGGTCCGGTTCAATTGGGAGGGGACTGGTAAGAGGGCCTGCGCCGAGTGGGAGGGCGGGCCGGTCCCAGGAAACCGACCGATGGCCAGGTCTGGCGCAACTCCGGCCTCGCCCGGCACTGCGAAGGTGTCACCGTGCTTGGCGACGGGGCCAAATCAATACCGGCCTCTTCGTCTCGCATCGCAAATGGCCCGGCCGACTACTCCTGGCCGACGAGGAAGCGGATAACGCGGAGCACCGCCGAGTCAGAGGCCGCGTCGAGCAACCCTGAGCCCGAAGGAAGCGGCCGCCACCTTGCCCAATGGTGGCTGTTGGTGCTGGGAGATGCGAAGGAATTCCTGTAGGTCTTGGTGCCTCTCACCACTGCATGACCGTGACCATGCAGCGGCCGGCAACAGAGCACGGTCAGCCACAGCAGGCGTGCAACGTCGATCACGAGCTATCCCTCGTGCGGTTGCCACCCTGACGTTCTTCACAGTGGCGTACGGAGGCTGGGCACAGAAGGGTGCGGCGTCGGCTCATCTTCGGGGAAAGGGGAGCCACTCCATGGTCGTGCCGGACCGCTGCCCCGACCAGCGCGCTGCTGGTCACGACCGGGCAACCACGATCCATCCAACATGCTGGCGTAGTGCAGACTTTGCATTCTGCGTCTGCTTCTACCCGGGGGGATCATGCGCCACATCATCAGAGCATCCGCGCTCGCAGCAACCTGTTGTCTGAGTTTTACTGCCTGTTCCGGCAGCGATGACAAGAGCGCTCCGCATCCAAGTTCGCCCACGGTTCTCAATTTCGGGCAGAGCGCCGACACGGCCGGTGTCCGTGGGAGGGGTACCGCGCAGATCACCCCAGATGCTGTCGTCTACGTCGACAAGGCCGGCGCTGAGACCCCGGAGCACGGTCTCTTCGCTGTCGTCAGGTTTGAAGCCGGGAATCGGTCCAAGACCAAGGTGACGACGACAGCCGGCAACGGTGGCTTCCGTTGGAGGGCACCTGGTGGGAAGACCGTCAAGGCAGGGAACAGCAACGGCGCGGGAAGGCTCGCTCCCATAGGTTTCAGTGAGGATGCTCCAGGTGTCCCGCCCAAGACCTACCAGGTCGACTCTGTTGCGTTCGATATCACCGTCGCGGAGAAGGGCGGCACACTCATCTACGTCGACGGCGACGGCAATGCTTTCCGCTGGAAGGTCCCTTCCACGAATTCAGGGTCTACTGCTGCAGCGCTGGAGTCCGCCTTGAGGTAGGGCTTCATCACCGATGAGTCTTCTCGGAACGCGAGGGGTTCGGCAGGGAGATCCCGAGGTTGAGGGCACCGGACTTGTGGTCGAGCTGGACAGACCGTCCTCCGCGGCTGCGGTCACAGGCTCAGCAGCACGTCCCGGACCGCGGCGGGTTGGGACAAGAACGGGTGGTGCCCGGCGTCGAGTTCGACGACGCTGCCGGCCCGGCGGGCGAACTCGCGCTGTAGGCGCGGTGGGGTGCCGCGGTCCTGGGCGCAGATGAGGTACGTCGAGGGCACCTGCTGCCATGCGGCCGCACCGACGGGCTGCCCGGTCACCTGCACGCTCTGCCGGGCGAGGTGGTCCGCCGCCTGCGCCTGGACCTCGGGGTCGCAGTCCTGCAGGAACGTGTCCACGAGAAGCTCGGGGCGCACCCCGAACGTGCCGGCGTCGGGGTCGACATCGAGGAACGGGGCGGGGCTGCCGTCCCCGAACTCCGACAGGCTCTGCCCGACTTCCGGAAGGTAGCTGGAGACCAGCAGCAGGTGGCGTACCGACCCGATTCCCGCGGCGGCCTCCGCGGTGACGATGCCGCCGTAGCTGTGGGCGACCACGACGGTCGGCTCGTCGCCGGCCCGCAGCACCTGCCGCACCGCGGCAACGTCCTCGGACAGCCCAGGGCCGTCGAGCCCGCCGGGCAGGTCCGGCTCGCCGCAACTCGGCAGCCCCGGGGCCACGCTCAGCACCCCTCGCTCCTGCAGCAGTTCGGCGGTGCGGTGCCACCACCACGAACCGTCCCGCACGCACGCCCCGTGCACGAACACGACCCTCATCGCTACCTCCACGTCCGCCTGACTACCCTTCGATCAACGGTAGACGTAATGGCCCTTGGAGGTCCGCAGCCACCGTCCGCAGTGACGCCGCATCTTCGGTTGTCAGGTTGACGAGAGCCTGCAGCGTCTCGACCATGACGCGGCCGCGGTCGCGGGCGGACGCAGGATAGGCCGCTGCCGGGGTCACGGACCTGGGCTCATTGTCGGTGGCTGATGCTGAAATGGGGCCACGCACAGGCCGATGTGACCCGACCGGCGAGAGGAGAGCCGCATGACCAGCCCACAGAACCCTGAAACCGCATAGACGTTGGCGGTCCGGCCAACCGCCTACGGGGCGCCTTCGTTCGTGCGCCCGCCGCTGTCAGTTCGTGAGGCGCCCCGGGACCACCAGGCCGGTCTCGTAGGCGGCGATCACGGCCTGGACCCGGTCGCGGAGTCCCAGCTTGGTGAGGACGTTGCTGACATGCGTCTTGACGGTGTGCTCGCTCACCACCAGCGCCGTGGCGATTTCCGCGTTGGACAGGCCGCCGCCGAGCAGCCGCATCGTCTCGCGCTCGCGCGCGGTGAGGACGCCCAGGCGTTCGGTCCGCGGTGGCGGCCCGGCAGCGCCCGACGTGAAGGCGGCGATCAGGGTGCGGGTGACGGAGGGGGCGAGCAGGGAGTCGCCCGCCGCGACCACCCGGACCGCGTGCACGAGGTCGTCCCGCCGTACGTCCTTGAGCAGGAAGCCGCTCGCGCCCGCGCTCAGGGCGTCGAAGAGATAGTCGTCCTGCCCCCAGGTGGTCAGCATGATCACCCGGCAGTCCGTCTCGCCGCAGATGATCCGGGCCGCTTCGATGCCCCCCATCCCCGGCATCCGGATGTCGAGCAGGACGATGTCGGGGCGGTGTGCGCGGGCTGCGCCGACCGCCTCGAACCCGTCCCCGCTCTCCGCGACGACCTCGATGCCGGGCTGCGCCGCAAGGATCATGGCGAATCCGGCGCGTACCAGCTCCTGGTCGTCGGCCACCACCACGCGGATCGTCACGCCACCACCCCCACTGCCGGCGCGGCCAGGGGCAGCCGCGCCCTCACTTCGAAACCCGGGAGGCGGTCCTCCCGGGGTCCCGCCGTCGCGGTCCCGCCGCAGGCGGCGGCCCGCTCGCGGAGGCCGATCAGGCCCATCCCGCCGGAGGGAAGGTTCTTTCCTGAGCTGCGGCCGTCGTCGACGACGCGTATCTCCAGCACGTTCGCACACCAGCGCAACCGCACTTCGGCGCGCTGAGCGCCGGCGTGCTTGACGACGTTGGTCAGTGCCTCCTGCACGATCCGGTACGCCGCGACACCGCAGTCGGTGGGCACCGGACGTGGCTCGCCCTCAGCGGTGCAGGACACGTCCAGACCTGCCCCTGCGACCTGGCGGGTGAGCGCGGGCAGGTCGTGGATCGTCGGTTGCGGGTCGCGCGGGTCGTCGTCGTCCTTGAGGGCGGCCAGCATCCGGCGCAGCTGATCCAGGGCGTCGCGGCCGGTGCCGGCGATCGCGCCGAACGCGGTCGAGGCGCGGGCGGGGTCCGTGTCCAGCACGACCGGCCCTGCCTCGGCCTGGACGACCATGAGGCTGATCGAATGGGCCAGCACGTCATGCATGTCGCGGGCGATCCGGGCGCGTTCGCGTTCGGCGGCGCGCTCCTCGTCCATCCGGCGTTCCCGTTCGAGGCGGGCGGCCCGTTCGGTCAGTACGGCCGCCTCGGCACGGGAGCCGGCGGATGCCCGTCCGAGCGCGTATGCGGCGACGTACAGGACGAGGCCGCGTGTCGCGGTGTCGGGCGAGCCGACCGAGGCGAGGCCGCCCGCGCATACCGCCAGAAACACCGGCACCCGTACCCGGGGCGGGGACGTGGACGCCACCCCGTGCAACGCGATGAGGACTCCGTACCAGAGCGGCTGCGGAGCGAGCGGGGCGGCGAGGTCGTACAGGGCGGAGAACGTGGCGCAGACGAGCAGGACCGGCGCCGGCGCGCGCCGCAGCACCGCCAGGGGAAGCGATGCCCCGACCGCTGCGACGTACCCCCACCAGTGCCAGGGGCGTCCGCTGTCGCTGTGCACGAACAGGAGGGATGCCATCTGGGCGACGGTGGTGACGGCGGCGAGCGTGACCTCCGACCACGGCGAATCCGCGAGGCGGCGGAGCGAAGGGGAGAGGGGCAGCGCGCGCATGAGAACGGATTCTTCCACGGGGGTGTTCGACGGTTTCTCAGTTCAGCTGCGCGCGGTGGCGGGAAAGACGCCGCGACGGGGAAACGACGCGAGTCCGGCGTACAGCAACAGGCCCACAGCGGGCAGCGTGTCCAGTCCGAGGAGGGAGACCAGCACGGCGAGCACCACCGCCACCGCCCTCCATACGGGAACGGCCCGGACCGCCGCGAGTTGGCAGAAGAGGACGAGCAGGCCGAGGAAAAGCAGCACGGGACCCACGGTGTAGATGACGACGTTCACCCCGGGGACGCTCCGGATGTTGGCGAACATCCCCCGCATGGCCTCGTGGTCCGCGGCGAGCGCACCGACGACGATATCGACGGAGATCTGTGCCATGGAGCAGATGGCACCGACGAGGCCGACGACGGCCACAGTCGTGGCGAAGAGGCCGCGGCCAGCCAGTCGGCGCAGTTCCAGGAACACCGGGACGAACAGGATCAACGCGGCGAGGAACGCGAGGTGACCGCTTGTCCAGGCCGGACCGGGACCGCGCTCGCCGTCCAGACCGTCCAGAACGCGGATGCCTGCGTAAACGGTGACGAGGAGTGGGGCGGTGGTGAAGGCGACGGGTTTGTTCATGCCCTGGATCCTCGCCGCGGCAGCGCCCCCGGACATCGCCGACGTGACCCATCTTCTCCCTCCCTCGGAGGAGGGAGGAGCGGCCGGTGGGGGGCTCCTTTGGGAGCAGGCCGTTTCCTTCGGTCATCCCGCCTCCGCCCGAACTACCCTGCTCTGCCTGATGTGGATGCGGGGAGCTGGCCCCGGGGCAGCGTCAAGGCGACGCTGCCCCGGGGCCAGCTCCCGCGTGGCAGTCCGCGAGCGGTGCGATCGCACCGTCGCGGGTGCCTCCGCCGGGCGGTCGGCCGTGGGATCCGGTCGGGTTCACACGGTGGGGCGTTTGGTGCGGCTCGGGCGGTTGCGGAAGCCGAACAGGACGGCTCCCAGGGCGAGCAGGATCACCACGAGGAGGGGACCGTTTCCGCTGGTGAGGCGGGTGGTTTGGTCCTTGAGGTCGTCCCAGAAGCCCCGTTCCGGCACCTGGACGGAACCGCCCAGCCAGATCGAGCCGTCGGCTGCGGTCACCCGGCGGGCGGTGGAGGACCGTGCGGACTGGGCGAGTTGTGGGTACCGCTTGCGCATCTCCGGCCCGGAGACGCCGGTCAGCTGGACGTTCGTGAGGTCCGCGCCGCCGTACACGTAGCGGGTGAGGCGTCTGAACCGTCCGTCGTTGGTCTCCCGCGTGATGTCGAACTCCTTGTTGCGATAGGAGCGGACGTAGTCGTCGAAGACCTTCCTGGGACGCCAGTCGCCGGTCATCTTGGCCGGGCCCAGGTCCTTGGAGCCGATCAGCGAGTCGAACGAGGTCCGGTGCCCTTGTTGGTGCCGCTCGCGCACCCACTGCGCGATGATCCGAGCCATGAACGCACGGCGCAGCGGCGCGTACTCCGGGGCGTCGTTGACCGCCTGCACGACCTTGGGCAGGACGAGCGTGCGCTCCAGGTTCTCGTTGTGGGCGTTGGTGGCCGGGTCGGCGTTGCACGGCTTGGCGTAAGGGTCGTCGATGTGGTCCGACTGGGTCTTCACGTCGAGCTGCGCCTTGAGGATGTAGAGCGCGTCGCCGTCCTGGCGGACCTCGACCTTTCCGGGCACGATCCACATCCGGGAGGAGAAGCAGAGAGACCCGTCCGCGGCGCTCTTGAGTTGCCGCCAGTACTGTTTTCCCGTCGCCGAGTCGGGGTGCAGGATCTTCGCCGACGTGCGCTTCATCTGGAAGTCCGCCTCCAGCATGGCGCGTCCGGCGTTGGTCTCCCCGAGCGCGGAGTCGACGATGCGGTCCGGTTCGGTGGGATTGAGGTTGACCCAGAACTTCTGCGGATCGAGCACCAGCCATGTCCGCAGGTCGGATCCCAGGTTCTTCACCATCCGCATTCCGAGTGCGGTGTCCTGCTGGTAGCCCTTGGATAGGCTTCGCGAATTATATGCGTACTGAACCCCTTCTGAGCCGTCGGAGATGTAACGCATCTCCAACGTCGAGAAGTCCACGCCCCCGTAAGCGTCGGCACCTGGGTTGGCGGACAGTGCTTGGCCGAGAGCGCCCGACTGCGCGCTCTCGTCGTCGTCACATGGGCCGGCGGCAAGAGGTGTGGTCATCGCCATGACGGGACGTTTGTTGCTGTTCCCCATCGAGACGCAGGGGGCTTGTGTGTCGCCCGATACCGGTAGGGCTGACTTGGCCTGTTGCCTCGCCTGTTCCTGCTCCCGGTCGAGTATGGATTTGGCCTTGCTGTTGAGGGCGTTCACCCGGTTCGCGGACTCCGACTTCTCCTGCTTGGTCGCGTAGCCCGTTCCGGATACGAAGTTACTCTTGCTCTTATCCTTGTTGTTCTCGTCGATGGCGCTGGTGAGTTTGCGGCATTTCGCACACCGGCCACGGTCCGAGAAGCCGGCCTTCGCCCGATTCTCCAGCCTTTTGATCGCCTTATGACCAAGGCCGAGGCTTCGGAGGACGGTGTACAGAAATTTGTCGTAGATGATGGCTTCGGAGTGGTCCAGGCGTGGATCGTTGACTGCGGCGAACTCCAGGAGTGGGCCGTCTCCCTGAATGCCTATCCGCTTGAAGAGCGCCTCGTTTCCCTCGCGCTTCAGCAGTTTGCCGTACCCGATGTAATAGTCCGAGCGGGAGGGTTTTGCGTCGAACTGCCGTGTGATCGATTCCAAATGTGAGGCCTGATAATTGCTCACATCGAACCAGATGACGGCCAGATTACGGTTGCCGTCATGCATGTTGAGTGTTCGGTGCGCTTCGTATCCGGCCCGGCCGATCGGGTCGGCCAGGAGTTCGTGAACGATGTCTGCGAACTCGCCTCCCGCCTCGGGCGTCGCGGACTGGCTGGTCCCGGGGGTGTCGGAAGCCACCGACGAGGGTGCCGGCAGGCTGATGGTCAGGAGGCCGACGGCCAGTAAGGCGGCGCCCCACCGGCCTCCTCGCACGGCGCGGCTAGAGCGACCGTTCCGCACTGTGCCCACCCGTTTCCTGCTCGGTCCGGCTCGCGGAGCCGGAGACCGGATCCGCCGAGCCGTCGCGCCGGCGGCCCACCGCGATGCCAGTGGCGTCCAGGTAGCTGGCCAGGGCTTGGCTCGGTCCGGTGCTCCCGTTCTCCGATGGTGCGCCGAAGCCCCTCTCGGTCTTCCGATGGGCGCACCAGCTCGCCGCGACGAGGGCGCCGGGGACCAGGACGGCGACCGCGCCGGCGCCGCCGAGCGAGGCGCCCGTCGAGCACGTCTTCGGGTGGCTCAGGTCGCGGACGTCGAACGACGGCTTGTAGCCGATCCCGACCGTGCAGGCCGAGGCCGGCTGTGGGGTCAGGAGCAGCACCGATGCGGCGAGGGCGGTGGCGCCGGCGGCCGTCCGCCAGGTAATTCTGAGACCGTTCATGGGGTTACCTCCAAGGGCACGCCCTTGAGCCGCGCGATCCGTGCGCGCAACTCGTCGGCGTGAGCACTGTCTGTGGGATCGGTGTGCACGTGGTGGCCGGCCAGGTCCAACTGGACGGAGTGCAGGCGGTGCAGCGCGTGGGCCGCTCGCCAGCCGTGCCAGCGCCAGGTGCCCACCACCGCCCAGAGCCGCAGCGCGGGCGAGGTCAGGACCGGCGCCTCCGCCTGGGTGATGGCCGGGCCCGCTGCGACCTCCTCCGCCACGGCCGCCCGCAGCGCTGGTGCGCGCGCCCGTAGACCACGGACCAGCAGCGCGACGGCCAGGGCGATCAGGGGCAGTTGGGGAAGCAGCCACAGGAACGGGGAGACCACCAGGACGTCGAGCGCGCTGCCGACCTCGACGTGATCACGGACGAGTCCGGACAGCCATCCCGACAGGAGCTCGGAGGCGGTGGCCCCGCCGGTCGCCCCCACCACGGCGGCCGTCGCGATGAGCCCGCGCCGCCGTGCCCGGGCTGCGACGCCGAGCCCGGCCCCCAGCAGCGCGCCGTAGGCCACCTGCCCGCCGAGCAGACCAATCGACTGCCGGATCCAGTATTCGAAGCCGCCGGTCGAACCGAGCATGCCGCCCAGCGAGCCGTAGATCTTCATGTACAGGGCGCTCTCCACGAAGTTGAAGCCGAGTCCGACGGCGGCGCCGAGGACCAGGCCGCTCACGGCATCGGTGACGCGGTGGCGGAACAACAGCAAGAGCAACGCGACGCCGCCCGCGACGGCCAGCGTGTCGACGACGCTGAGGTGCACGACCAGCATGTCGATGGTGCGGAACTGGTTCTCCATAAGTCGGCTGATGTCGGTGGGGGAGGTCTTTCCCAGGTAGCCGAAGAGGGTGCCGAACGCGAGCCCGCTGTAGGCGCGGCCCAGTCCGAACACGATCAACGCGCCCCAGGCGAACGCGGCCAGCAGTGCGGCCAGCGGGACCCGGGCGAACCGCACCCCGCCGCGCAGCAGGAGCAGGACGAGGGCCGTACTGGGCACACAGGCGAGCACCAGCGGGAAGTACTCGACGACGACCACCAGCGACAACAGACCGAACGGCAACAGCAGGCACCCCAACGTCAGCCAGGTCAGCGCCACCGAGCCCCGTTCGGATCGGCGCAGGACGGCCGCCGCGATCTGGATGACCACCCCCGCCACGATGCCCGCCAGCGTGCACCAGAAGACGGCGCGCGGCATGGACAGCAGCCGGTCGAGCGAGCCGGCGATGCCGGGCATCTTGCCGAGGCCCGCGGGCAGTTCGTAGAAGATCGACAAGGCTGGTTCGTCGGGCAGGACCCGGGGACGGGTCATGTTCAACAGCAACTCGACCAGGTACAGGACGATCGCAATCCGAGCGATCATCAACGCCCTGGTGTGCGCCAGTCGGTCGTCGCGTAGCGGCAAGGAAGCGAGGCCCTTCACGAGCCACCTCCCGTCAGATCGGTCGGCAGGGGAGGCAGGCTCGGCAGGTTCGTGGGCAGGTCGGTAGGCATGCCCGTGGGAAAGTCGGTGGGCATCGAGCCGGGGCCCGACGGTCGGGACGTCGGCATCGGGGGCAGACTCGGCAGGCCCGAGGGCAGACTCGTGGGGAACCCCGTCGGCATCGAGCCGGGAGCCGTCGGCAACGAGGGCATCTTCGGCAGCCGTGGGACGCTCATGCTGGGAGAACTGGTGAGGCCGACGACCAGGGACGCCGCTAGCAGCGCCGCACCGACCAGCCCGCCCGCAAGGACCAGACGGACCGCTTCCCGGCCGGGTCCCCCCTCCCCGCCTTCGGCCTCGCGCACCGCCGACTCCGGCGGTGACGCGCCAGATGTGTCCGTCATACCCATTTCCACGCTCCCCCTGACTGGCCATCACTCATCGAAACTCCACACACACTCCACGCGGATCCGGCGGAACGTGCGGCCAGGGACGAACATCGCCCCGACACCGCACCGGGCCCGCCGGCGGCCCAGATACGCCTTACGGAGCCGGGCGATGGTGCCGCCCAGGTCGCGAAGGATTGTCTTCGGCTGCGCTCGCCGGCGACGCCGTCGAGAGGACTCCGGCCCCACCGAAGGCCATCGCCGCGGAGATTCCGCCGACGGCATTCAGGGCACCCCTGCGGGTGGGGCGGTGCTCGCTCAACGTGGTCTCCTCATCGGGACGTCCCCGCTGTTCCCGTGCTTTCTCGCGGGACTGCTGCTCAGCGGATAGCGCGTCGGCTCCGACGCGGTCCGGTTCACTGTCGCGGGAGGCACTGAAATTTCGATGAAACAGCGATGAAGCGGGCGACAGCCGGGCGGAGGCGAGCCTGTGGCGAGCCCGTTGGAGAGGCCTCGCGCGCATCCTTTTTCCGTAGCGCTCGCTTCCGACCGACGCCCCGGCACCTCCCCGTTCCTGTCGTTCGGCAGAGCGGCGGATCGACCGTGGGGTGCATGCCTGGCGGCTGCGGGCACCCGTTCGGGGCAGCGTGTCACGCACTGGTCCGTTCCGTCGTGTCGTCCACGGTGCTGCCCGGCACGGCCGTACGCACGGCGGCGGAGACGGCCAGGGCGCTGCCGGCGGAGGGCGCTGCCGGCGGCCCCCAGGGGGACCGCCGACAACTGGGTCGGCGCAGCAGTCGGCCCGGCCGGCCGGTGAGAGCTCACGCGGGTGTCAGACGCGTCCGCCGAGTGTCCCTGCCGTGTCTCCTGGCCTCCGATGATGATTCGTTGCAACCGCCGGTCGGTGCGTCCGGAGTCTTGGGGGCGACGTTTGGCTACGGCCAAAGAATCTGAAAGTTGTCTGGCCGGTTCCCTCCCCGCATAGCCTGGACATCGAAGATCCAATACACGGGCGGCACGCAAGGGGTGCCCAGGCTGAGACCAGGGGGCAACGGAGTGTCGTTGGGGGCTGGGGTTCCGGAGTCGGTGGGCGGGTACCAGCTGGGGCGGGCGGGATGGGCGTCGTCTATCTCGCACGCTCGGTCTCGGGGCGCAGGTACGCGGTGAAGCTGATCCGCACGGAGCACGCCGCTGATCCCGAGTTCCGGACCCGTTTCCGTCGTGAGGTGGCGGCGGCTCGGCGGGTGAGCGGGGCCTTCACGGCTCGATCTTCCTCACCGACGCGCAGGGACGGCTGCACACACTTGACGCCCTTACCGGCCGCCACCGGTCCACGGGTAAGCCCCAACGGGTTCAATGGACGCCAATTCCCGCTACCACGCACCGGCTCCTGTCGTCATCGACAAGGAGGTATACGTGGTGACACCCGGAAGCACGCTGTACCGGACCGCGCTGCCGGCTGAGAAGTGATTGCCCGCCAGCGACGCATTGCTCACAGCGCCCGACAGAATGAAGTGGGCTGGTGCTGAGGGCTGTGTCCGACGGTCCGGTTGGGCGCCACCGGATGCGTGGGCATGCGTCTGACGTCAGGAGCGAGTGTCAGTGCCGGCACCTATTATCCGGGCTGACTGGTGATCAAGTGTGACCACCGTTTCCGTCTGAAGGGGCGCCCCAGCGTGACCACGATCTTTACCGTGTCCGTCGACTCCGTCGAAGGCTCAACCCTCCGTGGGAGGGTCCACATCGTTAACCCCGACGTCCCTTTCGTGCCAGAAGAGACCGTCTTCCCGCTGTCTCTCCTGGCCGACGCCTGGTGGAAGCTGGACAACGGGTATCTGCACAACGAAGACGATGAAAACGGTGAGCGGTACCCCTTCACCGAGGAGCAGGGCAAGAACATCACCGCAGGCATGCGGCTGAAGGATGAGTTCTCGAATCTCTTCGAACTCATCCTCGGTAAAGAGATAAGGGTTACCGAAGAGGGGTACCTGCTCGCGGACGACGGCAAGACCGTCCTCGAACCCAGGTGTAAAGCGGAAGATGTGTACATGCTGAGCGGGGGCAGCCGCCCCGGCTACTCCGTCTTTACTTCCGGCAATGCCGAGGAGTTCTCACAACGCGCCGCCGACATCGTGACCTCCTACGACATCAACCGGTATCGGAACGTCCCGCTACTGAGTGAGGTCGCAGCGCTGAAAGACCCGAACGCGCCCTGGGATCCGCAGGAGCCGGACGGCCCCGCCGATCTGGACGACTACGAGGTGTGGGATCTGTTCGGCGACCACTCCATCGCCGAACTTCCGTACGCGGAGGTTGTGGTGACGGTCAGCGACGCGGGCTACCTGGAGCACATGGCCGCCGGCATGCGCTGGGATACGACCATGACCGGGCATGTGTGCTGAGACTGCGTAACACGTCCCTCAAGGGTGTCCGGGAGTAGTTAGCTGCGCTGGTGCAGGCACGGCCCCCGATCATGGAGTTCTCTCTACGTCTCATGGTGATCGAGGGACCGTGCGCTGCCGTTCCGTCATCCATTCTCGGCCCCGCCCGGGTCCAGTTCCTTGCGCTGCCGCCCACGCGTGAGGACCGGCATCCGCAGGGCTGCCACAACCCGCGGATGGCGGATGCGGTGGTCTTCGACCCGGTGGTGCAAGTGCATCGGCTGTGGATACGAGCGCATCGCGGACGAGTACTGCTCAGCCACGCCCCTTCGTCGCCGGGGCGAGGGGATCGCACCAGGTGCCTGTCTCCAGTCGTGATCACGCGGGATGGAGGCTCCCGCTGGCGCAGCGTTCCGCCGTGTGCCGGTCACGGTGGAGCTCGGAGTCGTGGATGCTCCGCAGCCGGATATTGTCCCAGGTCAGATGCACGGTGATTATTGAGGCACCCATCGGCCGACCGGTCGGAGGGCGACCGACCTGCCGATCCACAAGGGGACGCTCCGTGCGCAAGCTCGTCTACTACATTGCCGCAACCCTCGACGGTTTCATCGCCGGGCCCGACGGCGCCAACCCCACAGGACCTGACGGCTTCTGGCCGGTCCCCCAGGACTATGTGCAGCACCTGGCCGCCGAGTATCCCGAGACCCTGCCCGCCGCGGCCAGGGAGGCACTGGCCATCACAGCAGAGAGCACCCACTTCGACACCGTCCTTGAGGGGCGTAAGTCCTACGAGATCGGTCTGGACGCCGGTGTCACAGACGCCTACCCGCACCTGCGGCACCTGGTGTTCTCCACCACCCTGGTGGAGAGCCCCGATCCGGCCGTGGAGTTGGTCACCGGCGACCCCGTGGCCAAGGTGCGGGAGCTGAAGCAGGAGGACGGCAAAGACATCTGGCTGATCGGCGGTGGCGAATTGGCGGGTGCCCTGTATGGCGAGATCGACCAACTCATCGTCAAGCTGGGCCCGCTGACCATCGGGACCGGCATCCCCCTCTTCGGCCGCACGGCCGCCTTCGATCCGCGGGTCTGGAACCTCACGGACCACACCGTCCTGGACAGCGGCGCGGCCTTCCTCACCTATACGCGTGCCTGAAGGCTGGTGCCCCGACGCAGTCGCTGGTGAGCGCACTCTGCCGACTTGCCGCAGTATCCCGGGCATCCTGCTGGAGCAGACGGGTCCACGGCTCCACGAAGGAGAGGGGCACGCTCCCGGCCTGGCCTTGGCACTCGAAGCGGTGAGCTGTTCAGCTCGTGGTTGCCCGTCCCGCCGCCAGCCAGGTCGGCCGGGAACCTGCTGCTCCTCGCGCGCGGGGCGATCGTGGGGGATCGCGCTACTACCGTCCGGGCCGGTGCGTGGTCAGGAAGGTGCGCAACTGCTCTGTAGTGGGGGGTAGTTCGTCGGTGTCGCGGATCCACTGGTGGCGGTCGTGTTCGGTCAGGGTGATCGGGCCGGGCTTGTCGGGGATCAGTGTGAAGACGAACTGACGGCTGGTGCGGCCGCGTGCGTTGGTGTAATCGAAGTGGCCCAGGTACTGCTCAACCGTCCGGACGGCCAGGCCGGTCTCTTCGCCGACCTCGCGGGTGAGGCAGTCCAGGATGGATTCACCCTTCTCGCGGCGGCCGCCGGGGAGCTCCCAGGTGCCGCCGCGGTAGTCGTCCGCGCTGCGTCGCACGAACAGGACGGCGTCGTCGTGGGCGATGACGCCCGCGGGGACCAAGTCGCGGATGCCGTCCGCGCGGGCCTGGTCCTGAAGGTCGGCTGAGAGCCCGCTGAGGGCGGCGTACCTCGCCGGCGGGCTCATCGGCAGGCCGCGCATGTCCCGGGGGTCGACGAACGCGAGCGCGGTGCCTTCGGTCAGGACGAGGCTGTCGGGGTCACCGTCCCATTCGCCCCGGAAGACGTAGGTGAGATGGCCGGAGTCCGCGGTGTGGGTGAGCAGGTGCTCAAGTGGCACCTGCAGGCCGACCTCCTCACAGGCTTCGCGGCGGATCGTGGCGGCGGGGCCGGCGTCCTCGGCTTCCGGTTTGCCGCCGATGGGTGACCAGGTGTCGGGCCAGCAGATGCCCGGATTGTTGTCCCTGCGGTGCATGAGCAGGTGTCCCGCATCGTTGCGGATCAGCGCGAGGGTGCCGTAGCCGTACGGGGCCGGTTTGGGGGTGGTCAGGTCCAGCACGCGGCGCGTGTCCTGCTTCACCGAGGCGTTCATCGGGATCCGGTCGAAGCCCGTCTGAGCGATGAAGGCGAGAGCCGTGCCCTCGCTGAGGACCAGCGTGGTCGGGTCGCCGTCCCAGCATCCGTGGAAGACGTGGACGGGGTAGCCGTCGGAGTCGACGCGGAACATCGGGGAGAGTGCGACGTCCTGTAGGCCGACCTCCTCGTGCAGCTCGCGTACTCCGGTGGCGTGCGGATCGGCGTCGTACGGTTCGGCGCCGCCGCCCATCGGTGCCCAGGTGCCCGGCGCCCAGATGCCTTCCTTGTCGTCGCGTAGGTGCATGAGGACCTCGCCGGCCTCGTTCGTGATCACCACCAGGGTGCCGTAGGGGTCGTCCTCGGCCGGGCGGCCTTCTTTCGGGCGTCCCAGCACGCTCAGAAGGCGGGCGCGCAGCACGGGGTCGCCCAACTGCGAGGGGCCGCACCATTCGGCGCCTGCCACCTCCTCGATCTGCAAGGTCACCTCGGGGTTTCCCCGGGTGCGGAAGACGTAACGGACGTCGACGTGCTCGTGCGCCGGCTCGCCTCGGTCGGGGCGGGCTTCGATCGGGTGGACGTCGATGTGGACCGGCTCGCCGCCGCAGAGGGGCTCCAGCGCGGTGACGCCGGTCTCCTCGGCGATCTCCCGGTGTACGGCGTCGGCCAGGGTGCGGTCGGTCGCCTCGCAATGGCCTCCGGGCTGGATGCGTCGCCCCGAGGCCCTGTGGTGGATCAGGAGGACTTCGTCCGCGTCGTTGACGACGACGCCCGAGATGGTCACATGGCCTTCGAAGTCGGTGCGGTCGGTGACGTCGCTGCCGGCCGCGACGCGGGCGAGGAGCGGCTGAAGCAGGGCCTGCTCGTCTGGGTGTCGGTGCAAATAGGCGGTGATCGCGTCGTGGATGTGCGGGGCGGGGATGGCCATGCTGCGCTCCTTCGTCACCTTCCGGCAGGCCACGGCTCACCGCCGAGCAGTGTCACGGGACCAAGGCCGGGGCGTCGGACCGTAGCGGTGCTTCGGGCGCGTGCGGGACGGAGTTCGTGAACCGCACCCTCGCGGGCGTCCGGCGCTGAAGGGGCTGACGTTAGCCGCCGGTCACCCTGTTCGCGGTCCGCCACCCCGGAGTCCGACCTGGCCGGCGCCACCGTGCGGGCAGATCAAGCCATCTCACCGCCCGCTCAACCACGGGACCTCCTCGACCAATTCGAGAATCCTTTCTTCCAGCTCCGTCCCAGGCCATCCGGCCCGATCGAGGACTCGTAGCCGCCGCCGAAAGGGCCGTTCGGATTGTCCGGATTCAGGCACCGGCACCACCTGATTGTCAGTGGCGTGGCCGAAGGTTTCGACCGCAGCTCCCATCCACGCCTCACCGAGGAGACCGGTGCTCTCGACGCCTTCACGCAATCCCCCGCTCGGGTTACGGCTTCGCCGCTGTCCCCTTGACGAGTGAATCGAACGGGCAGGAGTGCCGCCCGCACTTGCCCGCCACGCTCCACCTCGAACTTGCACTCGACCAGTCGCCCGGCCGGTCCCGTATCGGCCTCGTGATCAGCGACGTTGTCCGGAGTGCTCCACCCGACCCCTACCGAGGAGAAATCCGTGAATCCCGTACGCCACCTTCCCGCCGCCCATCCCGCGTTCGAAAATCCTCCCGCTCGGCCCGTCAAGCCCGCAGTGCTCCGGCGCCCGACGGACGCGCGCCGTGCCCCGTTCGCATCCGCGTCACGACCGTCACCGAGGTGGGGGGCATGAGCGACACGAAGGCTCTTCCCAGGGCTCTGCGCGGCTGGGCCGAGCGAGAGATCGGGGTCGTCAACGACGTCCGGGACGCCTCGCACCCGCGCAAGAACTCCCGGGTCTGGGAGCTCGTGCGCGCCGACGGCTGCCGGTTCTACCTGAAGATCGCCCCCGAGGCTCGGATGTACGAGAGGGAGACGCTCGCCATGCGGCACGCGACGCCCGCGCTCGGAGCCGGCCGAGCACCTCAGTTGCGTGCGTCCAGCGCCGAGCACCTGGCGCTGCTGACGACCGCCGTGCCCGGCCGCCCGGTGAAGGAACTCCCGCTCACGGCGGCCGAGGAGTACGAGGCGCACCGGCAGGGCGGTCTCCTCCTGGCCCGGCTTCACGCAGCCGGCGACCTGACCGGCCGCTGGCGCCGCGAGGCCGAAGGGGCGCTGGGCGCCGCGACGCAGGGCGCGGACAAGCGCCTGGAGGATGCCGGGGACCGGCTGACACCGGCGGAGCACACGCTCCTGCGCAACCTGGCGGCCGAACTGCGTCGAGTGGGGCCGCTGCCGCTCGGGTTCATCCACGGCGACGCCTGGCCGCGGAACCTGCTCTGGGCCGGGCGCGCGGCGTGGATCGACTACGAACGGTCCCGATTCGCCCCCGTCGTCCAGGAGTTCGTCGCTTTGGCCTGCGGGGTATGGGCCGACAAGCCGTGGCTGCGCACCGCCTGCTTCAGCGGGTACGGGCGCGAGCTGACGCCAGAGGAGCGCCACGTGTTGAAGTGCCTGGCCGGTTTGGAAGCGGTCAGTGCCCTCACTTGGGGCGAGACGCACGACGACCCGCACGTCACCGCGCGCGGGCGACGCACCCTGGACCGGCTGATGACGGGAGTGTTCGCGTGAAGCGGCCCCGCATCGCCACCCGACGGCCGGCGACCGCGCCGGCGCAGGTCTTGCCTGCGGCGGGCGACACAGCAGCCGTACCCGCAGCGCGCTCGGCTGAGCCGCAGCCCTCGGCTCCCCCCCGAGCTCGACTACAACGGGCGCAAGCACCGCCGGGCCATGGACGACGCCACCTTGTGGGACATGGCCCGCCGGATCCCGATGGCGCTCGCCCAGTCGGCCCGGCTGGCCTGGTCCGTCGACCGGCGCATGACGATCACGATCTTCCTGTGCCAGTTGCTGTCCGGCCTGGGCACCGCCGTCATGCTCACCGCGGTCTCCAAGGCGCTGCCCCACCTCGCCACCTCCGACGCCCGAACCGGACTCCGGGATGCATGGCCGGCGCTGACCGTCGCGGTCATCGCGCTGGCGGCAGGCGCCGGGATGTGGATCCTCGCGGACTGGGCCACCCGCCGTCTGAACCCGAAAATCGCCTCCGCCGCCGATCTCACCCTGGTCGACCTCCACATGAAGGCCGAGCTGTCCGCCTACGACACCGAAGGGTTCACCGACCGAGGCCAGGCCGCGGAGATCGGCGCCCTGCGCGCGGTAGACCTCGCGGACGACGCCAAGACGCTCACCAACGGCCTCGTCCAGCTGGTGTCCGCAGCGACCGTCCTCACCTCCCTCCACCCGCTGCTCCTGGGCGTACTACTGCTGTCCGTCATCCCCAGGGGCCTGGGCGGGGTGATCGCCGCGCGCATCGACTACCGCGTCCACGACCGCACCATCTCCGCCCGCAATGTGCGCGGCATGATGCGCTGGTGGCTCACCACCTCCGAGCTCGCCGACGAACTGCGCGCCAACACCATGCGTCCCTACATGCACTCCTGGTACCGGGCGATGTGCGACCGGGTCGAAGGACGCGAACTCGAGGGAGCCCGCCCGTACCTGCGCGTCACGCTGCTCGCGGCATTCCTCGCGGGCCTGTTCACGCTCGGCATGTGGGCGGCGCTGGCCGCCCTCGCCCTCTCCGGGGCCATGTCCACGGCGATCGCCGGCACGGCCATCGTCGCCTCGCAGACAGCCGGACGCGCCCTCAACGCGATCGTGCGCTACGGCGCGGTGATGTTCCACCACGGCCTCTACCTCAGCGACTACTACCAGTTCATCGACGAAGTCCGCTCCATGACCACCGCCCGCGGCACCACCCAAGCCAACGCGCCGCAGCAAATCCGTCTGGTCGAGGCCGAGTTCACCTACCCCAACAAGGACGCCCCCGCCCTTCGGCCCATCACCCTCACCCTCAACCGCGGCGAGGTCATTGCCCTGGTCGGCGAGAACGGCGCCGGTAAGTCCACCCTGATCCGCATGCTCACCGGTCTGACCATGCCGACCGGCGGAACTGTCCGGTGGGACGACACCGACCTCGCCACCGCCGACGCGGAATCGGCATGGCGGCACGTCGGCCTCGTTCCCCAGAAGAACGGGCACTGGCCGCTGCGGGCCCGGGAGAACATCACCCTCGGCCAGCCCCGCGAACACACCGACGAACGCATCTGGGACGCCGCGGACCGTGTCGGGATGACCGAGGTCCTCCAGGGGCTTCCGAATCAGCTCGACACCCTGCTGGCCCGCTCGGTGTGGGGCGGACACGAGCTGTCCGGTGGGCAGTGGCAGCGACTGGCCTGTGCGAGAGCGATGTACCGCGAGCCCGCTGTACTCGTGCTGGACGAGCCGACCAGCGAGATGGACGCCCGCGGCGAACACCTGATCTTCCGCAAGCTCCGCGAGATGGCTCCGGACCGGATCACGGTGGTCGTCACCCACCGCCTGGACAACGTGCGGATGGCCGACCGCGTCATCGTTCTCGACCGAGGGCGCATCCGTGAGGAGGGCACCTTCGACGCCCTCGTCGCGACCGAGGGAAGTCTCCTGGGCGAGCTGTATGCGCTTGCCCAGGACCGCTGACATCCCTCACCCCTCCCCGGGGGGGGGGGGGGGGGGGGGGGGGGGGGGCGCCCCCCCCCCCCCCCCCCCCCCCCCCCCCCCCCCCGCCCCCTCCCCGTTCCCGACGTCCCCCAGGAGCACCATGACCAGCACCGACACCGGCGACGCCGAGGCGACGAATACCCGAGCGTGGACCGCGTACGGCGAGCATCACCTTCAGCGCGGCACGCCGGTACCCGAGGTCGACCGGCTGGCCTGGGGGTTCTGGCCCACCGGACCAGGTGCCGAAGTCCTCGGCGCACTCGGCGGACAGCGGGTTCTGGACCTCAGCTCCGGAATCGGCAAGTACGCCGCGTTCCTCGTCCAGGAGCACGGCGCCCGCATCGACGCCGTCGACGCCTCCCCGAGCCAGCACGCACGCGCCCTGGCTCGGTATGGCGACCTGCCGGGGCTCACCCTTCACCAGGCCGGCGCCGTCGACTACCTCCGCCATGCAGACCCGTACGACCTGGTCTATTCCGTTCACGGCTTCGGTTACATCGACCCGGTCCGCCTGCTACCGGCCCTCGCCACCGGGATCAAACCCGGCGGGCGCCTGGTCTTCTCCGTCCTGCACACCAGCCTGGACGGGCGCGGCCCGTCCGGGCTGAGCGCCTCCCTCTCGCCGCCGGCTGCGACACTCCGCTCAACGTACGGATGTGGGTGCTCAGCCCCGAACTCTGGGAGGACCTCCTCGTCGACCACGGCTTCGTGGTCGAGCAGCTCGAGACGCTCAACGCGCCCGAGGACGACAATCCCGTCTCCTGCCGCCTCTTCCACGCCCGCCGCCGCGCCCGGGTCACCAGCCGCCCCCGCGCCACCTGAACCCCGTAGCCGAACCCTGCGCTCGGCGTCGGGGCCATCCTTCACGGCCTGTTGGACGGTGACCCAGGCGGCCGGTGCTGCCGGCGGACGGGCCAGCACTGCGCCGGCCGGCCGCTGCAGAGATTCAACTCGGGGAACCTTTGCATGGGGGAAATGAGCGAGTCGCCTCTGTGGAGCAGGTGATGCAGCAGCGGCTGTATCAGCAGCTGTGTCCCAGGCGGAGTGCTTGCGTATGCCGACCATCAATTGCCGCCCAGTCCACACCTGCGGGCGACCGGGCTTGATGCCCCGCGGCAGCAACGGCTTGAGCCGGGCCCGCTGGTCATTCTTCAGATCCCCGCGTCCCACAGCACGCGTTCGTCAATGGACAAGATCGACTTTTGCGCCATGGCCTAGCCCCGCAGTGCCGCCCGCAGGGACAGTCCGTGGTGCCGGCGCAGCCGGTGGAGCTCCCACGCGGACAGCACCGTCACGGTCACCGGCGCGCCCATCATGAACGCCACTCGGGCGAGCGGCGGGACGTTCTGATAGGCGCCCGTGGACACGTCCGCGATCGCCATCTCCCACACCAAAATGGTGGCGAGGACGGGCGGCAGCACCTCGTGGATGTCGGCCGTGCGGAAGACATGCACGAGCGAGAGCCCGATGCCGTAGAGGGCGAAGCCCAGCGACCACAGCGCCAGAATGGCGATGACCACCTTGCCGGGGATGCCCACGAGGTCCCGCAAACCCTCCAGCTCGGGTGCCATCGCCAGGGGGAACGTGAACATGGAGACCACCACGGTCACCACTGCGCCAAGACACTTCAGCGCGCGGCGCACATAGACACGCCGCAGTCCGCCACGGGCCGCGGCACAAAATGCACCGACGACGACAGGGAACGTGCAGATCAGCACCAGCACGCTCACCCAACTCTGAGTGAAGCGCTCGGAGACGACATCAGCCGCCTTCCCCGAGTCGCTGATCGCCGTGTAGGTGAGGGTCAGCCACACCCAGGCGACGAACCCCGCCACCGTGCGCCACAGCTGAAGCCTGCGGACGGTGCGATCCTCGACCACACCGGGCCGCGACGGTCGGAAGACCCACTGCGCCGCGCGGAGCGGATTGAAGATGCACCGCAGGATCCGCTGCCGCCGCGTCAGGGCCCCCGCAGGACGCGGTCCCCAGTTGGCCGGGCCGGCCTGCGACGGCACAATTGGGCCGGGCGGGCCGCCCGGCACCCCTCCGCCGTGGAACCCCTGCGGGGGCCATCCCTGTCCGGTCCCTTGATCGCCGCCCGGGCCGCCACCCCAGTGGCCGCCCCCCGGCACGCCTCCACCGGCTGTGTTCATGGCACCAACCCCCGTTGCCCGGCACTGCAGTTCGCCGATCCGCGCGATTCTCCCACGGCGCATCGCCTCTTCGGTCAGTCGCCGCCCGTTGCTTCCGCAGCTGTCGTGACCGAATTCGCCTCCGACGCCGGCGCTGTCCGTACTGCTGCCGCCGCGGTGCTCCAAGGCCAACTCCGGAGATCGTCGGCGGCGAAGCTCACGGCAGCCGCTCCGACCGCGACCAGGACATCCTCTCAACGGGATCCACCGATTCCGCCTCCTCCGTCACCGCAATCCGGGCAGTCTAGGCGGGGGCACCCACAACGCACTTTTACGCAGGTCGGGGGTCCAGAATGGGTCTTGGCGGTTGGGCAGGGGCTGAGCTTGTATGGCGTCCCGGCGTGCCCAGCTACAGGACGCCTCCTCCCACATCCGCCCGCGGCCGACGGTGTGGGCTTCCCGGCTCCACATCACGCCCGCAGAGCGGCAGCTAACGCATGATCGAGCCGGGGGCTTTATTGGCTGCGCCAGAGGGCTGGTTCCGTCGGTCAATCAGCCATCGGATGTCACGCTCGTACGCCGCCGACTTCATGTAGGGGCGCACCAGGGGGCCGTCGACGATCGGCTCTTCCGCCGGCTTCACGTCGGGAGGATGCTGGGGATCGCGGAGCCGGCGTTCGCGACCGACGGCAATGACGAGCCACTGAGGTCGATGGCCGGTGAACTGCGTGAGCGGTTTCCCGATGCGCGGATCGTGGGCCGGGTTACCTACCACGGGGGCATGGAGCATACCGAGGACATCGTGTGGCTGCCGGACGGTGCGATGTTCCACGCGTCCGGGTGGCCGGGGGAGGAGCCGTTCGTCGTTTCCGGTGATCCGCACGCGGTGATCGCCGCTCTGGGCCTGCCCGACTGGATGCTCGACAGCGCCGGCGTCGACCTGAACGAGGACGCGAACGAGGTCCACTGGGCGAGCCTGGCGGGCCTGGCGCTGGGACATTCGGACCCGTGGGGGTGGGAGCAGATGCAGACCACCGCGTTCCGCGTGCGGCATTCCCAGGAGGCGGTGCGGGACATGGAGGCCCTGTACTTCATCTAGCGCCGCATCAACGACCCCTTGCCCCGTGGGAACGTGGCGCGCCGTCCGGACGCTGGTTCCAACGACGCTGTGTTGCCCGACTGCCCGACTGCCCGACTGCCCGACTGCCCGACTGCCCGACTGCCCGGCTGCCCGGCTCCCCGGGTGAACGTGTAAGCGTCCGCGAGGTTGATGACGACGAGGGCAACGCCTGCTGCGGATCACCCGTGGAGGTGCCGGGCCGGTAGCGACCTGGTGGCGCGCTCAGGTGGGGTTGCGTTCGAGCCCACTGCACATCACTTGACGGTCCCTGACCCACGGCCCACTGATCAGGACGAAACTGCCTCGGTCCGGGGCTCAGTTTGCTGACCCTGCTGCTGCCCGTCTCCGCGGAAGTCCAGCATGTAGAAGACCTTGTCGTAGCGGCGGCCGCCCATCGTGACGAAGTCGGGGAGGCGACCGTATTCGCTGAAGCCGAGTGACCGGTAGAGGCTTAGTGCCCTGGTGTTGTCAGCCCGGGCGTCCAGGGTGAGGACCTCGATCCCCGCACCCCGGGCGTCCTCGACCAGAGCACTGGTCAGCGACCGGCCGACGCCCCGACCATGCACCTCGGGCGCCACTGCGACCTTCTCCAGATCCGCATGCTGCCGATTGGTCGGACGGGCATAGCGCAACCAGTACCCCAGCCCGACCAGCCGACCGCCCACATAGGCCGCACGCAGAGCACCGTCCCCGGACCGTGCGGCGCGTAGCACGCGGTCAACGAGTTCCGCCACCTCGTCCGCAGGGGGCGGGTCGACCCAGCCGAGCGGCGCACCGTCGCGGACCAGGTCCGCCAGGATCCGGTGCGCTGACGATGTGAAGTCGGCCGCCAGCTCCGGATCGGCAGTCAGTCCTGTCGCGTCGAGGAATTCGGGCTCTGGGCTCGTCCCACTGGCCGTCACTGCATTCATGATTGACAGCCTAGGCGGGGCCGCACGGTCCAGCGGGCTCGTTGCGGACTCGAGCCCGCGGCTTCGATCGCCTGGGTCGCTGTGTAGGTGAGGCAGGGGTGCAGACAGGCATGCCTGCGGCCGTCGGCTGACCGGGAGGGCGCGCTCCGGTCGGGGACCGCCTGCCCAAAGTTCCGGTCATGGGCAGGTTCCACGCCCCGCACGGCAGCGGCCTGTCGTTCGCGCGGCGGGTCGGGCCGACCTTGCTGTCGGTCCCTCGACCTCAGTGCAAGGGCCTTCCGGGGCCACCCCACGGGGAGCGTTTCCCGCCATGATGATGGGCGCTCGTGCGCTCTCTCCAGCGCTCAACTTACCTGCCAGTACCGAGTTTTCATCACGGCATGGACACGGCATTCCACTAGCTGATGGCCGAAGGCTGCCCCCATGAGGACACGGCTTCTGAACTGCATGTTTGGATGTATTGGTGATTGCTGACGCACAGGAAACATCCGAGCCACGGACGTACGTGGACCGCATTCTGGAGCACTGGTACAAGGACGAGGACACTGAGGCGCTCGTCCAGGGTGCACAGCGGCTGACCAGAGGAGAGGCTCGACGGCAGCTGTTCAGGTTAGGCCATGCACTGCGCGGGCAGGGGCTCGCGCCCGGCGACGGAGTGGGCTTATTCCTGGCCAACCGCGTGGACTCCGTCCTGGTACAGCTCGCCGTCCATCTCATAGGCTGCCGCGTCGTGTTCCTGCCGCCCGAGCCAGGACCCGGCGAGCTCGCCGCGCTGGTCGAGCAGTCCCGGGCACGCGCCGTGGTCACCGACCCGCTCTTCGCGCAACGGGCCGCCGACGCGGCCGGCCGCAGCGTCCACGCCCCCGCACTGCTCAGCCTCGGGCCCTGCGAGCAGCCGTGCACGGACCTGCTGGCCCTGGCGGTCGAGTGCCCGGACGAGCGCCCCGACGGCGTGCCCGCCCCGGGAGCGGACGAAGCCGTCACCGTCCTCTACACCGGCGGAACCCTGGGCCGCCCCAAGCTCGCCGCGCACAGCCACCGGCTCTACGACGCGCTGGTGAACCTGGTGGATGACGCCCCGCAGAACTCCCTCCCCGCGCTCTTCCCGACGATGAACCAGAGCACGGACAGGGTGCTCGCCTCCACGCTGCTCACGCACGGCAGCGGCCACCTCACCTCGATCCAGGCACTGGTGACGGGGTGCGCCCTCGTCGTGCTGCCCGAGTTCGAAGCGGGTGCGGCTCTGACGGTGCTGCGCGAGGAGCGGATCACCGCCACCATGTTCGTACCGCCCATGCTGTACGCGGTTCTCGACCACCCGGAGTGCGAGCCGGGCGCCCTGCCCGCGCTGCAGCGGATCGTCGTCGGCGGCGCGGCCACGTCGCCCAGTCGGCTGCAGCAGGCGGTCGAGGTGTTCGGGCCCGTGCTCAGCCAGGGCTACGGGCAGTCGGAGGCGCTCGGCATCACCGCGTTCGGTGCGGCGGATCTCGCCTCGGAGGGGGCGAGGCGCCCAGAGCTGTGGCGCAGCTGCGGTCGCGCGATCTCCGACGTCGAGATCGAGATCCGTGGTGAAGACAGTGCGGCGGCACTGCCCGTCAGGCAGGGCGGCGAGGTGTGCGTCCGTGGCGAGACGGTGATGCTCGGCTACTACGAGGACCCGGAGCGCACCGCGGCGGCGCTGCACGACGGCTGGCTGCGGACCGGGGACATGGGATATCTCGACGCCGAGGGGTACCTCTATCTCGTCGACCGGGCGAAGGACATCATCGTCACCGGCGCCACCAGCGACAACGTCTACTCCCGGGTCCTGGAGGATTTCCTGCTCACGCTGCCCGGTGTGCGCAACTCCGCAGCGCTGGGCGTGCCGGACGAGGAGTACGGGGAAGCCGTACAGATCTTCCTGGCCACGGCAGCGGGCGCTGACGTCGACCCGGAAGCGGTTGGCGCTGCGGTGACCGCCGAGTTGGGAGAGTTGTACAGGCCCCGGAAGACGGTGCTGCTGGACCAGCTGCCGACGACCAAGGTCGGCAAGGTGGACAAGAAGGCGCTGCGCGCCGCGTGGACCAGCGGGGCCTTGGACACGCCGTAGGCTCCGTTGTTGTGGATCAGCCCGACCGATGCGGGGTCAAGTGCGCCGGGACGGCAGGGTCTTTGTGGCGCACTCCGAACGGCCCCCTTTCCCCTGTGAAAGGCGGAAGTGCGGCACCGCGGTCCTCTGGGTGCCCTGTCGGCAGTCGCAGGGGCTGTGCCCGCGCCGGAGCTACCCCGCCTCGATCTCTTCACCGAGGGGCACGTCGCCGGCTGGATGCCGAGCAAGTGGATCACCCTCGGTGAAGAGCGTGCTGACCTGGGGAAACCCATCAGAGTTTCCGGAATCGGCGAAGGACTTTTCAGGGCACTCAAGCGCAGGGGTCCCGAGCTCCGGGGGATCTCACTACTCACCAAGGCCCCAAGACCCTGCCTCCCGGGGCGCCATGACGTCGCGCCGGCGGGAGCCCGCAAGTGACCCCTGCGGCTGGAGATCGTTGATGGATCATGAACAACACCAAGCGAGTACTCGCCGCTGTCGCCATCGCAGGGGCCGCCTTGTCCTTCACCTCCGTCGCACATGCCGCACCCAAACCGCCCGGCGGCGGCCTGTTGGCTCTCGATGGACGCCCCGGCGTAGCCGATCGCAACACCCTCGGCGCCACCGTGGATGATCTTCTTGGAACCAACAACGTGCGGGATACGACGGCCCCTGGCTCCGTCGGCAACGACCTGGACCGGCTGCTCACCCGCGACGCCAGGTGACGTGATCGCTCTGCTCCGAGTCCGGCGGTGGGGCGTCGTCCGCAGAGCCCACGGCTGACCGGTAGCGAGTCGTCCACAATGTCGGTCCTCCCAGAAAGGGCCGCCGCGCTCGGATAGGGCGTTAGGCGTGCCCTAGGGGACCGCTTGTCCCGACAGCATGCGATTGGGGAAGTGCGTCGTGTCGAACCCTCGCGGGTTGCCATGACACTGGGGCAGATGCTCGGGGACCGCGGCGAGGGTGGAGGCGTCGGCTCCCTGGTTCTTCGGCTTCGCGGCTTGAAGGGCGTCGACTGCGGCGAGGCACGGGGAGCAGCTCAACAGCAGTGCGCGGTCCGTTGCCTCCATCAGCTTCTGCGGCACGGCCAGCGTCTCTTGCTAGAGCGGGGTGGGCCAGCCGGGCTGAGGCCCGCATGACGGCGTCGCGCAGCGCGCATCGCCGTGACGTACTGATCGGCGCCGTGACGCACTGATACGTATGAGCCTCGGGCCCCCGTAACCGTTGGTCACCGTGGGTAGTTGACGTGGCATG
This sequence comes from Streptomyces sp. NPDC048248, assembly GCF_043201875.1. NCBI lineage: Bacteria > Bacillati > Actinomycetota > Actinomycetes > Kitasatosporales > Streptomycetaceae > Streptomyces > Streptomyces sp. NPDC048248. The sequence goes on from NZ_JBICZL010000007.1 coordinate 446,530, forward strand.
CACGACGTACGCACCGTAAGGGCGCCCTCCATGCTGCGCCTCGCGACCGCATCACTTGCCGGGACGGCCATCGAGTTCTACGACTTCTTCGTCTACGGGACCGCTGCGGCGCTCGTCCTGGGGCCACTGTTCTTCCCCACGTTCTCATCGGCCGCCGGGACGCTGGCCGCCTTCGGAACCTTCGGCGTGGGTTTCGTTGCCCGACCACTGGGCTCGGTGCTGTTCGGACACATCGGGGACCGGCACGGAAGACGCCCGGTTCTCATCGCGTCATTGCTCCTCACCGGTGCCTCCACGGTCGCGGTCGGCTGCGTGCCGACGTACGACACGATCGGGGTGGCCGCTCCCGTGCTGCTGCTCGTCCTGCGTTTTCTGCAAGGGCTCGGCCTCGGTGGGGAATGGGGCGGGGCCGTGCTGCTGACCGCGGAGCACGCGCCCGCCGAACGGCGGGTGCTGTGGACGAGCGTTCCGCAGGTCGGGCCGTCATTGGGGTTCCTGCTTGCCAACGGCGTGACGCTGGCCCTGTCGGCGACGCTGTCCGACGCGCAGTTCGCGTCCTGGGGGTGGCGCGTGCCCTTCTGGGCCGCGGGACTGCTGGCCGTCGCAGGGCTGTGGCTGCGATCGTCGCTTGCCGAGAGCCCCCAATTCCTTGAAATCGGCGACCGCGCACGCGTGCCGCTTGCCGAAGTCGTGCGCGACCACTGGCGGCTGGTCCTGCTGACCGCCGGCGCACTCGCGGTGGGATACGCGATCTTCTATGCCGTGACCACCTGGTCCCTCGCCTACGGGACGGAGCGACTGGGCGTAGGCCGTACCGTCATGCTGACCTGCATCATGGCCGCGGTGGTGGTGTTGGGCTCGCTAACGCCGCTGGCGGCCATGCTGGCCGACCGCTTTGGCCGGCGGCCCCTGTGCCTGGCGGGATGCGCCGGCTCCGCCCTGTGGATGTTTCCGATGGTCGCACTGCTCGCCACGGGGGCTCCGCTTTTGATGTTCCTCGGCATCCTGGGGGCGATGCTGGCGTTCATCACGATGTTCGCGGTGATCGCCGCGTATCTGGCGGAGCTGTACGAGCCGCGCGTGCGCTGCACGGGAGCTGCGGTCGGCTACAACCTCGGCGGAGTCCTCGGCGGCGCGCTGACGCCGATCGTGGCGACGGCGCTCGCCGAGCAGGGCGGTCGAGTGCCCTGGGGCGTGGCCGCGTATCTGACGGGGCTCGCTCTGCTCAGTCTGGGCTGCTTCGCCCTGCTGCCGGAGACGCGCCCGGTGCGTGTGATGGCGGCGGAGCCCGCCGTCGGATGACCGGTGAGGTGTTAGGCCGTGCCGAGAACGGCTCCCTGCGGAGCCGGCGCGTGGGTGGGGCCGGTGGTGTCGGACCTGATGCGCGACATCGGGCAAAGACAAACTCGAAAGATCACTCATCACTGAGCGCGTGAGCGCGTCGTGTCTGTCAGTTCCTGTTCAGGGTGCGGGATACGCCGGCGACAACGGCTGTGGTGAGGAGCCAGCCGACCGCGATCAGTAGGTACGAGAGCCACTGTGTTGCCCCAGCCCAATGCCATGCGTTGCGCTGGCCGAAGTCACCGATGGGGAAGAGCAAGTCGACGGTGTAGATGAAGGGGTTGAACGGGTCGCCCTCTCCCGCCTTCGTCCGGATCGGCGAGCGGACGCCGAAAACCAGGCTGCCGAGCAGACAGAGCGCAGTCATCCACAAGGCAGCCAGCCAGGGCCGATAGCCGTACCCGACGGCGGCATCGAGCAAATATCCCCACACCCGTCCGGGTCGGTTCAGGGTGCGGCGGCGGTGGCGTTGCTTCTCCAGTAGCACCGTCCGGGCATCGTCGTCGTGGCCGGCCTGGCGGTAACAGGCGGCAAGCTGCTCGTACGGCTGCGGTGCGTAGCCCGGGTTCCGGTGGATCCACGCCAGGCGGTGGGCAACATCCCCCTGCAGGGATGTCCTGCCGGAGCGAAGGGAGCCGTAGACGAAGCCATCCATTCGCACCTCCTCCGGCCAGCTCTGCTCGCGGTCGTGCAGAACAGTTGCCCTGGCACCTTGCAGGTCCACCACTCCCGTTGGCCTTGCGGCGAGGCTGAAGTCGAATGTTCCGACCTGCATGCCGACGCCGAAGAGCGCCGTGTCGCCACCGCTGAGGGTGGCTCCCTCAAGGGTCAGCAGGTCCGATATCTGAGCACCCCGCATCCGCAGAGTTCCCACCGCGCTGAAGCCTTCGGACATGTCCACCACCGTGGCATTCGCGTTGTCCGCAATCAGCGCCATGCCGCCAGGGCTCTCCAGGCGAGCACCCTGCATGAACAGGCCACCGGACAATTGCGCGCCCGGCAGCCGCACCCCACCGTGCGTGACGAAGCCCTTCTGACAGAAGATGCCGCCGCCCATGACCAGCCCGCCCGCGAACACCGCCCATTGCCCGGACGCCGATATCCGCGCCCCGTTCAGGTCCAGCTCTCCAGCCACATGAGCGTTGATAAGGGAGAGACGGCCTGTTTCCATCACGGACTTGTTCAGGTCGAGATGACCCTCGATGCGGGCCAGACCGGCGTCCACGCCGGGGATCCAACTGCTCGTGATGCGGATTGTCCGCGTGGAGGCCGCGTTAATGCTGACCTCCTGCTCCAACCGGCATTCCCTCAGCCAGAGCAGGTGGCTGATCTGGGCACCGGCCAGATCGAGGCGGCCGGTGATCCGTGCGCCTGCGAGGTGCAGGGAAGGGACACTGCTCGACCGCTCGGTGTTGCCGCCCAGTAGAAGGGCAGCCACGACCTCGGCGCGGACTGTGCGCTCGGGCCCCCAGTGAGCCCCTCTGGCGGGATCGTCGTTCTCAGGCGCCCCGGTCCGCAGATCCACCCACCGCCCTTCGGGGAAGGAATCCCACAACGCACGCTCTGCCGGGGTCAGTTCGTCGTAGATCAGCATCGCTACAGGCTACGAGTGCTTCGTAGCTGCTGTATGCCTCTGAAACGATCTGGCTGTGGACGAGGTCATCACGGACTCCGAGCGGTCCCGAATAGCCCGTTCACCGGGATGAACCGGCTTCAGTTCAGCAGGCTGACCACCAAGCTACGGCGACGACGGTTCGGATCCGGCCCGCATGGTCGACCCTGGAGGCCGGCGCTGGAGGAGCGCATTCTGCTGACCGCCGCGTACTGGCGCGCAGCCGGTGACTCCTGGCTCGTGCGGACCTGGACTTCGATTACCTGGCGGGTAAGGCGCGAGGGGATCCGATGCTGGGAGTCCGCCCGGACCGATTGAGCGTGACTGCTTCAGCGGCCGTTCCCGCCGCTCGGATGGGATTCGGTGGAATGGTCCAGAGCTGCCGCCTCCGCTACAGTGCGATCTTTGTTCGATTCGTTTGTGGTGTAGGGGGAGATCGTGAGTGTCCAACTGCGAGACACCGCACAGGCTTTGGCGCAGACACTCTGGCGGGAGCACACCGTCTACCGGGAGCGGTCCGGGGGAGTGGTCATCCGAGGTGAGCATGTGCAGCGCTGGATCAGTCTCGCGCCTGCTGGAGGTAGGGACGAGATACTCATCCGGGCGGGGCGCATCCTCGAGGGTGGCACCACCGCGCCGGCGCGATCGGAAGCCGTGGTGTCGCTCTCCACTGAAACTGCCCAGCTTGCGGCCACCTGCCGCCGCCTGCTCGCCGAAGCAGCCTCCAGCCCTGCGCCGGCCACGGCCAGGCCGGGGGCACCTCGTCAGGCGGTCGACTCCGTTGCGCGTACCGGTCGAGGCGCGCGTGGTAGGCGCCTTGGCTACTGGGCAATAGTCGTCTGTGTGGTCGGGATTGCGGCCCTTTCGGTCTACGGCGCTTCGCTGAACACTTAACGGGCCTGGCCATGCAGTCGTCGGGGAATTGCCGCCTGGAGTGCAGGCGGCCGCTGCGAGGCTGCGGCCGCGGGCACTTGCTCGTGGGACCGGTCTCCTTCGCGTTACGACTCCGTCCGCGTGCCCGGGGGCGGATCGGTTGCGACGCGCAGGGCCATCGGGGCGGTGCGCCGGCATCAACCCTTCCTTCTGGCGTATGCACGGCTTCGGTGAACGAGCTACCCCGGCTGCTCCCGACGGGTTGAGACACGCGGCGGCGGACTCCACTGTGCGAGTCGCTCACCCCTAGAGAGGGGGGGTCTGCCGTTTTCCACGTGCTGTCGGCGAGCGTCGAACTAGGCGGCCTTTGCCGGCGGTTGGAGGGAGAAGGGTTCGTTGGGCGAGATGCCTTCCGTGCGGATTCAGGTCCGGTGCTGACGTGAACAGTTGGAAGGCAGTGAGTCAGTTGGTGTTCGCGGCGCGGAACTTCCGCAAGGGGGCGCCAGGCGGAGCGCGGAAACGGGCGTTGCCCCCGACCAGTACGGCCGAGCCATCGAGCTGGATGCGAGGGCCGGACGAGCGCATCCCGGTGCAGCAGGCGTTCGGGCACCTGCGCCGCCCTGGAACGATGTGTCCTGACCTGCACCGTTTAGGGAATCGGCTCGTCGTCTGAGGGGCCCTTCGATTTTCCTGGGGTTCGTTGTCAGTGGTGGGCTCTACCTTGGTGGTACGGCCTTTGGAAGGGGCCAGGGGACGTTAAGGGGGAGGCGGCATGCCTGAGTGGGTTTGGGCGATACTCGTTCCGGTCGGTCTGTTGGCTGTGGGTCTGGGGGCGTTCTTGGTCTGGGCTCGTCTGGGGACGAAGGAACCGTTGAAGCACGACAACCGGATGCCGGAGACCCATTTTCGGCAGGGTGGCGGTGTCGGCGGCGGGTGACCGGCGTCCGGCTCGGCATGGCCGGCGTGGCTGTGACCGAGCCGGGCTGAATACGGCGGCTGGGTCGGCCGCTTTCGGCAGCGGCATCGAGGGAACCGTCGTAGCCGGTTGACGTCGCGGCGCGTTGCTCAGTCCTGCCTACAACACTCCGCGTCCACGGCGGTGCGCCCCGCGAGAGGGTCAGCCTCACCAGCGTTTTACCGGTCCGTGCTTCTTCGTCATCGAGGATCAGCAGCGGCACCCGGGAACCGGCAACGGGGGGGCGATGCCCGCCCCGTGGCCAGGCTCGGACTCGACGGCGTACCCCACCCACTCATAGGCGGACCTTGCCGACGCTGGGATCGCGCTAGCTGCTGCATGTGCCGGTGCGGATGTGGTGCTCAACTTGGCTCTGCGCGGCGGTGCGACCGCAGTGGCCCGTGCCCTTCAGCGGCGAGGTCGTCTTCAGGTCGGAAGGCGGTGGTCGCGAAGAACTGGGCGGGAGCAACGGCTTCAGCAGCACCGGGCGGCTTGCCTGTGCAGCGGTCAGTTCGCTTGCGACCGGCCATCGCGGACCCATGTCACCACAGTCAGAGCTGCGGTGATGTACATCAGGATGCTGAATGTGGCTACTGATTCGACGTACTGCTCATAACCGTTTGCGCGGAGCTGCAGTGCCATGGCGCCGAGCGCAGTCCCAAGCGTCGCGGTAGCGACGGACACGGCGATGAACGGGGCCTTACTCATGGGTACTTCCTCCAAGCCACGAGGCGACTGATCAATACCGAGACTACATGCACCGAGACTCACTGCCGGAAGGGGATGTTGACGGGCGCGCAGTGAACTACCGCTTCATTTCTGCTAGTTGCACTCAGGAGTCGGAAGGAGGCGACCATCGGAGCTCAGTCGACTGACAGGTGGTGGTGCAGCTCTTCCTTCGCTTGTGGTCCCAGCCAGGCGCAGAACCTGTTCGCGGCCGTGTTCCAGGGCGGGGTCTGCCACTGGACTTGGTCGAGCCCCAGCTCACGTGCTTCGGCTGCCACGACCTGCACCAGAACAGCCAGTCCACGTGGAGACACTCCGCCCCGTCCCATGTGGACACCTCCGGAGCGCACGTGGCGTACCCGATGATCTCGCCGTCGTTCAGCTGCGCTACGAAGCAACTCAGTCGCGGAGTCTGTGAACCGAACAGCAGCGCCTCCAGTCGTCAGGACGAGCTGGGTGCCGGCGGCGCGGTCTCTCGTACGCGGCGTGCTCGGGCGCGAGCTGGGCAACATGAGGACGATCGATAACGCGGGCACGGCGCATCTTGGCCGAACCGGTGTCCGTCACCGGACCTCACCCTCCAGCATGTCGCCGCACCAAGCGACAAGTCGCTCGTCGAGCCCACCCCGACCGTCCAGCATGTGCCTGGTGATCGGAGGCGACCCGCAGCGCCGTCTGCGGGTCCTCGTCCGTCACACTCCGCCCCGGCGTTTGATCGCATAGGGCTTCACCAGGTGCCAAGCAACCGCGCGGCTACCCAGTGGCCGCACCGTGCGCGCGTGGCCGTCCGACGGGGCTCGGCGGCCAACTGCCCCCGGTCACACGCCGCTTTCAGACCTCCGGAACGGGTCCTCGTGGGCGGCGTCCGAGGAGTGTGCGCGTACTTCGTCGACCGCGTCCAAGTGCGCCTCGCGCACGACGTAACGGGTAATGCCCCAGCGACGCTCATGGTCGGCCATCGCGGCTCTGATCTCGTCCACTGTGCCGACCCACGCGTAGGGGGAAGCCAGCACCGTGGACGCATCGCAGTGAAGTCGCCGGGCGATCTCGTGGGCCGCACCCTCGGCGTCATCAGTGACTTCCACCATTTGGACAAGCGCTTCGCGGGCCGGGGCGTCGACCCGGTCCGCGGCTCCCTGCTCGATGAGATCGACCTGGCGGTCGATATCCGCGCCGCTCCAGCGCACCTCGTGCATGTGCCCGTCAGGCAGGGTGCGCCCCAGCCCGCTCAGCCCCACGACGTCCGCGTGAGCCCCGGCCCAGCGCAACATGGCCGTGTTGCCGCCCCCGAAGGTGAAGGGCACCCGGTGCTGGACCGGGCGGGGGTTCGTGAGCCGCGCCTGGTAGGTCCGTACCTCGGGACTCTCGACGGTGGTCGTCTCGCCTGCGAGGAGCGCGCGACAGGCCTCGGCCACCGCCTGGAAACGCCGGACGCGTCCCGCGACGTCGGGGCGCTTCGCCCCCAGCATGTTCCACTCGGTCGGGGTGTGGCCGGCGCCCAATGCCAAGCGAGCACGTCCGCCGGACACCAGATCGAGGGTGGCGACATCCGAGGCGAGCAGCAGTGGCTCACGGACGCCCGCCTGGGAGACGTAGGAGCCAACGCCGATGCGCTCGGTGACAGCCGCGGCGGCAGCCAGCGCGACGAAAGGGGAGGCCGTGGTGCCCGGGTGGTCGGCTGCCAGCAGCGCGTCGTAGCCGCCGACTTCCACGCGCCGGGCCAAAGAGATCCAGGAAGCGGCGTCCCGGGGCTGGGCTTGGACGGAGATGACCGGTGATTGCATCTCCGGACACTACGGTCGTCGCCCGGCTCTGGAAGAAGTTGCGCGTGTGGCGAAACAGGCCCCGCCCACTACTACCGGACGGCGAGACCGGCCCCCTTCGGATCGTAGGTCCTGTATCCCTTGGCGCCTGGGGCGAGGATGCGGCAGGTCGACCCCTTGGCGCGGTGCTGGGGTGCCCTGCCAGTGTCTTGGCTGCTTCGTCAGCTATACGGCCCATCGACGCGCGGCGCGCAGGTGTCCCTTGGCGGCCTGGCGGCTCGGGGCGCGGCCGTGACAGGTCCGCCGCCCTTGCGCCGGGGCAGCGGACTTTCCTGGCGCAGCGTCGGAGGACGGGGCAGCGCCGGGTGTGGAGCAGTCTGGTCCAGTTGCGAGACCTCGTTGGCTCTGCTCCGGGGCAGTACCGGGGTGGTCAGCCGATGGGATTGACGAAGGTGGCCGGGTGGGTGGCGCCTCGCTGGTCGACGAGTGCGTCCCAGGGCCAGTCCAGGGTCAGCGACGTGGTCTCGTTCGGCGGGGTGATGACCGCGAAGGCCGGCTGCCAGAAGCCCTCCTCCTCCTTGGTCAGAGCGAGGTTGATCGTGAAGTCGGTGCTGTCCCCGGGCTCCAGGGTGATCGAGCCGTGCTTGGCCGTCGAGCGCTGCAGCGACCAGACCCCACCGCCGTTCTCGGTCTTGAGGTCCACGCCCGGGAAGCCGCCGATCTTGCAGGCGCGGCTGCTCTTGTTGGTCAGCACGACACTGGTGGTCGTCGAGCCGCCCGCGTTCGGGTCCGGGACCGCGTCCTCGCCCGTGGCGAAGGCGGCCTTCAGACCGGAGGTGTGGCAGCGCTCCACACCCGAGTCCGCCTTGCCGGCGTTGGCGGCCTGCGTGCCGCCCGCCTGCCGGCCCGTGCCCCCCGCTTCGGTGCCGGCCTTGGCATCAGTGCCCGTCCTGGCATCGGAACCCTGCGCTCCGGCGGAGGAGCCCGCGCCGCTGGACTCGCCGGCGGCCGCACCCTTGTCCGTCCGGCCCGCGGGCTTCGTACCGGTGGCGGCGTCCGAGCCGGAGCAAGCGGTCAGGGTAAGGGCGGCGGCTGCGGTCAGTGCCGCGGCGGCAACGCGCAGGGTGCGGCGACGGACAGTGCGGCCAGTGGTGGCGGAGTTCATTTCGGTTCCCCCGGGTCAGTCGGTGTCGTTGATTCCTCGGTACGTCACCCACTCTGGTCGGGGCCACTATTGCGAGGCTGCCGCTCCGCTAACGACTGGCTAACACGGGTGTGAGGGGTGCGCCGTCGGTGCGCTACGAGTGCACCGGCGCTTCACCACCTGGTCCGCAGCTCGGGTATGGGCCAAGCAGCACCGGGTCCTTCTGGACCAGCTCGGCGCGAAACGACGACGTGGACTGCCGCGTTGCGCGATCGCTTCGATCCGCGTCCGCGCGAGCAAAGGGGGCCCTGACGGGACGGACTCCGACCGGTCGCGGCAAGGACGGTGAACGGTGAGGGTCCACGTCATCTGTGACCGCAGCGGCCTGCCGATCGCGGTAGGCATCTCTGCCGCCGACGTAACTGAGGGTCAGAGATGCTTCGGATTCGCGACGTCGTCGGGTACAGCCTCAGGCGCGCCGCCGGAGAACGGCTCTGCAGTGTCCACACTCAGAGCTTCCGCCAATCGAGCAAAGCTCGCCCTTCTGGCGGACTTCCCTTGCTCATTGCTCGCGACCGTTGTGAAGGAGACGCCCGACCGCTCGGTCAGAGCCTCCTGGGTCAATCCTGCGGCGCGACGGTGCTTGCGGACGGAGTTGGAGATCTGCGCGGACATCCGCCTCACCTACCTTGTCGTCAGCGTACTCGCGCAGATCAACGCAGAAAGCTCCCGCCGGATGTTCCCGACGGGAGCTCTCTCGTTCATCCTTGACGTCCCCACCCCGCCATGCGGAGGGTTGCGGCGCGACGCTGCTCGATGGTGAGCGCCAGTGTCTCGACTGCGCGACCGGACGACCTGCCTGCTCCACGTGGTGATCTTGTAGTCACGGTGCCACTCCGAGCGAGCACCAAACCACCTGAGATGCCTCTCCTGCGGGCCGTCACCCGTGGATGTACTGGTCGGCCCAGGCGCTGATGATGTGGGCGGCTCGCTGTGCTTGTCCGCGGGCGGTCAGGAAGTGGTCTGCTCCTTCGAGGGAGACGAAGCTTCGTGGGTGTCGTGCTTCGCGGAAGATTTCTCCGGCGTTGTCGATGTCGACGGTGTTGTCGGTCGGCGAATGCAGGACGAGTAGCGGCAGGTCCAACTCACCGATCCGATCCCGCAGGTGGGCACGGCGGACGTCTTCGACGAAGGCGCGCTTGAGGATCAGGGTCCTGCCGCCGACGAACCACTCGTGCGACCCGTCACTGAGCACGCGATCCACGACCGCGTCGTACTGTCGCTCGACGTGGCTGGGATCGACCGGTGCTCCGATCGTGACGACCGCGCGGACGCCGGTTGCCTCAGCCGCCGCGGCGAGGACGGCGGCTCCTCCCCACGAGTGCCCCACCAGCAGGTCTGCCGGAGTCCCTCGCTCCGCCATCATGGCCGCGGCACGGATCGTGTCCTGGACCTTGACGGTGAAGGAACCGTCCCCCCAGTCGCCGTCGGAGTCCCCGATGCCGAGGTTGTCGAAGCGGAGCATTCCGATCCCCTCGCGTGCCAGCTGTTTGCTGACACGCGATGCGGCCGGCGAGCCCTTGCCGAGGGTGAATCCGTGCACGAAGATCCCCCAGCCGCGGATCTCGCCGTCCGGAAGGTCGATCGCTCCGGCCAGCTCGGGGCCGACGACGCTCGGGAATCTCACTTTTTCGCTCATGTTGTGATCACCTAGGCAGGGCTGTTCGTGGAGTAGGAGAGACAAGGGTGCCATCAGCCGGCGCCATACGCGCGCTCCGGGCAGGGGAGCGGCGGACGTGGTGCCTGCCGTGCTCGGCGCGTCAGGCGGGCGGCTTCTGGTCGGAGGGCTGCTCGGTGGTGAGCAGTGCGGTGATCTCCTCGGCGAGGTGCGGGCCGAGTTCGCCCCAGCCGTCCTTGTAGCCGTAGACGCCGGCCAGGGTGCGGGCCTCGTAGTCGCCGTTCATGATCTCGATGTCCGTCGCCGTGATGAGCGCCGGGTGGGCGACACCGACGGCCGCCGAAATCTTCATCAGCTCCTTGCGCAGGGTGCGCAGGTAGACGGCGGCACGGGTGGCCTTCGAGGCCGGGTCGAGGCCGCGGGCCAGCCACGGGCTCTGGGTGGCGATTCCGGTGGGGCACTTGTCGGTGTGGCACTTCTGCGCCTGGATGCAGCCGATCGACAGCATCGCCTCACGGGCCACGTTGATCATGTCGGCACCCAGAGCGAAGGCGACCGCGGCGTTCTCGGGCAGGCCGAGCTTGCCGGAGGCGATGAACGTCAGGTCGTCGGTCAGCCCCCGCTCGGCGAACGCGCCATAGACCCGGGAGAAGCCCATCCGGAAGGGCAGCGACACCGAGTCGGAGAAGGTGAGCGGTGCCGCCCCGGTGCCGCCCTCGCCGCCGTCGATGGTCACGAAGTCGACACCACGCTCCCCACGCGCCATCAGCGTGGCCAGCTGCTGCCAGAACTCCATCTCTCCCACCGCGCTCTTGATCCCGACCGGCAGGCCGGTCTCGGTGGCGAGCAGTTCGACGAAGTCGAGCATCGAATCGACGTCGCCGAACGCGGTGTGCCGGGACGGGGAAGCGCAGTCCTCGCCGAGCGGGATGCCGCGGATCTCGGCGATTTCCGGGGTCACCTTCGCGCCCGGCAGCATTCCGCCCAGACCGGGCTTGGCACCCTGGGAGAGCTTGATCTCTAGCGCCTTGACCGGGGCGCCGGCGACCACATCCTTGAGCTTGTCGATGTTGAAGCTGCCGTCCTCGTTGCGGCAGCCGAAGTAGGACGTACCGATTTGGAGGACGAGGTCGCCGCCGTTGCGGTGGTACGGCGACAGACCGCCCTCGCCCGTGTTGTGCAGGGTGCCTGCCAGCGCCGCCCCCTTGTTGAGCGCCGTGATCGCCGCGCCGGAGAGCGAACCGAAGCTCATCGCCGAAATGTTCACCACGCTCGCCGGGCGGAATGCCTTGGCGCGCCCGCGCGGCCCGCCCAGCACCTTTGCTGACGGCAGCGGGGCCTGCGGGTCGTGCATGTCGGGCAGCGTGCCGGCGAACGTGCGCTGCTTGAGGTATGCGTGCCCCTGCGTGTGTTCAACGTCGTTGTCGGTGCCGAATCCGAAGTAGTTGTTCTCCCCCTTCGCCGACGCGTAGATCCAGGTGCGCTGGTCACGACTGAACGGGCGCTCCTCGTCGTTGGAGGTCACTATGTACTGCCGCAGCTCAGGACCGATCGTCTCCAACAGATACCGGGCGTGCCCGAGCACGGGGAAGTTCCGGAGCAATGCGTGCTTCTTCTGGACAAGGTCACGAGCGGCGACCACTGCCAATGCTGTTGCGGTGGCCGTGGCGATGGTCCGGGCGCGCATGAACGTTCCTCTCCTCGGCGCTCGACTCCACTGCCGTGTGGCGGAGTCGTCGTGCCGGGCGTTGGGCGGCGGGCGTCAGCGTCCGTCGGAGGACGCCCAGTGATATTAGGGGCTCGCCTGGACAGCGGGTCGCGCGTGGGGTGGTCTTCCCTGTGCGGGTGGTCCAGGCACATCGGAACAGGCTATGCACGGTGACGCTCGTGCAACACGGTATAGCGTCTGAGCGTCGGCCGGGCCGGGCGGGACAGGGACTGCCGGATGGTCTCGTCACCGAGACCGCGACCAACCGCCCCACCCGCACCTACCGTCCGGTCGCTGGTCGTTCAGCCCTCCCCGGGGGCAGCAGGCTCACTCCGCCACTGCCGCACGAAAGGTACCCCGGAAGGCAAGGCCCCAGCGGCCGGCGACTCCGCCGGCGTAGCCCCCTTTTGACGGATACCGGGCGGACAGGTCGCCAGTTGCCGTCATGTCGGGTTGTCGGCGATCGCGTCCGCCGGGGCGAAGGAGCCTCCTTGATGACGCTGTTGTCGACGGGGCCGGTGGTGCTGAACAGGCCCGTGAAGAGCGCGAGGGTTGGCCGTACACCCGACGTTCTCCGCCCACGAGGCATGCGATGTGATGGAGGCGGCGCTGTATGCGCAGCCGAACGCACATGGAGAGATCAAAAGGGGGATTTGTGGCAGGGAGCCAGAGCGTGCGGAGATTCGCACGGGCGGTGTCCGAAAACGAGGAACTACGGGGGCTGGCTGAGGAGGAGCTGCGTCGTCGCGCCGGCTTCGAGGCCGGCGCGGCGACGGAGGGGGCCGGCGACGCCGTCGCCTCGCGTGAGGCGAGGGAGTCGAAAGTCGACGGTATGGATCCCGCCGACTTCCCTGCTGCCCGGGAGCAGGGCGGCAGCATCGACACGATCATGACGCAGCAGACCGTGCCGCTGGATGAGGCGCGGGAGGTGCTCAACCGCAGTGAGCAGCGGCGCGAAGGCGGGCAGAAGGTCCATGCGATCTGTCCGATGGTGATTCCACGCGGTCGCTCGTTCCTGAGCATGCTGCCGGTGTTGCTGCTGTTGGTTGTGGGAGTGGTGGGGAGCGTCGTCGTTGCCGCGGCCGGCGCTGGCGCGTTCACTCATCCGCTCTTCGGGATCCACTATTGGGTGCTGTCGGTGGCGGCAGTCGCCTTCGTGTGGTGGCGGCAGGGCATGGTGATGGTGCCGGACGGCTGCCAGGCGCTGATCACCCGTTTCGGGAAGCTGGAGCAGGTGGTCGGTCCGGGTCGGGTGATCTTGCTCAACCCGTGGAAGCGGGTGTCGTACATCATCAACACCACCCGCGAATACCCGTTCAACGCGCCGGTGCGTGAGGCTCCGACCAAGGGCGGGGTGAAGGCTTCCATCGACCTGTTCATCCAGTTCCGGATCAGCGACCCGGTGGAGTTCGTCTACACGCTCGGTGCGGTGCGCGGCTTCGAGGAGAAGCTGAGCAATGCGGTCAGCGAAACGATCCGCAGCCTCATCTACGAGCAGGAGGCCGCAGGGATCTACGACATGGTGGGCGAGGACACCGGTCGGCTGCTGGAGCAGCTGAACCAGCAGTTCCGGCCCGCGGTGGAGCTGGCGAACGCCAACATCACGCATGCCGAGCCCTCCGACCGTGCGTACCGCATGGACTTGGCGGCACCGGAAATGGTGCGGGTGGCCAAGGACGCCTACACCCATGAGTACGCGCTTCACCTGCGCAAGGAGCAGGACGAGGGTGACCTGACCAAGGAGCTGGCATCCCGTCAGGAGACGCTCTCGGCGATCATGGCCGATATCGCGCAGTACCAGGCGCAGATGGATACGGCAGAGGAGCGGGAGACCAACCGCGCGGAGGCGCTGGCCCGACAGCGGTATGTGCAGGCCGAGTCGGAAGCGAAGGCCAATGCGGCGCTGCTGGAGGCGCAGGCACTGGACATCCGCGCGGTGACAGCGGCCGAGGCCCCGGAGATTCTGGAGTACCGCTACCAGCAGCAGGTACTGGACACGCTGGAAGAGGTCGCGGACCATCTGCCGCGGCTCGTGCGGATCGGTGGCTCGTCCGGCACCGACGGTGCCGCTGGGGTCGACTTCCTGGCGCTCGCACGAGAGTTGGTCGGCGAGCGGGGCACGGAGCTGTTCTCGGATGAGGACATGGCTGCCGTGCGCGCACGTCTGGCGGAGGTCGGCGACCGGATCTCCGGGCGTGAGGAAGAGATCGCCGCTCTGCTGGAGGCCGAGCGACCGACCGTACCCGCCGTCGACGGGCCCGCAGTGGAGCAGGCATCGGCGACAGCGGAGCACGAGAACGAAGCCGAGGGGGACGGGCAGTGAGCACGGCACGAAACCGCAGGTCGGTCATCTCCGAGGAGGTGGCCCCGTGGAGTGAGATCCGCCAGCTGCTGCGCGGCGGGGAGGCGGGCAAGCTGATTCCCGTCATCATCCCTCGCCAGCACCGCAGGCTGTGGTGGTTGCTGCTGCTGTGGCTCGGGGCGTTCGCGCTGCTGACCGGTCTCATGCTGAACCTCAGCGGGTCGGACGGCGCGGTCGGCGCCGCCTATGGCGCGCTGGCCGTCGTCAGCTACCTCTGCGGGGCGCTCCTGGTGCTCGCCGGTCTGCTGTGGTGGTGGCGCTCGTCCATCGCCGAGATCGAGCAGGGCACCAACGGCGTCCTCACCCGCTACGGCGCCGTGACACGCACCCTGGACCCGGGCCGGCACTACCTGTGGCACCCGTGGTCGCGTGTGGACTTCGTGGTGGACACCGCCACCGAGATCCCGTACTCGGCCCCTGTGGTGGCCTGCCCCACCCGCGAGAACGTGCCGCTCCGGTCGATCGAGTTCTTCCTGAAGTTCAAGATCACCGATGCGGTGTTGTTCGTACGGACCATCGGAGCGGGCAACTTCGACCTGGTGCTGTCCAGCGCGGTGCAGGACGCCATCCGCCAGCGCGGCCGTCAGGTACAGACGGAGCGCGCCTACGACCTGCGCGGCTCGGACGTCGCCGATATGCAGGAGCTGCTCAATCGCCAGCTCTCCCGCTACGGAGTGCGCATCACGGGCTCCAACATTCCCGACGTCCAGCTGCCCGCCCAGTACCAGCAGCACCTCGCTACCCGGGAGCGCGTTGCCAAGGAGCGGACCGCTTACGAGCAGGAGTGGGGCCTGACGCGTAAGCGTCGCATCGACAGTCTGCAGATGGACATCGAGCGGGCGAAGAAGGTGCGCGACGCGCGCATCGTCGAGGTGAAGGCGGCACTTAACAAGGCTCGTGAGGCGGTGGCTCAGCTTTTGGAGGAGCAGGAGACCAACGCGCAGAAGGTCCGCTTCGAGATCGAGACCCGTGGTCGCAGTGGGCTGATTTCCGCGGAGAATGAGGCTCGCGCCCAGCGCCGCCTCGCGCAGGCGTACCGCGATAACCGCGTGGTGCTTCAGTATGAACTGGCCCGTCGGCGGCTGGAAGTCGGTGCGATCCTGGCGGGCAGGGCCCCGCAGCCGGTGGTCGTGCGCACGGACGGCACGGGCACGGACACCTCGGCGCTCTCCACCCTGCTCACCGCCCAGCTGCTGCCGCGGCTGACCGCCTTGCCGCCCGTGAACGCCCCTCGTCGGTCGGCGGAGGACGAGTAGTCGGGTCGTTGTGGCGGTGGCTTCGACCTGTCACTGGCGCAGTTGCGCGAGTTCGTGGTTCATGGCGTCGAGAAAGCGCACCACCACGAGCAGCTCTTCTTCGCTGAACTGCGGACGTGCGGCGTCGGTGCTCCGCGCCAGAGGCATGAAGAACTCCCTGGCCACGGACTTGGCTGCGGTCGCGTAGTGCAGGTGGACGACGCGTCGGTCGTCCGGCGCCCTGACGCGATGGATGTGGCCGGAGCGTTCGAGGCGGTCCAGGCAAGCGGTCACCGCCCCTGAGGTGAGGTTGAGCTGGTCTCGCAGGCGCCCCGGCGTCATGGGGGAGTCTTCGTCCCCCTCGCCGGCGTCCATGATCGCGATCAGTGCCTGCACGTCTGTGAGGTGCAGCCCCTGCTCGTGGGCGAACTCTTGGGCGATCCGGTTGAACTCGGCGTTCATTCCGCGCAGTAGGACCGCGAATCTCTGCAACCCGGTGGGTCCGTCCGGCAGTGTGCTCGGGGACTGATCTTTGCTGCGCATCCGACCGGGATGAAATCTCTCACTCATTGGGATATGCAATGAGTGAGAGAATCGGTCTCGCGCACTTCGGGAAGCAGTGACATCCGCGTCTCGATGGGCCCGCCGCCTCGTCCCGCTCGCTTTGCTGCTCGTCTGGTTGGGCATCGGAGGCACGCTCGGCCCCTACGCGGGCAAGCTGAGCGAGGTCTCCACCAACGATCAAGCCGCGTTCCTGCCGCAGGGCGCCGAGTCGACGCGTGTCCTGGAAGCCCAGAAGGCCTTCAATCAGTCCGAGACGGTGCCTGCGATCGTCGTGTGGACGGTGGCCGACGGCCAGGTCGCTCGGCAGCAGCGGGCCGACGCAACGAGGCGGCTGGCCGCACTCGCGGAAACCGAAGGGGTAGCGGGCACCCCTTCGCCGGCCCTGCCCTCCCGGGACGGCAAGGCGCTGCAGGCTGTTGTGCCACTGGAGCCGAATCTCGGCGACGAGCTGCCCACGGTCCTTCGCGACGTACGTCAGGCCGCCCAGCGGGTGCCGAGCGCTGAGGTCCAGATCGCCGGTCACGCACCGAAGGCGTGGCGTCGACGGGAGCCGTCGGCCGGTCGGGGAGGCCCGGTGCGGGCGATCCGCTGATCGTGGACGGACGAGTCCGCCTCGACGCCACCCTCAAGGACGCCGCCGACAGCGACGCGGCCAAGCAGACGATCCAGCGGCTGCGGGACCGACTCGACAAAGTCTCCGGCACGCACGCACTGGGGGGCGGCTACACGGCACAGCAGTACGACACCCAGCAGACCGCTGCCCGCGACCGGACGCTGATCGTTCCGGCGGTTCTCGCCATCATCCTGTTCATCTTGGTGCTGCTGCTGCGCTCGGTGCTCCTGCCCGTCCTGCTCGTGGCCACCGTCGCGCTCAACTTCCTTGCCACACTGGGCGTTTCGGCCCTCGTCTTCCAGTAAGCGTTCGGCGTCAGCGGCACGGACGCCTCGGTGCCCTTGTACGGCTTTGTGCTCCTCGTGGCTCTGGGGGTCGACTACAACATCTTCCTGATGTCCCGCGTGCGAGAGGAGACGCTCGCGCACGGTGCCCGCCAGGGCGTACTGCGAGGTCTGACGACCACAGGTGCGGTGATCACCTCGGCCGGGGTCGTCCTGGCGGCCACGTTTGCGGCGCTGATCGTGATCCCGCTGGCCTTCCTGGCCCAGGTCGCCTTCATCGTCGCGTTCGGCGTCCTGCTGGACACCCTCGTGGTCCGCTCGCTTCTGGTGCCCGCCCTTGCCCTCGACATCGGCCCGCGCGGCTGGTGGCCGAGCGCCCTGTCCCGGACCGGCAAACGCATAGGCTGAGTGGAGATCAGCGCAGCAGCAGAGAAAACGGCGGAGCGCGCCCCGGCGCGGCGGGTGGGGCTCAACATCGCAAAACCCCCGACCGACGACGATCCGCCCCTCGCAACGCACGTTCGACGCATTACCCAGGCACCGGCCTGGCCAGGGGCGTGCCAGGGAGCGGGGCCTGCTGAGCGCCACAACGTATCGAGGGGCTGCCGCCCGGATGACGCTCTCTTCGTCTCGTCGAATGCCATGGCGTCGGGATCCCGGGCGCCAGACACCTGTGACGACGGGCGCCTTGGCCTCGGCAACCGAGCGACTCCAGGTTCGGGCATGCTGGTGGCCATGAAGAGGCGCAGCGCACGGCAGACCCTGGTGGTGGACGGGGAGAAGTTCGAGGTCTCCAAACGGCCCGGTCAGCGGGGCACGTACGACTTCACCTGGCTAACAGGCCCCAACCCCGGATACGGCTTCACTTCTGCGGCCCATCCGCCCAGAGCGCTGAGCGTTCCGGAACTGGAAGCGTCAGCCCGCGACTTCCTGGATCAGGTCGACCCGACTACGGGGTATATCGAATAGAGCCGCCCGTCCCCCTAGCCGGCAACGCCTCGCGCGAGCGGGCCTCAGCCCCTGAAAGGTGAAGCCGAAAAGCAGCCTGGTCCGGGAGTGAGGCGGACCCACCGTCACGCCGGCTCGTATCAGCCCGACCTGACTCCCCACCAGCCTGTGCGGTCTGCCGTCGCCTGGGAGCGCCCCGACTTCCTGCGCTCCGGACCCACTGCGCGCTCGGCCCCTCGCAACTGTGAGGCCACTCGAACTCTGCCCCCGGCCCTCTGTGCGGACCGCCACACGGCCATATCTCTGGCCGGGCATCACTGGACCGACGCAACCAGTGCCCTCCCAAGGAGGTCTTCAGGGTCATCGTCAACCCGGGACCCTACAAGTTTGAACACCGGATCAACCCGCAGGGTGTCATCACCGCGTACAGGCCGACAAACGCCGCTTCCGCAACTTCCTGCTAGGAGAGTCCAATGCCATCTGCTCAAGGTGTTCGAGACCTTCTCGTCCCGCACCTGATGGGAAGGCTCGATTCCTCCGGTACGACCTTGGAGGTCACCGATCTGGAAGTAATCGAAGAGGGCCGCAAATTCACGGTCGCATTCGAATTGACTGCCCAGGGTGAGCGATGGCGCGTGCGGATCCCCTGCGACAGTTCGGAAATGGGGATTTTCGACGGCAATCCGCCGTACGACCTGATCCGGTACACGGCAAGGATGCTGCATATCCGGCTCTTCGAGTGGTGGCAGACCAAGGGATCCGAACGCCAAGCGGCAAAGCAAGGCGAACGCATCGACTGACCCAAGTATGTGTTCGCTGGCGCGGTTCAGGGACAATTGGTTGCCGGGGTGGGCGAGCCGTGATCGGGCTCGCCCACCCTGGCGCCGTTGACACCCCAACGCCGGCGTCCGCAAGCCTTTGGAACAGGGCGTATGGCTGAGGATTCGGCTGGCGGCTGTGCGTCGTAATTGAGGCTGAGCGTCCGAGGAGCCGGCTGGTGTCGCGCCGTGGAAGTGAGGGAGAGGGGCCGAGTACTTCAGGCTCGTCTGTGATGAGCCGGGGAACGATGTCGTGCTCGTGGACAGGGGGACTCGGCCCATCGAGGTCGTGCGTCCACTGCACAAGCTGACAGGGCTGAGCCGGTGGCGCAGCAAGGTTGCGACCGCTGAACTGTCGGCGATACTGCTCAGGGACGCTTCCGATGATCAGTCTGCTGCCTTGGTGGAGGCACTTCGCGAGGCGGGAGCGCAGGCCGAAGTTCGACAGTCGCAGACACCGTCGGGCCGGAGTTGGGGGCTTGAGGTGGCGAGCCCGCTGAGGTGCTCAGCCGCGCAAGCCCGCCCGGAACGGAGCCCCATGAGCCCCGATGTGTACAGGCAGGCCCCGCTGATCCAGGAGGAGCATGAGGAGCTAGTCCGCAGCAAGCGTCAGCTACCGGTCCGTGAATGGCTTCTGCGACGTGCCGCCCTGGCGGACCGCGGCAGTCTCGCCGTTTCGTCCGTGGACGAGAAGCAATTGCAGGACCTCGTCCTCGCCGCGCCGAAGCTGGCCCGCTACGACCGTGAACACCAAGCGGCGGCTGGCCCTTTCTACCTCTCGGAGGTCACTTTCGACAGCCCCGCTGATGAGCTCCGGGCCTACGTCCGGCAGGAGTACACCGCTTGGTCAGCCGCCCGCTAGCCCCACGATGCATCCTTGTGCCGGCGGTCTTCCCCGCGGCGGGAAATGACGCTGTGCGCGTACGAACAACTTGGCCCACCTCTCGCGTTCTGGCTTGCCTCGGCGGTACCGGCGCCGGGGTGCTCGATCTGCGGATGGCCGGCGGGTCCACGCACCACAGGACGGGCGCGACCCCTGCTTCGCCTACCGTCGCTACGAGCGGCGTGGTAACCCTTCAGAACCTGACAGGCGGAGCGGGGGGTTGTCCCAGGATCTCCGTGAGGCGTCAGCCCTGGGCCGTGGGGCGGACGACGATGTCGCCGACGTCGACGTTCGACGGCTGCTCGATCGCGAAGGCGATAGCGCGGGCGATGTCGTCGGGGGCGAGGGAGAAGTCGACCGTCGGGGCCTGCGACTTGACGGTGGGGCTGGTGACCGAGTCAGCGAACTCCGTCCCGACGTAGCCGGGCGAGACCATGGTGACCCGCAGGTCGGGCCCTGCTTCCTGGCGCAGCCCCTCCGAGAGGGTGCGGACTGCGTTCTTCGTCGCCGCGTAGACGGCCTGGTTCGGCACGATGCGCAGCCCGGCGGTCGAGATGACGTTTACGAACTGCCCCTTGCGTTGCTCGCGGAAGACGGGGAGTGCTGCGGCGATCCCGTACAGCACGCCGCGGAAGTTGACGTCGATCATCTGGTCCCAGTCCTCGACGCGCAGCTCGTCGAACGGGGAGATGGGGCCGACCCCGGCGTTGTTGACGAGGACGTCGAGCGCACCGTAGCGCTCGCGGGCGCACGCCACCAGGTCCGCGAGGTCGCTGCGGCGGCGCACGTCCGTCGTCGTCCAGGCGGCCGTGCCGCCCTTGGCCTCGATGCGGGCGGCGAGCGCTTCCAGGCGGTCGCTGCGACGCGCTCCGAGGACGAGCTTTGCACCGCGCGAGGCCAGCAGCAGTGCGCTCGCCTCGCCGATCCCGCTGCCCGCGCCCGTGATGGCCACCACTTTGCCGTCGATCCCTGTCACGTGCGGCCTCCAGCACTAGAAGTAAGAGGGCTATCACTTTTAAAGTAAGAGGTCTCTTACTTCTGGTCAAGGCAGGTGGGTCGAGTGGCCGAGGCCACAGTCGGGGCGAGCATTGAGCGTCCCGCCCGGGGACAGCTCCGCTCGGCGCTGATCGCCGAGAGTTTCGCGCTGCTCTCCGAGAAGGGGATGGCCGGCTTCTCCGTCGCCGAACTCGCCCGCAGACTCAAGGTGAGCACCGCCGCCCCGTACCGCCACTTCCGCAACCGGGAGGCGCTGCTCGCCGTCGTCGCGACACAGGCCGCCGACGAGCTCACCCGCGCCATGGAGACCGCCGCGCAGACGGCCGGCCCCGAACCGATCGACCGGCTCGCGGCCACCGCGGGGGCATACGTGCGCCACGTGTCCGACCGCGGCGCCGGCTTTGACGTGATCTTCGCCCGGGAGCTGAGGCCGCTGCGCGACGCCGACCTGGCCCGGGCCGGCCGCAATCTGATGACGCTGCTGCTCGACCTCGCACGGAGTGCGGGCCACGCCGATCCTTCCCGGGCACTGCTCCTGATCGAACAGCTCTTCTGCCTGGCCCACGGCTACATCACCTTGAACGCGGAGGACTTCCTGAGCCGCTCCCGCCTTTCCCCCGAGGATGTCGCTACCCGCGCCACGCGCGCGGCCACGGCGCTGCTGCGCGGCAACGCGACGTGAGTACCGGCCGAAAACTGCGGTGGCCATCATTCGCCGACCGCTTTCTAGCGGTTCGCCGCATTCCAGGCAGGTGGGCAAAATGGCGTCGCTGCGGAACCTGGCGGTCAGGCGCCTGAAGTCGCTCGGCGCGATGTATGTCGCCCGGACCACCGGAGCCATACGGGACCTACGAACGAGCCGCCTGAGTCCTGGGCATTGCCAACAATCCGCATCCTTCGGGAACTTGAAGCCACCCTGAACGGCCCTTGGTGCAAGCCGCGCGTTGATGCTGCACGTTGCACCGCCCCGTCATCGCCATCCCTGAGGGTGACGGATTTGAGGATCCGCCGGTCCTCGAGCCCCCGCTTGGGCAGTGTCGGCACCGACAGGTCTCGGCATCGTCGGGGAGGGCGCAGTGATGGGTTGGGGACTGAGGAGTTCGGGTCGTCGCACGAAGGGTTGGCAGCGGCCGTGCTCGCCGACGGCAGCGAACCCAAGCCGGTGTTTCTGGACACCGGGAGCGGTGGCCACATGCACCAGACCACGGAGTGGTGGGCTTAGTGGGCGTTCCGGAATTTTGGGCGATCCGCCAGAATTCAGCGGCGAGCCGAGATGTCCCGACCCCGGATATGCCGTGTATGACACAGCCTTCCGAGTCTGTTGCCCGCAGAATACGTCGAAAGCTGCGCAATTCCCCCGACCTCGCCACGAGCGGCCATTCTCGGGCCACGTCCGGAATTTCCATGTCGTCTCCACGTGGCAGGGGATCGCGTAGGGCCTCCGCCGGGTGCGAGGGAGAAAACGCAACGTCCACGCAGTCACTTTCGGTCACCGCATCGCGACGCCGCGACCTGGCCCAACAGTAGCTTTCCGGCTCCGGCCGGGCAGCGGGGGAACGTGCCCGGGCGACGCGATCGCCTGCGGTGTCGGCCTCGGCCGGCGGTTGCTCATGCGCCCCGGGGAGTGTGCGTGAAGTGTGAGCGAGGCCGCCGAGGGGCGAATCCGGCGGGCAGGGGCGTCGATGGTGATGGCGGCCGCGGACTTCAGCGATTTTGAGCACAAAATGCTCATGTTCAGGGCGGAGTGCCGTGCTGGCGCTGGAGCCGTAGTCCACACCACTCGCTACCGAGCAAAGGTGAGTCTCGTGTCCACGATGCGTCAGTCCGACGCAGGCGGCGGAGGGGAAGTGAGCGTCACCGTCCCCGTCCCCGGCGAAGGCCCGCTCGCTTCGGCGCCCGGCTGGGCGCCTCTCGCCGCGGTGCGCTCCGCGCCCGATCGTGGTCCGCTGGCTCCCTCCCAGGCGCGCCGCGTGGCGCGCCGCGCCTTGGCCGACTGGGGCGTCGGTCAGGAGCGGGGACATGGCGTCCTGGTGGTCATATCCGAGCTGGTGGCCAACGCGGTGGAGCACGCGACACCCCCGGTTCATCTGTGTTTTGACCCTGGCGGGGGAGCCGCGACACAGGGGGCGGTCCGTATCTCGGTGGCCGACGGTTGCCCCCCGCTCACTCGCGGCGAAAGGGTTGCCGGCTGCGGGGTCGATGAGCGCGGTCGAGGGCTGGCCATCGTGGAGGCCCTGGCCTCCGGCGCCGCCGGGCCGGACCCGGGCCGGTGCGCGTGCCACGTGGAGTGAGGGCGGTGGTCGGGCGCGGCCGGGTCCCGTGTGACGGCGGGGTGTGGTGACGGGGTCGTTATGGGGCCCGCCGAATGCATACAACCCGAGTTGAGAATCTATAGTTGTGCAACTATGGTTGTGCGTAAGACGGGATGGGGCGAGCTCCATCCGCGAAGGCAAGGAGTGCCCCTCATGGCTACCGCCACTGATGTCACCGGCAGGGTTGCCCGCGTTTTCGGGCCGGTCGTGGACGTGCAATTCCCCTTGGACGGACTACCTGAGATTCACCATGCCCTGCATGTGGACGTGGATTTCGCGGGCGAGCGGCGCACTTTGACGCTCGAGGTGGCCCATCATTTGGCGGACGGCCTGGTGCGATGTATTGCCATGCAGATCACTGACGGTTTGGTCCGCCGGGCCCCGGTGACCGATACCGGCGCCCCGATCTCGGTCCCTGTCGGCGATTTCACCAAGGGCAAGGTGTTCAATCTTCTCGGCGACGTCCTGAACGGGGCGGAGGAGCCCGTCGACACTGTCGAGCGCCGGCCGATTCACCGCCATCCGCCCCGTTTCGATGAACTCGAGTCGAAAACGGAGATGTTCGAGACCGGCGTCAAGGTCATCGACCTGCTGACCCCGTACGTCAAGGGCGGCAAGATCGGTCTGTTCGGTGGTGCCGGTGTCGGCAAGACCGTGCTCATCCAGGAGATGATCTACCGCGTCGCCAACAACCACGACGGTGTCTCGGTGTTCGCCGGGGTGGGCGAGCGCACCCGTGAGGGCAACGACCTCATCGAGGAAATGACGGACTCCGGCGTCATCGACAAGACCGCGCTGGTCTTCGGTCAGATGGACGAGCCGCCGGGCACCCGTCTGCGCGTCGCTCTGGCCGGTCTGACCATGGCCGAGTACTTCCGCGACGTGCAAAAGCAGGACGTGCTCTTCTTCATCGACAACATCTTCCGCTTCACCCAGGCCGGTTCCGAGGTCTCCACCCTGCTGGGCCGCATGCCCTCCGCGGTGGGCTACCAGCCGAATCTGGCGGACGAGATGGGCCTGCTGCAGGAGCGCATCACCTCGACCCGTGGTCACTCGATCACCTCGATGCAGGCGATCTTTGTCCCCGCCGACGACTTGACCGATCCGGCTCCGGCCACGGCCTTCGCCCACCTCGACGCGACGACGGTCCTCTCCCGTCCGATCTCGGAGAAGGGCATCTACCCGGCGGTCGACCCGCTGGACTCCACGTCCCGCATTCTGGACCCGCGGTACATCTCGCAGGAGCACTACGACTGCGCCTCACGCGTCAAAAGCATCCTGCAGAAGTACAAGGACCTTCAGGACATCATCGCGATTCTGGGTATCGAAGAGCTCGGCGAGGAGGACAGGACCACTGTCCACCGAGCGCGTCGGATCGAGCGCTTCCTGTCGCAGAACACCTACGTCGCCAAGCAGTTCACCGGCATGGACGGCTCGACCGTACCGCTGGATGAGTCGATTCACGCCTTCAACGCCATCGCCGACGGGGCCTACGATCACTTCCCGGAGCAGGCGTTCTTCTTGTGCGGCGGCATCGAGGACCTTGAGCGGAACGCCAAGGCGCTGCTCTGAAGGAGCCCCGGCCCGGGGACGCTTGAGTGCGGCCCGGGGCTCGGTGCCCGCCGGACGCGGTCCCCGACGGTCCGCTGCGCCGACGCGGCCCGGAGCGGAGTCGCGGCTCTGCTCAGGGGGGCGGGAATTCGCTGGTGTGCTGCTCCCCGGCCCGGCGTGAGGCGGACACGATGTTCTGGAGGGCTATGAGATGCCCCTCCAGGGCGCGCCGTCCCGCGTCGGAGAGGTTGAGCCAGGTTCGGGGCCGTTTGCCGACATGGCCACGCTTCACCTCGACGTACCCGCGGTCCTCCAGCTTGCTGACCTGCTTGGACAGGGCGGAGTCGGAGAGCCCGACGGTGTCGCGCACGAAGGCGAACTCTGCCCACTGTGCCGAGGACAGCACGGACACGATCGACAGACGGGTGGGATCCACCAGCGCGGGATCCACCGACGTCGGATCCGCGGGAGTGTCGGTCACCTGGCTGCCTGTTTCTGTGTGCGTGCCGGCCCCCGGGCCCGCAACCGCCGGTCCTCCGGGCTGAGCACGGTGGCCACGACGATCAGGGCGAGGATGCCGAGTGTGTGCCAGAAGGATACGTGATCGCCTCTCGTCTGCGGGGGCCGGACCGTCCCCGCAGACGGCTCGTGGATTGCATGGGCCGTGCCGGGGCCCATCCGTGCGGACACCGGCCCGTTGTCATCAGCCGTCACTGATCAACTCCCCTGCCGGCGGTCGGAGAGAGCGACCGATGCATGGCGAGAGAACGGACGCCGCAGTTCCCGCGCGGTGGTCGCGGGCGGGGATGGCGAAGCCGGGGAGGGAGGCGCATCGCGCTGCCCGCGTCGCGGATCCGGCACCACGGGAGCAACCCTTACTCATGTGCTGATGGCCGGCAGCGGACAAGATAGGGGTGGGCCGGCCAAGGTCCGCCCCCGCGGGGTGGCCGGCCGGTCACCAGCGCAGGGCACGACGAGCAGGGAGCATGAGGTGGCGTCCCCCCGGTCATCCTCGGGATCGAACGACAGCGCACGTGAGGGCCCGGCGGCCGGTGCCCGTGACGGGGCGCCCGCCGCGGTCGCTCGGCGCCACCGCTGGCCGTTCGCGTGCCGCGCCGAAGAGCTGGCCGCCTTCCGGACCCACCTCGACAGCGCCGAGGCCTGTGTCCTGTTGCTGTACGGCCCGGCCGGTGTGGGCAAGAGCCGGCTCGCGGAGGAGTTTTTGCGCGACGCGGAACGGTCCGGTCATCGCACCGAGCGAGTGGTGGCCACCACCGCGGACGCCGCGCTGCCGCTCGGGGCGCTCGGGCATCTGCTGCCGCCTGACGCGCCTGTCCACGACCCGGTGCGGACCTTCCACGCCGCGGCGGAAGCCTTCGCCTCGCACCCCGCGGACGAAGGCTCCCGGCGCACCGTGGTCCTGGTCGACGACCTCCCCCTGCTGGACAACGCCTCCGCCGTGCTGCTGGGGCACCTGGTGCGGACCGGAGCCGTCCTCCTGGTGGGCACGGTGCGCACTCCGGTGCCACCGTCGGACGTGGTGGAGTCCTTCGAGCACGAAGAGGGAAGTCACCGCCTGGACCTGGCCGCGTTCGACGCGACGGAAACGGCCGAACTCGTCCGCGGAGTGCTCGGCGGGCCGGTGGAGCACGCCACGCTCCGCACCCTTAGCCACGCCTCACGCGGCAACGCGCTGGTCCTGCGCGAACTGGTCGCCGGCGCCCTCGACTCGGCCGGGCTGGTGCGCGAGAACGGGCTGTGGCACCTCATCGGCCCGCTGACCGGTACGCGCCGGCTTACCGAAATCGTCCACAGCCGACTGGCCGGCCTCGACGGACGTCGGCGCCGGGTGCTGGAGCTCCTCGCCCTGTGCGAACCTCTCTCACCCGACGCCCTGGTGCACGGAGGCCACCGGGCGGAGGACGTCGAGGTGTTGGAGGAGGACGGGCTGATCCGCGTCCGGATGGACGGCAGGCGCGTCGTCTGCGTGCTGGATCACCCGCTCTACGGCCAGGTGCTGCGCCGCGGCATCTCTGCCGCGCGCCGCCGGGCGATCTACTGCGACCAGGCCGCTTACCTTGTCGAAATGGGCGCCCGCCGTCGTGAGGACGCCCTGCGCCTCGCCTCCTGGCGGCTGGCCGCCGGACTTCCCGTCGGCCTGGAGACATTGCTCCCCGCGGCCCGCATGGCGCGCCACGTACGCGACTACCCCAAGGTCGTCGAACTCCTCGCAGGTGTCCCGCGGAGCGACGCGGTCCTGGAGGTCTGGCTGCTGCGCGGGGAGGCATACCACCACACCGGCCGATGGGTGGCTGCCGAGGAGTCCCTGAGTGCCGCGGAACGCCTCGCGGAGTGCCACGAGGACGTACTCACCGTCGCCATGGAACGCACCCAGAACCTCTACTGGGGACTGGGCGACACCGCTCGCACCCTGGAGGTCAACGCCCGTGCCGCCACCCGGCTGGACGCCGGCGGACGACGGGTGCTGCGCGTCAACGAGGCCGCCTATCGGCTCAACGCGGGCGCGGTTCCCGACGCACTGCGGCTGTTGGCCGACGCCGAGGACATCACCGTCCCGCGGCTGCGGCTATGGGCTCAGTTGCAACGGTCCCTCGCCCTCGGCTACGCCGGCCGCACCGGTGAGGCCGTGGACCTGGCCCGCGACGTGCACGAGGAACTCGTCGCGGCCGAGCGCGAACAGCGGCCGGGCAGCCCCTCGTCGCACGCCAGTGGGCCGGCCATCTATCGCGTCGCGGCGCTGACGGATGCCGGGCGAGGCGGGGAAGCGCGTGCCGTGGGCCGGGCGGCCTTCGCCCAGGCGGTCGGGGCCCGTGCTCTGGCACCGCAGATCTGGATCGCCGCGCACCTGGGGCGCTGCGAACTGATCGCCGGTCATCTCGGCGCCGCACACGACTGGTTCACCGAGTCGTTGGGCCTGGCACGCGGGCACGGCTTCCGGCGGGCGGTGGTGTTCGCGGGTGCGGGGCTGGCCGCGGTGCACGCCCAGGCCGGGCGTGCCGACCTGGCCGAGCGCGAACTTGCCGCCACCAGCGGTCCGGAGGGCGAACGCCAGCAGGCGTCCTGGCTCATCCGGCAGCTCGCGACGGCCTGGCAGAAAGCGGCCCGAGGAGCCCGCCCGGCGGCACAGCGACTGCTGATGGAGGCCGCAGCCGGCGCCCGAGCGACGGGCATGGCCTCGTACGAGGGGTGGCTTCTGGCGGACGCCGCGCGGCTCGGCGCCGCCCGCGAGGTGCGCACCCGGCTCGCGGAACTGGCCGCGGCCGGCGACAGCCCGCTCGCCGGGTCCAGGGCGGAGCTGGCCGCGGGGCTCGCCGACGAGGACCACCGGCTGCTGCACGCGGCCGCGGAACGATGCGCCCGGCTGGGTTCCGACATGA
Source organism: Streptomyces sp. NPDC048248 (assembly GCF_043201875.1). Lineage (NCBI taxonomy): Bacteria > Bacillati > Actinomycetota > Actinomycetes > Kitasatosporales > Streptomycetaceae > Streptomyces > Streptomyces sp. NPDC048248. The sequence goes on from NZ_JBICZL010000007.1 coordinate 474,294, forward strand.
CGGGAGCCGAGGCCGCCGCCGGGGCGGCGGCGCTCGCGGCCCAGGCGGGGGAGTCGCGTACCTCCGCGGCCGCCGCGGTGTTGTCCCGGAGGCTACTGGAGCGCTGCGGTACGGACCGTGTGAGCGCGCCACCGCAGCACCGGATCGAGGCTGTCCCGCTCACCGACCGCGAGCGGGACGTCGCGCACCTGGCGGCGGGCGGGCTGACCAGCCAGGAGATCGCCGCTCGGCTCGTGCTGTCGGTGCGCACCGTCGACAACCATCTGCAACGGGCCTACGCGAAGCTCGGAGTGAGCTCGCGAGGTGAACTCGACCGCGTGCTGCGATGGTGGGAATGACCGCAGGGCGCCGTGGAACCGCGCCGGCTGCGGGGGCGCGGGTGGGGCCCGTCACCGTCACGGCGACGGGTGCCTGCTCCGGCCCCCGCGGCCGCGCACCTGACGACGCCGCGTCAGCCCGCGGCAAGCTCCCCGGGCGTGCGGTGGATCGCGGTCCGCAGCATCGTCCGGTCGTTGATCTCCAGCTTGGCGCAGATCCGCTGGACGTGATTGACGACGGTGCGGACCGCCAGGGACAGCCGCCGGGCGATCTCCTCACTGCTCAGGCCGCTCGCCGCAGCCAGTGCCACGTCCAGCTCACGTCCGGTCAGCCGGCAGCGCACCGCCGGCGGTACCAGTCCGGGAGTTCGGGCGCCACCGGGGCCCGTGAGCGCCAGCGCGCGCTCCCGGGCGGCGCGTGCGGAGGCAGCGGCGCCGGCCCTGGTGTGCACGGTGGCGGCGGTGTTCCAGGCTTCCGCGGCGAGCAGCCCGGCACCCAGCGAGGACAGCCGGCCGGCACACCACTCCAGTTGGCCGGCCCGCCCGGTGGCCAGCGCCCGCGCCAGATCCGCGCGTGCGGCGGCCAGCGCACTGTCCGAGCCGGCCGCCAACTCCGCCAGCGGGGCCATCGCCTCCCGCGCGCCGCCCAGCCGGGCCGCGTCACACCACAGGTGGGACTCCGCGGTACGCAGCCCCCGCCGAGAGGCGTCCCCGGCGGCCTCGACGAGCTCGGCCCGGGCACGGGCCGGCCGGCCGGTCGCTGCCGCGAGCCAGGCGCTGACCATCGCCGCCTCCGGACGCCACCAGCGGCCCGGGCGCAGCGACCGAGCCTGCTCCCACCACAGTTCCGCGCGGTCGACGTCGCCGCACACCGCCGCGGTCAGCGCTTGTCCGCACAGACCCACCCACTCACCGGAGCGCAGCCCCACCTCGCGAGCGTGCGCGAGCACGCTGCTGTACCAGACCCGGGACTCACCCAGCCTGCCTCCGAGGTAGCAGATCCAGCCCAGGTGTTCCGACAACCAGGTCTGGGCGAGCCCCGCGCCGGCATCGACCGCCTGGTCGTAAGCCTGCCGAGCCAGTTCCTCAGCCGCTGACAGCGCCCCGGACTCTGCCAGCGCACGGGCCTCGGCGCCGATCAACAGCGCCGGGTGCGCCACGCCGTCGGCACCTCCCTCCGCCCGGCCGTGGGCACGCGTCTGCCGGGCGGCCCGCACCGCGTCGCCCGTGCGGCCCGACTCCGTCAGGTTGTACACGCGCGGCACCGCCGCGAGTGCGGAAGCGGGGGTTCCGGGCTCCGCAGGGACGTTCCGCAGGGACCGCTCGGCGCGCCGTACGTCTCCCAGCAGGCTCCACAGCGCGGCCTCGTTCGCTTCCAGAACAGCCACGTCCGGGTGCCCGGCGAACGCCCGCCGGGCCGCGGAGTTGACCGTGAGCGCCTCGTCCACCCGCAGCAGGCCGAACGCCAGACTCTGGACGTGCACCACCACGGCGAGCAACCGGTCGTCGTCCTGAGTGGCCTCTTCGAGCGCCCGTCGCACCGTGCGCTCGGCCTCTCGCGGATGGCCGCCCTCGTACAATTCCTCGGCCAGCAGCAGCAGTGTGCGGGGTTCCGGGCGCATGTGGGCCAGCTCCCGGGCCAGCCGCAGCGTGACCGCATGGTCCTGGGCCCGGCGGGCCAGTACGACCGCCCGCTCCAGCTCGCCCGGGTCCACGGCGTCGGCAGCTTCGAGGCGCCAGCACACCGAGCGCAGCAGCCCGGCGGGGCCGGGGTCCAGCGCCCGCGGGCGTGCGGCCTGGTCCCGCAGGATGCGACGGATTCGCTGCGCGGGAAGCCCCGCGCGCAGCACCTCCGGGTACAGCGGGCCGGTCGGCTCGGCGCACTGCTGCGACCCCTCCGCCACGACGCGGAGCCAGCCCTCGTCCGCCAGGACCTCCGCAGAGGCCCGTTCCGCGGAGTCCAGCGCGAGGCGTCCGCACACCGCCAATCTCTGGAGGAACGCGCTGTGCGGCGGGTCGAGGCGACGCAGGCGGCTCTCGACCAGGGCGTGGAGCCTCGGGGTGGCGGTGAGCGGGCCCACCAGCCGCCACAGCGGGCCTTCCGGCACCAGCGCCCGCCGCCGCACCGCGTCGTCCACCAGTTCCCGCAGGTCGCGCGGTCGCCCCCCGCTGGCCTCGTGGAACAGGCGCACCGCCCTGCGCTCGACCGAGCCGTCCAGCACCCGTTCCAGGAGTTCTCCCACCACGGCCTGTGGTAGAGCCGCCAGGCGGACGGCGTGCAGGGCGTGCTCCGGCCACGGAGCGGCGGCACCCCGTGCGTCGGTCGTGGCGACCAGTGCGATCCGCCCACCACGCAGCCAGGAAGCGAGCAGCCGGGCCGACGTGTCGTCGAGATGGTGTGCGTCGTCCAGAAGCAGCACGGGCCGTCCCCGTCCCGGCAATGCGTCGGTGTCGAGGGCGGGCGCACCGTCGGAGCCGCGCCGGAGCAGCGGGGCCAGAGCACCGAGGGGCACCGAGCGCGCGGCTGCGGTCGCCGTGACGCGGAGCCGGGGGTGTCCTCGGTGCCCGGCCCGCTCCCAGCACTCCTGAGCCAGTCTGCTGCGGCCGGTGCCTGAGGGCCCGGTCACCAACACCCCACCGTGGTGGGGGTCCTCGATGACGCGGCCCGCCTCGGCCAGCTCCGGATCGCGGCCGAGCAGCGGCCAGCACTGCTCGCGCCGGGAGCGGTCGGGAGTCGTCGTCTTCATTGGTGCTTCCTGCCATCGGCGGTGCCAGGACGCCGCGGCGGTCGGCCGGTGGCACCGCAGGCTGCCGATCATCGTGGGGGCAACGGCCGGGCCCGAAGACCTGCCACGAGCATGGGTACCCCGCGCACCTGTCGGCCGTCAATGCCATGCGCCGCGGCCGGGCCACCCGCCGTGCGCCGGACCGCCCGCGGGCCACGGGGCCCGGGCGACGGCTCAGCGGGCACGGATCACCCCCCGTCCCGCTGCGTCATCAGCACGCGAAGGTCCCGGCGGTTCACCGCCCCGACCTTCTGGTAGACCCGGTAAAGGGTGTTGCTGACCGTACGCACGGACAGGCACAGCTGCCCGGCGATCTCCTTGTCCGGCAACCCGCGGGCCGCCAGTCCGGCGATCAATCGCTCGCGGTCCGACAGGAGCGCCGAACGGCCGAGGAAGCGTAGCGGCGGAGTGTCCACCGGACCGCAGTCGCGCAGCAGCTCCCGGGCCCGCGCGGTGGCTGCGGTGGCCGCCTTGGCGCCTCCGCAACGCTGGTGGAAGCGGGCCAGTTCGGCGTACGCCTCGGCCGCGAACAGGCCGGCGCCCATCTCCGCGAAGGCCCGCGCCACCCGTCCCATCGACTTGGGCTCACGGGCGGCGTACGCCTCCGCGTATGCCGCCCGCGTCTGCAGAAAGGCTCCCTCCAAGTGCAGTTCGGTGGCCGGGGGCACCGGGGTCGGCAGGGACAGCCGCGCGCACTCGTGCAGTCCGATGGCCGCGTCGGCATGTGCCGTGTCCTCCAGCGCCCGCGCCACCGCGTCGTGCAGGACCCGCTCGGCGAGAGCCGTCTCCCCTCGCTCGTGGTGCCGCCGGGCCCGCACGACCGCCAGGAACATCGCGCAGTGACCGGCCTCGTCCGCGGTCAGGTTGTCGGGCAGCCGGTCCGCCACCCGCCGGTCCAGCGGCAGTGAGCTGATCGCGAGGGCGGCGTGGATCCCCGCCTTGACGTGCCACTGCCGCCATCCCACCCGGTAACTGGAGGTGAACGTGAAGCACTTCAGGGCTCCCTCGATGTTGCCGCGATCGTGCAGCAGGTGTCCCAGCGCCAGGCCACGCTGTGCGTCGATGCGCACGTGGTGGTTCTCCACGGCCTGCGCGTACTCGCGCCAGTAGATTTGTTCCGCCTCGTCGAACCTGCCGCAGTAGTGAAGAGCGGAGGCGTGCAGCTCCTCCAGGGAGTCGGCGTGGAATTTGGCGGGGCCGCCGGGTGTGCGGTCCAGCTCCGAGCGGAGCGTGCGGTACAGGCACAGCGCCTGGTCCGGCAGCCCCATGTGACACAGCGACCCCATCATGATGAGTCCGGCTTCCAGGGCGTGGGCGTCGGGCCCGTTGCGGCGCAGTGCCTCCGCCCGCGCGTGGGCCTCGCTGAAGCGGCCCTGGAAGTACCGGGCGGCCATGCGGTAGTAGTCCTGTTCGCCCTCCGGCAGGAGCGGTAGCACGGCGTCCAGCTCCGCGTACCGGGCCTGGAGCAGCAGTGCGCGTGCCTCGGCCCGCTCCAGGGCACGGGCGTATTGGGGGGCACTGCTGTGGACGGTCGCGACGAACGCCGTCAGCTGCGCGAACTCGGCGCCGGCGGTCAGCGCCCGGGCGTGGAGTTCGGCGGTGTCCTCACCAGGGTAGTGCTGCCATCCCGCTTTGGTGAGCCGGATCGCGCTCGGCAGCACCTGCTCGCGCAGACTCTGCTCGACCGCCCGGTCCAGCAGCGCCCTGGGCGGCCGTTCGAGGGCGTCCAGATGCCATTCGGCCAGGCGTAGGCAGTCGTCGTGCCGCATCATCTCCGCCGGTCCGCCGTGCGCCGCGAGCCAGTCCCGCAGCCGGCGCCGTCGGCGCAGCGGCGGAAGGCCGCAGGACAGCGCGTAGCGGACCAGCGGGTGGGTGATGCGTACGCGCGGTTCACCGCCGCCGGCAGGGGAGCCATCGACGGTGCGCAGCAGATCGCGCTGCTCCAGTTCCTCCAGCTGTTCGGCATCGCAGAAGCGCTCGACCGCCGCCAGGCGCGGTTCCCCGGCCAGGGCCACCAGCTCCAGGACCTCCCGGCCCACGGGACCGAGCTGCTGCAACTGAGGGTGCACGAGCTCCAGTAGGGACGGCGGTACGGGCAGTCGTTCATGGATGAAATGCCAGCAGCCCTCCGATCGCACCAGCAAGCGCTGCTCGACGGCCGTGCGGGTAACCTCCCGCAGGAGCCGTGGGTTGCCGGCACACACCTGGGCCAGTCGGGCCGCGCTGGTCTGCCCCAGCCCGTCTTCGAGCAGTGAATCCGTCAGTTCCTTGACATTCGTTGCGTCCAGCGGTTGCAGGTCCATGCGCACCAGCGCGTGGTCGCTCCACAGTGCCTGGATCTCCGGTGGGAGGGGCTGCCCGTCGCCCGTCACCGAGAGCAGCACCTTGCCCGCCGGATGACGCGCCGCCTCGTACACCAGGGGCCACAGCGCGGGCCCCAGCAGGTCCGCGTCGTCGATGCTCAGCAGCCAGGCGCACGCCGGGTCCCGCCCCGTGCCCCGGACCAGATCGGCGAGGGCTCGGGCAGCTGGGGAGGGGCACCGGCCCGTGTCGTGGCCGGAGACCGTGGCGTCGGCGCGCGGGTGCAGGCTGACGAGCTGCCGGCGCGGGGCCAAGGCCCGGGCCTCGTGCAGCAGCCGGGACTTGCCGATGCCGGCCGGGCCGGCGACCAGAACGCCGCGCGGACCCTGCCGGGATGACAACACGCGACGGATCTGCTCCAGTTCGCCGACCCTGCCGACGAAGGGCGAGCCGGTGGCGAGCACCGGCTGCGGGCGGGCGACCGGGGAGTGAGGGGGCAGCGGAAGAGTATTCATGAGTTCCTGTGCTGAGAATCAGGACCGGCCCGTCGATGGCCGGGCAGCACGACGCGTGCGGAAGAGGGGAGCAGGCCACCGGGGTGACGGGACGCTTCGGGGCCGGGTACGGAGAAGGGGTGCGCAGTGGCTGCCGGGGCGTACGTGCCGAGGCGGTCGGGCGCAGGGGTGTGCGTGACCGGGCGAGGAACCGGAAGCTCAGCGCGGCGACGGACGGATGCGGAGACGGTGGGGCCGACCCCGCGGCGGCCCGCCGACCGCCCGTCCCGGCGGCGGTGGGGTGTGCCGGATTCGGTGGCGTGCTGGTGCGGACATGTCCCCACCTCCTCCTCGGGTCCGGGGCGGCCGTGTGGGCAGTAGCGGGGCGGCGCCAAGTGATCAGTGGTCCCGGCCAGTCTCGGCATCCGTCCCGGCACCGACCAGGGGAGCGATTACTCAACTCCGCACGAATACTCCGTGTATGGGCGGCGGAACTGCCCGTACACGCGGCATTGTGGCGCCCGGCAGCCCCCTCGGCCAGTACCTCGTGCCCCGGAGCCGGCAGAACGCCGCGCCGCGCCGCCCCGGGCGGGGTTCCGGCGACGAAATGCACGCCGGACGCACGCCTTTGAGTAGCCGTTGCTCCATCGGGGACCGCTTTCCGGGCCGACCCTGGGGCCACCGCACCGGCCGGGGACCTGTCGGCAGCACCACGGCGGCGTCCCGGCGGACGCAGAGGCCCGGTCCGAACCGCCGGGCCCGGAGCGGGTGCGTCCGGCCTCGGTGTCCCCGGGCGACGTGCGCCCCCACACCTCTCGATCCGAAGGCACCGAATCCTATGCGTCGAGCCAGGCCCCGACCCCTCGCCATGCCCCACGTCCTTGACCTGCTGTGCATCGCGGCCGCGACCTGTGTGACACCAGCTCGGGCCGAGGCGGCGCCGACCGGGCCGACCACCGTCGTCTCACTGGGCGACAGTTACATCGCGGGCAACGCCGGCCGGTGTCGCGGCAACAGCGACGACCCGTTCGGCGACCGCAGCGGTACCGACCGCGCCGCGGTGCCCAACGGATACGCCCGGGCAAGGTCTACGGGACCACCGACGGGGGCTGCTTCCGGTCGGACGTCGCCGAGATCAAGAGCACCGGTATCCCGGTGGACCAGGTCATCAACCTCGCCTGCTCCGGTGCCGAGTCCTCGAACATTTGGCGGCTCTCGCACGGCGGGCAGTCTCTTGAGGGCGAGCGGCCCCAGGCGGATGCCCTGGCCGAGGTCGCGCGTTCGCACCGCGTGCAGATGGTGGTGCTGTCGGTCGGTGGCAACGACGTCGGATTCGGCGACATTCTCCAGGCGTGCATGACCGGCTACCTGACCGGGTCCGGCAGTTGTCGCACCGCCCAGCAGGCCCAGGTGCAGGCGCGGTTCGCCACCGCCATGGCGGCGGTCGACAGGTCGGTCAAGGAAATTCGGGCGGCGATGGCCGACGCGGCACACCCGCCCTCCGCCGCCTGGAGCGCTGCAGGGGGAGCTCAAGGAATCCCTGCATCCCAACGCCTACGGACAGATCGCGCTTGGCCGCTGCCTGGGCCGCATCTGGAACGCCGGAGGCGGCATGTGGAAGTGCCGCAACACTCCTGGCCAAGGCCATGACGCCATGTACCTGACTGCCGGCTGAAGTCGTTCTCCGCTCCCTCGTCCCGCGTTCTCGATCCGCCCTCACAAGACAAGGCAACAGCATGCATCACAAGGCCCGCGCTGCCTCCCGCATACGGCGCACTCCCGTCCTCCTCACCGCTCTGCTGGGCGTGGTCGCCACGATGAGCACGTCGCCGGCCCGTGCGGGCGAGGTACACCACAGCCTGGACTACGAGTGGCAGCCGGGATTCTCCCGGATCAGCATCGGCGACAAGACCGTCGTCAGGGATCTCGGCCCCGCCGGCAAGGTCTCCGTGACGGACAAGGTCTTCCGGGACGGTACCGGCCGGGAAGTGTCCCTGCGCGGCTGGAACGCCTCCGGTGAGACGAAGACCGCCGAGGCAGGCTTCAAGCCTTTCAAGACCACCGAGGAGGCCGCGGCCGCCTTCCAGCAGATGCGCAACCTCACGGGAACCAACGTCGTGCGCTTCCTGATCTCCTGGGAGGGCGTCAACCCGAATCCGGGCGTCATCGACCACGACTACCTGGACGAGGTCGCCGCACAGATCAAGGAGGCCACCGGTCGCGGACTGTACGTCCTGCTGGACTGGCACCAGGATCTGTACTCCCGGCACCTGTGGCACAAAGACTCCTGGTTCACGGGGAACGGCGCACCGCGGTGGGCGGTGCCCGGAGGGAAGGAGTACTGCGGGGTCGTGTGTCCGCACTGGGGGATGAACCTGCAGACCAACGACCTGATCCGGAGCGCCTACCGCAGCTTCTGGAAGAATTCTCCTATCAAGGACCTCGGCGGCCCGGCCGGGCCGCTCCCCGCGGGCACCCCGGCGGAGCAGACGCGGGTCCAGGACGCCTTCGTGTGGCAGGTCTCCCAGGCGCTGGAGTACCTCGGCCCCCAACTGCACGCCGAGGATCGTGATCACTTCCTCGGTGTGGACCCCTTCAACGAGCCGGCCGACGGCGGTGTCGTCGGCAGCGACTGGTCGAAGTTCGACAACGACTTCCTGTGGCCGTTCTACAAGCGGGTCCGCAAGGTCATGGACGACACCGGATTCAGCACCCAGCAGGTCTTCGCCGAACCTCTGGTCTTCTGGAACTCCCAGGCCGGAGTCTTCGCCCCGGCGACCGGCGGCCACTATCTCAAGCAGAAGCCCGGCCCCGGCTTCGTCTTCAACAGCCACTTCTACGACTCCGGCCGGATGGGGCCGAATCCCGACGGGGTCGACAACAACACTTACCTGCCCCAGCTTCAGGACGTCCGAAACGAGGCCCGGTATCTGGGCATTCCGATGTTCCTCTCCGAGTACGGGATGTGGCTCAACGGCATCGGCGCCAAGGACACCAACCGGATCATCAAGGCCACTTACCAGGGCATGGAACAGAGCGATCAGTGGAAGGCCGCCAACGGCCCCAACCGCATCGACCCGTACACCCCGCTGATCTCCGGTACCCAGTGGCACTGGGACATCTACCACGACAAGCATCGCGAGATCATGAACGGCAATCCGGACAAGGTCATCACCAAGGGCGACGGCTGGAACGACGAGAACTTCTCCGTCGTGAACAGGGGCAGCGGACCGGTTTCTTTCACCATCGACCCGGCCAACGCCGAGCGGGTCTACCCCCGTGCGGTGCAGGGCGACCTGATGAACTTCACCTACAACGACATGGCGAAGGACGGCTGGCAGGCCCCGCTCGACTGGTACGGGATCGCTCCGCAGGGCACCGACGCGCACTACTTCAAGGGCAAGAGGTTCGCTCTCGTCACCTGGCGCAGCCGGCACTCCAGCGCCCCGACCGAAATCACCCTGCCGCCGCAGTTCAACCCCGCGTCGACTGCGGTGATCACCGAGAAGACCACCCGGTTCGGATTCGGTACGCAGGACGAGACGCCCAGGAATCTCCCGGACGAGGTGATGATCACGCAGGACTCCGGGACGGATGCCTCGACCGCACAAGGACACCGGCTCATGGTCTGGGACGACCCGGAAACCGGCGAGACCGACGACACCTGGCACTATGCGGTCGTCGTCGCCGACCCGAGCGCGAGCGACAAAGCCGACCTGACCCGCATCCAGTCGCAGCTCAACCAGAGCATCGTCCGGGACCACAAGAATCCCGTCGAGCTCCTCGGCAAGCTCGATCACTGACAAATGGTCCGCAGGAGCAGGCGCCCGGCCGGGACCTCCGGACCGGTCGCACGTCCTTGCCGGCTGTTCCGTGCCCCGGCCCGTGAGCCCCGCACCGCGGGTCACCGGTACGGCCAGTTGACCGGGCCTCGGGCCGGGTTCACGAGGCCCGACCCACGCGAAGGGTGACCCTAGGCGGGCGGGTGGACGCTGCGACGCCGGACATCGGTCGTGCCGCCGAGTTCGTCCAGCAACTGGGCCAGCAGAGCACGGTGTTCGGCCAGCCGATCCGCGCCGAACCGGGCGGCCAGGCGTTCGTCGACGGCGCTCCGGGCGCGTCGCGCCGCGGCGACCGCTGCGCGCCCGTGGGCGGTCAGCGCCACACGGCGGGCGCGGGCATCCTGCGGATCGGCGACACGCTCGACGTACCCGAGGCGTTCCAGTTCGACGACGGCCTTGGAGGCGCCCTGCTGGGTCATATCCAGCTTGGCGGCCAGTTCCCCGACGGTGGGCCGGGCGTCGTCGACGAGGTGCTGGAAGACGTAGCCGTGCGAGAAGCGGAGATCGCCGAAGCCCTGTTCGGCGAGCTGCTCCTGCACCAGCTGGGAGGAGGCGAAGCCGACGAAGAGCGCGAGGCTGCCGGTGTCCAGATCGTCGGTGGAAACGGCATGCGAGGAAGGTTCGGGCACAGCGCCATTGTGTATTCGACAACACAGGTTGCGCAAATGTGGTTGTGCTAATGGGGGTGGCCGAAGGGGTCGGCCGGGCGCCACGAGGGCGAAGCGGTAATTGCCCGCCGGAGGCGTCCGGCTGTTGGCCCGTGGGGTCGCGACGGGCGGGCGGGGATGCGTGCGACGCACGCAACGGCGGCTCCACTTCGAGCGGTTGGTCCGCCCGAACGCAAGGGTGGGGAGGGGCGGGAGCGTCTTGTCAGGGGCATCCGATAGTGGTTGAGTGGCTGAGCCACTAACCCACTGGGTGAGGTCTTCGGCGAGCGGCGGTGCGTGCGTCGGACCCCCGGTACACGGATCAATCGGAGGCAGAAGCGATGGGTGGCCGGTCGACGGAATTCAGGGAAACCATGAGGGGCTCGGTGCGGCTTGCAGGAGAATCCGCCGGGCGACGGATGCGGTTCGACCTCACGGTGCGCACCGACCGGATGTTGCTGCCGCATCGCACGACGGACGGCCGGATCAAAGGTCGGGTGCGGATCGAGGGCCTCGCCGTGGACGTGCCGGTGTGCGGGGAGATGGAGATCTCGCCCCTCGCCCGGCGCCGCATTCGCTACCGCATGCGGTTCACCGTGAGGGGACGCCACTACACGCTCGACGGCTGGAAATCCGTCTCCCCCCGACGACCGCTGGCCTCCTTGACGGTCCTTCCGTTCGTCCTGCTGGACGGCGGGCAGCAGGCCGGACACGGTCTACTGCGGTTCGAAGTGACGCGCTCCCTGGTGCCGTTCGTGACGAGCTTCCGATGGCCCCGCCTGGGCGATGAACCGGCATCCCTGCACGCCCGCCGCTGGGAGGGCGAGCCCGGCCGGACCGAGGTCTGGTACACGACCGTGACGGACCCGGTGACCGGTACCGGCCTGTGGCTGCACCATGAACTGACCGCACCCTCCGACGGATCGTCCGCCTACGCGCACGGATGGGTCGGGCTCTTCCCGCCGGACGCACCCCCGCAACACGCCCGGTTCGGACCGGATCCGGTGGCACCATCGGCAGGATGCGTACCGCAGTCCTTCGAGGCCGAAAGGGTCGAAGCCGGCCCGGACAGGCTGCGGGGCACGGCAGGGGCATTCGCCTGGGACCTCACCAGGCACTCCCGAAGCCCCGCGCTGTACACCTTTCCCCGCTGGGCCTGGCGGCGCGGGCTGCTTCCCGCCGCCCACCTCGTCAGCGCACCGTCCGCCACCTACACCGGCAGCGTCACGCACGAGGGACGACGGCTGCCCCTCGAAGCGGCACCGGGCGCCGACGCCCGGATCTACGGCGAGGGCAACGCCCTGCGATGGGCCTGGCTGCACGCGGACCTCGGATCGGGGGACATTCTGGAAATAGTGGCCGCAGTTTCGAAGAAGGCGGGACTGCGCAAGCTGCCGCCGACCGTGTTCCTCCGGCTGCGCAGGAATGGGGGCACCTGGCCGCGGACCGCGGAGCGCAGTGCCGTCGGCTGGCTGGGGGCCGGCCGCTTCCGCGCCCGGATCGGACTGCCGTCGTGGACGGTCACCGGGAGGTCCGGCCTGCGTCGCATCCGGGTCCGGGTGACCCAGCCGGTGGACCGGACCCTGGCCCTTGAGTACACCGACCCCGACGGCAGCACGGCGGTGTGCCGCAACAGCGAGACGTCGGACACACGAGTCGAGTTGGAGCGCTGGTGGGGCCGTTGGCGCACCGAAGCCACCTGGAGCCTGAGCGGCACAGCGCACGCCGAAGTGGGGGAGCGATGAGCCGCGCACTGGAGGGACTGATCGCCACGTTGCTGGCGGAGGACGACCACTCGCCCTGGGCGGCTTCGGTGCCTGCGCGGCTCACGACCCTGCTCGGCCGGATGCCGGTCGCGGCCCGTGCGGCGGTCCACGGCGCCGCATCAGCCGTCGATGCCTACGCCGCCCTGCGGACCGGCCGCCGGCTCGGCGAACTGCGGCCCGCCGAGCGGGAGGACCTGCTCGCCGCGATCAGCCGGCGGCCCGGACTGCTGGCGCAGTTCGACGTGCTGAAGATGCCGGTACTCCTCGCCGCGGGCACGGCACGCATGCTCCATCAGGCCCCCGCCGCCGACTCCGCCGCCACGGCACCGGAGGACCCGCCGCTGGACTGCGTGCCTTCGGGCGCGTGGCCGGGCCGCTCCACCGCAGACGCCGTGGTGATCGGGTCGGGAGCCGGCGGGGCGATGGCCGCGCGCACGCTCGCCCAGGCGGGCCTGCGGGTGATCGTGCTGGAGGAAGGGCGGCAGCACACCACCGCGGAATTCACACGGCGGGTTCCCCTCGACAGGTTCGGGGAGTTGTACCGCGACGGAGGGGCCACCTTCGCCGTCGGGAATCCGCCGGTACTGATTCCCGTGGGGCGCGCAGTGGGCGGCACCACTGTCGTCAACTCCGGGACGTGCTTCCGCACGCCCGAGCATGTACTGGCCCGCTGGCGCGACGTCTACGGACTGGGCATCGCTGACACAGCCGCGTTCGGCGCCTGCCTCGATGATGTGGAACGCACCCTGAGGGTGACGACCCCACCCGTCGACCTCCTGGGCCGAAACGGCCGTACCGCCCTGCGCGGCGCCGAGCGCCTCGGTTGGCAGGCTGCGCCGCTGCGGCGCAACGCGACCGGCTGCAAGGGCTCGTGTCAATGCGTGGTCGGCTGCCCGACCGGCGCCAAGCAGAGCGTCCAGCTCTCCGTGCTTCCCGACGCGTGCCGGGCCGGCGCCCGGATCGTCACCGAGGCCAGGGCGCTGCGCATCCTGACGGAGCCGGATCGTCCGGGCGGGCCGCGAGCCTGCGGTGTGGTCGTCCGGCGGGCGGACGGCAGCGAATGCGAGATCCTCGCCCCGCTGGTGGTGGTGGCGGCAGGCGCTCTGCAGTCCCCGCCCCTGCTGTGGCGATCCGGGCTCGCCCGCCATCCGCGGCTGGGACGGAATCTGGCGATCCACCCCGCAACCAGCGTCGCCGGTCGGTTTCCGGAGCCCGTTGAGTCATGGCGTGGGGTGCTCCAGAGCGTCGGCGTGGAGGAACTGCACAGCGACGGGATCCTCATCGAGGCGACCGGAGGGCCGCCGGGCATGAGCTCGTTCATCCTCCCCGGCCTCGGAAGGGAACTCCGCGCGGAGTTGGCGGACGCGGGCTCTCTGGCGACCCTCGGCGCGATGGTCGCCGACCGCCCCTCCGGACGGGTGGGCGGCCGCGGACTGATCCGGTACGCCCTCCACCCGCGTGACGGGGGCCGCCTGCTGAGGGCGGTCCGCGCCATGGGACGGCTGCTGTTCGCCGCGGGCGCGGAGGAGGTCCTCACCGGCGTCACCACCGCCCCGCGGGCCCGGTCAGCCGACGAACTCGACGAGACGGTGCGCACGCTCTCGGCCCGGCAGCTTCACCTCTCCGCCTTCCATCCCACCGGAACGGTAGCGATCGGCACCGACGCGCAGGTGTGCCCCGCGGACGAGGACGGTTGGCTCCGAGGGATCTCCGGTGTACTCATCGCAGACGGGTCCGCCCTGCCCAGCTGCCCGGAGGTGAATCCCCAACTCTCCATCATGGCCGCCGCCCTCGCCGTGAGCCGCAAGGCACTGCTCAAGGCGGGTGTCTCCTGACCGGCGAGCCGAAGATCGCCCGCCGTGGCCGCCTGGCATGGGCCCGGCGGGACCGGCCTGTCGATCAGCGTGTGGTCTCCAGGGAACGGAGCATCTGCTTCTCCGTGGTTCGCAGATAGCGCTCCGCGGCGCGCTCGGCGTCCTCCGGCCGGCCGTCGCGCACCGCCTCCACGAGCGGGGCGAGTTGCGCGGCGGCCTCGGCGGGCTGCTCGAAGGGCGCACGCAGGGCGAGCCGCACGGGTAGATAGGCATTGAACAAGGTGTTGGTGAGCAGCAGATACACCCTGTTGCCGGTGGCCCGGGCGAGTTCCCGGTGCACTTCGACGTCGGCGAGCTGCGCGGCGTCACCGTCCGCCGCCTCGGCCACTGTCGCCAGCAGTGCGGACAACCGCCGCCCCTGGGCAGCGGTGCGCCGAGTGGCGGCGCGCCGGGCGATGAGGGTGCCGATGTGCCGGCGGGCCTCGAAGATTTCCGCGAGCCAGGTGCTGTCCCGTGCCACCAGCACCGGCAGCAGCTCGGCGCCGCCTACCTTCAGGACGTCCCTGACCTTGGTGCCGATGCCGTGCCGGGTACGCAGCATGCCGGCCTGTTCCAAGCGGGTGAGGGCGTGCTTGAGCGTCGTACGGGTGACGCCGTAGTGCGCGGCGAGATCGCGTTCCGGGGGGAGAAGCGACCCCGGCTGATGTGCACCGTCCAGGATGTCGTCGCGCAGTCGCGCTTCCAGCAGGTCGACCACCGACTGACGTGCGAGCGTCTCGTCAGGCATGGGGGAGTCTCCAGGAGTCCGGTGGCTGAACCAGTGGCTCAGCCACTGGGATCCGTAGTGAAGCAATGACGCAGCGGCCCGTCAACTCTGCCCGCCGGCCGATCCCGTCGGCACCGGCGGCCGTGCCGTTCTGCTCGTGGTCGCTGATGCGCCCGCCCACCTCTCGATGAAGGCCCGCCGCGTCTGCGGCGGGCCTTCATCCGACGGTTCCGGGTGCGCCGGAAACCCCTCTCAGGTCTTCGGGATGAAGACGTTGCTCAGTCCGAGGGAGATGTTGCCCCCGGCGCCGGAGTACGTCAGGCCGGCGGCGCCGGAGCTCTGCGCCCTGGCGATGCCAGCGTGGCTGACCGAGTACACCTGGTCCAGCTCATCCGTCTCATCGGTCCACCACGTCTCCGGAATGGCGTCCATGATGGTGTTGGCGAGCGGGATGCCGGTCGTGCCGTAGCCGGTGACCGTCAGCAGCGCGTCGACGATCGCCTTGGTGAGGTCCCGGTAGTTGGTCCCGTCGTCTTCCTCCAGGAACACCAGGTCGGCGGAGTCGTAGCCGAAGTGGCTCCAGTCGATCAGGTTCTGGTTGGGGTGGTAGGCGAGGCCCGTCGAGTCGAGGTAAGGCATCTGCAGGGTGGGCTCGGCGAACGCTTTGTCGTTCTTGTCCCAGCCGACGACGACGGCGAACGCCTCGGCGCCGCCCTTCCAGAACGGCTCCTCGTTGCTCTGGAGCAACGAGACGTCATTGATGCGGGTGACGTCCTTGCCCTGCGAGGGGTCGGTTGCCTCGGCGGTGGCGATGCCGGACGCGTCTGCCGCCGGCTCCTCGTGGTCGGCCGGCCGGGGGAGCGGCGCCGTGCGTGAGGCGGCCCGGGCCGCGGCCGCGGTCCGCGGCTTCAGGGCGGAGTGGTCGCCGCTGGAGTCGGCACCCGCTTGAGGCCAGGCGGCCTTGAAGCCCTCGCTCATCACCTTCATGCCGGCCGCCACGATTCGGTCGCCGTCGGTGCCCACGATCAGAACCGGGACGTCGGAAGGCGCCGTGGCTCCGAGCTTCACCGCGGTGCCGTCGGGCCGGTACGCGGTCAGTGAATCTGCCCCACGGTCGGAGGGCTCCGCGGCGATCAGCGGCTGCACGCCCTTGGCCAGCGCGGCGCGCGCCTGCGGGTTGGCCAGCCGTACCTGCAGGACGTTGCCGGTCGAGGCGGGCAGTCCCTTGGCCGCGAGGATCGCGTTGTTGGAGGACTTCACCGACGCGCGGAACTTGCTGGTCGACCGGACCGGCAGTCGATCGAGTCCCACCTCGTCCGCCGAGGCCGACAGGCCGGACATCGCCTCCTCGACCTGGCCGGCGGCGTACGCCTCCCGCAGGCTCCGCGCCGCCGCCTGCTTCGCGTCCTGCACGGCGTCCGCCCGCGTGGGCTGTGCCCCGGACGGCGCGGTACGTGCGCCGGGCTGCGCCCATGCCCCCGCGGCTCCGCTCACCAGGCACACGGACGACGCGGCCACTGCCACCGCCGTCCTGATCAGTCCAGACCGGTACATGGTTTCTCTCCATTGCTCGCGGCGGAGCGTTCGGATGTCGCGCCCGCCTCGGTCCACGATTCGGCGCGGCAGTGGGACGTCACCGCTTTGTGGGCCGTGACCGTCCCGGACGCACACCCACACCGCGTTCCGCGCCGAGGTCTCATTAAGGCCATGAGGGAGACACCTGCCATGGGTATTCGTTACTCAACTACGCCTCGATACAAGGCGATTGCGGCAAAGCTGCATGTCCTCGGCCGGAGACGCACGTGATCGTTGCAGGGGGCTGGTCACTGAGCCCCCACGCCCCTATGTTCGCTTCAGATCACCGCGTCATGGACGCAACGACCCGTGCTGCGCAGGCACTTCTCCGCCTCCCACGGGTTACGCCCTACCACTCCCGGTCCCTCGGACCACACCACCGGAAGGCATCCCCACATGCCCCTGTCTCCACGTCGACGCCCCCACAGTGCCCTGCGCACAGCGCTGCTCACCGCTCTCGCCACCGTCACCGCCTCCGCGACGCTCCTGACCCTCCCGCCGCCCGCGCGGGCCGCGGCGTCCGGGCACGGCACCTCCGCCGCGGCCGGTGCCGAAGAGGTCCCCGGGATGGACGTGAGCCGCCACCAGGGCACGGTCGACTGGCAGGGCGCCTGGGACGACGGCGCCCGCTGGGCCTACGTCAAGGCGACCGAAGGAGCCACCTTCCAGAGCCCCACCTTCCCGGAGCAGTTCCAGGGCGCCCACGACGCCGGCATGATCCGCGGCGCGTACCACTTCGCCCGTCCGGACACCTCCGGCGCGGCGGAGCAGGCCACACACTTCGTCGACCACGGCGGGAACTGGACGGCGGACGGCAACACGCTGCCACCGGCTCTCGACCTGGAACACAACCCGTACGGCTCGGACGCCTGCTACGGCCGGGGGCAGGCCGACATGGTGTCCTGGATAAGAGAGTTCAGCGACACGGTGAAGGCCCGCACCGGACGCGCCCCCGTCCTCTACACCACCAGCGACTGGTGGACCCGCTGCACCGGAGGCGACACCAGCTTCGGCGCGACCAACCCGCTGTGGGTCGCCCGGTATGCCGCGTCCCCCGGCACCCTCCCGGCCGGCTGGCCGGCTCACACCTTCTGGCAGTTTGCCGACTCGGGTACGTTCCCCGGCGACCAAGACCTCTTCCACGGTTCCTACGACGAGCTGAAGGCATTCGCCCAGGGGTGACGACACCCCCGGCGCGAGTGGTCGGCCAACTCCGCCGTCGGACGGCGACGGAGTACTGGACCGACGAGCGGGCGGCCCCGTAAGGGAAGCTCAACGAGGAGCCGACCCGGCCGGAGCGGTCCTCTTCCTCGACGAGGAGGGCCGCAACCTGATCGCCGAAGCGCCGCGGTGGACCACAGTCGGTTCGGGTTCGCCCTTCAGATGTGCACCGTGCGCTACGACCCCAACGGCACGGGCGCCATGTTCTTCGCCGTCCTCGCCGCCGCAGGGCAGATCGAGCGAAACTACATCCGGGAGAATACCCACGATGGCCAGGCCGGGCCATGCCGGGCCAGGCCGGGCCATGCCGGGCCAGCCCGTGCCGCCGGGCGGCATCGGGCGGCCCTGTCCTCCTGGCCGTCTGCGTCGTCGCGGCACCCCTCACCTGGGCGGTCGGGGAGCAAGCCGAGTGCACCCCCAAGTCGCGGGAGTACTGGAAGGCGCGTCCACGGGACTTCGCGGCCGGGAACGGCCGTCCCGGAAGCCACCGGCGGTGAGCAGGGATTACTCAACTTTCCCTGCTGCTGCACCGGACTCTGACGCCGACGCATCCGACTCGACTAACGTCGCCGTCGACATCCGAAGGCATGCGCGGTACCTGCGTCTCCTGGCGAGCGCCACCGCCCGACGTGCGCTGCTCCCGGAACCGGACCCTGGCACCGGGTGGGCGCGGAGAGATCCCTCATGACGCACAGAAAACCTCCGACACGACGACATCTCCTGGCCTCTTCGGCGATCCTCGGCGCAGTGATGGTGAGCGGCTACCTGGCCTGTGCGAACGCCACCGAGCCGGACCCCTCGGGACACCAGGCAGGCGCCACCCGGTCGGCCCGCCCCTCGTTCGGGCCGTCGGCGTTCCCCTCCGACGTTGCCGTCGCACCATCTGCGCCCGCCCGGCCCCGGACCGCTGCCCACCCTTCCTCGGAGCCATCGAGGAAGTCGCCGGGCCGGGCGGCGACCGCACAGCAGTCCTGCGACGAAGTGGCGCCGGCATCCAGCATCTGGCGCACACCGGCCGATCAACTTCCCCGCCACGCACGGTCGGACACCTACGTACAAGCCATCGGGGCGGCGAAACCGCTGCACCCCGACTTCGGTTCCGGACCGATCGACGGCAAACCGTTCGGCATACCCGTCACCACACTCGACAGCCCGGCCCCGGAATCCGAGGTCACCTTCGACTACGCCGACGAGTCCGACCCCGCGGGCTATCGCATCCCCTCCGACGCACGGATCGAGAACGGACCGCACGGGGACGGCGACCGCCATGTCGTGGTGCTCGACCGGCACCGGTGCAGGTCCTATGAGCTGTACGACGCCACGCCCGCAGCAGGGCACTCGTGGCACGCCGGATCCGGGGCGGTCTTCGACCTCCGCTCCAACGCGCTGCGCCCAGAGGGCTGGACCTCAGCGGACGCGGCAGGTCTGCCGATCCTGCCGGGACTCGTGCGCTATGTCGAGGTGGCAGCCGGGGAGATCGACCACGCCCTGCGGATCACCGTGCCCCGGTCGGACACCTCGCATCTCTGGCCGGCCCGTCACGACGCCGGATCCGCGACGGACGACAGCCTGCCGCCGATGGGCCTGCGGCTGCGCTTGAAAAGCTCTGTGCACACCGCAGCCCTGCCGCCGCAGGCACGCGTGATCGCCAAGGCGCTCCAGCGCTACGGCGCCTTCGTCGCGGACAACGGTTCGAGCTGGTTCGTCTCCGGCGACGAGGACAAGCGTTGGGACAACGACCAGTTGAACGCGCTCAAGCGACTGCGCGGCGAGGACTTCGAAGCAGTCGACGAAGCTTCCCTCAAGGTCGGAGACAGCTCGGGCGCCGCCCGCTGATCCGTCCGAAACCACTGGTGATCCGAGTCGGAGATTCGTTGTCAGCCTGGGGCGATCCCGCTGTGGCAGGGGTAGGCGACGACGGGTCCGGATCTCTTCGCCGCCTGGTGTGGGTGGACGGCCGTGGTCCGCTGTGCAAGGTCAGGGCAGAGCTCCGCCTGGTGCATCCCGGGGGGTACCTGACTCAGGGACACACTTTCCTGCACGTTGTGGACTTCGGTGTCTCGCTTGAGGCGTGCAAGAAAACACCTCGGCGGGGGCATGGGCGCGTCGCGCTGGTTGTCGACGTGGGCCACCCGGCAGGCCGGCAACGAGGTCGCCACGGGTCAGTAGGGCAGCATCCGCTTCGCGGTGCTGGACGAGTTCCGCTCTGCCTCTAGGTTCTGGACGACAGAGGAGTGTGTGCCTCGCCGGTCGCTCGGGCCTGGGTGATGATCTCTTGCAGAGCCGAGATGTGGCTCTCCAGGACTCCCCGGCCGGCCGGTGCAAGGTTGATCCAGGTGCGGCCCCGCTGCCCGACGTATCCGCGGCGGACCTCTACGTATCCGTGGTCGCTCAGCTTGCCGACCTGTTTCGACAACGCCGAGTCGGACAGGCCGACCGTGTCGCGGACGAAGGCGAACTCCGCCCACCGCGCCGTGCTCAGCAGGGACAGGATCGACAGCCGCGTCGGATCGACCAGAAGAGGGTCGATGGATGTCGCGGCCACTACACCCCCCGCTTCGAGGTCAGCTTGAACAGCCACATCCGAAAGCGCGAATCGAGGGGAGCCAGGGCGGTGGTCACCGCAATCAGGAGCAGCATGCCCGTCGTGTGCCAGTAGGGCACGTGGTCGTTCAGGTATGCCGTGTGGGGGCTGATGCTGAAGTAGCCGATGGCCATCAGCAGAGCGACCACGGCGAGCACGGCGAGGACGTAGGCAGGAGGTCGGTTGCGGGCCCCGGCAGTGCCGTAGCCGAGCAGAGCGGCTCCGCGCGGAGTTCTGGAAGCGATTGCGTGTGTCCAGGTCGTGGCGGCGACCGCCAGGACGGGGATTGAACCGGGGTCGTTGAACACGTCGTAACAGGCGCCGAACGCCAGCCCTGTCACGCCGAACGCGACCTTCACCCGCATTGGCTCCCGGCGCCCCGTCAATGCCGCACCCTGATGCTCTCGTGCCCCCTGCAATGCGAGAGCGGCCTGCTCCGGACTCGGTCGATCGGTCATTCGAGCTCTCCTTAATTTCCGTACGAGCAATTTCTTGCCTGGCAAGAAAGTTACTATGCTCTTTCCTCGTGGGCAAGTATTTTCCTTGAGTGGAAGGGTGATCGCCGCGTCCCCGCTTCGGCACCTGCGCCGGACCCCGCCGGCTTCCGGTACGGCGCCACGGAGCAGTCGACGGCCCACCGGATCCGGACCGCGACGTGGTGGAGTTGACCAGGGCACCCGCACCGAGTTGGGAGGAGCGCGCGAGCATCGTCCGTCGCTTCCCTGTGTCTTTGGTCTTTCCTCGCAGGGCTCGGCGTTCGATGACGCGCACCCGGGCACGGCCTGCGATCCGCTCGCCCACGCGTACAGACCGCTGCCCCTAAGGCAGGCTTCCCCAGCCTGGATGTTGAGCGCGTCCGCGACCTGAGTAATGCCTACTCGGGTCGCGGACGCGGCCCAGTAGCGTTCAGGGGAGAGGCGCTCGAGAAGACCGATTGCTGTCGCCACAGGGAGCAGTGGACCGACCGAGTATGCATGAGCACAACATCTGGTCGCGGAGCGGGAGACGGCGTGCGCCGGACTACCGCTTCTCGTCCCGCCGCCACTGAACGCGCCACCCGACGCCGCGAAAGTCTGCTGCTCGCGCTGCTCATTCCGGTCTCCCTTCCTCGTCGGTTGGGCCGCGGGCACCGTCACCGAACCCGCAGCACCCCAGACCCTTTACCTGGACGAAGACCGCCGACGAAATCCTCGACAAGGTCGCCGCCTTCTGCCACCGAATCTCTGACTCAGGTCACTGGTTCCAGCTGTAGTGGGAGGGGGGCCGCCGGCCAGGCCCGGGGAACACGGGCTTGATCCCGCTCGGATGAACGCGAGGGGCCTTCAGCGGTCGGCTGGGGCTGTGTGCGGGCAGTCGGTGATACCCGTTGTGAGGCTGCTGCGGGCTCACGGGTCGGCCACCGGCACGGTGACAGCAGCCACTACCAGACTCTCGGTTGCCAGCCACTGCCCGGAGAACCCGGTCACCGGCCGACCGAAGAGCTCCGGTCCGGGACGCAGGAGCCGGGCCGTGAACGTACGCTGCGACGGGTCGACGGTGAGGTGCGCTTCATCGAAGTCCAGCATGCAGTGAGCCAACGGGTACCACGCCTTGTAGACGGTCTCCTTCATGCTGAAGAGCAGGCGGTCCCAGTGCACTTCCGGGCGGACGCGCCGCAGCGTGTGGACCCACATCCGCTCCGCCGGCAGAGCCACCGCGTCCAGGACACCGGCCGGCAGGGGCTGGTTGACCTCGGCATCGATGCCGAGGGTCGCGATGTCGCAGGTGAGGGCAACCACGGCGGCACGGTATCCGGCACAGTGGGTGATGCTGCCGATCGCTCCGGACGGCCACCGTGGAGCGCCGCGTGGGTCGGCGAGAATCGGGCCCGTCGGCATCCCGAGCTCGGCCAGGGCCCGGCGGGCGCAGGTACGCCCAGTGGTGAACTCCGCACGACGGCCGGCGACGGACGTACGGATCAGCGCCTGCTCCTCAGGAGGGAGCGGGATGCCCGTGATGTCTGTTGTGGTCTCGGCGGAGGCGACGGAGTCCGGCAGTATGGCGCGGATCAGCGACGGCCCGTCGGTCGGCGTGCCGGCCGACGGGCCACGGCCTCCGGTGCCGACGCTCATGATCCCGCCGGAAGGATGCGGCGGGGAACGGTGCGCGGGTGGCCGGGGCGCCGCCATTCACGTGGATAGCCGACCGAGACCTCCTCGAACCGCACACCGTCGTGCCAGGTAGTGCGGGGGATATGCAGGTGCCCGTAGACCACTGCGGTGGCACGGAACCGTACATGCCAGTCGCTCGTACCTTCGGTGCCGCACCACTGGGCGAACTCCTGGTGTGTCAGGACCCTGGTGGGCTCACGGACCAGTGGGTAGTGGTTCATGAGCACCGTGGGGACATCCGGGTCGCAGGCCGAGAGTCGGCGCTCGGACTCCGCGAGCCTGGCCCGGCACCAGGCGTCACGGCTCGGGTAGGGGTCCGGATGCAGCAAAAATTCGTCAGAGCAGACGATCCCCGCCTCCTCCGCCTGGGCGAGCGACTGTTCCTTGGTGGCGGCGGTGGAGGTGCGGAAGGAGTAGTCGTACAGCACGAACAGGGGGGCCACGGTGACCGGCCCGTCCGGCCCCTGCCACTGCGCATAGGCGTCTTCGGGGGTAAGGACGTCCAGGCGCCGGCACATGTCGACGATGCGGCGATAGCGCTGCACGCCGCGGTCCTGGACCGGGTCCTCCCTCGGGGTCCACAGGTCGTGGTTGCCGGGCGACCAGATCACTTTGCGGAAGCGGGAGCGCAGAGTTCCCAGCGCCCACTCTATGTCGGCAAACATCTCGCCCACGTCGCCGGCCACCAGCAACCAGTCGTGGTCCGATTCCGGGCGGATTTTCTCAAGTCTGGCTCGGTTTTCGGGAAAGGCGACGTGCAGGTCGCTGATGCCGAGCAGTTGGCTGTGGGGCATCAGCCGGTGCGGCCAGGAAGGTGAGAGTGGAGACGGTCCCGCTTGAGTCTGTGGAGAGGTATCACGGCACCAGGCTACGGCGACCGGTCTCCTTGCGCGTACCCCTGTCCTCCCCCCCCGTGCCGCTGTCTTCGTAGGGGTGTGCCCGGACGCCTATGCGTATGAGATGAGTGATCATTACTCATGTCCCCACCCTTGTGCGTTGGGAGACTTCGGAACCGGGGAGGCGCTCGATCGCGGACCCCGGGGCGGTGCGGCGCCATCTCGACCAATACCCCCAGGGCGCGGGGGGATGTGAGCGGAATCCGATCACGGACATTCGCGAGGTGAACCCCCCTTTCGGGTTCGGAAGGTTGTCCGCGCCGAGTTCAGCTGGAGCCGAGACGCCCTGACAGCCCCTCGGTGTGTGGCGGATTTCATGGAGGAGTGACTGCCGAAAATGGCAGAGATGAACGATGGCGGGGCGCTGGGTGCGTCGGTCGGCAGAGGCGAACAATTGAGGGAACTCAGGGACAAGTTCTCTCGATGCCTTTCCGGTGCTGCCAGTACTGTGGTCCTCCAATGCCCGGCCGGATTCGGCAGGACGACACTTCTCTCGGAATTTGCGCGATACTTGAAACACTGCCGCGCCACCGTTCTTCGCATCACCGGAACCAGAGACGAGCAGGGAATTTCGCTGGCGGGCCTGCGACAGTTGCTCGATGAACCGGCTCTGCCGGCCCGTGTGGCTGAGCCGTTGCGCACCGTATTGGCCGGACGGCACGCCGCCGGGACCCCCGACGCGCCCGTCGGCCCGGCGGGCGCACGTGCCTTCTGCCTCGCGCTGCACGACCTTGCCGGACGCACCCCCGTGGTGATCATGGTGGACGACATGCAGTACGTCGACGGGGCGACGCTGCGCCACCTGCTTGCCGCCGTGTCCTTCGCACGCGCATCGCCACTGTTGCTCGTCCTGACGGAGTCCGAGCACGCGCGCCGAGATGATCCGGCGCTGCGCACGCTGTTCCTGCAGCAGCCGAACCTTGTCCGTATGTACCTTCCGCCGCTCAACCCCCAGGACGTCGCCGAGTTGCTCAACGGGACGCTCGGGCCGACCGAGTCGCAGCGGTGCGCTTCCGCCTGGTGGGCGGTCAGCGGTGGGAATCCGCTTCTCCTTAGGTCTTTGACGGAGGATCATCGCGCGGCCGCAGTCGGGCGGGCCCCGGCGTCCTGTGAGCCCCGGGTCGGCGAGGCATTCGTCGCGGCGGTGCGCAGCCTGCTGAAGCGTTCCGGGCCGCTCGCGGAGGACCTGTTCAAGGGCCTGTCGGTGCTGGGGCGGGCCGCGTCGCCCGAACTGCTGAGCCTCATGCTGGACGTCAGCCGCGGCGCGGTGAACGGAGGCCTGCAGGCACTCGGCGCGATCGGCCTGGTGGACGGCTGCAGGGTCCGCCATCCGTTGGTGCAGTCGACGTTGCTCGACGAATTGGCACCGCAGGTACGCGCTGCTCTGCACCACCGTGCGGCGGAGCTGCTGCACCGCACGGGCGGCAGCAGTCCGGAGGTTGCCGGGCACCTGCTGGCCGCCGGCGCCTCTGTCTCGTCCGCCCAGTGGGCCGTCGACGTCCTCAGGTGCGCAGCCGAGCAGGTTCTCGCGGGCGACGCACCGCTTGCGGTGCGCTTCCTGCAACTTGCCTGTGGCGCCTGCACCGACCCGGCGCACCGCGTCGAAATCCGGCTCCGGCTCGCGGCCGTTCTGCTGCGGCTGGACCCGTGCGCCGTCGAAGGCCACTTGGTGGAGCCCTTGGCGCTGCTGCGTGCCGGGACGCTGCCCGAATCCTGCGCCGGCCCGCTGGCCCGTCTGCTTCTCGCACTCGGGCGGTTCGACGACGCGCGGGGGACCCTGCACCGGTTCGATGGCGCAGGGGAGAACGTTCCCGATACGGCCGACGTGTACAGGGTTCTCAACACCTCACTCTTCCCCCCGTCGTTGACATCGGTGGCTGCCCCTCCGGCGGCATCTGCCGTGTCCCTCCCGGGACGCCGGATCCGCAATGAGCCGGCTCTCCTCGTTGCAGAGGGATCGCTCCAGCTCTTGGCACTCACCGAGGCGACGTTCGAGCCGGCGGCTACGGCCTTGTCCGCGCTGGTCCGGGGTGACCGGTCGGCCGGGATCGAAGCGTGGTGGGGGTCGCTGACCGGGGAGGCCCGGGGGTGGCAGACGCCAGGGTGGCGGACCATCCTTTCCATGATCCGTGGCGAGATGTTCCTTTGGCAGGGCAATCTGCACGAGGCGGTGGACTGCGCGGCTGCTTCGCTGGACGGCGTAGCGGAGGAGGTCGGGAGCGTGTTCGCTGCGGGAGCCCTGGCCACCCAAATCTTGGCCTACACGGCGATGGGGCGGCTGAGCGCCGCGGCCCGCCAGATCAGTCGCCCCGTGCGGGACAGTGTGTTCCGGAGCGTCTACGGACTGAAGTACTTGCGGGCGCGGGGGCATTACTACCTCGCGACCGGCCGGGCGCACGCCGCGCTGGGGGAATTCCTCACGGCGGGACGACTCGCCGAGCAATGGAAGGTCGACCAGCCCGTGCTCCTGCCCTGGAGCATGGACGCCGCGGAGGCATGGCTGCGGATCGGCGAGCGCGAGCCCGCCGAGCGCCTGATCAGGAGTCAGCTGACAAGAGCGGGTGGTTCCCGCGTCCGGGGGGCCGCCCTGCGTATGCACGCGGCCGTCAGCGAGCCTGCGCTGCGGCCCCGAACGCTGGCCCAGGCGGTGGCGGAGCTGGAGAGTTCCGGCGACCGGCTGGAACTGGCCCGTGCCCTGGCCGACCTCGGACGGGCGCACCGCGCGCTGGGCGAGTTCAGCAGAGCCGGCGTGATCACGGACCGGGCCTGGCAGATGGCCAAGGAATGCGGGGCCGACGCCCTGTGCGAAGCCATCCGTCCGGGGTGCCTCAAAGCGTACGAGCAGTCTCCGCCGGACGACGACAGGTCCAGCCCGATCTCCAAGCTCAGCGATTCGGAAACGCGAGTGGCCGCCCTCGCGGCACAGGGCTCCACGAATCGAGAGATCGCGGCCGAGCTGTACATCACGGTGAGTACCGTCGAGCAGCACCTCACCCGGGTCTACCGAAAGCTGAATATCCGGGGGCGGCGACAGCTCACGATGAACTTTGCTTTGAGCGCGGAGCACATCACCGTGGCCTCCTGAATCGCTTAACGGAATCAACCGGGTGCGGATGGTGACGGGGAATGGTCGCGTCCGCCGTCCCACCCCCCTGTCCTGCACGGAGAAACCCCTAAAAGAATCTCTGAAGTCGGTTTCGTCTCGCCTGCGTTGATAGTTTCGGTTGTGCCGGCGCAGCTGCTCCGACCTCACTTCCAGCCGGTTCAACCGCCACATCGGAGAAGTCAGAAATGCAGGTATTCGATCACCGGGAGTCCTGGTGAAGGGAATTGTGCTCGCCGGTGGCAGCGGCACCCGGCTGCACCCTTTGACGCGCGCGGTGTCAAAACAACTGCTTCCGGTTTACGACAAGCCGATGATTTACTATCCGCTGTCGGTGCTCATGCTGGGCGGCATACGTGACATCCTCATCATCTCGACGCCGGATCACCTCTCGCTCTTCCAGGTGTTGTTGGGCGACGGGTCGAATCTGGGGCTCAACATCGAGTACGCCGAGCAGCGGCAGGCCAATGGGATCGCCGAGGCGATGGTCATCGGCGCCGACCATATCGGCAGTGAATCGGTGGCGCTGGCCCTCGGGGACAACATCTTCCACGGTCCAGGGTTCTCGAAGCTGCTCCACGACCACACCCGACACGTCGACGGCTGTGTGCTCTTTGGCTATCCGGTGAGTGACCCCGAGCGTTACGGCGTCGGGGAGGTGGACAAGGGCGGGAAATTGCTGTCCATCGAGGAGAAGCCGTCCCACCCCCGATCCGATCTGGCCATCACCGGTCTGTACCTCTACGACAGTGACGTGGTCGACATCGCGAAGAACCTGTGCCCCTCCGCCCGGGGTGAACTCGAGATCACCGACGTGAACCGCATCTACCTGGAGCAGGGCAGGGCTCAGCTGGTGAACCTGGGCCGCGGCTTCGCCTGGCTCGACACCGGTACCCACGACTCGCTCCTCCAGGCCGGTCAGTACGTCCAGGTCCTGGAACAGCGACAGGGGGTGCGGATCGCCTGCCTGGAGGAGATCGCATTCCGCATGGGCTTCATCGACGCGGAAGCCTGCTACGCGCTGGGAGCTCAACTGAACAAGTCCGGGTACGGCGAGTACCTGAAAGACGTCGCGTCGAAAGGTGTGAGATAGCCCCGTGCGCATTTTGGTGACCGGAGGGGCGGGCTTCATCGGCTCGCACTTCGTACGGCAGACGCTGACCGGCTTTTACCCGGCATTCGCGCAGGCCGATGTGGTGGTGCTGGACAAGCTCACCTACGCCGGCAACGAGACGAACCTGGCCGCGGTCGCCGGCTCCCGGCTGCGTTTCGTCCGGGGCGACATCTGTGACAGACCGCTGGTCGAGGAACTGATGCGCGGCACGGACCTCGTCGTCCACTTCGCCGCCGAGTCCCACGTCGACCGGTCGATCGCCGGCTCGGCCGAGTTCGTGATGGCCAATGTGGTGGGAACCCACACGCTCTTGCAGGCCGCGACCGACGCTGCGGTGCCGAAGTTCGTCCACGTCTCGACCGACGAGGTCTACGGCTCCATCGACGCGGGTTCCTGGAGCGAAGAGGAGCCGCTCCAGCCCAACTCCCCGTATTCGGCGTCCAAAGCGTCTTCGGACCTGCTGGCCCGGGCGTACCACCGAACGCACGGGCTGCCAGTCTGTGTCACCCGTTGCTCGAACAACTACGGCCCGTACCAGCATCCGGAGAAGTTCGTCCCGTTGTTCATCACCAACCTGATGGACGGCCGCAAAGTGCCGCTGTACGGGGACGGCGGGAACGTCCGGGATTGGCTCCATGTCGAAGACCACTGTCGGGGGATCGCCCTGGTCGCTGAGGGCGGTGAACCGGGCGAGATCTACAACATCGGCGGCGGCACGGAATTGACCAACCGTGCGTTCGTGGACCGGCTGCTCGATGCTTTCGGATTGGACGACTCGATGGTGAATCGGGTGCCTGACCGAAAGGCGCACGACGGTCGGTATTCGGTGAATATCGACAAGATTCGCAGCCGATTGGGATATGCCCCGCAGGTCTCGCTCGAGACCGGATTGGCGGCGACCATCCGCTGGTACACGGAGAACCGTGACTGGTGGGAACCGCTGAGGCGCCCCCAAGGCTGAGATACGCGCAGGAGGGGGTCATTTCGCTGATCAGGTGTTGGTTCGCTGACGGTGGCTGAATAACCTCCCATGAGTTACCCACTTATTCTTTAACGTTGATTTTTCTGTGGAAAGGCGATCCGAATCGTGATGTCTGGGAACCCCGAGATGCAAAACGATCCGATCGCCGTCGTCGGGCTGTCCTGCCGTCTTCCGCAGGCGTCCACGCCGGACGAATTCTGGAAACTGCTCCGTGACGGTGTCGACGTCATCACCGAAATATCCGAGGCTCGCTGCCGGACCACCGGACTCACCCCGGAGTCCGGCCGCGGTGGATTCCTCAGCCAGGTCGATCGATTCGACCCGGAGTTCTTCGGCATCTCGCCGAGGGAAGCCGCGGCCATGGACCCGCAGCAGCGCCTCATGCTCGAACTCAGCTGGGAGGCGCTGGAGGACGCGGGCTCCGTCCCGGCCTCGCTGACAGGAAGCCGGACCGGTGTGTTCGTCGGTGCCATCGCGGACGACTACGCGGCCCTGCAGCACCAGCAGGGTCTGCCTGCCGTCACCCAGCACTCGCTGACCGGACTGCAGCGCAGCATCATCGCCAACCGCATTTCGTACATCCTCGGGTTGCGCGGCCCCAGCATGGTCGTGGACACCGGCCAGTCGTCGTCGCTGGTCGCCGTCCATATGGCATGCGACAGTCTCCGTCGCGGAGAGTCGCACAGGGCGCTGGCCGGCGGCGTCAACCTCAACATCGCCCCCGAGAGCTTTGCGGGCGCATCGAAATTCGGCGCCCTGTCACCCGACGGCCGCTGCTACACCTTTGACGCCCGGGCCAATGGTTACGTGCGCGGTGAGGGCGGTGCTCTCGTCGTCCTGAAGCCGCTTTCGCGGGCGGTCGCCGACGGCGACCGGATCCACTGCCTGATCGAGGGCTCCGCCATCAACAACGACGGCGGCGGTCTCAGCCTCACCACGCCGGACCAGGCGGGTCAGGAAGAGGTGCTGCACGAGGCGTACCGGCTCGCCGGGGTCGATCCGGCCGAGGTGCAGTACGTGGAGCTGCACGGCACCGGTACCAAGGTCGGTGACCCGGTCGAGGCGGCAGCGCTCGGAACCGTTCTGGGCGGGGCCCGGACAGCGGACACCCCGCTGCGGGTCGGCTCCGCCAAGACCAACGTCGGCCACCTGGAGGGGGCAGCCGGGATCACGGGCCTGCTCAAGGCCGTTCTGTCCATCCGGAATCAGGAACTCCCTCCGAGCCTCCACTTCGAGACGCCCAACGCCGCCATTCCACTGGACGCATGGAACCTCCGGGTCCAGACGGAACGGGAAGAGTGGCCGCGCGCTGACGGCGGGCCGCTGCTCGCTGGCGTCAGCTCGTTCGGCATGGGCGGCACCAACTGCCACATGGTGCTGTCGAGCTGGTCAGGGTCCGCGGAGCCAAAGGATCCCGCGGTGCCGGGTGGTGTTGGTGTGGTGGTGCCGTGGGTGGTGTCGGGTCGGTCGGTGGGTGCGTTGCGGGCGCAGGCGGAGCGGTTGCGTGAGCATGTGGCCTTGTCTCCGGGAGTGTCGCTGGTTGATGTGGGTTTTTCGTTGGCGACGGGGCGTGCGGTGTTCGAGCACCGTGCTGTGGTGGTCGGCCGGGAAAAGGAAGAATTGCTCGCCGGATTGCAGGAGTTGGCGTCTGGGCGGGCGCCGGGGTCGCAGGCCTTTGATGCTTTGACGGCGTTTTTGTTTACGGGTCAGGGTGCGCAGTGTGTGGGGATGGGCCGGGAGTTGTATGGGGTGTTCCCGGTGTTTGCTGCTGCGTTTGATGAGGTGTGTGCGGCGGCGGATGGGCTTTTGGGGTGTTCGCTGCGCGAAGTGGTGTTCTCCGGTGTGGCGGGGCCTGGTGGGGTTCCGTTGTTGGAGGGGACGGGTTTTGCTCAGGTGGGGTTGTTTGCTTTTGAGGTGGCGTTGTTCCGGTTGGTGGAGTCGTGGGGTGTGCGGCCGGATTTTGTGATGGGGCATTCGGTGGGGGAGTTGGCTGCGGCGTTTGTTGCGGGGGTGTGGTCGCTTGAGGATGCGGTGGCTCTGGTGGTGGCGCGTGGTCGCCTGATGCAGGCGTTGCCTGACGGTGGGGCGATGGTGTCGGTGGTGGCTTCGGAGGAGGAGGTCGCGCCGTTCTTGGTGGGGTGTGGGGAAGGGGTGTCGGTGGCTGCGGTGAACGGTCCGCGGTCTGTGGTGTTGTCGGGTATTGAGGATGCGGTGTGTGGGGTGGTGGCTTCGGGCGGTTGGAAGTCATCGCGTCTGCGGGTTTCTCATGCTTTTCATTCGGCGTTGGTGGAGCCGATGTTGGAGGACTTCCGGCGGGTTGTTGAGGGGGTGGTGTTTCGGGAGCCGCGCCTGGGCTTGGTGTCGAATGTGACGGGTGAGGTGGCTTCGTCGGGGTTGGTGTGTTCGGCGGAGTACTGGGTGCGTCATGTGCGGGAGGCGGTGCGCTTTCACGACGGGATGCGTGCACTGTCGGCTCGCGGGGTGAATCGGTTTGTGGAGTTGGGTCCGGCCGGTGTTCTTTCCGCGATGGGTGAGTCGTGCGTTGAGGAGGGCGAGTTCATTGCGTTCTCGCGGAAGGGTCGGGGTGAGGAGGAGTCGGCGGTAGCGGCATTGGGCCGGATGCACGTCGCGGGGATTGAGGTCGATTGGCGGGCGTTCTTCGAGGGGCGTGGTGCGCGTCGGGTGGATCTGCCGACGTACGCCTTCCAACGCGACCGCTACTGGTTCGAGACCCCGTCTGTCCCCGATGCGCCCGTGGCCGCACCACACGACAGGTCCGTCGACGCCGGCTTCTGGGACGCGGTGGAGCGCCAGGACCTCGCGGCGCTGGCCGCGATGCTCGAAGTCGACCCCGCCACACCACTGAGCGGCATGGTGCCCCTGATGTCCTCATGGCACCGCAAGCAGAACGACCACGCCGTCACGGAAGCCTGGCGGTACCGGATCGCCTGGCATCCGGTGGCCGGCGAGCCGCGAGGCTCGCTGTCCGGCACCTGGCTGGTAGCGGTTCCGGCCGCAGCAAACGGCAGCGAGGCGCAGGCCGCCGTGCTGCGGGGGCTACAGGAGCGCGGAGCACGCGCGATAGCCGTCGAGCTGCCCGAGGACGACCGCGATGCGGTTGCCGCACGACTGCGGTCGGCGGCCGCCGGGGAGATGCCGGAGGGTGTGCTGTCCCTGCTCGCCCTCGCCGATAATCCCCACCCCCGCTATCCGGTGCTGTCGTACGGTCTGGCGCTGAACCTTGCGCTGGTGCAGGCGCTGGGGGACATGGAGGTCAACTGCCCCCTGTGGCTCGCGACCCGAGGTGGCGTCTCGGTGAGCCCGACCGATCCCGTCGACCGTCCCGAGCAGGCAGCTGTCTGGGGCCTGGGCCGTGTGGTCGGTCTGGAGCATCCCGAGCGCTGGGGCGGCCTGGTCGATCTGCCGAGCGTGGTCGACGAGCGCGCCGCCGCGCGGCTGGCCGGAGTGCTCGCCGCCGCGGGCGACGAGGACCAACTCGCGGTGCGTGCCGCGGGACTCTTCGTACGGCGGTTGGTGCACGCTCCGCTGGGGGCGTTGCCCGATCAGGAGAAGTGGCAGCCGAACGGCACCGTTCTCATCACCGGCGGTACCGGCGGCCTGGGAGCTCAGGTGGCCCGCTGGCTGGCCCGCACCGGGGCGGAACACCTGGTTCTCACCAGCCGGCGCGGTGCCACGGCGCCGGGTGCCGCGGACCTGGCGGCCGAGCTGACGTGTCTTGGCGCCCGGGTGACGGTCGCCGCGTGCGATGTCGGCGACCGTGAGGCGCTGGCGGGGTTGCTGGACGGCTTGGCGGCCGACGGTTCACCGGTGCGTGCGGTGTTCCACGCCGCCGGGGTGGTCGTTTTCCGGCAGGTCGCCGACAGCAGCCCGGCCGATTTCGCGGCCATGGCCGAGGGCAAGGTCTCCGGTGCCGTTCATCTCGACCAGCTGCTCGACCAAGCCCATGTCGACGCCTTCGTGCTCTTCTCGTCCGTCGCGGCGGCCTGGGGGAGCGGCGGCCAGGGCGCGTACGCGGCGGCCAACTCCTTCCTGGACGCGCTCGCCGAGAAGCGCCGGGCCCGTGGCCTGGCGGCGACATCGGTGGCCTGGGGCCCCTGGGCGGACAAGGGCATGATCGAGGGCGAGGGTGTGGAGGAGCATCTGAGCCGCAGGGGTCTGCCTCCGATGGCACCGGACCTGAGTGTCGCGGCCCTGCACGGCGCGCTGGCCCGCCAGGAGACGACGCTGATTCTCGCGGATGTCCGCTGGGATCGATTCCATCCCGCTTTCACCGCTGCCCGCCGTAGCCCCCTGCTCGACGAACTGCCGGAGGTACAGCGGGTGCGGGAGGGATCCCGAGAGCCCGAGGACACCGTGCAGCAGAGCATCGGCAGCGCGAAGGACGGTCTTGCCGCACTGCCGGAGGCCGAACGGGAGCGGATGCTGACGGATCTGGTGCGTACGCACACCGCAGCCGTCCTGGGCCACTCCACACCGGCTGCGATAGCCGACGACCGGGCCTTCAAGGAGCTCGGCTTCGACTCGCTCACGGCGGTGGAGCTGCGCAACCGGCTGAACGCCGCCACCGGACTGCCGCTGCCCGCCACGCTGATCTTCGACTGTCCCTCGCCGGCGTCGCTCGCCCGGTTCCTTCTGACCGAGCTGTTCCCGGAACAGCCGGCGACGGCCGCATCGGTCTTCGAGGAACTGGACCGGTGGGAGAAGGCCCTGGGGGAGATCACGGCGGCCACCGGCGTACGCGAGCGGCTCGCCACCCGCCTGCAGGACCTGGCGGCTCTGCTGGGCAGTACGCCGCAGAGCGGCGGGGCCTCGGTCGAGGAGCAGTTGATGACGGCCTCCGCCGACGAAGTCTTCCACCTGATCGACAACGAGTTCGGGGCGTCCTGATGGCCAACGAGCAAGAAGCCAAGCTTCTCGGCTACCTCAAGCGGGTCACCGCTGATCTGCATCGTGCCCGGCAGCGCCTCCAGGAGGTGGAGGACAAAGAGCGGGAGCCGATCGCCATCGTGGGCATGGGCTGTCGCTTCCCCGGCGGGGTGCGCTCGCCCGAGGACCTGTGGGAACTGGTCGCCGACGGCCGGGACGCGGTCTCCGCATTCCCCACCGACCGAGGCTGGGACCTGGAAGGGCTCTACGACCCGGACCCAAGCACATCCGGCACCTGCTACACCCGGCAGGGCGGATTCCTCTACGAGGCCGGGCAGTTCGATCCGGCATTCTTCGGGATCTCGCCACGTGAGGCACTGGCCATGGACCCTCAGCAGCGGCTGCTGCTGGAGGTTTCCTGGGAGGCCGTCGAACGTGCGGGGATCGACCCGCTGTCGCTGAAGGGGGAGCGGGCCGGCGTCTTCGTCGGCGCGACCTCGTTCCAGTACGGAGGGGACCCGGCCCTGGCGGCCCGGAGCGTCGAGGGCCACCTCCTGATCGGCAACGTCACCAGCGTGGCCTCCGGCCGTATCGCGTACACCCTCGGCCTGGAGGGTCCCGCCGTCACGCTCGACACCGCGTGCTCGTCGTCGCTGGTGACCCTGCACCTCGCGGCCGAGTCACTGCGGCGGGGAGAGAGTTCGCTCGCGCTGGCCGGCGGAGCCGCGATCATGGCGAATCCAGGCGTCTTCGTCGAGTTCAGCCGCCAGCGGGGCCTGGCTCCCGACGGCCGCTGCAAGCCCTTCGCCGCTGCCGCCGACGGCACCGGCTGGGGCGAGGGTGTGGGCATGGTGCTGCTGGAGCGACTGTCCGACGCGCGCCGCAACGGACATCCGGTGCTCGCCGTCGTGCGGGCCAGTGCGATCAACCAGGACGGAGCGAGCAACGGCCTCAGCGCACCCAACGGTGCCGCCCAGCAGCGCGTCATCGAGCAGGCACTGGCCGCCGCCGGGCTGACCCACGCCGACGTCGACCTGGTGGAGGCGCACGGCACCGGCACCCGGCTCGGCGACCCCATCGAGGCCCAGGCATTGCTGGCCACCTACGGCCGGGGGCGCCCGGCCGGCCGGCCGCTGCGGCTCGGTTCGCTGAAGTCCAACATCGGCCACACGCAGGCGGCCGCCGGCATCGGCGGAATCATCAAGACCGTCCTGTCGATCCGTCAGGGGCTGATGCCCCGGACCCTCCACGTCGACGAGCCCTCGCACGCTGTGGACTGGTCCGCCGGATCGGTGTCGCTGCTCGGCGAAGCAACGCCG
This sequence comes from Streptomyces sp. NPDC048248, assembly GCF_043201875.1. Taxonomy (NCBI): domain Bacteria; kingdom Bacillati; phylum Actinomycetota; class Actinomycetes; order Kitasatosporales; family Streptomycetaceae; genus Streptomyces; species Streptomyces sp. NPDC048248. Next base: position 508,858 of record NZ_JBICZL010000007.1, read on the forward strand.
TGGCCGGACCGGGGGCGGCCCCGCCGGGGCGCGGTGTCGGCCTTCGGAGTGAGCGGCACCAATGCCCATGTGATCCTCGAACAGGCGCCGGACGGGGAACCGGAGCCGGCAGCCGGGGGAGCGGAGCCGGCCACGTCGGTGCTCTCCGGCGCCGCGGGCGCGATGCCTCCGGGGCCGCTGCCGTGGCCCTTGGCCGGCCGTACCGAGGCAGCGTTGCGGGCCCGCGCCGTAGAGCTACGGCAACACCTGGACCGGTACCCCGAGGCCGACCCGGCCGACATCGGACCGGCACTGGCCCGTACGCGGTCCGCGTTCGAGCACCGTGCGGTGGTCGTCGGCCGGACCCGGGAGGACTTCCTGGCGGGCCTCGACGCGCTCGCCGCCGGATGCTCGGCCGCAGGACTGGCCAAGGGCGTCACGGTCAACACCACCAGGCCGGTCTTCCTCTTCCCCGGCCAGGGATCACAGTGGGCCGGCATGGCAGGCGAACTGAGCACCACCTCACCCGTGTTCGCCCGGTCGATGGCCGACTGCGGTCGGGCCCTGGCACCGTTCACGGACTGGTCGCTGGCGGAGGTGGTACGGGGCGCTCCGGGCGCGCCCTCGATGGAGCGGGTGGACGTGGTGCAGCCGCTGCTGTTCGCGGTGATGGTGTCGCTTGCGGCCCTGTGGCGCTCGTACGGTGTGGAGCCCGCTGCCGTGGCGGGCCACTCCCAGGGCGAGATCGCGGCAGCGTGTGTGGCGGGCGCCCTGACCCTGGAGGACGCGGCCCGTGTGGTGGCGCTGCGCAGCCAGGCGCTGCGGGCTCTGTCGGGACGCGGCGGAATGATGTCGGTCTCGCTGCCGCAGGACGAACTCACCGGACGCATGGCGCCATGGGGCGAGCGCCTGTCGCTCGCCGCCGTCAACGGGCCCTGCTCCATGGTGGTCTCCGGTGAACCCGAGGCGTTGCGCGAGCTGTTGGCGTCGTGCGAGTCCGACGGCGTCCGGGCGAGAACCATTCCCGTCGACTACGCCTCACACTCGCGGCAGGTGGAGCACATCCACGGACAGTTGCTGGAACTCCTCGCGCCGATCAGTCCCCGCCCGTCCGGCACCGCCTTCTACTCGACGGTCACCGGCGAACCGATCGACACCGAGGGCCTCGACGCGGACTACTGGGCCCGCAACCTTCGGCAGACCGTCCAGCTGGAGCGGGCGACCCGCCGGATGCTGGACGCGGGCCACCGGGTGGTCATCGAGGTCAGCCCCCATCCCGTACTGACCTTCGCGGTGCAGGAGACCGCCGAGGCCGCCGGCACCGATGCCGTCGTGATCGGCTCGCTGCGCCGTGACGAGGGTGGCCTCGACCGACTGCTGCTGTCGCTGGCGCAGGCGTACGTCCGCGGTGTCGCGGTCGACTGGGCAGCGGTCTTCCCCGGACGCCGGACCCGTCCCGTCGACCTGCCCACCTACCCCTTCCAACGCCGCCGCTACTGGCTGGAGACCCCGGCCCCGAAGTCCGGCGGCGCGGACGACCCCGCGGAAGCCGCCTTCTGGGCAGCGGTGGACAGCGAGGACCTTCCGGCACTCGCGGCGACGTTGGGGATGGACACCGGGACCGGGACCACCAGCACGGTCCCGGAGACCGCAGGCTCCGCCACTGCCACCGCCCTGGAGAGGGCGCTTCCCGTGCTGTCCGCGTGGCGCCGACACAAGGCGGACCGGTCGGCGTTGGACTCCTGGCGCTATCGGATCGGCTGGCGGCCGCTCCCGGAGTCCGCCGTCACGTCGCTCGGCGGCACCTGGCTTGTCGCCGTACCGGCAGCAGGTGCCGCGGACCAGCGGGCGGCAGCCGTTCTCACCGGCCTCACCGCACTCGGCGCGGACATCCTCCCCGTCGAGGTCGCCGCCGGTACGGACCGAACCGGCCTCGCAGAGCGGATCGGCGGGATGCTGAAGGAATCCGCCGGGCCGCGACCGGCCGGGGTGCTGTCGCTGCTCGCCCTCGACGACGACCGGCAGACCGAGGTTGCGCAGACCGAGGCCCCGGCCATGCCTGTGGGGCTCGCTCTCACCCTGACGCTGACCCAGGCACTGGGTGATGCCGGGATCGAGGCGCCGCTGTGGCTCGCGACCCGGGGAGCGGTGGCGACCTCCGACTCCGACCGGCTCGACAGTCCCGCCCAGGCCGCCCTCTGGGGGCTGGGCGCGGTGATCGGCCTGGAGTCGCCGCAGCGCTGGGGCGGTCTGGTGGATCTGCCGACGGTCTTCGACCACCGGGCGCTGACCCGGCTGACGGCTGTGCTGGCCGAGCAGACGGACGGAGACGACCGGCAGCCCGAGAACCAGCTCGCAGTGCGCGACGCAGGCGTGTTCGCCCGGCGGCTCCTGCGGAGCGCTGCACGCCCGGCGGGAGACGCCTGGAAGCCGAGCGGCACCGTATTGATCACCGGTGGAACCGGCGGCGCAGGCTCCGAACTCGCCCGCAGACTGGCCCGGGAGGGCGCACAGCACCTGCTGCTGATCAGCCGCCGCGGCATCGCGGCACCAGGCGCCACCGAACTGGAGGCGGAACTCGCGGCGTCCGGCGCCCGGGTCACGGTCGCGGCCTGCGATGTCGCAGATCGCGCCGCGCTCGCACGGCTGCTGGACTCCCTGCCCGAGGACCTGCCGTTGACCGCCGTGGTGCACGCCGCGGGTGTACTCGACGACGGTGTCCTGGACTCCCTGACGGCCGAACAGGTCGGCCGGGCCTTGCGGCCCAAGGTGACCGGGGCGCACCACCTGCACGAGCTCACCAAGGACCGCGACCTATCCGCCTTCGTGCTCTTCTCCTCCATGGCCGGCACCGTGGGCGCAGCCGGTCAGGGGAGCTACGCCGCCGCGAACGCCGTCCTGGACGCGCTCGCCCAGCAGCGTCACGCGGACGGCCTGGCCGCAACTTCGGTGGCCTGGAGCGCCCTCGCCGAGGGAGGCATGGTCGACGAGGCGATGGCGGAGCAGCTGCGTCGCCGCGGCGCGGCCCCGATGGCCGGCGACCGTGCCGGCGACGCCCTGCTCCAGGCGGTCTCCCGGGAAGAGCCGTTCCAGGTCGTCGCCGACCTCGAATGGGGCCGGTTCGCCCCCGCGCTCGCCGGTGGACGACTGCTGTCTCTGCTGCGCGACCTCCCGGAGGCCCGCGAGGCCCTCGAATCCGAGAGCGGGCCGACGGGTGAGGACTCCGGTGACTCCGCGGCCCTGTTGCGACGCCTCACCGGACTGGGCGACGCCGACCGGGAACGGGTCCTGCTCGACCTGGTCCGATCGTTGGCCGCCGTCGTGCTGGGCCACGCCCACTCCGCAGCTGTCGACGCCGACCGGGCCTTCAAGGAGCTGGGCTTCGACTCGCTCACCGCGGTGGAGCTGCGCAACCGCCTCGGCGCGGCTACCGGACTCAGGCTGCCGGTCACGCTGGTCTTCGACCATCCCACTGCCGCCGCGCTCGCCGCCCATCTCGACACCGAACTCCTTCCCGGCGGCGGCTCGCCCGCCACGCCCGTCCTCGCGGATCTGGACCGGGTCGAGGCATCCCTGGTCGGGCTGGAACTCGACGAGGACGCCCGTGCCGCGGTCTCCGAGCGGCTGCAGTCCCTGTGGCGCACCTGGGCCGGCGACGCGGATCGGCAGAACACCGTCGACGACCTCGATGTGGCCACCGACGAGGAGATGTTCGACCTGCTCGACCAGGAACTCGACGACATCTCCTGAACCACCGCACACCGACCCACAGGCACAGTCACCGCCTTCCCTTCACGGTCTTCGAGGAGCTCACAAGTGATGGAGAACGAAGCGAAGCTTCGCGACTACCTCAAGCGGACCACCGCACATCTGCGCGTGGCACGTCAGCGCCTGGACGACATCCAGGAGCAGGAGCACGAGCCGATCGCCATCGTGGCGATGGGCTGCCGGTTCCCCGGTGGCGTGTCCACGCCCGAGGATCTGTGGGACCTCGTCGCCCAAGGGCGGGACGCCATCGGGCCGTTCCCGGACGACCGGGGCTGGGACCTGGACGCCCTCTACGACCCGGACCCCGACCGCAAGGGCAAGACGTACGTCCGTGAGGGCGGATTCCTGGACGACGTCGACCGGTTCGACGCTCCGTTCTTCGGCATCTCCCCGCGCGAGGCACTGTCCATGAACCCCCAGCAGCGCCTGCTGATGGAGGTCTCCTGGGAGACTCTGGAGCGCGCCGGCATCACTCCCGCCTCGCTGCGCGGCAGCCGCACGGGAATGTTCATCGGGGCCACGGACTTCGACTACGGCACCAATGTGACGGACCTTCCGGACGGGCTGGAAGGCCAGATGTCACTGGGCGCCTCGGGCGCCATTCTCTCCGGTCGGGTCTCGTACACCCTCGGGTTCGAGGGGCCGGCCCTCACGGTCGACACGGCGTGTTCGTCGTCGCTCGTGGCCCTGCACCTGGCCTGTCAGTCGTTGCGCAAGGGCGAGTCGTCGATGGCGCTGACCGGTGGGACGACGGTGATGGCCACCCCGACCGGGTTCGTCGAATACAGCCGACAGCGGGCCCTGTCCCCGACTGCCCGCTGCCGGGCTTTCTCCGCGGCGGCGGACGGCACCGTCTGGGCAGAGGGTGTCGGTGTGCTGTTGCTGGAGCGGCTGTCGGAGGCGCGGCGCAACGGGCATCCGGTGCTGGCGGTGGTGCGGGGAAGTGCGATCAATCAGGACGGTGCGAGCAATGGCCTCACGGCGCCCAACGGTCGCGCGCAGCAGCGGGTGATCCGGGCGGCGTTGGCCGATGCGCGGCTGAAGCCGGAGCAGGTGGCGGTGGTGGAGGCGCACGGTACGGGTACGACGCTGGGTGATCCGATCGAGGCGGGGGCGCTGCTGGCGACCTACGGTCAGGGGCGCTCTGCCGACCGGCCGCTGTGGTTGGGGTCGTTGAAGTCCAACATCGGACACGCGGCGGCGGCCTCCGGTGTCGGTGGCGTCATGAAGATGGTGATGGCCATGCGGCACGGGGTGCTGCCGGCGACGCTGCATGCGGAGGAGCGGTCGGAGAAGGTCGACTGGGAGTCCGGTGCGGTGTCGTTGCTGACGGAGGCGCAGCAGTGGCCGGCCGGCGAGGAGCCCCGCCGGGCGGGTGTGTCCTCCTTCGGCGCCAGCGGTACCAACGCCCACACGATCATCGAGGAGCCCCCGGCGGACGCGCGTACGGAAACGGCCCGCGACGCCGAGTCCCCGGGCGAGTCCGTCCAGGGCCGCGAGACGGCTGACGGCCTCAGCGGGCTCACCGACCCTGCTCCTGTGTTGGGTTCGGGGGTGGTGCCGTTGGTGGTGTCGGCGCGGAGTGTGGGGGCGTTGCGGGGTCAGGGTGAGCGGTTGGCGGTGTGTGTGGCTGCCGCTGCCGCTGCTGGTGCTGGTGGCGCTGGTGTGGGGGAGGTGGGTTTTTCGTTGGTGTCGTCGCGGTCGGTGTTTGAGCATCGGGCGGTGGTGTTGGCGGGGGATGGGGTTGG